>DASZAX010000033.1:0-630467 GCA_035944705.1 Mesorhizobium sp. | reverse complement strand
CTCGGAGCTTTCGGGTATCGTGCGTACCGTTGCCGTCGAGGAAAACCAGCAGGTCAAAAAGGGTGATGTGCTGGCTTCGCTCGACACCACCAAGCTGGAAGTCCAGATCGAACGAGCCACGGCCTCGGCCAAGGCGGCAGCTGCCGCCGTCGAGACCGCACAGGTCACGCTGCGCGAGAGCGAACAGAGCCTGTCACGTACCTCCGAGCTGACAAAGCGCGGCATGGCCACCCAGCAGGCACTGGACACTGCGCAGGCAGCGCGCGACCGCGCCAAGGCCGCACTGGACAGCGCGGAAGCCAGCCTCGCGATCGCGAACGCCGACCTGAAGGCGCAGCAGACCGACCTCGCCAAGAGCACCATCTATGCCCCCATAGACGGGATCGTGCTCACCCGTTCGGTCGATCCCGGCCAGACCGTCGCCTCCTCGCTGCAAGCACCCGTGCTGTTCGTCATTGCTGCGGACCTGAAGAAGATGGAAGTGCAGGCTGCAATCGACGAAGCCGACATCGGCACCGTGCAGCCCGGCCAGAATGCGCGTTTCACCGTGGATGCTTTCCCCGAGCGGCCGTTCAACGCGCAGATCCGCGAAATCGCCTACGCATCCGTCACCACCGACGGCGTCGTCACCTACAAGGCTCGCCTTGAAGTGGACAATGGTGAACTGCTGCTGCGCCCCGGCATGACCGCCACCGTCTCCGTGGTGACCAAGCAGGCCAAGGGAGCGCTGACGGTCCCCTCATCCGCCTTCCGCTTCCGCCCGACCGCAGATGCACGCAATCGCGAATTCAGCCTGCTCTCGATGTTCACCGGCCGCGGAGGCTTCATTAACTCAAGGCCGCGCGACCGCCAGCAGGCGCGGGGCCCGGAAGGCACGCGCCGCCTGTTCATCCTGAAGGATGGCCGCCCTCGCCCCGTCGACGTCACCATGGGCTCGACCAACGGCGACCTGACCGAGGTCCTGTCGGGACTGGGCGAAGGCGATCTCGTCATCACCGCCGTTGCCCAGCACAGCTAATTGCGGTCTCTCCGCCATCTTTGCTGCGAGGGGAGGCGCGTCCTCCAAGACAGGCTGACCTACCCGGAGCGGGGCGACGACCTAGCCGACTATTTCAAGGAGATCGGCCCGTCCTACCGTCAACTGGATTCGTCAGGTCACGCGGCATGGCTTGAACTGGAGCACAAAGCCAAGATTGGTGAGATGAAGGGCCAAGGCTACGCCAAAAAAGGTTATCTGGACCATCTTGCCGCCTGGAAACTGCAGTGCTGGTGGTGACCGGCGATGCAATCTTTAACGCCGCCGTCGCCGACGCGCATCCAGCACAGCCACATTCCTGGCGCTGAGAAGGTTCGTCATCCCGGAATGCGGGCATTCGGCCTAAGGGGTGGTTCGCCGAAAGGTTCGCCAAGCAGCGGCTTGCGCGTTACCAGACGCGCAAGCCGGTCCATTCCCTGTACCGCGAGGCGAACCTGAGATGCTTCGCGCGAATAGAGTTCGGCGTGATCGATATCATCGCGGCCGAGCACATCCATGAGCTGCCTGGTCGAGGCCTCAGCTTCGGCTAGGTAAACGCCGAGCGACTTCCGCAAGCCATGTAGCGTGAGCCCCTTAGGCAAACCAAGCTTGCACCAATGCGCCATCATCCCCGTCAGTGACTTTGCGGAAAACGGCTGCCCGTAGGCGGTGACCAAGACCGTCTCACCACGCTTGTCGGCGGCGTCTAGTATTTCGGCAAGCATGGGGGTGACAGGTACGAAAAGCCGCTTCCCGCCGCTTCGGCCCTTGTCGCCAGTTGATGATCCTTATCTTGGCACAAGGACTTTCTTGCGCAGAACCAGATAGGGCGTTTCCTCCCGATCATAAATGTATCCCAGAGACTCATATAGGCGGCGAGCAGGATTCTGAGGCAAACAGCCCAACTCCAAATCAAGGCACCCAGTCGCCGCTGCTTCATGTTCAAACCTGATAAGGAGGGCAGTTGCTATTCCCCTCCGTCTGTAGCCAGGGTCAACATTGATCGAGGCGAGTATCGCTGTGTCGTGCTCTCGTTCCCAAAATAAATAGCCGAGAGGTTGACCAAGTTCTTCTGCCGTAATTGTCCGGGGAAGATCATGCACCCACTGTTTTATATGTCGCTCGAGAACAGACAGCCATTTCTGCAACTGCTGTGGCTCCATGGTCTCGATGTACAATCGCTCCAACCGGTAGATGGTGGGCAGGTCATCGGGCCGTCCATGGCGAAGAGAAAACATCCGATAGCACTCCGTAGAATTGGCAGGGCCCGTTCGCGGTAACTGTTGCAACTACCGCGAAGTCCTGAGGAAACGTTGTAAAGCTCGCGAAAACCGACGGATGCAACTTAAGGTTCACGCCCACTGCAATTGGATTACTCTTGCGGCGTTGCCATCGCTGGTCAGGCACCCGCCCAAACGGTTGGCCGTCGGTTTATCCAAGGCTGCGCGCGCTCAAGCTGACCTGCCAGGCCGAACAACAAGTCCTCGCGGCCAAACCCGGCAAAAAATTGCGACCCGACAGGCAACCCGGTCACAGGATCGGTCGACAGCGGCACCGACATGGCGGGGATACCGGATACATTCGCCAGAGCCGTGAACGGCGAATGGCTGAACACCCTGTCGACCCAACCTGGCCCGTCGAGTTCGCCCTGTCCTTGATTGTAAGTGCCGATCAACGATGGCAGTTGCGGCAGGGTGGGTGTCAACAAGATGTCAAACGTTTCAAAATATGTACCGACTGCCCGCGCGACCTTGTTCCTGACATCAAGTGCACCGAGAAGGTCAAGGCCGCTGACCTGGCGCCCATATGTGTAGACGGCCATGGTCGCGGGTTCGAGATAATCGGATGTCGCACCACGGCCCACGGCGGCAGAAACGGCATCGATCCAGGCTGTGGTGTTCACCGTAAAGAGTTGGGTATTGGCGAACACAAAGGCCTCCCAGGAGACACCAATGTCGAGCGTCACATGCTCGACATCATGACCAAGTTGATGGCACAGCTGCGCTACACCTCCCAACGCAGCCGCAACAGGAGCGGAGGTACGAACTCCGTTCAAGGGGTTTGGCATGAAACCGATCTTGAGCCTGCCAGGATCTTGCTCGACTTTAGACAGGAAGCTCCCCTGCGGTGCCACAGTGTAGTAAGGTTCGCCAACGCCCCCGCCTTGGACAGCATCCAGCAGTGCAGCGCTGTCTCTAACCGTTCGGCTAACACCGAGCTGGACTGCGAGGCCGCTCCAGACTTCATCGACAGCAGGGCCATTGGACACGCGGCCTCGTGTCGGTTTCAGCCCAAACAGGCCGTTGACGGATGCGGGGACGCGGATGCTGCCGCCGCCATCAGTTGCATGAGCAAGAGGGACGATGCCTGCCGCGACGGCGGCGCCAGCCCCGCCACTCGATCCGCCGGCGCTACGCTCCAGCGCCCAAGGATTACGCGTAGCGCCGGTAGCGACACCTTCCGTTGTCGTGCTGATCGCGAACTCCGGTGTGGTGGTTCTACCGATCGGGACAAGACCCGCTTCACGGAACCGGGACATTAAATTCGAGTCGGAAGCCGCAACGAGGCCTTTGGCAAGACGACTGCCCAGCTCATTGGGCCGACCGGCGCGGGTGATGCCAAGATCTTTGACGAGAAACGGAACGCCCGCAAAGCGCTCGCCACTCTTTTGGTCCTGCAAGGCAGCTGGAACTTCGTCGGTCCACGTCTCAACAACAGCGTTAATCGCAGAATTGACGCGCTCTACCGCCCGGTGGCCCGCATTGACCACCTCATCGGCAGTGACAGCTCGGTTGACAATCAGCTCGGCCAGGCCGAGCGCGTCGTAAGACACATAGTCACGCAGTTCCATCGCAAAACTCCAAAATGATACCCATTGGTATCAATGATACCGCGTGGTATCATTGTCAATGGAGATGGAAGCGAAATGGTGTCGACAATGAAGAAGCAGCCACTGCGGCAACGCATTATCGAAGCGGCCTTCCGGCTCTTCGATGAAAGGGGAATTCAACATGTTTCGGTGGATGCGATCGCCGTGGCGGCAGAGACTACGAAGATGGGAGTCTATCGCCACTTCTCTTCGAGGGATGTGCTTGTTGATGTTTGGTTGACCGCGACGATTGCGAAATATCGCGGGATCCTGGACGAAATCGAACATCTTCATCCAGACGATCCGCATGCCCAGCTCCGGGAATGGGTAAACCACGTTTTGGAAGGGCTCCCGGCCATTTCCCATCGGGGATGCCCATTTGTGAACACCATCGCAGAAGTCTCAGACCCGGAGCATCCGTGGCGCCAAAAGATCCGAAACCACAAGCTGGATCAGGTTGAGCGGTTGAAGGCCTTGTGCAGGAAGGCAGGCCTATCCGATCCGAATACTGCTGCGGCACAAATTACGTTTGTGTTGGAAGGTGCTCAGGTCGCGGCCCAGAACGGAAGTCTTCCTGCTATCGAAAAATCCCTCGCGACGCTAACACATGAGATGCTTTCAGGACGAAAATAATCCTGCTTTCCTGGCAGGGCGAGATGGCTGCAGAGCTAGGCCCCTCCAATTCCGCCCGCCTGTATACGCACTTCTTCGGTCAGGTCGCAGTGTGCCTGTCTGTGCATTCGCCTCGCGAGATGCTGTTGGAGGGTGCGTCGCTGGGAAAGCCACCTCAGAACTGGATTTCGATCACCGCAAGAATCTAAGCAGGTTCCTCGAAGAGCACACCGACAACCTCAAGAGCTCGCTTCGCGCAATACCCGTCCAGGCGGGGCAAGAGCCGATTGGTATCGCGCATGGTCACAATCGAGGATTACCTCATCAGGAGGCGGATGCTTCCCTTGCGCAGGATAGGGTCACCACTGGATCATACATTCGGGGGCTTTCGATGGAATCTTGCCGGAGACCGGTGGCACCGGGAAGTACTGGGTCGTGACCTGGACCTCGACAGCGGTCTTGTCGTTGAAAAGCCGTGCGATGAGGTGCAACGCCTCGTCGAGGCCTGACGATATGCCACCGCCGGTAAGCCGGTTGCCGGACTCGACAAAACGGGGATGGCCTCTGGCCACTTTGACGGCAGGAAAGCGGCGCAGGCAGTCGACGAATGCCCAATGCGTCGTGACCCTGTGGCCGTCGAGCAGTCCGGCCCGGGCCAGAAGCAGCGCGCCTTCACAGACCGAACAGACCCATTTCGCATCGATCGCGACCTGGCGCAGGTAAGCGAGATAGGGCGATGCCGGATCGCTCATGATCCCTCCGAGCGCGTCGGGAGCTCCGCCAGGTACCCACAGCACATCCAGTTTCGGTGTTGCCGCGAAGCTGGCCTGGGCGTCGAAGCGTATTCCGTTCAGGGACGTGACCGGTCCGCCGTCGGCGGAGAGGATACGCGTTTCCAATCCCTTTTTCTTGTCGACCCAGGAGAACATCTCCAACGGGCCGGTCACATCGAGCAGGTTGACGCCTTCATAAACCGGGATGCCGAGTTTCATGGATTCCTTCCTGTTTGCCCGAAACGTGCGTGACCTGCGCTGGGGAAACCGTCGCAGGCTTTTCCGGGGGAGCGCGCCGGCGCTGCCAGAAGGGGGTTTCCCATCGTACCGCCGCGGCATAATGGGCCGCGAGTGCCGGCACATAGTCCTGGAAGCCCTGCGTTGCGATCATCGCGTAGCGTGCACGGGCAAGGTCTTCGCGCCCCTCCAGCATGTCCGACACGGCATAGGCTGCCAGGATACCCGAGCGCAGGGCGTGCACGATCCCACGCGATGAGAGTGGGTCGGCTGCAAACAGGCAGTCCCCCGCAGCAACCCAACGTTCGCCGGCGGCCGGATCGATCGTGGCAGTTCCGGCCGGCTTGACCAGGCTTGCGATTTCGCGCGCCCCGGCCGGCAGGAGCCGCGCGACGAATTGCGTTGCAGCCAGGGAGCGATACCAATGGTCGGCTTGACGCAGTCCGTTGCCCAAGTCGGGATCAGTGAGGCATGCCACGACACGGCGCCGGCCCGGCAGATCAGCGCTGTACCACCAACCTTCGGGGCGAGCCTCGACGACCATCCGGTAGTCGCCGGGGGTGCCATCGAAAAAGCGGGCATAGGCGGCAAGGTGTCCGTGCACGGTAACCTTTGCGCCGAAGTGCCGCGCCAGCCCCCAGCTGCGGCCGGAAGCCCAGACCACAGCCTGGGCGGTGATATCCCAATCGGCCAGTTTGAGCCGCCAACCTTGGTTTTCGCGCGTTGCCGTGTGTACGGCCGAGCCAAGTCGCACCTCGACGCCGGCTGCTTCTGCAGCCAGCACCATCAGCCGGTCGAACCGTGCCCGGTCGAGATGCCAGCCCGCACCGTGGGCGGAGAACATGCTGTGCCGTTCGCCGGGCGGCTCGTCGGCCCAGGCAGAGACGAGAGTGCGATTTTCGACGAAGGCCGCTTCCGCAAAGTGTGGCCAGACCCCAAGCTGGCGCAGCAGGCCTTGCGCCACGGCCGGCAAGACTTCGCCCGGTTTTGGCCTATCGTGCCGTCCGGCCTCGATCAGTACCACGCGTCGCCCGGGTGCATGACGGCGCAGCATCAGTGCAGCCGCTGCACCGGCCGGGCCACCGCCGATGACAACGAAGTCAGCTTGTTCTGACGGCATAGAAAGATGCCACGACACCGGCTGGATTGGTGCTGCCGCCGTCGCCTGAATGCGGGATGGTGCGAACCACCGAGCCGACGATCGCCGGCACTTCTAGGCGATCGGTGCTGTTCGGCCAGACAGGCACGAGCCAACCGATATAGTCGTAGATCCATTCCTCGCCGCCGACCACGCCTTTGCCTTGGAAGCGGACCTGCATCGGCGAGCCGTAACCGAAGCTGCCGCGCAGATCGAGCGACCATCCCGGTCCGCCGATAGTCCCGGCAAGTTCCGTTTCGGATTTCTCCACGATGGCCAGCGTGCCTTCGCCAAACAGGAGGTCGTTGGCTGCCTTGCTGATATCGGGGTCGTTGAGGAAGCTGCGATAGGTCCAGTTGCCGATAAAGGGGTTGCTCATCCTCATTCTCCGGAATCTTCGACGCAGATGTATTTTTCAGCAGGCGAGGGCTGGTCGAGCCCGCCCGCGGGATTGCGAACGATGAAGCCGAGCTTGGACCACTCGGTCACCATCTTGAGGTCGCCGGCAAGAGTCTGCGGAATGCCGCGCGCCCAGTTGCGGAACTGAAGACCGTCCTTGGTGGGATAGTATGTCTGCATTGGCCGGTGTGCCGGCCACCACAACGTCTCCCAGACGCGCCTTTCGCGTTCGAGCAGCGTGTTGCCGACGCTGTCCGGATAAAGCACGTTCCACTCCTCGTAGGTGACGTCGATCGTCTGGGTGGAGCATTCGTTGAAGTCGGCCTGCCAGGGCAGGCCGCTGAGTTTGGTGAGGTCGCCCGGCTGCAGGCCGACATCGAAATTGCTGCCCTGGGAGAGTGGGTCGGATGCATAGGCGATATAGCCTTCCTCGCTTACTCCCGCTCCCCAGCGGTTGGCATTCTCCTGCGCCGCGGTCAGGGCGAAGCTGTACCATTCAGGGTCGGCCTTGATCCGATAGGGCTCGCGCCAGATCGCTGGATTGCGGATGATCCACGTCACTTCGCCGCCTGGGCAGAACGCGCCGCCGAGGCCGTTCGACAGCACGCCCCGATCCAGGCCGCGGCCGCCCGGCACATTCCAGTCCGCGTAGGGCTGCCATGGATCGATCGCCGGAGCGAAGCCCGCTTCCACCTCGTCGATGAAGATGCCATCGGCCCATTGCCGCAGCAGGAACAGCTGCGTGTCGGTCAGCCGCAGGAACTTGCTCACCGTCTTGTTGGTGATCGGATTGTCACCGGCGAGCAAGGGCATCAACGGCAGATGATAGGTCCGTGTCGCCGGATTGGCTTCCAGCCGGAACAGATTCTCCTCACCGGGTTTGCGCAACAGGTTGAAGAGATATTGCCGCGCGGGGCGGCCAGGGTCGGCGGTCGCGTCCCTGCCTGCTGCGGCAAGTGACCGGTCGAGCAATTGCCCGGATCGGTATTCGAACGCCAGCCGTCGCAGCGCCGCCGCGATCGGCTCGTCAGGATCAGTCGTGCGGTCCGGCGTTGCAGGTTCCTGTCGCGACGAGGGGCGGGCGACCGCCAGCATCCGCTTCCGCGGCGGCGCCGCGGAAGCGGCAATGCGTGCGATGACATCGGTGACCGCCTCGTCATAGGCATCGCGGGCTATCGCATAGGCATCGTCCGCCGTCGTGTCGTTCTCGCTGAATGTCTGATGCCAGCGCATGGCATAGGCACGCGGCGTTTCACCATCCCGTGGCGCACATACGGCAGCGGTGAAAGCCGCCGCCGCCGCCTTGAGTGTTGTGCCGGCATCGCCGACCACCGCGTCATTTGCCGTGCCTGGCGCCTGGGTCGCGTCGAGCAACATCAGGCTCGGTTCAACCGCGTTCTCGAGCAGACGGCCGCCGACGTGGTCGGCCTGCGCGCGCGCTTCCTTCTGCGCCAGCGCGCGCGGTGCGATCCGTGGCGGGATGCACAGGCGATAGGGATCGAAGGTGCCGCGGCTGGTCTGGTTGTGCGGAAAGTTCGACTGCTGAAGGATGTTGGCGAAATAGGAGAATTCGTCGGCACGGAAAATGATCGGCCAGATGTCGCGCCAGAACCAGGGGCGATAGGCGGGGTTCCACTCCACGGGCCCGGCCTTCCAATGCAGCAGGGCCGCCGTGTCGGTAGGTTCGATTTTCTGGGGGGCATCGAAGGTGCCGGCGGTGCCATACATGTCGGTGCGGTAGGCGAATTCGCGGATCGACATATCCTCGACCACGTCTTCCAGCGTGATCATGTCGAGGATTTCCGGCGCGTAGCGCGGGTAGCCGACCAGCACCCAGGCCGGGTACTCGACATCGATGTAGCGCAGCGCCTGGACATGCTCCTCCATCATCACCAGCCGCGCCATCACCGGCCCGTCGGAGATGTCATCGAACCAGCCGTCGCTGTTGGCATAGGTTTCGATGCGGGGATGACCGAAACCGCTCAGGAAAGAACCGCTGTTGCCGTGCCCGCCAAGCACCAGCAGCCGGCCGTCGTCGTCTGTCATCATGTCGCCGAGCGTGTTGATTTCGTTCGGCACCATTCCCGGAGGCGGAAAGGTGACGGCATAGGCCGGATTGGTGTCGCGGCCGAAACGCGCCTTGCGCCGCGAGGTGCAATCGAGGGCTTGCGGGCCGGCGTCGATGATCAGTTTCTGCCGTTCGACAGGATCGGTGATACCGGCATTGCGCAATGGCGTGCCGTCGGGATAACCGGCTTCACCGCGCAGGCCGTCGAAAGTGAACCATGCCGCCTTCTTGTTGGCGAGCTGAACGCGCCACTGGATGTCGACCAGTTTGCCGCGATTGCCGCCGCCCTCGACATGGTCGCCGATCCTGAGCGCAATGCCTTCGGGATGGGCTTCGTCATAGGCGAAGATCTGAAAACGTGCGGCCTGGCGCTTGATGCGGCCTTTGCTGTCCTTGAAATGCTTGATGGGCGCGTCGCCCTTGGCGGCGTTGCCGTTGGCGTCGCATTCGATCGGCAATTGCGCCGGCTTTTCCGGTGTGATGCAGAAGGCTTCCGGGCTGTCGCCAAGCCGGGCGATGCCGACTGCGGGATGGATGCGATAGATCTTTGGGTCGGCCATTGATGTCCCCTTTGCCCGTGCCGGCCACGTGTTTCAGTCGAGAAAGTTGAGCGAGACGCCGTCGAGCCTCAAAAGCTCGCGGTCCTCTTCATAAGAAGCGCCGATAACGACCAGGCTCACCGTCAGGCTCTTGGCGCCGGCAGCGATCAACCGCCGCGCGGCGCGGGTTACGTCGATGCGGTGGTTGCGGGGCGTGTTCATACTGCGCTCGCGCAGGTCGAACTTGCGGTTTTCCGCCGGTGGAATTTCGCAATGGCCAGGTCCGCCATAACATTCGCCATGTCCGAACACGGCGGCATAGCCGGCATAGCCGGGTACGTTGAGTGGTGTGCTGGCATCGGCGTCCGGCGTGTTCAGGAACACACGGATGAAGCAGGAGCGCGGCAGTTGCGGCACGCGGTGCAGCCGCACCTCGGCCGATCGGAAACTCTTGGTCGCATCAGGCACCGTGATCGGCGCCGAGACGAAACGGCCGACCGGATTGGTCAAGCCGACCGGCATCAGGCATCCGCCGCGAACATACTCATAACCGAAACGGCTCATGTCGAGTGTGTCGCGCACCGCATAGCTCCACGGTGTCAGTGCCGAATCGAGATCAGCCGGCAGGCCGTCCGGGTGATCCTGCTGCCAACGCCACCATAGCCGGTCGATGTTGGCATGGACGGGCCAGAAGATCGGATCATAGGACGCGGTCAGGTTCGAGAACATGTCGCCGAACTGCGGCTCGGAATAGAGATCGTCACGCCGGTGGAATTTGCGGCCGGCGACGCGCACCGCGCTGTTGCGATCGGTGGGCGCATCCGTCTTGAAAGCCGGGTTCATGCCACCGGTCCAGATATGCATTGTGTTGTGCGGATTCTGGTCGAGGAAACCGAAACTGTCGACATAGAGGCTGCCGCCGCCGAAATCGCGGAAGGTACGCAGCGAAAGAATCTCGTCGATATCCTCCTGCGCCGGGTAGTGGTAGTGGATGACGGTGTTGATCGTGCCCTTGCCGAACTGGCCGGAATAACGCAGCGGATACCAGAGCGAATTGGCGTCGAGCAGCGCGTCGATCAGGCGTTTGCGGTTTTCACCCGCCACATACTCCTTACCGCAGGCCGCACTGACCGCATCGTAAATCTGTGTCGGGTTGGCCCACAATTGTCCAACCAGCGCATCGATTTTGGCTGGAAAGCCGTGATCGCGCAGGAAACGCGCCGAAGCTTCGGTGAGGAACCCCTTGAAAGCATCAGGAAGGATCGCGCCATTGGCTGGGTCTTCAGGTTTGTAGCGCTGCGCCGGGAAGTCCCACCAGGGCATCGTCACATCCGGGCAGAAATCCTGCAGCGCCTGTTCGAATTCATAGAGATAGACGCGATGCCACGGCAGGAACCGCTCCCAGCCGTGCTGGCAGTGGTTCTGATGGATGAGGGCCAGATTGTTGTAGGAACGCTTGTCGCCGACCCATTTGTTGAGCTTGTAGAGTTCGCGGAAGGCATGGCGCAGCCGCTCCTTCTGTGGTTCGCTCAGCACATCGACGTCCATGCGCTGCCGCAGCTCGCCCTTGGCGTAGCGCCATGCGGCTGGATCCGACGCAGGACCGAAGATCGGGCCTGGGAGCCCCTTCACCTCGACACGGGCTTCGGCAGCGACGCTGACCTCGCCTGCGAGGGCAACCTGACCGATAAGGTCCCCCGGACACCCTTCCTCGATCCAGGTTTCGATGCGATCGATATCTTCATCCGGGACTGGTGAACCGCCCCAGGGCAGGCGAGGGAACTGCTTGCCGTCGAAAGGCGGCAGCCCGCGCAAGCCCCGGATCAGCGCTGAACGCGCGCCGCGGCCCTTGGCGTCGCTCGTGCCGCAGCATGTGGTGGTGAGCGGCGCGATGAGCGGCATGCCGTGCAGTTGCAGTTCCAGGAATTCCGGCAGGGCCAGCCCCGTCAGGCTGCCGGGCCCTTCGATGCCGCCAGCCGTTACGAGGATTGCTTCGACGTTGCTCCAGGTGAATGGCGTTGTTGGTTCGGGTCGCCGCGCGTCACTTGTGGCCATCGTGACCACCTGCCGGCACCTGGCCGTCCATCTGCATCGTCATGGTGCTGCCCTGCGGGCCGACCACCTGATCGGGCAGCACCACGGCGACGTTCTGCATCATGCCTTGGTCTTCATGATCGAGGATATGACAGTGGAGCACGTATTCGCCGATATAGCGTTCGTAGCGCGTGCGCAAAGTGATGGTGTAGATGCCGGAGAAACCGGCCGGCAGCGATTGTGGGATCAGGCTCTTGATCCATAGCGTGTCCTTCCAGACCCCCTTCAGTCCCGGATATTGCGGATCGTAAGGCTCGCCGCCGGCATCGTCGACTGCACCTGCCGCGCTGACGTCCTTGCCATTGGGATCGATGATCGAGACGATCTGGAACGGGTTGACGTGAATGTGGAAGGGGTGGCTGACGAAATGTGACTGCAGCACCCATTCCTGCGCCTTGCCCAGCGGCAGCTGGCGATCGATGCGGGTTGGGTCATAGGGCCTGACATCGGCGGTCTTGAGCGTGTTGCCAACCTCGAATTTCACGTCCGGTCCGGTCGTGTCGATGAAGAAAGTCAGTTCCTGCGTGCCATTGCCCTTGACCTCTTCGTCGGTGACGTCGGGATGCGGCGTAAAGCGTGTCAGCTTCGTGCCGGCCTTGAGATCAGCCACCACCGCGGCCTTGACGTTGGACGGCATGTTGGTCTCGGCAAGCGCGACCAGCTTGCTGTTGAGATAGGTCTCGACGTTGGTGACCGGCGTCCCGGCCGCGACATCCACGATCGAGAGCAACTGTGGCTCGACGTTGAGCCCGTTGACCACGCCGGACTTCGGCGCCGAGGAGTCGATCACGCAATAACGGCCTGCCTCCGGAAACACCACAAGCGCATCGAAGCGGTAGCCGGGCTGAAGGGTTGCAACCTTGGTCATCTGCCCCGAAGCCATCGTCAGGCCGTCGGCCGCGACCAGCATGTAGGGCACCGGCTTCGTGTCGCATGTATCCTTGATGAAGGCAGCGCTGGCGTCAGCCTGAAGCAGGGTCTTTGCGCCAGGCTGCAGCTTGCCGTCGAGAACCTTGAAGAATTGCAGGCTGATCGTGTCGCGCACGCCGGCGTGGATCATGCGCCAGCGTTCGATCTGGCCCTGTTTGGCGGTCAGGGGGGTGTTGGCATCGAACACTTGGCCGTTCAGCGACGTATACCGACCGGAGGCCGGCCAGGTTCCTGGGCCGAACTGGTCATAACCTTCGATGCCGCCGATATCGCCAGGATCGCAGATGTAGCGGCCGTTGATATCCTGCTTGATGGGACCCAGCTCGCCGGGCTTCGCGGCCGGCGCACGACAGGCATACTGGATCTGCTGCATCACCAGCAGCCGCTCGGGGATCGCGGAGGTCGGGATCAGCGTATCGAGGTCACCATGCGCGGAAGGCGTCGGCGGACGGTTGCCGCGAATGATGAGTGCGCCTGCCATGCCGCTCGACACCTGCAGAGCGGTGGAGCCGTGACGGTGGGTGTGGTACCAGAACGTGCCTGAAGGGTGATCGGACGGGATGTTGTATTCGTAGGTGAACTTCGTCTGCGGATTGATCGACAAAAGCACGTTGTCGCTGTTGCCTGACGGGCTTACCCACAGCCCATGCGTATGCAGATTGGTTCCGTTGAAGCAATGCGGGATGTCGGGCATTTGTCCGCCAGGCATACAGCCGGGGTCGCCTGGCTGGGGGCCTGCCGGCAGCTGGTTGTCCAATGTGACGCGCACTGTGTCGCCGGGGGTCGCCTCGATCGTCGGCGAGACATAGGGCGCCTTGGGATCGACACCCTTGCCGGTGTACCCGCGCAGATGAACCTTGTCGTATCCGCCTGTCGACGGATTGTATATCTGGTTGTCGATATACTGGATCTTGAGATTGAGCAGGCGATCCCCGCGTACTGGCGCTGTGTTGCCGGGCAGCGGCGCGGCCGGAGCAAGCTCTTTCAGAACAGGCTTGGCGATCGGCTCGCGCTCGTCCTGCAACACCGGCGGATTGATGATCTCGGCCATCGCGGGCAGCACCGCGAAGGGCGTCAGGCTGCCGACAAAAACCCCCGCAAAAAACCGCGCACGCGCCATCGATCCTCCACGCAGCATGGGGCTCCCCTTCAGATATATTATAAACTTCTAACATACTGCGCTGGATATTGATGCATGTCCAGCGCCTTGCCCTGTAGAACGAGAAATTTTACTTGCTGTAAGACTTTGCGGGATTTCCCGATGTCACATTTATACCGCTCGTAATCAAATCAGTTAGAATTTCGTTCTATTTGTAAGAAGCCGGCCGAAGGTTATGCGTCCGCTGAAGCGGCGGATACTGGACACAGCTCCTTCATTTAACGTCCCGTCCTGCCACCTTGCGCGGTGAGACGAAACAGGGCGTATGCATAACGCGGGTGATCCTGCAGATCAGAATTTCTTGCCCAGGTTGATAAGGAAGCCGTTGTCGGTGCCGCCATCGCTGCCGAACAGGCCGCGATATTCGAGCCGGACTGCAAAATCCTGCGTCGTCTGGATGTTCATCCCCAACCCGAGCATGAAACGGTCCTTTGCCGATCCATCGATGGAGGTGTGATAGAACGGCCCGCCGAACATGTCCGCGTAGTTCATCGTGATCGCGCTGTCGCCCTGGAAATCATGCTGATACTCAAGCCTGAGCTGCGGCGTGATCACGCCGAAGCTGACGGGGATCTTATAGGCGAGCCTGAGGCCAAGGTTTCCGGTGACGGTGTCGATATCCTGCTCGCCATAGTGCAGCGCCAGTGAAGGATCGCCTTTTTCGGTGAAGGCATCCAGCGTGGCGCGCGCCACGTCCAGGCGCGCGTATGGCGAAATCAGCCAGTTTTCGACCTGATACTTGGCGCCCGCCGATACCGAGGCGAACCACTGGCCGCCGTCGCGCTCACCGGTGACGAAGCCACCCCCCGATGTCAGGTAGCGCCTGGAATCGAACGAGAGCCATTGGTAGCCAAGCAGGCCGTCGATGAAGAAGTTCTGGCCCGGGTGATAGCTGGCATAGAGCCCTGCCGTGTAGGCTTTGCCGGTGCTGCGGCTGCCATTGTCGCCGATGTCGCTGACATCCCGGCCATACCCGACACCAAGCCCCAGCGCGAACGCACGGCTGAACCGGTAGTCGATGCCGCCGCTGAGTCCTGTCGTCTCGAACTTGTAGCCGTCATTGCCTTCCCGGTCGCCGACGTTGATCGAACCCCCTGTCCAGATCGTCACCTTGCTGTGGCCGAAGCTGCCGGTGCCGAAGCCGCCAGGTGTGCTCGCCGTGGTGCTGTCGTCCAGATACGATTTGAAGGGCAAGTCCTTTTCGGCCGCCGCCTGATGGCTGCCGCAGGATTCTCCGCGCGGAACCAGATCATCCTGGCCGCAGGTGCTGTTGAAGGAAAGGACAATGCCCTGGACAAATGCCAGGGTGTCGGTGGGTTCCTGGCCGTTGTCGCCGTCATGCAGCCCTTCCAGTCTCTGCTGGAAGTTGCCGATCTGAGAGTTTGCGAAACGGCGTGTCGCGGCCGTCTCCGCGTTGAGGATGCCCATGACTTCGCTGTCGCGCGTCGGGTCGGGCCGCCCCTGGACGTTGATCGTGATCGCGGTCACCGCCGAGGTTGCGTAGGCGTTGCTGAGCGTGAAGGTCACCGTCACGGTGCCTTCGAACGCCGTCGTCGGCGTGAAGGTCATCTGGTAGCCGTTGAGCGACGTCGTACCGGATGACGATGGTGGCACCGAAACCAGGCTTGCGCTGGTGAACGGACCGCCGCTGGCGTCCTTGGCAAGATCGACAACGACTGCCTTGCCCGACATCGTGGTGACACTCTGCGCGACGGCAACCGGACGCGGCCTGACATTGACGGTTACCAATGCCGGCGCAGACGTTCCGCCCGGACCGCTCGCCGTGTATTGCAGGCTGTCGGAGCCGGTGAAGGAGGCGCCAGGCGTGTAGACGATGTCGGTGCCGCTCACTATGGCGGTGCCGTGTCCCGGCGCACTGACGATCGTGATCGCGGTGATCGTCCCGGTATCGTTGGCCAGGACGTTGATGGTTACAGGCTGGCCATCGAGTGTCTGGGCCGTATCAGGATTGGCGACCGGAGGGTTGTTGGCGATTGCCAGCGTGTAGACTGCGGACCCAGTGTAGCCGAGATGGTCCGTTGCCGTCACCGTGAAAGTGGATGAACCGACGACCGTGGGGGTGCCCGAGAAGACGCCGGCCGATGACAGGGATATGCCGGGCGGCAGTGTGCCGCTTGTCACCGCGAAGCCGTAGGGCGTGCTGCCGCCGTTTGCGGTCAGCGCCTGGTTGTAGGGGAGGCCATATTGGCCGTCAGGAAGAGCGCCTGGAGAAAGCGTTATCGTCGGGGCGGCGATGACAAGCGTGTATGCCACGCTCGTGGTGCCGGCGGTTCCGGTCGTGCTGTCGGTCACCGTCACGGTGAAGTTGAAGGTGCCGTCGACGGTTGGCGTGCCTGAAAGCACTCCTCCTCCAGACAATACCAGGCCCGCGGGCAGCGCGCCTGCGGTAACCGTGAACGTGTATGGCGCGTTGCCACCGCTTGCCGTCAATGTCTGGCTGTAGGCGGTTCCGGCGGTGCCGGATGGCACGCTGGGCGGCAGCATGGTCAGGCTGGGTACGGCAACGGTCATGGTGTATGGGCGTGACCCTGTCTGACCGTGAGCGTCGCTTGCCGTGATCGTGAATGAAAAATTGCCTGCTGCCGTCGGAGTTCCCGACAGCGCTCCGGTCGAACCGAGGACTATGCCGGCCGGCAGCGTGCCTGCGGTCACCGAGAAGCTGTAGGGAGCAACCGCACCGGTTGCCGTCACGGTGTCCGAGTAGTTTGAACCGGCTGTCGCGTTCGCCAGCGTTGTCGGATTGACCACGACAACAGGTGTCGCGACCTGCAATGTGTAGCTGACGTCGGTCGAGAAGGGCGCTCCGGCTCCGGTGCTGCTGTCCGTTGCCCTGACGGTGACATTATAGGAACCTGGCACGGTGGCGGTTCCCGAAAGCTCCCCGCTGCCGCTGAGGTTCAAGCCAGTGGGAAGTGTGCCCGCCGAAACGGTGTAACTGTAAGGCGTCGTGCCACCGGATGCCGTGAACTGCTGGCTGAACGCCGCGCCATAGGGCACCGGAATGGTACCCGCCGGTGGCGTCAGTCCAAGCGTTGGCGCGCCGACGGTTAGCGTGAATGGCTGGGATGTCGATACCGGACCCGTTCCGCTGCTGCTGTCGGTGGCTGTGACGGTGAGATTGAAGGAGCCGGCCGCCGTTGGCGTCCCGGAGACGGTAACGCTGTTGGAGGTCGTCCCCGTGGTGGAAAGTCCCGCCGGCAAGCCACTTACCGCCACGGTGTATGGCGCCGCGCCGCCGGATGCGGTGAAGGTCTGGGTGTAGGCCGTGCCAATCTGCGCCGCGAGCGGACCGGAGGCGTTCACGACGATCGTCGGATCGCCGACGGTGATGGAGACCGTCGCCGGCGCGGAGGTTCCACCACTGTTTGTCGCCGTGTAGGTGAATGTGTCGGGACCACGATATCCAGGGGTGGGCGTATAGCTGATCGACAGGCCGGTTGCCGTGGCGGTGCCGTGGTCAGCCAATGTGGCAATAGCGACGGACACCGCCGCCCCACCGGTGATGTTCAGCGTCACCGGATTGGCGCTGCTGCCGTAACCGACAGTGGCGGACACCGGATTGGCGACCGGCGGGATGTCGATGATCTTGACCGTGTAGGCGGTGCTGCCGGTGGCGGCCGTGCCTGTCGTGGCGTCCGTGGCTGTTACAGTGAAGTTGAAGGTACCCGGGGCGGTCGGTGTGCCTGACAGCGTGCCGGTCGTAGACAATGTCAGCCCCGTAGGCTGCGCACCGGACGTGATGGCAAAGGTGTACGGGCTATTGCCGCCGCTTGCCGACAGTGTCTGGTTGTAGCCGGAGGCGACCGTGCCGTCTGGGAGGCTGGGGGGCGATACGGTCAGGCTGGGCAGGCCAACCGTCAGATTGTACAGCCGTGACCCCGTCTGGCCGTGGGCGTCGGTTGCCGTGACCGTGAATGCGAAGTTGCCCGATTGTGTCGGCGTGCCTGTAAGCTGGCCATCCGTGGCCAATGACAGCCCGGCCGGGAGTGTGGCCGGTACGGTCGAGAATGTGTAGGGCCCAATACCGCCGGATGCGGTGAAGGTGGCCGAGTAACTCGAAGCTGCCGTGGCGTTTGTCAGCGTCGAGGGTGAAACCACGATGGTAGGTGCTGCGACCTGCATCACGTAGTTCTGTGTCCGAGCAAACGGTGCGCCGGTGCCGGTGCTGCTGTCCGTTGCCCGAACCGAGAAGGTGAACAGTCCCGTTACGGTCGGTGTTCCCGAGAGCACACCGGAGATGGGGTCCAGCGACAAGCCTGCCGGCAGTGCTCCGGCACTGACAGTATAGGTATAGGGCCATGTACCGCCGGAGGCCGTGTATTGCTGGCTGTATGCCGTCGCATAGGTCGCGCTGAGCGTTCCCGCCGGTGGCGTCAGGGTAAGGGTTGGGGCGCTCACCGACAGGGTAAAGGGCTGAGAAATCGAGACCGGGCCGGTACCGGTGCTGCTGTCGGTGCCGGTGACATCGAGACTGAAACTGCCGGCCGCAGTCGGTGTTCCGGAGACAGTAACGCTGCTGGAGGTCGTCCCCGTTGTGGAAAGCCCGGCCGGCAGGCCGCTTACCGCCAGTGTGTATGGCGCTGCGCCGCCGGATGCGGTGAAGGTCTGCGTATAGGCAACGCCGACCTGAGCGGTCAGCGCACCGGATGGGCTGACCGTGATCGTCGGATTGCTGACCGTGATGGTGACGGTCGCCGGCGCCGAGGTTCCCGCCGAATTGGTCGCGGTATAGGTGAAGGAATCTGAGCCGCGGAAGCCCGTATTGGGCTGGTAGGTGATCGATGTCCCGCTCGCTATGGCCGTCCCGTTGGCTGCTGCAGTGCCGATGGCGACGGAAGTCGGTGTCCCGCCTGTAATGTTGAGCGTGATTGGATTGGCGCCGCTGTTATAGCCAACCGTGGCTGAAACAGGATTGGCGACCGGCGGGATGTTGACGATGGTCAGAGCGTAGCCGCGCGGCGTGCTGAAGTAGGGAGCGCCGGTGCCTGTGCTGTTGTCCGTCGCAGTAACCGAGAAATTGAAAGTGCCGGCAACAGTCGGTGTGCCAGACAGGGTGCCGGTCGCCGATAGAGTGACCCCGGCAGGCAGAGCACCGGCTGTGACTACATAATTGTAGGGCGAGGTGCCGCCGGAGGCAGGGTTGAGTGTAGCCGAATAAGACGCGCCCAGCGTGCCATTGGCCAGCGTCGTGGCTGGCAGTGTGATCGTCGGTGCGGCTACTGTCAGGGAATAAGCTTGGGTGCCGCTAAATGGTCCGGGTGCGCCGCTGGCGTCTGTGGCCCTGACGGTGAAGTTGAACGTTCCGCCCGCAGTCGGCGTGCCGGAAATCGTGCCTCCTGGAGACAGGGTGAGTCCGGCAGGAAGCGAGCCTGAGCTGACGGCGAATGTATAGGGAGATACGCCGCCGCTGGCCGTTATAGTGGTGCTGTAGGCTGACCCGACAGCCGCGCCACCGGGCAGTGTCGTCGGGGACACGACGATCGTCGGTGCGGCATTGATGACGACTGTCACGGTGTGGAGTTTCAGCCAGACACCACCGGTCGAGATCGTGGTGCTGTCCTGCGATTTTATCGTGAAGGTGAAGCTGCCCAGGGTCGTTGGGGTGCCGGAAAGCAGGCCGCTGCCGGATATCGACAACCCGGGCGGCATAGTGCCCGATTCATGGCTGTAGGCGTAGGGTGCGGTGCCTCCGGTTGTGGTGAATTGCTGGCTGTATGGAACGCCTTGAGCACCCGCTGCCGGGCTCGCCGGCGAGACGACCAATGTCGGCCCGGGGATGGTGACGCTGTAGGATTTGTTGACCGTAAGCGGGGTCCCGGGTGTCGAATCCGTCACTTGAACGGTAAATGTGTAAGGTCCAGACCCCGTCGACGTGCCGGAGATAACGCCGCCGGGAGAGACGGTGATGCCTGGCGGCGGCGTGCCGGAGCCTAACGAATAGGTGTAAGGGGCCACGCCACCGGACGTTGACAGCGCTTGCGTGTAAGGGACGCCTACCGCGGGCGTAGGCAGGTTTGCCGGGGTAACGGTAAGCGAAGAAGCGGCTCCCACGGTAACAGTGAAGGTGGTCGGAGTGCCGTCATCCTGTGTCATGACGAAGGTGTCGGACAACGCACCGTCGCCGTTGTTGGTGTAGTTGACCCAGTTGTTGTTTACGCCGTTTTGGGTGACCAGCCCATGCGGCGTTGCAAGGGGCCCGGGCCTGACCTCACGAAAGCCGAAGTCCCCGCATGTGACGACGAAGGTTGCGCCGGAGGCGACCGAAAAGCTCTGCGAGGAACCGCAGACCGCCCAGGCCGGCGCCGCCCAGCTCAATGCGATGAGCATGAGGGCAAGTAAATTCAGTCGGTAAAATAACCCATGGTGCGTTTTGCAAAAAAAGCGCGCGCGAGACTTGAACCCCCAGTGCAATGCACGCCCCCATGCTTACCTGTCGCCACGAGTTGTTTATTCGGCATAATATCTTAGCATGAGAAGCTCAGATATTACATAAGAATAACTGAATCACCCCAAAAATGGTCTGGGTTAAAAGTAAACCATACAGTCTTCGTCATGTCTACACGGGGTAGAAAAACACCCTTGCAGAATCCTTATTCTGTGCGCAAAGATAATTGCCTGGGGCAATAAAAAATGGGGTAAGTAAATGGCGGATTTTTTCCTGGGTCAAATAATGATGACCGGCTTCGCCTACCCTCAGAAAGGCTTCGCTTTCTGTAATGGTGCAATCGTAGCCATCGCACAGAACCAGGCACTGTTCTCACTGCTCGGTACGGTCTATGGCGGCAATGGCGTCACGACGTTTGCTCTGCCGAACCTGCAAAGCCGTACGCCGGCAGGCTTTGGAACGTCGTCGGATCCGAACTGGCAGCCGTCAGCCTACAATCTGGGCCAGACTGGTGGTGTCGAGAACGTCACGCTGCTCAGCCAGAACTTGCCGATGCACCTTCATGTTGGACAGGGAACCACGTCGAACGGGGCGCAGCGAAGCGCAGGCGGTGCGCTTTACGGTACCAATACGAACGCCATCTATGCGGCGCCGAATGGTCGTCAGGTGACGTTGTCGCCTCAAACCTTGAACCCTGTTGGCGGCAACCAGGCGCATCCGAATCTGCAGCCTTATGAAACCATCAACTTCAACATCGCGATGACCGGGATTTTCCCCTCGCGTAACTGATGCCAGCCTGACGTCACCAGATCCCTGCACGGAGATTGCCAATGAGCACGCCCTATGTTGGAGAGATCCGCATGTTCGGTTTTCCGCGGGTACCGGTCGGATGGCTGCCTTGCAGCGGAGGCCTCTATTCCATTGCCGAGTATGAAGTGCTGTATCAGCTGATCGGCACCACTTACGGGGGGGATGGTCAGGTCACGTTTGCGGTTCCGCAGCTTTCCGGCCGCGCACCCATCCACCAGGGCGCCGGTCCGGGCCTTTCACGATATGTGATAGGCCAGATGGGTGGTAGTGAGAATGTCACGCTGCTTTCGCAGCAGATGCCGCAGCACACGCATCCGATGAGCGCCACGACATCGAACGCCGATGTCAAAGCCGTAGGCCAGACTGTCGAGCTCGGCGCGCTCAGCGGTGACAACATGTACGCGACCGATATCAGCGGCGCGACCCCCTTGCTCTCCGCCGTGACGTCGACCCAGCAGGCGGGAGGAAGCAACCCGCACGACAACATGATGCCAACACTGACCGTGCAATTCTGCATTGCCTGGGCCGGTATCTACCCGTCCCAAGGCTGATCAATGCGACCAACAAATTTGCGAAACCGGTTCGCCATCCAGTCTGAAAGGATACTGCAATGACCGAGCCCTTTCTCGGCGAGATACAGCTTTTCGGCTTCAACTTTCCACCACGCGGCTGGGCGTTCTGCACTGGGGCCACTGTCTCGGTCCAGCAGAACTCCGCGCTGTATGCGTTGATCGGCACCCTCTATGGCGGCAACGGCACGACGAACTTCCAATTGCCCAATTTCGTCAATCGTGCCGGTTGCAACCAGGGCGCCGGACCTGGAACCACGAGACGTTCTGCGGGCGATACATTCGGTGAAAACAGTGTGACTTTGACGACGGCTGAAATGCCGGCGCACATGCACCAGTTCACGATCTACAATCAGGGCACGACGTCCAAGTTGGCACCATCGCCCAGTGCGGGCAACTCTCTCGCTTTGCCGGGACAGAGCAGCCCATTCGTAAACACCACCGTGGCGAACGCGCAGTTTTCGCCAAACATGATCGGTATGGCCGGCAGCGGCCAGCCGCATGAGAACCGACAACCCTATCTAGCGCTGAATTACTGTATAGCGATGGCGGGCGTTTTTCCGTCTTTCGGGTGATGGCGTTTGCCGACCCGGAACAGTTGCCGGCATTTCCATCAGGCGAGAAGTCCCGCCTCAACTTGTCACGTGGCATATCTCGCGTTGCCACGCTCGAGGACATCGTTTTTCTGCGCCAGCTCTACTGGTCTTTTCGTATGGAGGAAATGGAGCCGGTTCCATGGCTGCAGGAAATGAAGAGGGCATTCATCGACCAGCAGTTTGATCTGCAGCATCGCCACTATGTGGCGCGGTTCTCAGAGGCTGATTTCCTTATTCTGATGAACGGGACAGAGCCGATTGGCAGGCTCTATGTCGATACCAGCGTTGAGCGCTGGCACGTGATCGACATCGGCTTCCTGCCACAGTGGCGCAACCTCGGCAAAGGGCAGGTCATGCTGAAAACGATCCAGCGCCAAGCCAGGGCTCACTCGGCCAGCGTCATGCTGCATGTCGAGCGTCGAAATGTCCGTGCTCAGGCGCTTTATCGCCGCCTGCACTTTCGTGAAACCGAAGCCGGCGACACGCACATTCAGATGCAATGGACGGCGTCCTGAGCGTCTCTTGCGGCGCTTCAGTTGAAGACCGCCTGATAGACGATGCCGTCCTTGTCCCTGGCGACGGGAACCAGGAATATCTCCATCTGGCCGAGCGTGGCGTTTTTCAGCTTGTAGAGTTTTTGTGGCAGCACCACCTGCGAACCGCTCCGGAACATCAACGAAAAGGGCGATCGCCGCATTCCGGGAAAGCCGGTTTCCGGCAATGGGCGTGCCTCCGCCAGGACAAGCGCTACGGAGTTCTCTCCAAGCTCGATGTCGAACGCGCTGCCGACGCTGCCGGCGAAATGACTGAGTGTTACGATTTCCATGATTTATCCGCCCCATCGGATCGTTGGCAAAGCACAAGTGACGCACTTGTGCGAAGCCTCTTCGAGAATAACGTGTGCGCCGGCTTTCCGACATTGTATTTTTTCACGGCATGCCAAGGTTCCGTTGGATCTTTCCTTTAATACAGGGCAAATGATCTGCCGGATTCCAGCGATTGCCTGTCGGCAAGGCGAGGTCGTCAGCTTTACGGCCTTTCACCGCGCTACAACGCTTCCAGGCTTATCGTGGGCGGCGCGGTCATCAGCCTTGGGGGCTGGTTTACAATCGAGCCACTGCCAAAAAAGGCGACGAACAGTATCGACGTTCCCCAGTTGAAGTCGAACGAATAGCTGTTGCCGCCTGTGGTTGCGTAGTACCCGGCCGGAGCGGGCGTTGTATGACCGGGGCCGGTGTCGCCATACTGTGAGTTCAGCGCGATCGCATAAGCATTGTTGTTGCTTGTATCCGGCGGCCCGCCAATGATGGCGAACAGGCAGAGGTTGGCGGAATTGGCCTGGAAGCCAAGCTGCATGTATTGCGGTTCGGTGATTGCTTGCAGTGTGCCGTTGACGGGAAGCGGAATGGGTTCGCCCGTGGTTGGCAATGTCACCGGCAGCGCCCCCATGCCGGGGCCATAGGCGGCGATCCAGATCGGCGTGTTGTTGTTCGCGCTGATGTTGGTCACATTCAGATTGTTGGCCTGCCAGTTGCTGATCAGGATCGTCGGCTGCAGCGCGAGTGCCGGTGCCAGCAGAAACTGTGGCTGGCCGCCGCCACTGGTCAGCGCCAGCTTGCCGGCATTGTTCATCGGAGAGCTGTTCTGAAAAGCCAGGATCATCGACCCGGCCGGCGTCTGCGTCATCGTTGCGCCCTGACGCACTGCCAATGTCACGGGCAAGCCATTCCAATCCGGCGCTGCGGGGGGCTGATCGAATAGGGTGAATTCCGAAGGCGGCATGGCTTCCGTTCGAACTGAGGCCGCGGCGGCGAAAATGCTCAAGGGCACAGCCTACAAAGACTGCAGCAATGCCGTCACCGGTGTTGCCGTCTGCGGCGACAGATTAACCACATAGACAGATGCAGCGCCCCAGTTGAAAGGCAGCGCATATTTGTTGCCGGCGGCAGTTGCAAAAAAACCGGCGGGAGGCGGCGGCAAGGGTGGCGGGCCGGTGTCGCCGCCCGGTGCGTTGAGGGCAATCACGTAGGCGTTGTTGCCGGACTGGTCCTGAGGACCGCCCACGACCGCGACGACTTCCAGATTGCTGGTGCTTGAGCTGAAGCCGAGCTGCATCCAGTTCGGTGTCGTGGTTCCCTGTACGGACTGACGCATCGCCAGCTGGACCGGTGTACCGATCGTCAGCGGCCTGGGTTGCATGCCGGGAATACCCGGACCATAGGCCTGAACGAGGATCGGGGTCGCGGCATTGACGCTGATGTTGGTGAGCGTCAGGTTGTTGGCCTGCCAGTTCGCGGTCAGGATGCTGATCATGCGGGCAAGTGCCGGAACCGGAAGGATGGTCGGATCGCTGCCGCCCGAAGTGATGGCAAGCCTGCCGGCATTGTTCTGCTGCGACTGGTTGAAATAGCCGACAATGAGAGAGCCGTTCGGCGTCTGCGGCATCGTCACGCTGCCGCGAACGGCGAGCGTCTGGGGCAAGCCGTTCCAGGCCGCATTGACCATGCCTTCCGGGACGACGTCGCGCATGTCGGGAAGTCCTCTTTTTTTGCCGGCGTTGTTGTGGGAGCCGGTGTTTATCGCCGGCTCCCACGTTTCGATCAAAGAGACAGAAGCTCAGCCGTCAGGGACGAGGCGGTCGACGGCGACATGTTCGCCACATAGACAACCGAGGAACCCCAGTTGAATTCGAAGGAGTAGTTGTTGCCGCCCGTCGTCGCGTAGTAGCCCTGCGGAGCGGCTGTCCCCGTACCGGGGCCGGTGTTGCCCGAAGGCGAGTTCAGCGCGATGGCGTAGGCGTTGTTGCCCGACGCATCCTGCGGGCCGCCGACGACGGCGACGATGATCAGCTGGCCCGTATTGGTTCCGAGAGTCAATTGCATCCAATTCGGGGTCGAGGTTCCCTGTGCGATGGCGCCGGGCTTGAGGGTCAGCGCGGTGTTGATGGCCAGGGTGGCCGGCTTCTGGCCGGGCAGGCCGGGGCCGAATGCCTCGATCCAGATCGGTGTCGCGGCTGCGACGCTGACGTTGGTGACGTTGAGATTGTTGGCCTGCCAGTTGTTGACCAGGATGTTGGGCTGCAGGAGCAGCGCAGGAGCGTTCAGGAATGATGGCTGCGAACCGCCTGAAGTCAGCGCCAGCTTGCCGGCATTGTTGAGCGAAGCGGTGTTCTGGTAGGCGAAGACCATCGAGCCGTTGGTCGTCTGCGGCATGGTCGCGCTTTCGCGGTAGGCCAGCGTCAGCGGCGAGCCGTCCCAGTTGGTGGTGGATGCGTTAGCACCAAGGATGTTGTATTTCGCGGTCGTTGCCATCGATTTTGCCTCGCGGTTTGCGGTTTAAGACTATTGATCCTGCACGTTGCCGAGCAGCGGGTTCGCCGTCGCTCTGTCGTTTGTCTCGTCATCGGAAGCGCAGCCATCGTTCGGCCGGTGGTCCGATGCATCAGCTTTTGAAAACGGTTTTCCTCCTTCCAGTCATGTCCGCGTGACGCCGTCGCAAATGCCGCCGGAGGCGGTCAGTTGGCATCGATGTCCGTCAGTTTCAGTTGCAGGTTGCTGAAGCGCAGCACCGGCGTGTTGACGCCGCTGAGCGCTGCATAGAGCGTTATGTCGAAGACCAGCATTGCCCCGGCCGGTACGGCATTGGCGCCAAACACGATGCTGTTGGTGGAAGCCCAGCTGGCGATCGCCTCGGCGAAAAGTGCCGCGAAATCGCCAAGCTGCCCCGGCTGCTGGCCGTCGATCTCGAAGGAGCGCGCCAGCACGATCGGAACCAGCGGGCTGATCGAGGCGCTGTCGAAAGCGCCGCCGGCAACGGCTGGGAAGGGGAACTGGTACGAGCAGCCCACCTTCACCCGCCTTGTCGTCGTGTCATCGAGATTGGCGGACGCATGTGCACCGAGCAACGACTTTGCCTGCGTCGGGTCGGCCAAAAGGTCCGCCATGATGGTGTGAATGCGCTGGCACAGGCTTGCCGGCGAAGACGGGCAGGTGCTGCCGGTTCCCTGGCCGGGCAGCGTCGTCACGTCGATCGGCGTCGCATTGTCGATGAATGGCGTGACCGGCTGGCTCGACCGCACCTGCGGTGTCTTGTAGACGAATTCCGACACCACCTGCCATGCGGACTTGTCGGCGGCCTCGAGCGTGATCAGGTTACGTTCGATCTGTACGGCGGCCAGTGCGTTCTCTGCCGCAAGTACGTTGAGTGCGTTGACCTCGATCGTATGCGCTACGCCGAAACTGCCCGACGCCGCGTTGTCCACTTCAAACAGCAGGCCGTTCGGCGGAGACGGCTGGACCGGATGCTGTTTCGGGTAAGGCGTCAGGTTCGACGGGTCGAGCGCCGTCACGGTCAGCGCGACATTTGCAAAGCTCGATTCTCCCTGAGCGGCTGGCCACTGCACTTCGATGAGTCGCGTCGTTCCATCCGGCTGCAGCGCGTCGGTGACGACGTAGCTGTCCGTGACCTTGGCCAGGCGTTGCGCATCGGCAAGGTTCAGGCCCGGGTTCCAGTCCTTGTTCGCGGTCACTTCGCCAATGGCGGTGGCGAAAGCGCCGACGGCGTCTGCCCACGCCGGATCCGCGGGTTTGCGCAGCAACGGACCGATAGCGCCATAGACAGCGGAGGTACGCGCCAGCGCCGTGAACAGGTCGTAGGAGCCATCAATTCCTGGACCGTCACCAACGCGGTTCGGTGCGTTGTCCGATGCGGCGCTGAGGGTGGTGTTGTAGGTGACGGCGGTGTTGATCTGATCCTGGGCAACCAGGAATGCCTGATAGGTATAGAGGTAGCTCCAGTCGGCGCCGTCGGCGATCGGATTGCCGGAAGCCGAGGCCGGCGTGTATTGCGACCATGTCTGGCTGATCATTGTCGGCGGCGTCGGATACTGGCGGTAGACCACCGGTATCGTCGTCAGCGTGCTGGCCGGGCCGATATGCGGCACGCCCTGTGGATAGGGATCGATCAGTTGCAACCAGATCGAAGGGCGTGCCTCGTCAGGTGAGCCCGCCGGCGCCAGGAAATATTGCAGATTGGTCACGGCGAAGCGCAGGTCGAACGGCACCACCGCCGCTGTCGAGGCATCGGGATTGCCATAGAGGAAGGTCAGCGGACTGGCGCCTGTACTGCTGATGGCGACATGCGCGGTCGAGAGGCCGGAGTTCTGCCGCGTGGCCGAGAAGGTGCCGGCGCCAGAGCCGCTGACCGCCATGGTGATGGTGAAGGTCGTGTCGCCGGTGACGTCGACGTCGTAGACACCGTTCGCAGGCAATGGGCCGGAGCCTGCCTGGAACACCATGAGCACGCGACTGCCATCGGTCAGGCCATGCGGATTGCCGGTCGTTGCCGATAGCGTCACCCCGCTCCAGGTGTAACTTCCTGCAAGTATCGCTTCGATCTGGCCGAAAAGCTCGATGTTGCCGTCGGCTGCGGCCGACACGGACTGGTTCCAGGTCACATCGTATTGCACGATGGTGTCGACCGAGTAGGCGGTCATCAGGGCCGCGCGCATCTGCTGCTCGAACACGTCCTGCGCAATCGCCAGGGCCGCCGTCGTGCCGGTGAAGGGCGAGTGCGGGCCGAACAGCCAGTCCACCTCATATTGCGCGTATTTCTGCGCCAGCTTCTCGCGGCCGAGCGCGATCTGGCCATAAGCGTCCGGCGCGACCTCGAAGGCCTTGGCGGCCGAGGCTGGCGACAGCACGTCATCGACGGCCTGGAAGAAAGTGCGGTTGAGCTGGTCGAGATCGGTATCGATGAACAATTGCTGCGCCGGCAGCGCCGGCAATTTCGTCGATAGCGTCGGCAGCGGTACACTGGCGCTGTTGAGGACGTTGTCGAGTGGCTTCGGTGACAGGAAGCGCGGACGAGCCCCGGCAGCGCCGATGGTGATGTCGAGCAGCGATGCCGCTGCGGCCCACAATGGCTGCGTGCCCCGTTGCGCGCCACCGGTTCCGTCCTGCGCCAGCTTCAAGGCTTTGAGCCGCTTGCGTGCCAGGCCCGTGCTGGACAGCTTCTGCCCGGATGGAGCGTTGGTGCCGTTCATGCCCACCGCAAGTTTCTGGGCGGGGAAAGCGCCGGTGAAGGCGGCGGCAAATTGCGGCATGCCGCTGGCGCCGCCGGTTGCCGGGACAAAACCCGTCGCGACGTTCTGGACCGATGGTACCAGGATCGTTCCGAACTGGTCCTTGAGATAGGGCGAGATCAGATTGGCGTCTCGCGTGATGCCGAGCAACACGACGATTTCGAAGAGCGGCGGTAGTGCACCGGGACCACTCACCTGCATCGAAATGACCACGGGGTCCGGGAAATTCGTGCCGGTGCCGGCAAGCCAGTTGACCAGGTCGGCGACCATGCCGGTGATCCTGCCGGTATCGGGGGCCGAGACGTTGAAACTCGCGAAGCTGTTGCCGTCGGCCTGAAGCGCCAGGCTGGTCTCCAGATAGAACGAAACGCCTGGACCGTTGATCTGGTCTTCGATGGTGCGGAAGTTGGCGAGCGCCGCGGCCTTTTGGTCGGCCGACATGCCGCTGAACGCGGCCTGGCTCGGCGTAAGCACGATCTCGATCGTGTTGGGCTTGGAAGCATCGAAGCCATAAGTCGGCAGGATGCCGGGCCATTGGTCGACCGGGACGATCGGATCGAAATAGAGATTGGTGTCGCCGTAGCCGGCGGGCGTCGGCAACTGGTTGCCGAAAGCGTCGTTGACGAAGAACGACAGGGCGAACTTGTCGCCAATGGAAGCATAGCGATTGGGCGTCGGCGACCCGATATTGGGGGTTGCGACATTGTAGAGCGGCGCAAACACCCGGTACGTGCTGGTGGTCATCGACGGATCGGGCTTCTGCGGCTGGATGGGCGCCGACAGATTGCTCAGGACGAAACCTGTCGTCGCCTGGATCTGGTAGGTGATGAGGCTGTAGAGGGAATTCAGCGCTGCCGGTGTCGCACCTGCTGCAAGCAGAGCCTCATGCAAGTCGTCGTCATTGGCAACGCCGGACAGGCGCAATGCCTCAATGACGTCGCCGCGCGCATGGCGGCTTGCCGCGCCGAGCAGCCTGGTGTTTGCGAGGCGGGCAGGTGTCGTGAGCTGCATGACGCTCTCGGCACGCGTGAGTTCGACACCGAAGGTGCCGGCTGCGACCTTGACGTAGCGCGTCTCCAGCGCCGGGTCGGCGGTCTCGGTATAGTAGACCAGGCCGTTTTGCGTTCCGGCCAGCACCACCGCGTTGTAGTAGGGCTGGATCGCCAGCAGCGAACCGTCCTGGTTGCTGCCGCTGCCGGGCTTGTAGGTCACCAGCAGGGTGACCTGCGCCACACCTTTGACGAAGAGCGCGGTCGGCAGCGAATTGCCGCTTTTGTCGATGAAGCGCAGATAATAGCCGGGCGCGTTGGTGACGGTTGCCTGCTGGATGATCTGCAGGAAGCCGTAGCCGCCGTCGTTTCCGATAGCGGTGCTGGCGCCGACCGAAACGGTTGGGGGCAACCCGAACGCCAGGCCCATCAGTCCTTGTGGCGGCTGCGATACCGTCGTGGTGTTGGTGCGCAGCGCAAACACCGCGTCGGCATCGACCGTGGCCGAGACGAGCCCCGGGGCGCCTGCCGCCGTCTGATAGAGGATCTGGATCGCATCGATCGGTCGATCCCCGGTCTTGAGATCGGCCAGGATGCGACCGAGCAGGGCCTCGTCCGACTGGCTGGCGCCGGACAATGCGTAGACGTCGGGCAACATGCTGCCCTGCGTGTCGCCCGGGATTTGCTTGACCGTGAGTGTGATGCTGGTGGCGAAGGTGATGTCGCCAACCGGCAATGGCGTGCCGTCCGGCATGTAGGCGCCTTGTGCCTGGCGCGATTTCACAAGCGCGGGAATGGCGGCAGTGCCTTCGTTGGTCTGCAACTTGGCCAGGCTGGGCGCGAACGGCCGCAGGCTGACTGCGCCGGCGCCGGCTGGCGTCCAGACGGTGGCGTTCTCCAGCGCGAAGGACTGTGGCCCCGTCGCACTGAGTGCGATCGGCGTCGGGGTGCCAGGTGCTGTGACGGATGCTTCGGTGAGGCCCTGATACTGGGCAAGGACGTTCTTGGTGAGCGAGAACGAAGCGTTGGTGGTGAGCCAGCCCTGCGTCTTGTCGGAATTGGTCAGCGTGATGCTGTAGCTGTCATTCTTGGCGAAACCGCCTGCGGGGAACTCTTGCCACAGCAGCGCATACAACGGGTTGGTGACGGTCGAAGCCGCACCGCCGGGCACGGTCAGGCCTGCCGTGTAGGGCAGGCGCACGCCGCCGCGCAGTGCGCTCGACATCTGCCCGGCGAGCCCCTGGAAACGCGTCTGCGCGCCCGGGGTGGGTGCTGCAACCGCCGCCATGAACAGCTTGTCGAGCGGCGACGAGGTCAGCCCGGCATTCTGCATCGTGACCAGAAGCTCGTGCACCGCACCGCGGATCAGGCCCTTGAAATAATCGAGGAATATCTCCTGCGACAGCGGCGTCGTGCTGCTGCCGCTGTTGGCTGAAGAGGAATTCGATGTCTGGTTGACGAACAGCTGGTTGAAATAGGCATCGACCGTTTGCAGGTAACTTTGCGAGACAAGGTTCTGCGCCTGGAACTGATAGGACAGATCCTGCGCGTTGCCGTTGCCGTCAGTACGCCCGCTGGTGGCGACGTTGAGGAACGGCGGCATCGGGAACACGGTTGCCTTGGCGTTGGCGGTCGGGGTGGCGAGCGTGGCGCTGAAATTGGCGAGCTGGCCAAGCAGGGTCGGATAATCAATCCATCCGGTCAGGGCATCCGGGTCGCTGTCGAGGTCCTTCAATCCGAGCGTGCCGCTCGCCGGGTCGAACTCGAGCAGGACTTCCGAATCGTAGGCGGCCAGGTTCAGCGCGTGCATCACGGCGAAGGTGGCGAGCTGCGTCGTCACGGCCTCGAATGGCTTGAAGTCGGCATAGGTCGGGTTTTGCGGCGGGTTGTCGTCATATTGCACGCCGAGCGAGGTGACGACCCAAGGCGCACCGTTGCTCGTTGGGAACACCACCGTCAATTCCGGCAGGAACAGGATCGGCAAGTTCTTCGGCAGGTTGGGCAGCAGTCCGACGTTTGGCGCGGCACTGGCAAGAAGCCTTTGTCTCAGCCCCGTGAAGGTCTCGATCCTGGCCTGCTGCGAGGAACCGGCCAGCTGCCATTCGAAGCGGAATGAGGCGTTGAAGCTGAAGCTGATCGAAATGGAGAACAGGAAGAGGTTGATATGGACCGTCACGCTGACGCTGACGCTAGCCTCGATGTAGAGCAGGATCGAGCCGCTGCCACCGCCTGGAACGCTGGGTGGTTCCAGCGCCAGGATGATGCCGATCGAGGCCTGCAGGCGGACGTTGACACTGGCCTTGATGATGACGAAGTCGAGCGAGCCGTAGAGCTCGCCGATGATGCCGAACTGGCCCTGCAGCGAAAGCGCGTCGGGTTTTTTGGCGAGATCGCCGCCGCCGCTGGTAAGATAGCCAGCCGCACCCTGGATGATGCCGAAGAAGGTAACGCTCACACCGGCCTTCAGCGGGCCGGCGGTAAAGTCCTTGCCGACGCCAAGTCTTGCCGCGAAACCGAAGGCGAGAATGCTCTGGTAGGTGCCCTTGAAGACGTCGGGGTCGGTGGCGGAACTCAGGCTGGCGATGTAGAAGCCGCCCGAGCCGGTGACCGGAATGGGGCCGGCCTGCGCCTGCACCTGGAAGCAGACGCTCCAGTTGTCGCCGTCCGGGAAGCCGAGATCGACCTTCCAGTCGCCATTGGTGTAGACGTCGACGCCGAGCGTCGGCAACGTCAGCGAGGCAGCGCCGACCTGGAAGGTGCGCAGGCTGTCCGGCAGGCTGAAGACCGTCGCGAACTTGCCGATGGTGTCGGAAATCTTGGTGTAGACGACCTCGATCTCGGCGCCCTTGCCGGCGCCACCGGTCAGTCGCAGCAACAGCGCGTAGAATGGCGTCACGTCATAGAAGACGAAGCCGACCTGGATGACTTTCAGCAGGTTGAAGTCGGTGACGATGATCCACTTGCCGTCGGGATGATAGATCTCGGAGTATTTCTTGTTCTGCAGGGCGTCCCAGAAATCGTCCTGCATGAACTTCAGGAAATCGTCGAAATTGGCAGGCGGATTGGTTGGATCGGGACCGACCCGCTGGCCAACCCCGAGATAGACCAGGTCGAAGACATCGCTTGCCGCCTCGGCTTGGACAGGTAGCCGCCGTGGTACGAGCAGCTCCTGTGTGTCGCCCCCACCGCCTCCGTCCTTGCCCTGGTTGTAGGCGCCGATCCAGCCGATCTGGTCAGCCCCCTCGGTCGGCGCGAACAGGCCGATGCTGATCGTGCCGTCCGGCGGCAGCCGCTTGCCAAGCACCTCGATGAAACAGTTGTGCATGCCGAGCACCAGCATCTTGGGATCGGCATCGGTGGCGTATTCGAGGTTGAACTGTTCGATCGAGATTGTCAGCACGCCCTCGATCTTGATCTCGAGCTTGCCATCGACCTGCGGCAATTGGATGCCGAAGGCGAGGCCACCGCCGTCCTCCGGGCTCAGCCAGCCGATCAGCACGCTGAACTTGAAGGCGGACAGCGAGCCGACCAGTCCGCCCATCGAGCCGAGATCGAGGTCGAAGATCAGCGCGTAGTTGAAGTTGTCCTGCAGCGTGATGCCGTTTTCGGCAAGCCCAGGCAGCGAGCCGAGCGAGTAGTAGCTCAGGCTCTCGATCGTCTCGTCGGCATCGCCTGAATAGAGGAACGACTGCAGTTTGAACGGAATGAGGTCCAGCAGGCTGTCGGCACCGCTTCGCGTTTCGGTGGAGCCGAGATCGAGCCGCAGGTTGCCTGGAGCAAAGGAGAGCGACAGGTTGCTGGTCGATGGCTGCTTCTGAACCTGCGGATCATAGATGGTCAGGTCGAAGCCGACATCGATGCCGAGATTGGAGAAGACCAGCTTTTCGAACGAGAACAGGTCCAGCACCTGCAGCTCGTTGAACTCGATGTCGCCCCATATGCCGAAATGCGCCCTGATATGGGTAGTGGTGCCGTTGCTCGGCGAGGTTGCCGGCGTTTCCTCGTCGAAGGAGAATTGCAGCTTGGTCAGCGTGATCTGCTTGAGGAACTTGTTGTCGGCAAAGTTGAAGACGAAGTCGCCCTGAGCGACGAAGGAATAGACGCCCTGTCCCGAACTGCTGTCGTCGCCACTGGTCTCATGCGCCTGGTAGGAGCCCATGATGGCAATGACATTGCCGCCGTCCCCGGCAGCGGCGTTCTGGCCGGGGTCAAGGGTGACACCGGTCTTGAACAGATCGTTGATGGTGAGATTGACCTCGCAGGCGAAGCTGCGCAGCTCGGAGTTGGTAAACAGCGCGCGCAGATATTCGACCTCGAAGCCGTAGTCGATGTCGACTGCCGGCGCGGATTTGCCAGAAGCCTTTTCATAGTCGACCAGCGCGAAGGTGGCGCTTTGAGCGAGCGTCGGGACGGATTGCGACGGATCGGTGTTGTTGATCTCGATACCGACATGGTGCACGCGAAAGCCTGCGATCCCCGGATCCTGCATACCACCGAGCACCGCGCGCACCGCGGTCGGCAGCTCATCGAGCTGCATGTTGCAGTTGACGGCGAGGATGCCGTTGAAAGCAGGGTTGGTGACGGTCTGGTAGAAATTCCAGTAGAGCGAGGTCGTGTCCGGCTGCGTGCCGCCGTCCGGAAATACGCTGGCCTTTGCATCGGCAATCAGCTTTTTCAGATAGGTCTGCGTGGCGTTGGCGGTGAAGGTCTTGTTGAAGGTGTCGGGCTGCGACCACAGCCTTGTGTCGGCGACGAGCTGCTCGATCGTCTCGCCCGGATAGAACTTCATCATGAAGATCGGCGGCGTGCCGTCCGGTGCGGCCAGCCCGCCCGATGAAAGATCGAAGGTCCAGTCGCCTATTTCGAGCTTGTCGGCCGAGAAGTCGAACAGGGACTGTCCTTTGCCGAGCGGGTCGGCACTGGCCGGGTTCTCGCTGATCACCGTGAAGATCTGGTTCTGCTGGACCGCCTTGCAGATCGATGGGCCCATGGCGGCGAATTCGAGGATGCCGGCAGCACTGGTGGCCATCTGCAGCCCCGTCCATGCCAGTGGCATGCCAGCAAGCTCGGCCAGCATGCCTTGCGGCGTCATGGCGAGGGTCGTCGCAGCCGCGGTTGCGGCGTTTGCTGCTGCCTTTGGCTCTGGCGCGGGGATGAACCCGCCCGCTCGTCTCGGATTGAGCGCGCGCGACTCCATATCGAGGTAGTTGGTCACGTCCAGGTTTGGGTCGGTCGAGAAATCGAGCCCTGCATAAGGGGCCAATGGAACCAGAGGTGCGGTTCCTTGCGCGCTCCAGCTCTCGACCGGGAAATAGTCGAGCACATAGACCTCAAGACCGGAGGCTGGCGCGGTACCTTCGAGCAAGGCGGTCGAACTGGTAGCCTGCTTGTAGAGGGGAGCACGCTCCGGTTGGGAGACATAACTGCCTTGCTGGACGATCAACTGCACCCACGAGGTGGTGGCGGTGGCATCGAGGAAAGCCGGATCGGTCGATGAATCCTGCGCCTGCGGAATGCGGTATGCTGGCTGTGCCGGTACGAACTGCAACTTGTCGGGTGTTGCGCCGACAGCAACGCTCAGGAATTCGGTGCCCGTGACGCCACACAGCAGCTGCACGGCCTCGGTGGTCGTAGCGGCGGTCTGATTGCTGCCCGTGTCGAGCGCCAGGCCGAATTGCCCTGCCGGTGTCAGGTAATAATAGCGCTCTTCACCGGGTGATTGCTGCGGTCTGCCGGCAAAGACGAGGCGGCTGGCCGTATCGATATCGCCGGTGTTGACGGTGCTGAGGGCAAACGGCTTGCCGTTGGCGGTGACGAAGGTCGAACCAAGCAGTGGATCGGTGAACTGGAAGAAACTGCGCGACGCGTCGAGTGGCCCAAGCACATCCAGTGTCACGTTGAACCTGAACGGCGTCGTCGCTCCACCGGCGCCACGAAAGACGGGATAGTTCAAAGCGCCGACCAGCCCGCCGCCGGCTGGCGGGCTGAAATACATCAGGCCGGCTTCGAACTGGACAAGGTCCGTCGCTGCCAGTTCGAATGAAGCATTCACCGTTCCGGCATATGGCCCGGTGAGCGCCAGGCTGGCATACGGCGCCTGTGAGTAGAAGGTTACCGTGGCACCCGCGGGCGGCGTCGCTGTCAAAAGCAGTGCGGCCGGTGGCTGACTGTTGGCGATCTGCAGGCTGTTGGAAGTGTCGTCGAACAGCACCGTCGTCGACAGCCCGAACAGATCCGGCTGTACCTGGAAAGTCACGCTTTGCCTGAACGCCAGCGAGAAGGACTGCGAGACCGTCGGCGAGGAAGTGCCTTGTCCCATCACTGCAACCAGCACCGGTGCGACGGTCAACGGTTCAGGGAACCAGCCGATCTGTGTTCCGGCATTGGCAGTAAAGGCAGCACGGATGCCGGCTTCGAAAGCCTTCCAGTCGCGTGTGGCCGAAGGTGCGAAAAAGGCGACATAACCCAGCTGTGCCGGATCGACCCAGCTCTCTGCCGTCAGGTTGAATGTCGGGTCACTGCGGGTCGCGTCCTGAAACAGGAACGCTACTCGGGCATTGGCGGGGGTATCAGCTAGGTAAACGCCACTTGCGTCGCGTTTGAAAGCGATCATACCCATCCCCCAACATGCCAGAGCACAACCAGTCCACGCTCTGCATCCGGCGGATGAGAACTTGGGTATGGTTCCAATTCTACATAGACACGAAGTATAACGATAAGACGAATGAATACGCTTGTAAAAGACTTTATTTGGGTGATTCTCAAATGCGCCGATTTTTGTTGGATATCATCGCGGGCGAACTTCAATATTCGCTTCTGAGCTTATCTTTAACTTTATAAAAATTTTCTTGGAAGGTGAATAGAATCAATGATTTAGCTGTTTCTAATATGCATGCTCGTGTTTGTGCCGGATTGATTGCCAGACACCCAGGCGTTCGTTGCCCCTCGATGATGCCATCACAACTGCGACGGCCAGCCACCGGAGACAACCACCAGATATCTTGGGCGTAACGTTTCAAGACACCAAGGGCGCTCGAACATATCTATGGAGGTAAGTGTGGCGGTCCGCATTGTTCGGGTAGCAGCCGCACCGAACTCACGTTGCAAAACCTTACAATCACACCAGAAACAGCCGCTCCAACGCGTCACTGCGAAATACAACTTCGTTTCGAATGCGGTTTCTACAACCGGGCACCGTCGACACCGATGGAAGACTGATCGGCGCAGTTAGCGCAGGAAGCGCTGCTCGTCGGTGCGGATGCTTTCCATCCCCTGCAGCTGGAAGACATCCTCCACGGGCAGCAGGTCCCGGTGCACCTGCTGGACCCCGCCATCCGCGATCACGCGAAGGAATGTCTCCCTCATGGCCGTAGCGGCGGCGCGGATCGCGTAGTTCCCATAGATGATCATACGGATGTTGCCGAGTGCGCGTATGCGTGCCGTGCTGAGCTCCGGGTAGGCGTTGGGAACGATAACCAGGGGGATGTTGCCGTTCCAGGCCTTCGAGAAGCTCTCGATCTCACCAGGATCCTTCTTCTTGGAGTGGACCAGGATCATGTCAGCCCCGGCCTGTTCATAGGCGCGGGCACGGGAAAGGGCTTCTGCCTCGCCCAACCCGGCAATCAGCGCTTCGGTGCGCGCAATGACGAGGAAGTCGGGGTCCGATCGCGTGGCGATCGCGGCTTCGATCTTGCCTTGAAATTCCTCCACACGAACCAGGTCGTGGTGGCCGTCAACGGCCAGACTTGTGACCTTCGGGAATGATTTGTCCTCGATGACGACTGCGCTGGCACCGGCCCGTTCATATTCCCGCACAGCGTGAATGACGTTGATGGCGTTGCCGTATCCTGTGTCGATGTCGGCGACGATCGGCAGGGATGTCCTGCCGGCGACGGCTCGAAGCATTTCGAGATGCTGGGTCATCGAGATCAGGCTCATGTCGGGGAGTCCGTAGAGCGCGGAGAGCTCGAAGCCTGACGCCCACAATCCGTCGAACCCGGCCTGCTCGGCAAGGATGGCCGACAACGGGCTGTGGGTCGCCATGATGTGGACCAGGCCCTGCTCGACCATTGCCCGGCGCAAGCGTGTCGCTTTGGTCATGATTGAAATCCTCACCTCAGTGCCTCACACGCATCGATGATGCGTTTGCAGGCCAAATCGAGTTCGGCCCGCGACGACGCATATGAAATTCGCAGGAAGGATGGCGCGAGGAAGGCAGATCCTGGCACGGTCGCGATACCGAAGTCGTCGAGAAGGTAGTTCGTGAAGTCGGTGTCGCAGGTCATGACCTTGCCTTGCACTGTGCGCTTGCCGATCAGTCCCGCGCACGATGGAAATACATAGAAGGCACCGTCCGGCACGGCGCAGGTCAAACCCGGTGCCTGGTTGAGAAGGTCGACGACAAGATCACGCCGCCTCTGGAATTCGGCCCTGAAATCCGCGACGTGACACTGGTCACCGCCAATGGCTTCGATTGCCGCGTATTGGGAGATCGAGCTGGTGTGCGATGATGTCTGGCCCTGGATCGTATTCATCGCCTTGATGAGGTGCACCGGTCCGGCGGCGTAACCCACGCGCCAACCCGTCATCGCATTTGCCTTCGAGACGCCGTTGACGATCAGAACGCGCTCGGAAAGCTCCGGAGCGACGGCAAGGATGGTGGCGAAGGCAACATCATAGACAAGCTTCTCGTAGATGTCGTCCGAGAGGACATGCACCTGCGGGTGATCTCTCAGGACCTCGGCCAGTGCCGCAAGCTCACGTTCCGAATAGACTGCGCCGGTCGGGTTGCTGGGCGAATTCAACACCAGCCACTTCGTGCGTTCCGTGATGGCGGCTGCAAGGGCTTCCGGCCTGAGCTTGAAGCCGTGTTCCGGTTCGCACGGCACCAGGATTGCCGTCGCACCCGCCAGGGCCACCATATCGGGATAGGAAACCCAGCATGGGGTTGGGATGATCACTTCGTCGCCGGCATCCAGGCTCGCATACAATGCATTGAAAATGACCTGCTTGGCGCCGCAACCGACCGTGACCTGATCGACATCGTAGTCCAGCTGATAATCGCGCCTGAGTTTGGCGCAGATTGCCTGGCGCAGCGGCAGGACGCCGGCAACTGCCGTGTAGCGCGTGAGGCCTTCGCCGATGGCGCGCACGCCAGCGTCGCGGATCGATGGTGGAGTCGGGAAATCCGGCTCACCTTGGCTGAGCACGATAACGCTGACTCCACCGTTCCTCAGAGCCGTGGCGCGCGCGGTCATCGCTTTCGTTTCAGAAGGTCGTACAAGCTGGAGACGGCGTGAAACGAGTGTCAATGCGAATACCTCGGCCAAAACGGTGCGGCCGGTCTGACGTATTTCATTCTCCCGGATCAACCTGGCCCATCTAGCAACTGAATGCTGCCCATCGACAATTTCGATGTGACTTCAGCCCGACTTCGCCTTTGCCGGCTCCTCGCGGCACAGGCGCACCAGCCACCTGCAGAACATCCGTGCCAGGTCCAGGTTCTGGCTGCGATCCACCGCGTGGGCGTGATACTGCATGCCGCTCGGGGTGCGCGTGCCCCTGACGACCTCCAGCAGTCCCTGCTTGATCAGGTCGCGAACAAGGACTTCCGGGGTCACCAGCAGGCTTCTGCCGTGTGCGATCGCCGGAAGTGCCAGATAATGATGATCGTAACGGGCCCCCAGCTTGATATCGTCCTGGCGGATGTCCATCCCCCTAAGCCAGGTGGGCAGGACATCGGGGCGTGACGTTATGGAAACGATCGGAACGCGCGTGACGATTTCGATGTCCTTGCCGGCGACCTGTCGCGGAGACCCGACACAAACCAGATCCTCGTTGAGAAGAACCCATCTGTCGGAAGGCTCGGCAAGCGCAAGATCACGTGTGATCAGCACATCGAAATTGTCGGCGGATGTCGGCTGGGAGAGGGTGGTGACAACGTCCACGACGGCACCGCCGGCCTCCGTCGAAAACGCCTGGATATTCGGGATGAGCAGCGTTGAGGCGAAGGTTGGCAGTGACGTCCTGACAAGAATGCGGTTCACGTCCGATTGCCTGCGCTTCATGCGCTGCGCTGTAAAATAGATCGTGTCGAGCGGCTCGCTGACCGCGGTTGCGAAGAGCCTGCCGAAAGCGGTGAGTTCCGAATTGCGTCCCCGCCGCTCGACAAGTTTCGAGCCAAGGTAATCTTCGAGAACGGCAAGATGCCTGCTGACGGCACTTTGCGCGATGCCCAGCACCGCAGCGGCCCGGGTCACGCTTCTCTCTCGCGCGATGACGGCAAAAGCGCGCACGGAATTGAGCGGCAACGGTTCTTGTCCCTCGGGCAAACAGGTCTCTTTCCGGAAATGACGGCGGATCACAATCGAACGTATTTGGTTCGAATTATTCGATGATTGTCACAGGAGCGTAACAGCAGGCCGATAGCCCGAAAAGCGTCAATTGCACTGCGGCCGATGGCGCAAGAGAAATCGCCACCCATCCATGTCCAGGCCTGCAGACGGGTTGTGATTGAAGAACGGCAAGCGCCGACATCAGGGCAGACGGAATGCACATGTTGACTGCAAATTCTCAGGGCCGGCCTGCCGGCCCCATGGGTCCGGACGTCGGGCCGAACATCGCCCGCCTGCACCCCCGGCCGGATGAGGCGCCTGCTGCCAGTTCCGTTCCGTTGATCGACATTCGAAATCTGACCGTTTCCTTTGGTGGTACGCGCATCCTGCGCGGCATCGATCTCGCCATCGACGCTGGCGAAAGCATTGGCGTGATAGGCGGAAGCGGTAGTGGCAAGTCGATAACCTGGCTCGCCGCAATGGGCCTTTTGCCCAAGACCGCACAGATCGGCGGAAGTGTCCTGCTTCGCGGAAGCGAGATCCTCGGCGCTTCCCGGTCGACGCTGGAGCGTCTCCGCGGCGGGACAATCGGCATCGTTTTCCAGGATGCCGCAGCAGCACTCAACCCGGTTCGTAGCGTCGGCTGGCAGATTGCCGAGGTGCTTCGGCTGCATCGCGGCATGACCGGCCAGCCCGGGCAAGAAGAAGCAAAGCGGTTGCTGGACCAGGTCGGGATTCCGGAGGCCAGACGGCGGCTCAGCTCCTATCCATTCGAACTCTCGGGTGGTCAGAACCAGCGTGTCATGATTGCCATGGCACTGGCTGCACGGCCGGCGATCCTGATCGCTGACGAGCCGACGACCGGTCTCGACGTGACGATCCAGGCCCAGATCCTCGATCTGCTGCGGGCGCTGCGACGGGAAATGGGAATGGCCCTTGTCATGATCTCGCACGACCTCGGCGTCGTCGCGGATGTTTGTGAGCGGACCTATGTCATGGATGCCGGCGTTGTCGTCGAAGAGATATCGGTCAGGGATCTCCACACATCGGCGAAGCATTCCTACACAAGGCGGCTGGTCGCTGCAGCTCCGGCCTGGAGCACGGGCGGGTATCCTGTGGATCACGTACCATCCCATGGCCGGATGTCAGTCCCGGCTACCGTTGAAAATGCCGCATGACCGCCGTTCCCCTCGTCGAGGCCAGAGACCTCGTGAAGACTTATGGATCGCGCAGACAACATGCCGTGCGCGCGGTCAACGGCGTTACGTTGAAGCTTATGCGTGGCGAAACGCTCGGTCTCGTGGGAGAGTCCGGGTGTGGCAAATCCACGCTTGGGCGTCTGATTCTTGGCCTTGAGGCAGCCGACAGCGGTAGCGTCGAGTTCGATGGCAGCCCTCTCGCTCCGGCCGGCAGCGCGGAATGGCGCCGGTCGCGCGCACGCATGCAGATGGTGTTCCAGGATCCGTTGTCGGCGCTGGACCGCTTGCTGCCGATCGCTGCGCAGGTCCGTGAACCACTGGTGATCCACAGGTTCGGATCGCCGGCCCAGATGGATGAGCGCGTGGCTGACCTGTTGAATGCGGTCGGCCTCACCGCGGCACAGGGAAGGCGATTGCCTGGCGAACTGTCAGGCGGCCAGAGGCAGCGCGCCGTGCTGGCAAGGGCATTGGCGACGTCGCCGGATGTGCTGGTGTGCGACGAACCGACATCTGCACTGGATATGCTGGTCCAGGCGCAGGTTCTCGACCTTTTCGCAGAAATCCAGGCGGCGTCGGGCGTGGCGATCCTGTTCATAAGCCATGACCTGCGCGCGCTCCGTCGCGTCAGCGACCGCGTGGCGGTAATGTATCTCGGCAGCATCGTCGAGGAGGGGCCGGCGAGGCAGGTGCTGGAGGCGCCACGCCATCCCTACACGCAGGCCCTGATTTCATCCGTGCCCGGTGTTCATGGATTGAACCCCAACCGCATCCTGCTTGGCGGCGAGCCGCCAAGCCCGACACAGCGGCGACCCGGCTGTGCTTTCCACCCGCGCTGTGCGGGCGCTGTCCAGGCTTGCGGCCAGACCGTGCCGGCGTTTCGTCCCGCTTCCAGCCCGTCCCACCGCGTGGCGTGCCATCTGTTGCCGACGGGCGGCACGCCTGCGGCCATCGCGAGGACGGTCGCATGATGTTCGTTGTCGTACGGCTGGCGCGCGCCTTACTGACCATCCTGATCGTGGTCAGCTTCGCCTTCGTCGTGCTCCGGCTTTCGGGCGATCCTGCGCTTGCCATTCTCACCAACGAGGCGCCTCCCGAGGCATTGCTCGCATTCCGGCAATCCTGGGGTCTCGACCAGCCTGTTCTGGTTCAGTACCTCACCTATCTTCGCACCATCCTCAGCGGCGATCTTGGCGTGTCGATGCGGGATGGGCGCGATGCGTTCACGGTCGTCGCCGAGCGCATTCCAATCACATTGGCGATAACCATCCCGGCGCTCGTGATCAGCATAGCGATCGGCGTCACCGCGGGCATATGTGCCGCCTTCAATCCCAACAGCCGTCTTGACCGCGGTATCATGCTGGCTGCGGTCGCGGGGTTCACGGTTCCGTCTTTCGTTCTCGGGCTGCTGCTCGTTCTGGTGTTTTCCGTATGGCTGGGGATCCTGCCATCCGGCGGTGCGCAGCATTGGACAAACGCGATCCTGCCGATCGTGACGCTTGGCGTCGGCAGCGCGGCAACGCTTGCCCGTTACACCCGTGCGGCGCTGCTTGAGGTCCTCGACCGACCCTATGTCCGGACGGCAAGTGCCAAGGGGGTGCCGTGGCGGCTGACGATCCTGAGCCACGCCTTGCCCAACGCCGCCATTCCCATGGTGACAATCCTCGGTTTCCTTGTCGGGCAGCTCATCGCCGGTGCCGTGGTGGTCGAGAATGTGTTCTCCTGGCCAGGTGTCGGTCGCTTGCTCGTGGCGTCGGTGGCGAGCCGTGACCTGGCCGTCGTTCAATGCCTGCTGTTTTTCGTGGCGGCAACGATGATTGCCGCAAACATTGTTGCTGACATCCTCTACAGCCTGTTTGACCCGCGTCTTCGCGCTTCTACCCATGGAGGTGGCGCATGAGCGACGCTGTCAAACAGGAAGAGCAGCTTGGCATGGAGCCGCGGCGTCTTCCTTCCGCGAGCATATGCTGCGCGATTGGATGGCTCGGCCTGCTGCTGGCGTTGGGCCTGTTCGGCCGATGGCTGGCGCCTTATGACCACACGGCAATCGATCTGCTCGACCGGCTTGCCCCGCCAGTCGGATTTGGCGGCAGTTTTGCGCATCCCCTGGGAACCGACGAACTCGGTCGCGATCTCCTGTCCCGTCTGCTGGTGTCGATCCAGATGAGTGTGCTGATCGCGTGCGGCGCGACGCTGCTGGGTGCGATTCTCGGGACGCTGCTGGGCTTTCTGGCCGCGCATGTGAAGGGTGCGGTCGAACAGGCAATCCTGGCTCTGGTCGATTTCCAGGCGACGATGCCATTCCTCATTCTGGCGCTGGCGATCCTCGCTTTCATCGGCAACTCGCTGGTTATCTTCATGGGACTGCTGGCCCTGCATGGCTGGGAACGTTATGCGCGCATCGCACGCGGCCTTGCCCTCAGTGCCAACACTCAAGGCTATGCGGGGGCGGTCTGGCAACTCGGAGCAAGTCCGGCACGGATCTACCTAGTCCACATCCTTCCCAATGTGATGGCGACGCTGATCGTGTCGATGACCATTGCGTTTCCCGAGATCGTGCTGGTGGAGAGCGGACTGAGCTTCCTGGGCCTCGGCGTCCAGCCGCCGGCTACATCGCTTGGCTCCATGGTCGGTAATGGTCGTGACTACCTCGCAACCGCGCCCTGGATCCTGATCATTCCCGCAGCGACCATTTCCCTGATGGCACTGTCTGTATCCCTTGTCGGGGACTGGCTTCGCGATCGGTTCGAAAGGACCGGATTGCGCTAGGCGGTCCCGATCCCCGCAAACACTGACCTCAACAGGAGCGCTCCCATGCCGATCACCAGAAGGACTTTGATGAAGACCGCGGCGGCGAGTGTCGCGCTTTCGGCGTTCGCCAGGCCGACGCTCGCCGAAAAGGGCAGGCCCGGCCTCGTGGTGGCCCTGCCGGCCCAGCCCGACTTCACCGATCCCGTCATGGCCAACAACACGCCGACCTTGCGCACACTTTACAATGTCTATGATGCGCTGTTGCGGCTGGACTACAACGACAATCTCAAGGTCGTGCCGGCTCTCGCGCAGAGCTGGCGCAGGCTGGACCCGACCACGCTGGAATTCGTCCTGCGGCCAGACGTCAAATTCCATGACGGCTCGACGATGACCGCCGACGATGTCGTCTTTTCCTTGAGCGAGGCGCGCCGCAAAGGTCCCGAGGGGAAGGGCGCCACGGTCGCCGCTCAATACCAGCGCACCATCGACAATGTTGTCGCTGCGGACGCCCAGACGGTCCGCATCACCACGAAGGCGCCTGATCCGGCGCTCGAGAAGAAACTGGCAGCCTGGTCATGCCAGATTGTGAGCAAAGCCGCCTTCGAGAAGGCTGGAAGCTGGCAGGCCTGGTTTCAGGCCCCGGTTGGGACCGGACCGTACAAGATCAAGGAAAACCGCAAGGATGTCGGCCTGGTCCTTGAGGCGCATGACGACTACTGGGGCGGCCGCCCGCCGTTCGAGCGCATCGAGTTCCGTGTCGTTCCCGAAAGCGCCTCGAGGGTCAACGGCTTGCTGGCCGGAGATTACGATCTGATTTCCGATCTGCCGCGCGACCAGTTCGATGCCATCGGGGGCAATGATGCGCTCGACCTGCTCGGAGGTGCGATCCTCAACATGCGGATCCTGGCAATCGATACCACCGCCCCGTGGCTCTCCGACCCGAACATCCGCAGGGCCATGAGCCTCGCGATCGATCGCGAATTGATCGTCAAGCAGTTGTGGGCCGACCGCATAGCGGTTCCCAATGGGGCACAATACCCGATCTTTGGCGACGTCTACCTTCCCGAGTTCCCGGCGGTTGCCCATGATCCCAAACGGGCGGCCGAACTGGTCAAAGCCTCCGGCTATGGCGGCGAACCGATCCCCTACAGGCTGCTCAACAACTGGTATCCGAACCAGGTTCTGACCGCGCAGGTTCTGGCCGAGATGTGGAAGGCGGTCGGCCTCAACATCGCCCTGCAGCCGATGGAGAATTTCAGCCAGGTCTACCAGAAGCCGATCGGCGCCGTATGGGATGAATCGATCGTGCCCGCATGGCCCGACCCGACTGCGATGGTGTGGCGGCAGTATGGGCCTGGTGGTGGCCTCAACAAGCTGGCGATCTGGAATTCGCCCGAATATCAGGAGATCGGTGCCAGGTTTGAGCAGAGCGGCGATGCCGACGCGCGTCGCAAACTGCAGCTGCGGTCGCTCGAGATCATCGCCGATCAGGTCCCGTTCATCATCCTGCACAGCAACGGCGGCTTCTTTGCCAAGAAGAAAACCGTCGCCTGGGCACCGTATCCTGCATTGCCGATGGATTTCGGGCCGTTCAATCCAGCCACGGTGCGCGGTATCTGATGATCAAGATCATTCAAATCACGGATATCCATCTGGTGCCGCCCGGAACGGAGCTGCGGCGGCTCGATCCGGAGCGGCGCTTTCGCGATTGCCTGGAACAGATAGAGGGCGAGCACGGTGACGCCATGGCGGTGGTTGTCTCCGGCGACCTCACCGACAATGGCGACCGGCCATCCTACGAGTTGCTGCGCGACATCCTCGCCGACTATCGACTGCCACCGGTCTACCTGACGCTGGGCAACCACGATCGGCGGGCAACGTTCTCGCATGTGTTCCCCGGCGCGATGGATGCCAGCACGGGGTCGGTGCAGGCGCAGATCGACCTCGGCTCGCAACAGGGGATCGTGCTCGACACCTGGATGGAAGGTGAGCACGCGGGCGCGCTGTGCCGGCAGCGACTCGACTGGCTGGCGGAGCGGTTGCGGCTGGATCCGCGACCAGCGCTGTTGTTCATGCATCATGCGCCGCTACGGGTGGCCTTGAAGCGGATCGACCAGATTCCCCTTTTGAGCGACAACGAGCTTTGGGAAACGCTCGCTCCGTTCCGCGAGCGCATCCGGCATCTGTTTTTCGGGCATATGCATCGCAACGTCAGCGGCTCATGGCGGGGCATTCCCTTCACGGTGCTTTCCGGGACGACACATCACGGCATGCTGGATTTCCAGACCGAGCTGATCCGGGACACGATCCTGGATCCCTTCTATGCCGTTGTCCTGGTCGACGAGAGGGATGTCGTCGTGCATTTCAGTCAGGTCCGGTTGCACTGGGAGGCAACGAGCCGGGGCCCAGGCCCGACCAACGCCGCCATGCGCGAAAAATCCGCGATTCCTGCCTGAACAGGAATCTAGGATCGACCAGTTTCCGCAGCCCGATGTGTTACGGCCATGGCCGCCACGCCTGTCAGCACCAGTGCCAGCCCAACAAATTGCATCGCGGTCAGGGCTTCGCCGAAGCAGACGACGCCGATCGCGACGCCGATCGGAACACGCAGATAGGATTGCGCAGTGGTAACGACCGAACCCAGCGATCTGAGAAGCTTGAAGTAAAGCACGAAGCCGATCGTGGTGGGGAAGATCACCAGTGCCGCCAGGCCAACAAGGGATCGCGCGGATGGCGCGGCCTGCCAGCCATCGTCGAGGACGAAACTGAGCGGGATCAGGACGACCGCGCCGCACAGCAGGGAACCCGCCGCCGGCGCCGTTGGATCGAGGTGGCGGAAGCGCCAGCCGAGTGTCGCGGAGAACGCGAAGCAGACCGCTGCGCCAACCACGGCAACCTGCTGCGGCAATCCGTCGAGCCATGCGCCGTGAGCGTTCTGACCGACAATAAGGACAACGCCGACCAGGCCGAGGACGACTCCGGCGATCCGCTTGGCACTGGACACTTCGCGCCGGGTCACGAATGCGCCGATCAGGAAGGCGAAGACAGGCGTGGTGGAACTCAGGATCGTGACGACGGATGTGTCGATCGTCTGCTGGGCCCAGGCAATCAGCGTATAGGGGATGACGCTGTTGAAACAGGCCTGCACTGCGAGCGCGCCCCATTCCTCCCGCGTCCTCGGCAGGCTGATGCGGTGATATGCCATGAATGCCAGCAGGATCGCGCAGGCCAGGGCAGTCCGCCAGGCGACCAGCGTCGCAGGCGGGATTGTCTCGACGGCGATCTTGATCAGACCGAACGTCGCGCCCGAGAAGGCTGACATGAGCAGCAGCAGCGCGTAGTCGTTGACCGTGCCTCCTGCGGCGATGTCCCGGGGCTGGGTGACGGACATCGTCATTCCCCCGCTACAGCGAGCGGATCTGTACGCCGGGCTGGCGCGGCAACGCCGTCGACGAATGTCCTGCACCAGATCTCAAACAGCACTGCATTCCAGGCATATCTGAAATTTGTCGGTGTCAGCCCCGACCGCACATCTGCCTTGATCTTGTCGGCTGATGATGGATCAAGCAGGCCGCGAGACCGGAGGGTCTTCGCAGGCAGGTAGTGCTCGAGCAACTCGAGGACCGTGGTCTGCATTTCAGTGTCATAGCGAAGGTGCTGGATGCCCTTTCGGCGATAGCGGATCGAGGCCGGCACCATGGAACGCAGCGAACGTCGGAAGAGCCGCTTCACCCCCAGGATGTTGACCTTGTCGGCGTCGCGCATCTGCAGGGCAAATTCGATGAGCTGCTTGTGCGCGAACGGCGCTCGCAGCTCGATGCCATGATGGCGGGCCAGCAACGTTTGGGCACCGGTGCGCTCGTCCCAGGTCTCGAGGTCGGATTTGAGCGCATCAAACAGTGTCGAGGCGTGCCCGAGCCAGTGCCGGAATCCACCGGAAGCGTTGTCATGCCCGATGACAGAACAGGGTTCTGAACCGGGCTGCACCTTGTGATGAACACCTTGGTCGACAGCTTGCTTGATGCCGAGGGGTCGAAGGTATCGCTCCACCGTCCTGTGCCGCCAGAGCCGGCGATGGGTCGACATGCCGGCGAAGATCGCATCACTGACATTGCCGGAGTAGAGCACGTCGACATGCCTGGCAGCCAGACTCCAGAGCGCGCTGAGGCATGGCAGTTCATCATAGCCGCCGGGGTTGCCGAGGATCGCCACGGTCTCTTCGACATGATCACGAACGTCCGACGGGCCGACGAACAGTTCGTGATGGGAGGTTCCGAAATGGGCGGCCGTGGCGCGGGCGCCACGGATTTCAGGGTCGTCGGGACCGTAGCCGACGGTGAACGTATCCAGCCGTTCGCCTGGATAGGCCTCCCGCAACAGGGCCGTGATGGCCGCCGAATCGATGCCGCCGCTCAGCGTCACGCCGATCCGCAGGCCGTTGGTCGGACCGCTGTCGCGGACAGCTTTGCGAATGCGGGAAAGAAGAATTTCTGGCGAGGATGCCTGCACCGGCAAAGGATAGTCGCCGGGCCTTGGATGCAAACGGTGGATCTTGTGCGCTTCGGGCGTGACAATTTCGAGGTAGCCGGGCCTTACCGGCCTCACCGTCTTGAGGAAGGATGTGAAAGGCGGAGCCCAGCCTTCACGCAGGAAATAGGCGATGGCCGGCCCATCATAGTCCTTGGTCACCCCTTCAAGTTGCAGGAGGTCCGCCATGGAAATGGCATATGCCAGTCGATTCTGCGCGCGCGCCCTGTAAAGCGGGATCGTGCCGAATGGGTCGCGTGCCAGGTATGCGGTCCTGCTGGTGCTGTCGAACAGCGCGATCGCGAACTGTCCGTCCAGATGGTCGAAAGCTGCAATGCCGGTCTGCGCGAACAGCGCAATGAATCTGGCGGGATCGAATTCGGTCGAATCCGCTCCCTCCAGAAAGCGCGGGCGGCCAGAGACCTCAAGCGACATGCCGTCGGTTTCGATCGCGAGTCCCGGACCTGCGATCGCCTCTGCACGCTTGGCAATGCCTTGCGTCGATGCGGAAAATTCTATGACGGTGAACATGCTCAGCGCCCCGGGACATTCATCACGAGACTGGTCGGCGACGGGGACAGGCCCGGTGCCGCGGGTTCGGAATTTTCGGCCTGGCCTGGCCTGAGCTCGGGTGTCTGCCCGACCCGCCACGGACCGAAGGCAAGGGCGAGCGAGGCAGCAACGCAGAAGACCGTGACAACCACATACATCGCCCCGGCCGTCTTTGGGATCCGGACCGGTGCGATGTGCAAGGCTGCCAGTGCAAAGAGAGCCAGGGCCAGCAGCTCGGGAAACGCGCCCGCTGGGATCAGGGGGCGGGCCAGGAACATCGCCGCGGTCAGCGGTAATGCATAGGTCGTCGGAACGCCAATGAACCGCCCGCCGGGAGAGCCGAAGACATTGAAATAGCTCAGGCGCAGTGCGCTCGCCAGAACCAGTGTCGCTCCCACGAGGACCGACAGCAACGAACCCTGTCCGACGCCGATCAGGGTGACTGCGGGAAAGACGCCCGCGCTCACCAGATCGGCCAGGGAGTCGAGGTTCTTGCCGACTTCCCCTGTCTCGGGCGCTCGGCCCCTGGTGCGCTTGGCGACCACGCCATCGAGATGGTCGGCCAGCAGCGCCCAGAGTGCCACCGCGACACCTGCTTCGGGTTGGCCGGCAAGCGCCAGGCTGATGCCGACAACGGAGAGGACGAGACCTGCTCCGGTTATGGCGTTGGCGGGATCGGCAAGTTGACGGAGCATGTGCGTTCCTCCCCGGCCTGGGCCGTGCTCAAGAAGCCTGCGACAAAACGGGCAGCTCAGGCGGGGCGAAGAGGTTTTCCGCCATTTTCAGATCCGCCTGGTTGTCGATCTCATACCATTTGACGGTGTCGCAGCGCGCCGCCGCGATCTTCAGGCCGCGACCGATCAGCTGCGCCAGAACCTGCTCGGTGTAGGTCGTCCCGGCCCCCGTGCCGATCAGGTCGTCGAGGGCAGGGACGATGACGCCCGAAAGCGTGGCGCGGGAAAAACGGAACAGGTTCAGCGTCTTGAACAATCGAGGCGCTCCTGGCTGGTTCAGGTCTGCCGCGGTCTGCTTCATGCGCACTTCCGCGATGGTCGACGTCGGACCAAGAACGACGGCGGAGCCCTCCATGTCTTCCGTGAATGGCGCCACTGCGGCCACATCGCCTGCGCCCGTCGCCAGGAGCGACACAAGGGCCTGCCTTTCGAAGAAGACGTCTCCTTCCAGCAGGAAGATGTCTCCGCTCAGCAGGGTGTGACGTGCCAGCCAGAGTGAATAGGCGCTGCCGGTGCGGTCGTAGACAGTGGATTCGACGTAGTCGATGTCGACGCCGGCAAAACGGTCACCGCAGGCGTACTCGATTGCATCCTTGCGGTAGCCGACGACGATGGTGGCCGATTTCACGCCCATGGCGCCGAGATTGCGCAACGCGTTGTGGATGATCGAAACACCGAGAACTTCCACGAGGGGTTTTGGCCGGAAGTCTGTCAACGGCCGCAGCCGCGACCCCATGCCTGCAGCCAGGATGACTGCGCTTTGCGGTACTTCAGTCCTGAACATGAGAGTTTTCCTTAAGCTACGTTGCGAGATGCCTTGGTCCATGATTCAAAGGTTTCGACGAGCCTCTCCAGACCAAGGGCAAGCTTGTCGTGGGTGATCCCGTAAGAGAGGCGCAGACCCATGTGGTCGCCGAAGGCGCTGCCTGACACGCCGGCGACGCCGGCCTCGGCAAGCAAGGCGTTTACGGCGTCGTCCGCGCTCCGCGGCGTGGCTGAACCCGGGCCGATGTCCACAAGGCCGCCAAGATCCAGGTAGAAGTAGAACCCACCTTGCGCCGATGGCAGTGGCGCAAGTGTCTGGCGCGACAGAATGTCGAGCCCGAGCCGTCGGGCCTGCGCCAGCTGGTCAAAGAGGCGTTTTTCATAACTGCCGTCACCGCGCCGCAGATGCTCCAGGACCGCGTGCTGGGCGATCACATTGGGGTTCGATGTCGTGTGGGACTGCAGTGCCTTGGCTGCGTCAATCACACTCTTTGGGCCGGCCATGTACCCGATGCGCCAGCCCGTCAGGGCAAGTGTCTTGGAATACGCATTGATAATGACGGTTCGCGACCGAACTTCCGGCACCAGCGAGACTATGGGATGATGGACATGCGGCGCATGCGCAAATGCCCCGTAGCATTCATCAAAGATGATCCAGAGATCGTGGCGGATCGCCAGGTTGGCGATCTGCTCAAGGGTGGTCTGGTCATAGACCGCGCCTGTCGGATTGCTGGGCGTATTGATCACGATCGCGCGTGTCTTCGGCGTGATGGCACGCTCGAGTTCCTGCGGCCTTGGAACAAAACCGCTGTGGCGTGTGTCGACATGCACCGGTCGCCCGCCGGCGATCAGAACCTGCGCCGGGAAGGTCGTCCAATAGGGGCTTGGGATGATGACTTCGTCGCCCGGGTCCAGCAGGACCATCGCCGCGTTGAACAGGGCCTGCTTGGCGCCGCTCGTGACCGCGATCTCCTCGGTATGCCAGACCTGCCCGGTTTCGCGGGACACCTTTGCGGCGAGGGCTTCGCGCAGTTCGCGAAGCCCGACGGTGTCGGTATAGCGGTTCTCGCCGCGTTCAATGGCCGCCAGCGCACCCTCGCGGACGCTCGGCGCCAGGTCAGACCATATTTCACCGGCGGTGAGGTCAATGACCTCCTTGCCGGCATCGGATGCCGCCTTGGCGGCTGCTCGGGCGGCAGCCGTTCCCGACGACGCAAAAAGCCTCGTACGCTGTGCCAACATTGTCGGCCCTCATGATGTTGTTGTGATTGTTGGTTAGAGCGGATCCGCCCCGACGCTACTCGGCGGCGACAGCGACTGAAGGAAGATAGCGCGTCTCGGCTTCCGCCAGTTCGCGGTAGTTGAGCAGGTCGAATACGTCGTCCAGCGTGGCTACCTCGTTTTCGATGCCGGCGATCGTTCCCTCACGAAGGATGCGTTCGCAGACCTGGCGCATGGCAGAAACAGCAGCACGCATGTTGTGGTTGGCCCAGATGACTGTTGAGATCTTGGCCGCACGGTATTCGTCCACAGGCGTGCGGTAATATTTTGTCGGCACGATCACCAGTGGCAGGCGGTTGCTCCATTCCCTGGCGAAGGCCAGAATCTCGCTGGCATCAGACTTGCGTGAATGGATGAGGATCGCATCGGCGCCGGCGTCCGCATAGGCATGTGCACGCATCAGTGCTTCCTGCTGATCGTAACCCGCGATCAGCGCCTCGACGCGCGCGACCAGCACGAAGTCCTCGGAACCGAGCGTGTCCTTCACCGCGCGCAGCCGTCCGCAGAACTCGCTGATTTCCGCCAGTGGGTGGCGGTCACCGACAAAGGAGTTCATCTTGGGGAAGCCCTTGTCCTCGAGGCAGACACCGGCTGCGCCATGCTGGAACAGCTTCTTGGCCGCAAGCCGGGCATTGTTGAAATTGCCGAAGCCGCTGTCTCCATCCACCAGGATCGGGATTGAAGCTGCATCGGCCATCCTCTCGACGACTTCGACGAGCTGCGTCCAGGATGCTTCATTGGCATCCCGGTAACCGAGGCTCGATGCAATCGACAGGCCAGACGCCCATAGTCCCTTGAAGCCTGCGCGTTCCGCAATGGTGGCCGAAAGCGCGTCATGCGCTTCCATGATGAAACTGAGTGTATTGGCCTGGATTATTCCCCGCAGGCTCGGCTTGGCCAATGCCGAGACGTCTGTGTTTGAAAGGCCGGATTCTCCAACGTGCGACATCACTGCTCGCTCCCAGATGAGGTGCATTGCTGTTCGTCCCGACAATTCGAGCATGGGGCGTTTCTGCCGACCTTGTCACAGGCCGACCGATTGGGAAGCGCCACAATTTGCTTGAGCGTCATCGAACTGTCATAGGTTAGTCACACCACATTATGGTTGTCAATTCTAAAAATATCCGGATTATGGATGTGGCTTTTTAGCCGGCTATGGACAAGTTGGCACAGACTTGTCAAGCTAGGCGGTATCGGGCATTTGGGAGGCAACCGGGTTCTGAGATACGCGCTGCTGATGCCAAAGACAGTCAAAGAGACCGAGCTGGCGAGCGGGACGCAGCTTTTGGACCGCGCGGTTGCGGTGCTGAACTTCGTTGGCCAGGCGGCAGGGTCGGGCGGCGCCAGCATTGCCGACATCAGTGAAGGGCTGAGCCTCAAACAACCGACCGCACATCGGATTGCCGTCGCCCTGGAGCGCCATCGGTTGATCGATCGCGACAGCCTCACAAAGCGCTACAGGCTCGGGCTGGGCCTCTTTGTACTGGGGGTCCATGCCGCTGATGAGTCCGGACTGCGCACACTGGCGCAGCCAGCGCTCACGCGCATCGGTGCGGCCACTGGCGACACCGTCTTCCTGATGGCCCGGTCTGGAGTCAACGCGATCTGCGTGGATCGCCACCAGGGCAGCTATATGATTGACAGCCTTACTGGCGGCATAGGCGGACAGATCCCGCTGGGTGTCGGTTCGGCCAGCCTGGCGATCCTGGCTTCCTTGCCGCCGCTGGAAGCTGACGCCATCATCGAGGCGAACTCGCCGCTCTATCCGCAGCATCATGGTCTGACGGCAGGCCGCGTCCGCAGCCTGCTGCCGGCGATACGTCAGGAAGGATACGCTCTCGACAAGGGTGACCTGGTGGCGGGGATTTCGGCGTTTGCCGTCGCGATCAGTCCTGGGCAAAGGCCGACCGGTGTGGCAATCGCTGTGAACATGACCAGCGCCAGGCTATCCCAGGAGCGGTTCGAACAGTTGCTGCCGCTGGTCAGGCGGGAAGTGCAGCAGCTTGAGGAGCAGATCAATCCGCTGGAGATCATGTTCCGGCAGCGCCCGGCCAGGTGACCATCCGAGGGCTTGCGATGCGCAATTCGCGGCGCTTCGTGCATGTTTACAAGTAAGCCGGCAAGGTTTAGAGTTTACTCATATTACGGATATCGATAGGCTGGATTCCCCTTTCGTATGGAGTGTTGGGGCAGATGGTTTGCGATCGGCGTGCGACTGGAATTTTCCTGGGTGTCGCCCTCTGCGTGATGGCGATGGTGCTGTCGAAGACCGCTCTTGCATCGGAACGATATCAACTGAGCGAACCTGGTACGCTGAGCGTGGCGATCACCGGCGACATGCCGGGTCTGGTCGCATTGAATGGTTCGCTGTCGGGTTACGACGGCGAAATTCTCCAGATGGCCGCGACGCGGCTTGGCCTCAAGATCAGGCCGGTTCCAATGGAATGGTCCGGCGCGATCGCCGCGACCCAGTCCGGGCAGATTGACATCATCGGCGGCAACGTCGCCTGGACGCGACAGCGGGCCGACGTTTTGACCATGACCGACCCCACAGCCTATTTCCAGAACGGGATCACCCAGAAGATTGGCCAGAACTGGAACCGTCTGGCGGACCTTGAGAACAAGAAGGTCGGGTCGATGATCGGATTTGGCTTTCTGGTCGAACTGAGACGGCTGCCCGGCCTGCAGCTCATGCTCTACGACACTCCGGATGCGGCGATGCGCGACCTCGTCATCGGCAGGATCGACGCGATGATCGGTGATCCGCCGGCCATCGACTATGCGATTTCACGCAATCCGGACTGGCGGCTGCACACGGTGCCCTTCATCGACAACAATCCGGACTTCCCGTTGCTGACGAGCACTGGACGGCAGTACGTCTTCGGCCTCTCCAGGAACAATCAGGCGCTCGCCGACGATCTTAGCCGCGAGATCAGGCTGCTGTGGACGGATTGTGAAGTCCGGCAGATCGGCAAGCACTACGGCCTGGTGAGTGACACGAATTTCCTTCCCTCAACCGACAATTTCCGTGCCGGCGTCGACAGGCCAGTCGATTGGATTGCCCCGCGGTGTCGGCAATAACGGGCGGGCTTGTGCAGTGGTTGACCTCGGCTTTGTTCTGTCGGTCCTGCTGGATGGAGCGAAGACCAGCGTCATTATCGCCTCCGGCGCGCTGGTCCTGGCAATTGCGCTCGGTTTCATGCTGGCTTCCGCGAGTTTCCTGCTTCGGTCCAGGTTGCTTGATACGCTCATTGCGATCTACGCGGAGACTCTGCGCAACATACCCAGTCTTATCTGGCTGCTCCTGGTGTATTTTGGCCTGGCTCATGTCGGGATCCGGCTTCCGCCCATGCCGGCAGCCACGGTCGGACTGGGCGTCATAGGGTCGGCGGTGCTTGTGGAGGTCTTTGCCACGGCATTCCGCTCGGTGGCGGCGAAACAGGGCGAGCCGGCTCTGGCGCTGGGGCTTTCCCACATCCTGGCATTTCGGCTGGTGATAGTCCCCAATTCCTGGCGGGTAAGCCTGCCGCCGGTCGGCAACTATGCGCTCGCCCTCGTCAAGGACACCACGCTGGCTGCGGCGATCGCTGCGCCGGAGCTCATGTTCCAGGCGCGTATGCTGGTGAACCGCACATTCGAGACGGGACTGATCTATGGACTCGCGGCCTGCATCTATCTCGGCGTCGCCTTCATCCTGTTTCGCCTGACAAGACTGGTTGAACAGGCGGCGAGCCAACGATGAACGGACTGGCTCTCTATCTCGTTGACTGGGGCCCACGCCTGTTCGAGGCAGCGTCTCTGACCCTTCTCTTGACTGCTGCCGGTTTTGGCGGCGCGTTCCTGCTCGGCCTTGCCCTGGAAGCGATGAGGACGTCCCGCAGCGCGAGGCTTCGCGGCTTTGTCGGCTGTTATGTCTGGGTTCTGCGGGCCATTCCGCTGCTGATCGTTCTCTACATGCTCTATTTCGTCCTGCCCGGCATTGGCTTGACGCTGTCACCATTTCTCGCGGGCACACTCGGCCTTGTCCTTGTGCATGGCGCCTATCTGGCGGAGGTGTTGCGCGCGGGAATGCAGACGGTAGAGCAGGGGCAGTGGGAAGCTGCGCGCGCCCTTGGACTGTCACGTCTCCTGTGCCTGCGGCTCGTTGTCATTCCCCAGGCCGTGCGCCAGATGTCGGGACCCCTGATTGTTGCCTTGATCTCCGTGCTGAAGGACAGTTCCGTCTGCGCCCTGATCGGGGTCAACGAACTGACCCTGACCGCTCGCGCGATCATGTCCGAAAGCTTCATGCCGCTGCATGTCTTCCTGTTCGCCGGCCTTTTCTACCTCGCGCTCGGCTGGCCGGCTTCGCTGCTGGCGCGCGCCGTCGAGCGGCGGATGAACAGCCTCCAGGGCCGGCAACCGCGGCACTTGTCAACATCCAGGCGGCCGGTGCGGCTGGCACCGCTGGCGCGATGAGGTGCCAATGACACGGACCTCACTTCCGGTCATGGTTTTGCGAGGTACGCCCTATGAGCGTGGCCATCAGCATGGCGCGGCATTCGAGCGTGATATCGTCTCGGTCCTGGATCGGCTTACAAGGGCTGTTCCGGCAGGGATCTTGAGCTCGGCACGACGCGTGGCAGAAGCCTCCTGGCGGACGATGACCATGTTTGCGCCTGCCATCGTGGCCGAGATCGAGGGAATGGCAGACGGCGCCCATTGTGCGGTCGAGGACGTCTTCCTCAATATTGGTTTCGAGTTTTTTGGAGAGCCTTCGCCAACGGGCTGCAGCGCGCTCGCCTTCAACGGCGGGAGCGGTGCGGTCGTTGGCCAGAACTGGGATGCCCCGAGAGGTACGAAATCGAGTCTGGTGCTGTTCGTGCATTCGGACCCTGATGGATCTAGGCTGGCCACGGTGGCTTCCAGGGGCACGCTGGGCTGGGTGGGCCAGAATGGCCACGGGCTCTGCCTGGTGACCAATGATCTGATGCTCGACACCACGACAGCGGGCCTGCCCAGCCAGGTGGTGCGCCGAATGATCCTGTCCGAGCCGGATGTGCCGCGCGCGCTGCGGCTCGTGCAACGATTGCCGCACATGGGTGGGCGAAGTTACCTGCTCGGCGACGCGTCAGGCCGGATCGCGGGGGTCGAGGTGTCACCGGCTGCCGGCGTCAATGACCTCGGCGGCGCCGAGTCGCTCTTCCACACCAATCATGCGCTGCTCGATCAGACGAAGGCTGTCGAGAACCACGCCCTGCTGCAGCAAGTCTACCCATCAACCTATGGGAGATATGCCTCGCTTGCAGGTACGGCCGGGCCCCTCAATTCCGTTGCAGATGCCATTCATGCCTTGCGCAACCGGGCGGGAGCTCCCAATGCCGTTGCGAAGAGCCATTCACGCGAGGAAGCAACCGAGACCGCGTGTTCCATCGTGTGCGATCCCGCCGCCGGCGTGATGCATGTGTGTCTCGGTCTTCCCCGCGTCGGCGCATTCGTTGCGCACAGTCTTCCATCAAATGGAACGGTCAGGCGGCGGTCAGGTCCGATTTCGTCAGCTGCGCGTGCCGATACTCAGCAAACCTTGCCGCAAGTTCATGCGCGATCTCTTCGCAATCCGCGAGACGCACGGCCGGGCAGTCGAAGCCGATTTCTTCGCGGATGATCGCGGCCGAATCCGCCATGAAGCGGATGGTTCCGTCCGCTTCGACGGAGTCGATGCCATCGAACTTCTGACAGGCACGATTGATGGCGAGGGCCTCATCGATCGACAGCCCTTCCGGCAGATCGACGGACAGTCCGTCTGGCGAAATCCTGACAGGGTAGCCGCCGACGAGACCCAAGGGCCCCGGTGCATGGACGACCCGGTCGATGCCATCAGCCAGCGTCCGCAACACGGCGGTCGCTGAAGAGGCGGTCACCGACTGCCCGGCCAGACCCTTCACGCGCCGGAAGCGTCCGGCGACTGTGGCGAACACTGCGCCATGATCGATTGCGTCGGACGGCAGGGCCTTGCCGTCGAGATAGAACGTCAGATGATATGGCGCACCGTCAGTTCCGCCTGTGCTCGGCATGCGATAACTCAGGAAATGATGGGCAAAGAAGCGCACGGCGACGCGCCTGACGTCACAGCTGAGAAGATGGGCGGCGGCGAGCTGGATTCCCGGAACGGCGTTGGCGATGTTGCCGATGCCGATCAGGGGGGCGATGTTTTCGGCAGCGAGTGCTGCATTGGTCACGTCTGGATATGACGCGTTGACGACTTTGGCGTGCACGCCGGCCATCTGGACGGCTTGCATCAGGCGGCGCACCAGAACCAGATGCATGGCTGCCCAGACGCCGCCGCGCGCCTGATCCAGTCGCTGGAAGGCGGCGGGGGGCAATTGGGTGATCACCCACCATGAATGCAGTGTTGTTGCATTGAAGATGATGTCCGGCTGAAGCGCGGCGAGATAAGTCGCGGTCGCCTCGACATCCATCAGGTCGACGGCGGCGACCTGGATGCTGGCGTGATGGCCGAGATTGGCCGCGGTGTAGCGCGCCAGGTTCGCGCGCAGCGTTACCTTCTGGCTATCGCGTGCCGCGATGTGGATGTCGTAATCGCGGCCGCTCTGGCTGAGAAAATCAAGGACGCCGCCGCCGAGAACGCCGCAGCCGAGTATCAGTATCCTGGTAGGATGGTCGTCTGTGTTGAGAGCCATGTGTGCGTCCCGCGTCAGAGTTGGTGGTTTGGTTCAACGCGCCCGACAATGGCGGCCATTTGTGACAGCAACTTTTAGGACGCGGCGCAGCGAGCATCTTTGAGATCGATCCATCTGAAAATCCGATGGCTGTCACGCTTCTGAAAGATGCGTGTCATCCATACTGGATAGCTTCGAAGCTCACCTGCTGGCGCATCGCCGTGCGGAGGGAACGGCAAGGTGGAGACCAAGGAATGACGCAAGCCGCCAACGTTGCGCGATACCTGCCACTGGACAGTGCGGTCCTGGAGATCGATCTGGATGCGGTGCGTGCCAACTACATCACGATGAGGGGACTTCTCGGCCCTGACGTCATCACCGCCGCCGTGGTCAAGAGCGATGCCTACGGACTTGGCCTGGAACCAATTGCCAGAACACTGTGGGACATGGGCTGCACGTCCTTCTTCGTCGCCAATCTGGAAGAAGCCCTGAGACTGCGCGCTGTCTGCCCGTTTGCCAGGATCGCCGTCTTCCATGACGACTACGTCCGCTTCAAGCGGATCTATCGCCTTGAGGATATTCTGCCGGTGATCAACACGCCGGAGGAAATGGATTTCCACTTCCGGACGGCTGCGGCCGATCCTTATCTGCTCAATGTCGACACCGGCTTCTCTCGGCTCGGCCTTTCCCTGTCGGAGGTTGCGGATTTCTGTCGGAAGGGATGGTTTTCCAAGCATCCATCACGGATTTTGATCAGTCATCTGGCGTGCAGCGAAAACGCGTCGAACACCATGAATGAGGTGCAGAAGCAACGATTCGAAACCTTGCGCGGACTGGTCCGGCCTGTGGCAAGCAGTCTGGTCGCGTCGGCGGGAGCATGGCTCGACAGGTCGTTCCATCTCGATCTCGCCCGCATCGGCTCGGCCCTGTTCGGGCTCAACAATGCGGCTGTCCATCCCAGTCCGCTGCGTTGCGTCTTGCGCCTGCGGGCCCGGGTGCTTGCGGTTCGTGAAGTCTCCGCGCACGAAGCCGTCGGATACGGTGCGACATTCCGGGCCCGTCGCAACAGCCGGATCGCGATCGTAGGCATTGGCTATGCCCAGGGGCTGCCCTGGGCGTGCGCCGGCAGGATTTCTGTCCGCTTCGGTGCCCACGCTGCTCCCGTCGTAGGGCGCATATCAATGGAATACGTCACGGTCGACGTGACGGACGTGCCACCTGAACTCTGCGGTCCCGGCGCATGGGCGCAGTTCCTGCACGACGAATTTGGCGTCGGCGACCTTGCCGCGGAGATCGGCGTCAATGCCCAGGAGATCGTTATGCGGCTGGGGTCAGGTTGCCTCAGGCGCCATCGGCAGGATGGCAAAGGGGAAACCGGACCGTTTGATTGGCCCCAGCGCTATCCTGCACCCGAAATGATCGAGCTGCCGCCTTCAATCGGCGACCGTGCCGTCCTGGGTGGCATCTAGCCATGTCCTCCATCAGCAATCGAAATGCGGGTGTGGCTCTGGCCGTTCTGGCTGCGGTGTTCTGGAGCACGGGAGGACTGTTCTCGCGGCTGATTGCGGTCGACAGCTGGACGCTGCTGTTCTGGCGCAGCACCTTCAGCGCAGGATTCGTGCTGATGTTCCTGACGCTGGGCCTGCGAGAACCCCTGAGCGGCATCGCGGGCAGGCTCACGCCTGCAGCATGGCTGGTTGCCGGCATGTCATCGACGGCAATGGTTGCCTTCATCTTCGCGCTGCGGAACACGACGGTCGCAAATGTCGCGGTCATTCATGCCGGGGCGCCTCTGATCGTCGCGGCCCTTTCCTGGATGCTGCTTGGCGACAGGCCGCCATCGGCCGCGCTGATAGCCGGGGTCGCTGCCATTGCTGGTGCCGTCTTGACGGTGGGGGCCTCGGCTCTCTCGGGAGGCGGTTTTGCCGGTGATCTTCTGGCGCTGGTCATGACACTTCTCATGGCCCTTATGGCCATAGCCATGCGCGGAAACGAACGATTCCCGGTGGCCGAGACCCTGATCCTGTCCAACATATTGTGCGCGGTGGCCGTGTTGCCGTTCGCAAGCCCGCTCGCCGTCGCGCCGAAGGATATGGCCTGGCTGGCTTCATTCGGGCTCGTGCAGATGACGCTCGGCTTCCTGACCTTCGGCCTGAGCTTGCGATATCTGCCGGCGCGTGATGCAGCGCTTATCGGCGCCGTGGAGACCCCGATCGCACCGATCTGGGTCTGGCTGGCTTTCCACGAGGTGCCGGCGCGATCCACCATGCTCGGCGGATCCATTATCCTTATCTCGGTTCTGGCCTTCCTGCTCAGCGTCGATCGCAAGCCGGCAAGTTCGTATCTGTCGAACTAGAACGCCGTGTCTTGCCCTTCGCCAACCACCCGCAAAACCATCGATTTACGTGAGTGGGCAGACACCCTGTGTTTTCGATCTCCAACTGATCGGTACGCGGCGAGAGAATTTGACGTCCGGGCGCTTTCTATCTGCCCTGCATGTGTGGGTTTCGGCCCGCTCGACCTTCGGCCAACCGAATTGCCATCAGTTTGTGAGCGCCAGCGCCGTCGTTGGCGGTCAGGCTTGCTCTACTACCCGCGAAACGCCGTGTATGTGTTTGGCCGGTGAGGGGATACGGCTCATCTTCCAGGCGCCAATTGCGATACAGTGGCGTTTCATCTCGCCAACACCAAGAAGAAGCATGGCGCGGACTGTTGTCCCAAGCTGCGGAAACAACTGTCTCGCTAGCTCCGGCGTGCGTCAACGAGTTTCGACCGCTCTTTTGTCAAGGCGTCGGCCATTTCGGCGACAATTCTCGATCTCTTCTGATTGGGAAAAAGCATGAGCGTTCGGAAGCTTACGGATGGCACCAAGGGCCGTAGCGTCACGCCGCGTTCGATGTAACCTGTTGCGGTCACCGGGTCGACAATGCCACAGCCCAAGCCCGCCAGAACCAATGCGCAGACCGTCGACGAATATGCCGTCTCCACCACCACCTGCGGGGCCACGCCATATTTCGCAAATATGGCCTCTGCCTCGTGGCGGGTGGTATCCTCCGGGGCGAGTGCAACGAAGGGCAGACGATCGAGGTCGGCAGGGTGCACGACGTCCTTCCGGGCCAAGGGATGCCCTGGAGGAATGGCCAAAGTAGCAGGAATTTCGGCAAACGGAATCGCCTCCAGACCGTTCGTGTCTATCTCGTCCGCGGTGATCGCGATGTCGAGCTGGTTCGCCGCCACCATGTCCCGTATGGAGGAGGATCCGCTCACGTAGAACGACACGGCAACCTTGGGATTTCTCTGACGAAACCTTGCTATCGCGTTTGGCAGCAAATTCGTGCTGAAGGCCGACAGGCAAGCCACGCGGATGTCGCCCGAGCCATAGTCACGAATGCGAGCTGCTGCGCTGCGCAGCTTTGCCAGGCCCGCAAGGGATATCTGGACCTCGCGGAAGAAAAGCTGACCCTCGGCCGAGGGGATCATTCGCCCTTTTTCCCTATCGAACAGCCGGAAGCCGATGGAGCGTTCCAGCGTCATGATCGCCTTGCTGACCGCAGGTTGGGAGATGCCCAGAATTTCGGCGGCCCGAGAGGTCGTGCCGTAGGTCATGACGGCCTGATAGGTTTCGATCAACCGGACATCCATGGATTTCCTATAACCAAGGTGAATTGAATGACAGTATCTTGATATTGGACAGAATAGTTCACTGCGTGTCAACAACGTCTCAACAGGAGATGAATGGCATGCATGATGAAACAAGGTCGGTGTCGAAGGTCTCGGTGAGTCTGACTGGCTACGACAGTCTGACCGTGCCGATCCATCGTGCCTCGACGATCCGCTATCCGGACGCGGCGTCCTTTGCCGCTCGCTTCGAGCGCGATGCGGACGGGTATGTCTATGGGCTCTATGGTACGCCCACGCACCGCTATCTTGAAAAGAAGATCACCGAACTCGAAGAAGGCGCCCGCACTGTGCTGGCACCTTCCGGGCAGGCTGCGGTTGCCTGCACCATGCTCGCTCTCGCAAAGTCAGGTGAACGGATACTGATACCCGACACCGTCTACGGCCCCGTGCGCGATTTTGCGACGCATGAACTGCCGGCGCTTGGAATAGAGGCGGTTTTCTATGACCCTCTCGACTTGAAGGAGCTTGGCGGGCTCATCAACTCCTCGACCCGCCTGGTCTGGGCCGAGTCCCCGGGCTCTGTTACGCTCGAGATGCAGGACATTCCGGCGATCGTCGAGATGGCGCGTGCGCGCGGCGTTCTGGTCGGCTGCGACAACACCTGGGCCTCGCCGCTCAACTTCAGGCCATTGCGCCATGGCGTGGATGTCGTGGTCGAGGCCCTCAGCAAACATCTCTCCGGTCACTCCGATCTCATCCTGGGATCGGTGACCGCCAGGGAGGATACCCTGGGTGTGAAGCTCAAGGCTGCCTTCGGGCGATTGGGCGTCGGCACGTCGCCCGACGATTGCGCGCTCGTTGCCCGCGGAATTGAAACGCTGGCAGTTCGTCTCAAGCGATCCACCGCTTCCGGGCTTGAGATCGCTGCATGGCTCGCGAGACACCCCTGTGTGGAGACCGTGAGCCATCCGGCGCTGCCTGAAGATCCTGGTCATGAAATATGGAAGCGCGATTTCAGTGGCGCTTGCGGCGTGTTTACGTTCACCCTCAAGGATCAGTATGCCGACCGGGCGTTTTCTGCCCTGGACGCGCTGGAGTTGATATCCATCGGAGCCTCATGGGGAGGAACCAAAAGTCTCATTGCTCCGACCTCGGTAAAAGCGCTGCGGAGCGTGCGGCCCTGGACCGGTCCAGACTATCTGTTTCGCCTCAGTGTCGGCGTCGAACATCCGGACGATCTCAGGAGGGACCTTGAACGCTTCTTCGCCGCGCTCACCTTGCATGCTGCAAGTGCAGCATAAGGCAGTGCGGCGATAGCCCGATAACTTTCACGAATAGAATCGATGAAAGGCAATATTGGACGGAATGCGGAAGACATTCTTATATGACGCTGCCGGTGGACGGGGAATGCCCCGGTAATCTTCAAGGCCACGCAAGAGAGTGGCCAGGATTGAACAATGGGAGAGTGAACATGCTTGGAAAGACTTGCTGGACTGCCGTGATGTCGGGAGCAGCGCTCCTCGTCCAGTCGACGCTCGGAGGCGTGGCTCTGGCGCAGACTTTCGATGCATCGCGTATCGAGGTCGACAAGGAGCTTGCAGAAAGGGTTCCGGACAAAGTCCGGCAAACGGGCGTGCTCGTGGGCGGGTCGGACAACGACTATGCGCCTTGGGAGTATCTGGCGGGCGCCGATGGTCAGACCCCTGAAGGCATCGATATCGATATCGGCAATGCCATCGCCGCCAGGCTGGGCTTGAAGTACGAATCCCGCACCGCTCAGTTCACCACCATCCTGCCAGCGTTGGGCACCAACTATGACGTCGGCATGTCGGCTTTCTCGATCACCGAGGAACGCAAGAAAGTGGTCAACTTCGTTTCGTACGCCGAAACTGGCAATGAGTGGGTGATCAAGGCAGGCAACCCGACCGGTTTCGATCCGAAGAATGTCTGCGGCCGGCAGATCGCGGTGCAAAGCGGCAGCCGACACGAGGAGAAACTCATGGAGGTGAACAAGGGGTGCCTTGATGGCGATCACAAGGAAATGGCCATCCTGCCTTTCAAGACGCAGACCGAAGCCGTCACCCGTGTGGCAACCGGCGGCGCCGATGCGACGATCACGGGCAGCGCTACGGCGCTTTATGCGGCGTTCAAGTCCAACAAAACGCTGGAAACCATTCGGCCGGTTGGCGAGGAACTCAATGTGCGCGGTCTGAATGGCATCGCGATAGCCAAGAAGGACGAGGCGCTGACCGAGCTCCTCGCCGATACGTTGACGACCTTGATCAAGGACGGCACCTACAACGCGATCCTGGACTCCTGGGGCATGGCGGCAGTTGGCGTTGAGAAGGCCGAGATCAATCCGGCCTCGGGGCATTGAGGTGAGCGGCGACAACGTCATGCTGGCGATGGACAACCGCCAGTCGGAGCCGACGGGCGGCGCGGAACGACCTGTGGTCCGTAATCAGGTGGTGCCGAGGCGCCATCCTGGGCGATGGGTGGCCGTCATCCTCATCCTGATCATCGTGGTGCAGGCTGTGCACGGCGTGGCTACGAACCCCAATTTCCACTGGGGCACCTATTACGAATACATCTTCTCGCCCTTTGTGATGCGGGGCGTCGCGTGGACGTTGCTGCTGACGCTTGTTGCCATGGCGGTCGCGATACCGTTGGCCCTTGCCCTTGTCATAATGCGCGAGAGCGGGAATCCCGTCCTCAGAGGCGCTGCCTGGTTTTGGGTATGGTTCTTTCGAGGGACGCCAGTCTACACGCAGCTGGCTTTCTGGGGCCTGTTTGCGGTGCTGTTTCCACGTATCACGATTTGCGTGCCCTTCGGCCCGGAACTGATCAGTGTCGACAGTCGCTGGATCGTGACTCCGGCTGTCGCCGCCATCATCGGGTTGGGTTTCAATGAAAGCGCATATCTCGCCGAGATATTCAGGGCTGGGTTTCGTGCCATAGACCGTGGGCAGACGGAGGCAGCCCAGGCTATCGGCATGTCGCAGGCCAAGATCTGGACCCGGATCCTTATCCCTCAGGCCATGCGGACCATTATCCCACCTACGGGCAACGAAACCATCGGCATGCTGAAAATGACGTCGCTGGTGCTGGCGGTGCCATTCACGCTCGACTTGATGTTCGCGACCAATGCCATCGCCAATCGCACCTATCTGCCGGTGCCGCTGCTCCTGGTTGCTGCCTCGTGGTATCTGGTCATCACCTCGGTGCTCATGGTCGGGCAGTACTATCTGGAGCGCTATTTCGGGCGCGGCCACGACGTGATCGTCGTCAACGGGGGGGCGAACTAATGCATGGGATAGCAGTCGCGCCCGCCGTTGAACTCCTCGGCATCCACAAATTCTACGGAGACTTCCACGCTTTGCGTGGCGTGGATCTGAACATTGCGAGAGGCGAGGTGTGTGTCGCCATCGGCCCGTCCGGATCGGGGAAGTCCACCTTGCTTCGCTGCATAAACCAACTCGAGATGATCTCGGCCGGTCAGGTCCGGCTGAGCGGAATCCTTCAGGGATACCGGGAACGCGATGGCAGATTGCATGAACTTTCGCGACGCCAGATTTCGGAACAACGCCGTCGCACGGGTATGGTGTTTCAGCGCTTCAATCTGTTTCCGCACATGACCGCGCTTCAAAATGTGATCGAAGGGCCAGTGCATGTGAAGCGCCAGTCCAAAAGCCAGGCAAGGAGGCGAGGGGTAGCCCTGCTGGAACGCGTGGGCCTGGGTGGTCTCGGAGATCGCTATCCAAACCAACTCTCCGGTGGCCAGCAGCAGCGCGTGGCTATCGCCCGCGCCCTGGCGATGGACCCGGAGGTCATGCTGTTCGACGAACCCACCTCCGCACTTGATCCTGAACTGGTCGGCGAAGTGCTCGATGTCATCAAGGATCTGGCGCGCGCCGGCATGACGATGATGCTGGTGACGCACGAAATCGGGTTTGCCAGGGAAGTCGCCGATCATCTCATCTTCATGGACAACGGCTTGGTGGTCGAGAGCGGCAAGCCCCAGCACATCCTCACCAATGCCCGGGAGGCCCGAACACAGGCCTTCCTCTCCAAAGTCCTCTAAGCGGCGCCGTCCCTTTCCATCTTGCCCGTCTGCCGGAAGCCACAATGAGCAACATCGACGCGATCCTCGAACAGATCGACGCCAACCTGCCTGTCTCCGTCGAAAGGTTCATGCGGTTCCTTGCGTTCCCGTCCATTTCCAGCCAGCCGGAAGGCAAGGAGGGGATCGTTGCATGCGCTGTATGGCTGAGATCCGAATTGGAGAGCCTGGGCTTCGAGGCGCGGATCGTCAGGACAAGTGGTCATCCGGTGGTCCTGGGAATGTCGCGGTCAGGAAGCGGGAGCCCCGGGATTCTGCTCTACGGTCACTATGATGTGCAGCCGGTGGAGCCGCTCGATGCCTGGACAGCGCCGCCATTCGAACCGGCGTTCAGGGATGAAGACGGGCTCAGGCGCATCTATGCGCGTGGTGCTTCAGACAGCAAAAGCCAGGTCTGGTCTTTCATCGAAGCCCTTCGCGCATGGAAGGATACGGAGGGCGCGATACCAGTCGATGTGACTGTCCTGTTGGAAGGAGAAGAGGAAACCGGTTCACCGAGCCTTCCTGCCTTTGTCGATGCTTATCGCGACGAGCTTGCATGCGACGTCGCCTATATCAGCGACAGCGATATGTGGTCTCCGACCAGGCCCGCCATCACAACGCGTCTCAAGGGACTGCTGCACGAAAAGATCACGATCGTCGCGCCAAACAATGACCTTCATTCCGGTCAGTTCGGCAATGTGGCAGTCAATCCCTTGCGTGTTCTTACCAAAGTTCTCGCCTCTATCCACGACGATCATGGGCGTGTGACCATCGACGGCTTCTATGATGGCGTAACACCTCTGCCGACGGAATTGCGAGAGCAATGGGCGGCCCTGCCCGTCGATGAGGCTCTTGCCGGCGTTTCAGTCAGCGGTGGTTCCGACGAAGGCGGCTACGGAACGATCGAGTCGATGTGGGGGCGTCCCGGTATAGATTTCAATGGTATCGTGGGCGGGAACACTGGCTCTGGCGAGCGATCCGTTCTCCCTTCATCAGCTTCGGCGCGGCTGTCGTTTCGCCTCGTTGGCGAGCAGAAGCCGGAATACATCAGAAGGATTTTCAGAAACTTCGTGAAAGGCCGCCTTCCGCCCGGGTGCCGTGTCGAATTCGAGGGAAGCGGAGGTAACGCAGCGGTGTCTGTGAACGAGGACAGCCCTTACTTGATGGCCACCGCGCGAGCACTTGACGCAGAATGGCCGGAGCGGACCCTGATCAAAGGGACCGGGGGGACTGTTCCACTCGTCAGACTGCTCACCGACCGCCTTGGCGTCGATTGCATCGTCACCGGCTTCATCCTGGCGGACGACGCCATCCATGGTCCTAACGAACACTACGACGTAGAGCGCCTCCGCAAGGGGACACGCAGCTGGGCGCGGATCCTGTCGGAACTGAGGGACGAGAAACGACAATCACCTTGATGGGCAACCTTGAGCGCAGATGAACGCAAAAAAGACCCGGCAGCATGGCTGCCGGGTTTGACAAGTGGAGTGTCGGTCGGTGGTCAGAAGTTACGCTGGAAACGGACCATTCCGGAGAACCCGTCGTCGTCCGTTGCCGGCTTGCCGTCATCGAGACTGAAATAGGCGATTTCCGGCGTGATCACGAACCCCGGCACTGGTTCGTAATTGACGTTGGTGACGACGGCGAAATGATTGTCGGCCTGTCCGCGCGCAGCGCCCGAACCCTTGGCGACGCCGGAGTCGCTGTATGATGCCTGCAGGTTGAACTTCAGCTTGGTGTTGATGCGGTACGAGCCGCCGGCCCACACTGCCCAGTCACCCTTCCAGGGCTTGTAGTAGTTGAAGCTGTCATCGTCGCCGGTGCCGTAGCCGGCCATCACGAACAGTGAAAGCTGCTCGTTGATCTTGCCATCCAGCCGCGCCTTGATGGCTCCTTCCTCATAGTTGGCATCGTAACCGGCGACCACTGTGACGGCGCCCCATTTGGCGGCATATTTCACGCCGCCGACAACATGCGGGGCGTAGGAATCGATCGTATAGTCGTTGCCGTAAGAACTGCCGCCCTGCTCGAGCGAAACGACGGCCGAAACACCGTTGTCGTTCTTGTAGGTGTAGCTGATCAGATTGGTCTCGACCGGACTGTAGGGTACGATGTCGTCGCCGATGACCGAACCGGCATAGTTGGCGAAGGTTTCGAATACCGATTCATCCTTGCCGATGCGCAGGCCGCCGAGCTGGATCCAGCCATAGTAGAGAGCGACAGGGTTCTGATCTCCGTGAATGCTTTCGCGGAACGAGAAGTTGGTTTGCGTGTATGTCGACAGCGTACCAAGCTCGGTTTCCGTCCCGGTCCAGGTCCGAAGCGATAGACGAGCCTGTACGTGATAGGTGTCGTCGGTACCGCCCAATTTGCTCGCAATGTCGTTGTGGCCGCCATAAGGACCGTCGCCGGCACGAACTTCGTAGCGGATGAAGCCGCCGACGCGCAGGCAGGTTTCTGTGCCCGGAATATAGAAGTAGCCCGCGCCATAGATGTCACAGATACGGACATATTCGGCTGTCTCAGGTTCGGCTGCAACGGGATTCTCTGCTGAATATGCGGCAAGCGAGATCGTGCTCAGCGCTGATGCGCTAAGCAAAAGATACAGATTTTTCAATTTCCCCTCCAGATAAGATCTTTAGCAGATCTTAATTTGCTAGCGTTTTGCGCTTAGCTGCACTTTGAAGGGTATTTTTCGATCACAAAATGTTCAAACCACTTATTAGAATGGGCTTTTGAAATTTCCTCACGGCTTCGTTATCGACGCCTCCCGGCTTCCTTCCTGGCTCAAAGGCCGGTTATGGTTATCCCGGCGCCGGATACCTTATAGTTGCGGTTGATCCATATCAGCACAGAAGTAAGTGCCTCGGCCGCTGCCGAGTTTCCCAAACTGCCGCCGCCAACACCGCGATTGCCCACGACGCCGGCAAGTTCGATGACGGTGTCGCGGGCCTCCTTGTCGTCGCTGAACACCAGCACGTCGCAGTCGGCCCGCCCACCGGCATGGAGTTTGGTGGCCCCGACATTGTGAAAAGCCGAGACGACCCTGACACCGTCACCGAGCAGCCGTTGTGCGATCTGTGCGGCCGAGCCGCCTTCGGGCAACTGCGCCACACTCACTTTCGGCGGCACCAGCGGGACGACCGCGTCGACCAGGATCTTGCCCTGCAATAGGGGTTCGATCTCTTTCAGCGTTGTCTCATGGCTGGCAAAAGGAACTGCCAGCACGACCACATCCGCCGTCGCTGCCGCGCCGGCATTGTCGCTACCCTTCGCAAGGCTGCCAAGGTCGTTGGCAAACGCCTCCGCTTTCTCCCGCGAGCGGGAGCCGACAACGACTTCATAACCTGCCGCGGTCCAAACCTTGGCAAGGCCGGATCCGAGGTCTCCGGTGCCACCAATGATGCCGATGATCGGTCTGTCAGGCATGCGTTTGTTCTCTCCGCTTCCCGGGAATGTGCTGGCACGGATCGCTCAGCTGCGTTTCACAAGTTCGACCGCCTTGGCCAGTTGCTTGAGCTGGTTGGGGTGGTCGTACATCGGATGCAGCACGATCTCGTCGACTCCCTTGGCGATGAGCTTGCGCAAGCCCTCGGCGCATTCCTCGGGTGGGCCGAACACCGCGACGCGATCGGCCATGCCGTCGACGCTGTAGACGGGATTGTCCTTGAAGCCGACCGACAGGATCTGTTGCACACGGTCTCGCGCCTGCTCACGCGTTGGTTCGACGGCCGCATAGACGTTGACGGAGATCGAGAAGCTGGCCGGGTCACGGCCGCTGGCGGTCAGTTCGTCGCGCAGGGTGGCCAGTTCCTGGTCCCGCTCTTCAGCCGGGATCATCGCCGCCCCTGTCCAGCCGTCGGCGATCGCTACCGCCCGTCGCAACGCCGGTTCGCTGCGCGCGCCGATGATGATCGGCGGGCCGGGCTTCTGCACCGGCTTGGGCTGCATGCGGATACCGGAAAAGGAATAAATTTCGCCGTTGAAATCGGCCTCACCTTCCGCCCAGAGCGCGCGCATGACGGCGATGCCCTCCACCAGGCGCACGGTCGGCTTGTCGGTCGGGATGCCGAGTGCGGCGAGCCGCGGCCGATGATAGGCGTTGCCGACCCCCATGCCGACGGTGAGGCGGCCCTGCGAAAGCTGGTCGATGGTTGCAAGGTCACGCGCCAGGATGGCTGGGTTGCGATAGCCCGAAAACAGCACGGAAATGCCGAGCCGCATATGACTGGAGATGCCCGCTGCATAAGAAAGCTGGTGCAACGGATCGAGCGAGAAATTCTTGTCGTTCAGCGTGTCCTGCGTCCAGATGCCGTTGAAGCCTTGGTCTTCGGCCAAGCGGATGAAGTCCGCGAATGTCGTGGGATCACCCCTCAGGCCAACGGAAAAGGATGTTGGTCGACTTGCCGTCGCTCCAGCAGGTTGTGTCGTCGTCAAAGTTCATCCTCCGTCGTTCTGGGTGCCGGTTGGGAGCCGGCTGTTCAGCGAAATCGTTTCGATCGAGGCGCCGTCACAGGAACAGCTCCTGCGCTGCCGGGCGAAGCACGTCCCGCGCACTGCTTGCTGACACGGCGTCCCATTCGAGGCCGCGCAAGACGATGACCGGCAGTCCGGCATCCTTCTGCATCAGCAGGCCGGCTGCAGCGGCGACTTCATCCGCAAAGGCCGGAAGTGTCGCCTTCAGGCCGCGGCCATAGGCGTCGGTTCGTCCGGCCCAGTCGATGATGGCCGGCACGCCGGCAACGCCGATCGCAATATTGACCAATCCGTTGCGCCAGGGGCGGCCGAACGTGTCGCTGACGATCACGCCGATCGGAGCGCCGTACTTCGTTTCGAGGCCATCGCGTATTCGGCGGGCGCTGGCGTCCGGGTCTTCTGGCAGCAGGAGCAGCATGCCGTCGTGGCCATCGCCCAGATTGGATTCATCGATGCCTGCATTGGCGCAAATCCAGCCGTGGCGGTGACGCGTGATCAGCAGTCCGTCCGGCGGCTGGCGGCGGGCGCGGATGACATCGCTGGATTCCGAGAGGATCGCCTCGACCTTGTGCGGGTCCTTACCGATCTCGGCGGCGAGCGCGATGGCCTGCTGCGAGGGCTGGAACTGTCTTGCCGGGACAAGTCGACCTTCGCTCTTCGAAACGACCTTTTGTGCGATCACCACAATGTCGCCTGGCGCCAGCGCGCGGTGTGTCCGGACAAGGGCTTCGATGATCAGCGTGGCAACATCATCTCCAGCCGCGATTTCAGGTATGGTCGCGACGGCAAAACATTGGGCATCGGCCGGGCTGCGAGACATCTCGAAATGGTCACGCAGGTCCTGTGGCGTGTCGATGTCCCTCGACAGGCAGGCAAGCTGCAGCGTCTCGCAGGAGCGGCCACTTTTGCGTGCCGCTGCCTCATGGGCATGCGCGGAGTTCGGGCCGTAGCAAAAGGGGATAGCATCGGGCGGCGTCAGCAGCAGCGCGTTGGTGCCGCCATCGGCTGAAACCCCGACAACAACCTGATGCCGATCGCGGGCAGCCAGGAGTCGGTCGACCTCCTCATCGACAAGGGTCGCAATATCGGCGTGAATGACAAGGAGCGATGTCGCGCCAATTGCGATCGCCCATTCACTGGCGCGGCCGGCGGCAGCGTTGATGCCACCGGCTCCGGTTTCCTCAACGATAGATGCGCCGTATTGCCGGCTGATCGCCGCAGTTTCCTGCGAAGCCGTGACAATGCCGACAGGGCTGTCGGGATGCGTTCGCCTGAAGAACTGCAGCGTGTTTTCGAACAGCAGCAGGGCCAGCCTTTCACGCGCATCATTGGCCAGCACAGGGCTGAGACGCGTTTTCGCAATCGCCGGGTCCTTCATGAGAATGGCGATCGCAACGGTCACGACGCGGCCCTCTCGCGATGTTCTCGCAACGCCGCCGTCCAGGCAAGAATCTCGGCCGCAAGGCGCTCTGCGTCTTGCGGGTCGCGCATCAAGATGTCGGTGGGCAACACCGAGAGGCCACGCCCCTGAAGCTCATCCGATTCCGGCAGGTCCTGCATATCGATTACGAAGCCGTCGAGCAGGCCGTTGTAGCGTATGGCAATACCGCATGAGCTCGTCCTCAGATCGAGCCCTGCCATCAACCGGGTGAGGGGACCTTTAATGGCCTTGCCGCCAATGAGTGGCGACACGCCGACCCTCAGCCCTCGCGAGGCCGCAATGGCGGAGCGGAAACCGTCGATGGCGAGAATGGGTTCGATGGAGAGCAGCGGATTGCTTGGGGCAAAAACAATCAGCTCTGCCGCCTCGATCGCTGCCAACGCTTCGGCGCCGGCTTTGGCTTGTTCAACTCCATCATAACGAAGTTCCAGCACTTGCGGTTCGCACCGGCGGCCGACGAACCATGGCTGGAAGTCCATCCAGCCGTCGGTCGTCCTGAGTTTGGTCCGCACCGGATCGTCGCTGGCCGGCAGGATGCGCGCACGGGCACCGAGGCGCTTGGCAGCTTCCTGCGTGACCCTGGTCAGGCTGTTTCCGGCTGCCAGTTGCCAGCTTCGCCAGATGTGCAGTCCGAAATCGGCGTCGCCCAGTTTCATCCAGGTGGGGGCAGCCAGCGTGCCGAGCACGTCCAGCGCGCGCACGGTGTCGTCCGCCACGCCCCAGCCCTGCTTGCGGTCGATGCGGTTGGAAAGCGTGTAGACCAGCGTGTCGATATCTGGACAGACGCGCAGGCCATAGAAGTCGTCGTCGTCGCCGACATTGGCGATTACCGTCAGCGCTCCGTCCGGCAATGCGTGGGCAAGGCCTTCGGCCATACGGGCGCCGCCGACACCACCGGCGATCAGAACCACGTTGCTGTCGAGTGTCGGCATCTATTGTGCCGCCATGGCCGCGGCGCGTCCATCGAGGAACGCAACCGGGTTGGCCCCGTGTGACCGGTCGACGAGCGGAGCGATATCGGTGGGATCGTGATCGGAGAAATTCTCGACCGTCCCATAGAGCGTGTTGCGCTGTACCGGTACCCGTCCGGCCGCGCGGATGATCCGCACCATTTCCGATGGCGTGATCTCCTGGCCGTGACCGGCGCCGGCCGCGCGCGAAATGCTCTCGTTCATCAACGTGCCGCCGAGATCGTTGGCACCGCAGCCAAGCATGGCATGCGCCATCTCAGGCCCGAGCTTCACCCAGGAAACCTGGATGTTGTCGATATGGCCGGCCAGCATCAGCCTGGCGACGGCGTGCATCTTGAGGCTTTCCACCGTTGTCGGGCCAGGCCGTGCAGCCGGGTGGTCGCGATAGAGCCGCGTCTGCTCATGGATGAAGCCCAGAGGCACGAATTCGGTGAAGCCGCCTGTGTCCTTCTGGATGGCGCGGATGCGGGCGATGTGAGCCGCCCAATGGGCAGGGCCATCGATGTGGCCATACATGATGGTGGCCGTGGTGCGGATGCCCGCGCCGTGAGCTGCCCGGATGATGGTTTCCCATTCGTCTGCCGACAGTTTGTTGCGGGTCAGCTGCAGCCGGATTTCCGTGTCGAGGATCTCGGCCGCGGTGCCGGGCATGGAACCAAGCCCGGCCTGCTTGAGCTGTTTCAGGTAAGCGGCGAGCGGAATGCGGCTCTTGCGGACGCCATACCAGATCTCGAATGGCGAGAAGGCATGCACATGGATGTCGGGAACGCGGTGTTTCACCGCTTCCAGGATCCGCACGTAATAGTCGGCAGGCAGGTCCGGATGGAGGCCGCCCTGGATGCAGACTTCGGTGCCGCCTCGGTTCCAGGCTTCTTCGGCTCGCCTCGCCACCTCGTGCAGCGACAGCCATTCCGCACCGGCCGCATCCTTGCGGACGCCGAAGTTGCAGAACTGGCAGGCCATGTAGCAGACGTTGGTGAAGTTGATGTTGCGCACCACCACGAAGGTGGCCTTGTCGCCGACGCGCTGCGTCCTGACCGCATCCGCGGCATGCAGTACGGCGGAAAGGTCGACACCTTCAGTCTTGAAAAGTGTTTCGCCTTCGGCCTGCGTCAGTTCCAGCCCTGCCAGGGAGGACTCGAGGAGGCGGGCGACAGGCAGGCTCGCCGCTGTCAGGCTGGCTTCCAGCGTCGGCTTGCGTTCGATGAGGCCCGGAAAATTCGGCATTTCAATTCACGATCTGGCTGCGTGCGAAGCCATCGGTGCCGGCGTGGCCTGACAAGGCGGCCGCCAGCGGCGCAGTCCCGTTGAGGAAGGCTGGATAGACGGTTAGGCGTTCGACCAGCCGGTAACCTTGCACGGCCGTGCGTCGCGCCAGTTCGGAAAGTTCCGGCCACGCACGTTCCGGATTGATGTGATCGATCGTGAGCGGCGAGATGCCACCCCAATCGTTGATGCCGGAGGCAATGTAGTCTTCGAAACGGTCGTCGAGGTTCGGCGGTGCCTGCAGGCTGATGGACGGCTCGAGTATCAGCCTGGCAACCGCAAGCGTGCGCAGCATGTCTTCGTGCGAAGGCTCCACCCACTCGGCCATTGCCGTATCGGCTTTGGCGCGAAAATTCTGTACGATCACTTCCTGCACATTGCCGTAGCGCTGATGGATGCGGTCAATGGCAACGAGGCTTTCGATCCGCTCTTCGAACGTCTCGCCGATGCCGATGAGGATGCCGGTGGTAAACGGAACGCCGAGCCGCCCGGCGGCCTCGATGGTCCTCAACCGCAGCAGGGGGGATTTGTCCGGGCAGGCGTAATGCGCCATGCCCGGTTTCATCAGCCGCTTGCTCACCGTTTCGAGCATCATGCCCATGGAGCCGGAGACCTCGCGCAATTCGGCGATCTCGGCTTCGGTCAAGGTGCCTGCATTGACGTGGGGGATAAGCGAGGTGTGCGCGAGCACCAGCCTGCAGGCTTCGACAACATAGTCGATTGTCGTTGCATGGCCGAGCCGCCGCAACGTCTCGCGCGCCTCCGGATAACGCCGCTCCGGGCGCTCGCCCAGGGAAAACAGTGCCTCCTTGCAGCCCAGCCGCTCGCCATTCCGCGCGATCTCCAGCACCTCATCTGGTGACAGGTAGCCGGAGCCTTGCTGCCCGGGATGTTTGACAAAGGCGCAATAACCGCAGGTGTTGCGGCACATGGTGGTGAGCGGGATGAAGACCTTGCGCGAATAGCTGATAGCACTGCCCCAGCTGTGGTCCCGGAGAGCGGCAGCCTCTGCTCGCAATTGCGCTGTTTCCTGGCCGGCGAAGCGGGCTGTTCCGTCGATACTATGGGCCATCCGGCAACCAACCTCTCTGGGCGACATCAGACCGGCAGGAACCAATGCAGCCTAGGCAATCCGGGTCTCAGACTGGTCGGCAGGGGGCGTTTGCGTCAAACGACTTAACCGAATGGACGGTTGAGTTGTGCTCAACCGCCGCGTGGAGACCTGAGGTGGCAGGTTGATCGAACCTCACACGCTCCTTCGCTTTAGTCGGTTGAAGCCACGCCCCTTCGACCGCACAAACGCGCAAGCAAAAGGGGAGACGCGCGTGGCTGGGCGATGGATCGAGGCGGGTGGTCTGCAACTGCGATACGATTTCGACAAGGGGCGGCGGGCGCCGATCGTTCTGATCCACGAGATGGGCGGAACACTCGAAAGCTGGGACGATGTCGTGCTGCCGTTGTCGGAATTCGCGTCCGTGCTGCGCTACGACCAGCGCGGTGTCGGGCTTTCGGAAAAGGTGCCGGGGCTCGTCACGATCGATCAACTGGCTGGCGATCTGGTAAAGCTGCTCGACGCCTTGTCGATCGAGGAGCCTGTCGCGGTGGTGGGAAATGCCGTCGGCGCTTCGGTGGCTGCCGCTTTTTCCGCACTCCATCCCGAACGTGCTGCCGCTCTTGTCATGCTTGCGCCGGCAACCGGATTGAGCGGAGACAGACGCGAAGCTGCTTTGCGGCGGATCGAGACCATCGAACTACGCGGCGTGCGCGCAGCATTTGCCGGCGGCGGTTTCGACGTGCCGCCGCGCTTCGCGACATTGCGCCTGGCGTCCGACCCGATGGGACTGTGTGCGATGTGGCGCATGCTTGCCGATCTCGATATGACCGGGCTGCTGCCGCGGATCGTCTGTCCAACACTGGTTGCGCACGCAAAGCGTGACACGTCGCGCACCGAACAGGACATCGCCAGGGTTGCCGGCATGATCCCCGGCGCATGCATGGCCTCGCTCAACACCACCCATTATATGGCCATGGAAACGCCAAGGCTGGTTTGCCGGACCGTCACATCGTTTCTTGAAGAATGCGGTTTTCAGTAGCCTGCGAACGGCGCTGATTGCGGTTTCGGTCTCCCGATCGAAACTCAAGCGCGGAAAAGTCATGCGTCCATTTCGCACCCGATATGCGTGAGCAAAAGTCAAACAGCGGCGCCGTTTAGTCGTTTGACGGTCGAGGTGCCGCTGCCTACCGTCCGGCCACGATGGACGACATCGGCAGCGTGCAGGAACAGAGTGTGGCGACAGTTCGATTTTCGGTTGAGGGCAATGTTGCAACGGTGACGCTGGATCGTCCCGAAGCGATGAATGCGATCGATCCGGAAACCGAGATCGAGCTCAAGGATATTCTGGCACGCATCGACACCGACGGCGCGATCCGCGCGGTGGTTCTGACCGGCTCCGGCGAAAAGGCCTTCTGCTCGGGCGCTGACCTCAAGAAGACCATGGCGATTTCGGAAACCTACGCCGCCAAGGCCTTCGGCACTGGCGACGACAGCTTCGTTTCCAGTTTCGCGATAGACAAGCCGATCATCTGCGCCATCAATGGTTATGCGCTTGGCGGTGGCCTCGAGTTGGCACTGGCCTGCGATATCCGCATTGCCGCGGCGCACGCTCGCTTCGGGTTGCCTGAAGTCAGGGTCGGCACCATCCCGGGCGCCGGTGGTACCCAGCGCCTGCCGCGCACCATCGGCGCGAGCGATGCCATGCTGATGCTGTTGACCGGCGATATGATCGACGCGACCGAGGCGCTGCGTCTCGGTCTGATCAGCCGTGTCGTGCCGGCTGGCGATCTTTTGAAGGAAGCGCAGGCGGTTGCCGCGCGCATCGCGGCGAATGCGCCGCTTTCGGTGCGGGCGATCAAGCGGCTTGTCACCGACGGCCGCGCCTTGCCGCTCACCGAGGCAATCCGGCTTGAGCGGCTGGTCTGGGGTTTGCTGCGCGATACCGAAGACAGGCTGGAGGGTCGGCGGGCATTTCAGGAAAAACGCCCGCCGAATTATGTTGGCCGCTGACCTTGTTTTCGTCGGCGCGGTTGCGCTGGCAGCACCGGTCAGGTGAAGGCAATGGCAGCTTGCCGACGAAGCGTAGCGATCGAGGAGACATGATCGGGAATGATTAACAAGCAGGTTGAGGATGTCGCCCAGGCGCTTTCGGGGATTGCCGACGGTGCTTCGGTTCTCGTTGGCGGATTTGGAGCAGTCGGGCAGCCGAATGTGCTTCTGGACGCCCTGGGCGAAATGGGTGTCAAAAACCTCACTGTCATTGCCAACAATGCCGGCTTTGAACCCGATATCGGCCTTGGCCGCCTGATCGGCAGGGGCTGTGTCAGCAAGATCATCTGCAGCTTTCCCCGCGGTTCCTCGACTTTCGACACCTTCTACAGGGCGGGCAAGCTGGAACTGGAAGTGGTGCCGCAAGGCACGCTTGCCGAGCGCATCCGCGCCGGCGGCGCCGGCATCCCGGCCTTTTACACGCCGACCGGCGTCGGCACCCAGCTCGCCGCCGGCAAGGAGACAAGAACGTTCGGGGAGCGGGACTATCTGCTTGAGCACGGTCTCACCGCCGACATCGCGCTGGTGGAAGCCTGGGAAGCCGATCGCTGGGGCAACCTCACCTTCCGCGGCAGCGGTCGGAACTTCAATCCGATCATGGCCATGGCCGGGCGGTTGACCATCGTCCAGGCGCAGCATGTCGTCCCGCTTGGCGCCATCCTGCCCAATGATGTCGTCACCCCCGGCATCTTCGTCGACCGCGTCGTCCACGTTCCTTGTGGCGATCCGCCGATAGCCAAGGTTGCCACGGCACAGGGAGGCACGAAATGACGACCGACATTTACAAGCCGTGGGGCAAGCTGGATATCGCGCGCCGCGTCGGTGCGGACATCCCGGAAGGTTGGTACGTCAACCTCGGCATAGGTCTGCCCACGCTGGTAGCCGACCACATTCCAGAGGACAGGGAGGTGGTGTTTCATTCCGAAAACGGCATCCTCGGCATGGGGCCGGTGCCGGCTCCCGACGAGGTGGACACCTGGCTGGTCAATGCCGGCAAGGAAAACGTCACCCTGGTGCCCGGTGCCGCGCTGTTCCACCATGCCGACAGCTTCGCGATGATCCGCGGCGGCCATCTCGACCTCTGCGTGCTCGGCGCCTACGAAGTCGCGCAGAATGGCGACCTAGCCAACTGGACGACCTCGCTGAACGACCGCGTGCCGGCTGTCGGCGGCGCGATGGATCTTTCGGCCGGCGTACGCAATGTCTGGATCATGACCACCCACACCACCAAGGACGGCCAGCCGAAACTCGTGGAGCGTTGCGGTTATCCGCTGACTGCGGGCAAAGCCGTCACGCGTGTCTATTCGGATCTCGCCGTGCTTGATATCACGCCTCGCGGATTCGTCGTCATCGACATGGTCGAGGGACTGACGCGGGACGACCTGCAGAAGCTGACAGCAGCGCCGCTTCATTATGCTTGAGCTCTCTGAACGCGAACCCACCGACCTGGGTCGAGCCAATGACAAGCCTGCTGCAGGCGCTGTCGAAGCGGTAACAAACAAGAACGAGGGGAAGGATATGGACAAGGCTTCGACGATGACCCTGGAGGTGACTGGCCTCAGCAAGATGTTCTTCGTCTCTGACGAGAGCACAGCGGGTGGTATACGCGAAGCGACCTTTTCGCTGAAGCCCGGCACGTTCTTCACGCTGCTTGGTCCCAGCGGCTGCGGCAAGACGACGACCCTGCGCTGCATCGCCGGTCTGGAAAGGCCGGATCGCGGCCTGATCCGTCTTGGTAACGAAGTCCTGTTCGACAGTTCACGAGGCATTGCCGTGCCGCTCAATCACCGCAACATCGGCATGGTGTTCCAGTCCTATGCGATCTGGCCGCACATGACGGTGTTCGAGAATGTCGCGTTCCCGTTGCGGGTCGCCAAGGATCGCAAGTACAGCCGTGCGGAAATCACCAAGCTGGTCGACGATGCGCTGAAGCGTGTCGGGCTCGATGGGCTCCAGACACGCTCTTCGACCCGTCTGTCCGGCGGCCAGCAGCAGCGCGTGGCATTGGCAAGAGCCATCGTCCGGCAGCCGAAGCTGCTGCTCCTGGACGAACCGCTCTCCAATCTCGACGCGACGTTGCGTGACGAGATGCGTACCGAACTCAAGCGCCTGCAGCAGCAGGTCGGCATCACCACCATCTATGTGACGCATGACCAGACGGAAGCGCTGGAAATGTCCGATCTGGTTGCGGTCATCGACAAGGGAAATGTTGTCCAGATGGCGCCGCCGCGCGACATCTACAACCGGCCGACCAGCGCTTTCGTGGCCGGTTTTGTCGGCGCCACCAACCTCGTTCGCGGCAAGGTTCGGCGCGAAGTGAATGGAAGCGGCTTCGGCTCTGTCGTGCTCGAAGGCGGGCACGAAATCCAGTGTGCTTTCCAGCAGGTGCTGCCGGCTGAAAAGGACATTGCCGTCTCGATCCGTCCGGAATCGATGAGCATCAAGCCGTTGGCCGCGCCGGTCCACGATGGTGACAATCGTCTCAAGGGCACCGTCATGCTCAGCGGCTTCCTCGGCAACATGATCCGCTATAACGTCAAGATCGGCGAGCGTGTCTTCCAGATCAACGCCGGCCCGGAAACCATGTTCGAGATCGGCACCGAGGTGTTTGTCGATTTCCCCGGCTCGGCCGCGCTCGGCGTTCCGTGGGAGCTGGTTCCGAATGAGCCGGCGCAGGCCGCTGTGGTCTGAGGATCGATCCAGCCAACAGCAAGTTCGAAGTCAATCGAGGCGGATCCCAGTCCGCCTCGATTTGTTTTTGCTTATCGGAAATTTCAAGCCGCACCGATCTGCCCGCGAGCATCTTTGATCCGGGCACAAAGCAAAACGCGGGCCGATGGCCCGCGTTGTTTACTGCATCGCTGGCTATCAGGCGGCGAGGTCGCTGATCCTGGCAACGTTCTGAAGCTGTATCAGCTGATCGAACAGCCGGCGGGCCTTGGCCTCATCCAGCTGATTTTTGCTGCAGGCAGCGAACTTGCTCCACAGTTCTTCTCCGCTCATCCGCCGGGTCCAGTGGCCGCGCGCGTAGGGAACGCTCGGGCTTTCGAGCATGGTGCCATTCTTCAGATAGATGCGCACGCCGCCGCTGTAGCCGAGATTGGGCTGGGTGTCGGCGGGAATGCTCTTGTCGGTCGCCGGCTTGATCACCTTCATCAGGGCCTGCACCTCGGGCCGGCCGTAGAAGGCTTCGCTCAGCTCATGGAATGTTCCTTGCCGCGAAATGATGGCGCCCGCCACGCCGAGCGCGATACTGTGGCTCGGCACGAAGTTGATGGTCGAAGGCGATTTCGAGACGACGGCGTACTGCGCCTCGCTGATCATCACGTCGACGTGGTCGATCGCATCGGGTGAAACATCATGTTCCCTGACAAGGTCGAGCGCTCCGTCGATGGCGCGCTGGTTCATGTTGCCGAACGGATATTGCTTGACGTTGATGCCGACGGTTTCCAGCCGCCAGGCCTTGCCGAGATCCTCGATCGGAGTATCGAGGTCGACCGCACCCTTCGGCGAAAGCGCGACCAGCATGCCGCGGCCGCTGCGCTCCAGACCGTCCTGCGGCGTTGACATGCCAGCCTTGGCCAGCCGTGCCGCCATGACGCCGGCAGCCGCGCCGCGCCCGACCTGGAAAGGGCCGACATCGGTGTCGAAACTTGCCGTGATGCCGCCCGGCATCGCGGCAGCGATGCCGATGGCGCGCAAGGTGGTTTCCACATCGAAGCCGTGCAGGCTGCTGATGGCAACAGCCGCGGCCGTGGGGCCGAATGCCGCCGTCGCATGCCAACCCTTGCCGGCATAAGAGTCGGGGTCGCGTTCCGAGAGGCGCGCCCAGGCCTCATAGCCGGCGGCGTAACCACGGATAACGTCCTTGCCGGACGCGCCGCTGGCTTCCGCCTCGGCGACGAGCGCCGGCATCAGGATCGTGCTGGTGTGGCAGCCGGAGAAGGCGACGTCGTCATAGACGACACTGGTGGTGGTCGCTGAATTCACCAGGGTTGCCTCGGTGGTCGAGGCGCGCTCCTTGCCGAGGAAAATGCGGGCATCGCCCTTGCTGCCGCGCGTGCCAAGCTCGGCCAGCACGATGTTGGACACGGAGGTGCCGATGCCCGACATCATGACACCGACCGTGTCGGCCATGCCGGTGTTGATGGCCTCGACCGCGAGCTCGGGAATGTCTTCATATTTCAGTTTTGCCGCAAACTCGGCAAGCGTGCGGGATATGGGGGCGGGCATCGGCGGTTTCCTCTCTGATTTTCTTGATCGGGAGCTTCGAGACGCATGTCGCGATGATCAAGCGAGCTTTCGGCAAGCCCGCTTGAGAATTCTTCGAGACAGCGTTCAGGCAAGCTTGAACATCGGCAGCACGTCGCCGTCGGGTTGCCGTTGGATCGCGATCTCCACGGCCTTGCCGATGCGGATCGCTTCCAGATCGCTTTCGACGATGTTGGTCATCATCGTCGGACCTTCCTCCAGCGTCACATAGGCGATGGCGTAGGGTGGCTTGGCCTGGCGCATGATGCTGTAGGAATAGATGGTGCCGCGCCCGCTGGCCTCCTGCCATTCCGTTTCAGCACTCGTGCAGAAGGGACAATGGGCGCGGGGATACCAGTGGACCCGCCCGCAGCTGCGGCAGCCTTTGATCAGGAATCGGCCTTCTTCGAGCGCCGACCAGAACGGCTGGACTTCGGGATGATGCGGCAGCGTGTTCGACAAGATGGACATGATGGTTCCTATTCGCGTTCCAGGATGAGGCTCGCCGAGCCGTGACGCGTGCCGAGCAGACCGCCGGTGCCGTGCGCCATGGCGAGATCGCAATTGGCGACCTGCACGGCAGGATGGGCTTCGCCGCGCAACTGGCGCACCGCTTCGATGATCTTGGTCATGCCGCCGCGATGGTTGGGATGATTGTTGCAGAGGCCGCCGCCATCGGTGTTGAACGGCAGCTTGCCGATGCCCGAGATCAGGTTGCCGTCCGCGACGAAGCGTCCGCCTTCGCCTTTCTTGCAGAAGCCAAGATCTTCCAGCTGGATGATCACGGTGATGGTGAAGCTGTCGTAGACGGAGACATATTTGATGTCGGAAGGGGTGAGCTTGGCCTCTTCGAAGGCAAGCGCGCCGCTCCTTGCACCGCCGGAATAGGTGAGGTCGACATCGCCGCCGGCGAGATGCTTGATCGCTTCGGCCGCACCCCGCACCTTGACCAGAGGCCGCTTGAGGCTGCGGGCGATCTCGGGGCGGGTGACGATGACCGCGCCGCCGCCGTCGCTGATGACGCAGCAATCGAGCCGGCGCAACGGATCGGCAATGACCGGAGAGCTGGCCACGTCTTCGACGGTCACGACATCGCGCAGCATCGCATTCGGGTTGTGCTGGGCATGATGGGAAGCGGCGACCTTGACCCAGGCCAGCTGTTCGGGCGTGGTTCCGAACTGGTGCATGTGCCGCATCGCGCACATTGCATAGGCGTTGAGCGTCGTCATGCCGAAGGGCTGCTCCCACGGGAAGTCCGGCTGCACCGGGTTGTCGATGCGCTGGGGCGCACCCTTCTGCTGGCTTTCGCTGCGCGGCCTGCCTGCCAGCGTGATCAGCGCGATGTTGCATTTGCCGGCAGCGATGGCCTGTGCGGCGTGGTTGACGTGCAGGATGTAGGAAGAGCCGCCGACATTGGTGGAATCGGCGTGCCGCACCTTCAGGTTCATGTATTCGACCAATGACAGAGGCCCCGTGCCCGGCGCATCGCCGCCGCAGAAGTAGCCATCGACGTCATCCTTGCTGAGGCCGGCATCCGCAAGCGCTCCGAACGCGACCTCGGCATGAAGCTGCGCCAGCGATTTGTCGGGCGCCTTGCGCGTGGGGTGTTCGTAGGCGCCGACGATATAGGCTTGTCCGTTGATGCTCATGCTTTTCCTGCTTTTTCCTGTTTTCCGGCGCTGGCGGCGGCAGCCGCCAGCTCGTCGAAATAGGCTGTCGCAACGACCGACGGCCTCTGACCGACTGCCGCAAACCAGTTCGCCAATGATGGGTGGGTGTCACGCCAGACAACGTCGGCTGACAGGCGGAAGTCGATGTAGCAAAGGGCCGACACGATCGCGATCTGTGCCATGTCGAAGGGTGCCTTCATCATCCTGCCCGCCTCGGCTTCGAGGGCCGCAAAGATCAGCGGCAGCTTCTCCCTCGACGCTGCCAGGCGCCGCTCCGACTGGTCCGGCTGGTTACGCGATTTCTCCGACAGCAGGCTCATGAGGGCTGCGATAAGGCCGTCGCCAAGCGCCAGCAGGCGCATCATTGCAATTTCCGTGGCAACCTCGCGCGGATGCAATTGGCCTTTGCCGGGCACCAGGTCGAGATAACGGCAGATCACGTTTGAATCGAACAGCGCCTGGCCGTCATCGAGGATGAGCGTCGGGATCTGGCCCAGCGGGTTGACCGAGAGCATGGTCGGGTTCGCGGCCAAAGCCGTGACGACCATCGGCTGCATCACGATGTCGCCGATTGCTCCCGTTTCGTGAGCGGCGATCAAGACCTTGCGCACATAAGGCGATCTGGTGGATCCGTAGAGCTTCATTTTCCGTATCGCCAAGCTTCAGAAAAAATCAATCGCCATGTACATTTTCTGCAACGTCATCATCTTTGCCGTCGTTACAAAATCATTCTTCGAGGGACCATCGTGGGTAGTTGATTAGCAAGCAAAATTGCGTCAACATCGCCAAAATTCATACGTCTAGACAAATCTAAATCGCGACAATGGTCAATTGACCATTCGGAATGTTCGAATGAGTATTTCTCAAGGATGAGCATGTCGAAACGTCTTCCCCCGCTCAACGCTCTGCGTGCTTTCGAGGCCGCAGGTCGTCACGTCAGCTTCACCAAGGCCGCCGAGGAGCTTTTTGTAACGCCTGGCGCCATCAGCCGGCAGATCAAACTGCTCGAAGACGTGCTCGGTCTCGAATTGTTCGAACGCACCAGCCGTGATCTCAGGATACCCGACGAGGCGCGCGAGTATTCGATTGCGCTGGGCGATGCTTTCGAACAGATCAACCGGGCAACCAAGCGGCTGATGTCCGCGCACCGGGCGCGTTCGCTGCGCATTCACTGTCCGATGACGTTCACGCTGCGCTGGCTGATGCCGCGCCTGCCGCTGTTCCACCGACTTTACCCGACACGTCAGATCCAGCTCACCACCACCCTCCTGCCTATGCCGGCCAACCTGCTTCACCTCGGCGACGCCGATGTCGTTATCCAGATGGGCAAGGGCGACTGGCCCGACCTCATCGCGCATCGGCTGGCCGACAGTGCGCTGGTGCCGGTGTGCAGCCAGGCCTACCTGTCTTCGATGGGCGGGACCATGGCGGTGGAAAAGCTGAACGAAGCGACGCTGCTGTGTTCCATGGCCCGTCCCGACGACTGGCGCGACTGGCTCGACGCAGCGGGCGGGCACGACATCGATGACCAGCGCGGCCTGCATTTCGAAAGCTCGAGCCTCGCCTATCAGGCAGCCATCGAAGGCATCGGCATCGCCATCGGCCAGATCTCGCTGATTGCCGGCGATCTTGTCGCGGGCCGCCTTGTCGCGCCATTCGATTTCGTTCACGACAACGGCAACGCGTACTACCTGACCTATGCCCGGCAGTCCGAGAACGATTCCCGGCTCATGGAATTCCGCGACTGGATCATGGAGCAGGTGGTCGAGTTCGAGGCGTGGCTGGCGGAGTCGCAGGGACCGGCGGTTCTCGCCCTCAAGCCGAACCAAGCTCAATGACGCCGGCTTTCGCGAGCGCCCCGATTTCGTCGGCGCTGTAGCCGGCGATCGCGCTCAGGATTGCAGCAGTATCCGCGCCGATGCGCGGGGCAGGGCGGTCGATCGACAATGGTTGTTCGTCGATCTGGAAAGGGAAGCCTTTCACGCGCTTGCCATCGAAGCACTGGATGGCGTGCGCCCAGCTTTCGTCTGCGAGTTTCAACATACCGGCGCCGTCCTGCACCGGTGCGGCCGCCAGCCCAATCTGTTGCAACGTGTGGGCCGCCGGATCGCTGTCCTGCGTCGCGATATGGGCGGCTAATGCACTGCGCAGTGCAGCATCATCCTGCCCGATGTTCCGGCCAAGCAACGTGCTGAGTGCACCGAGATCGGCATCACGAACCGAAATGGCGACCCAGATATCATCCGCTGCCTTGAAACAGTCCTGCAGCAGGAACGGTGCCTGCGCATTTCCGTTGCGGCCGATTTCTTCGCCCATCGAAGCGGCGACGAAAGTCTCGCCGATGAGGAAGGATGTCAGGTCGCGCTGCGAAAGATCGAGATGGACTGCAGGTCCGCCGGTATGCACCGAGCGCAAGGCAGTGGTGATCATGCTGGCGGCAAAAATTGCCGCCACCTGGTCGGGATAGTTCACGTCGCGGCCGCTGATCACCGGCGCGTCGTCCTGATAGCCGGTTCCCCAGGCGAACCCGGCCACCGCTTCGAGCGTCGAGCCGTAGGAGACATGACTGGCGTCGGGGCCGGTTTCGCCCTGGCTGGAAACCGAGGCAAGGATGATGCGCTCGTTGACGGCGCGCAGCGCCTCGAACGAAAGCCCGAGCTTCGGCAGTACGCCGCGGCGGAAATTCTCCACCACGACGTCGCTGCAAGCCACCAGCCGCAGCATCACTTCGCGGCCAGCTTCCTGCTTGAGGTCGATGCTGATGGCCAGCTTGTTACGGTTGGTGGCCCGAAACAGCGGCGGCATGTCGTCGTCGGCTTTGCCTTCACCGCTCGGCCACAGCCGGAAAGGATCGCGATAGGTGGGGGATTCGATCTTGATCACCTCGGCGCCGAGGTCGGCCAGGATTGCGGATGTGGCCGCGCCGGCAGTGATGATGCCGAGGTCGAGGACACGGCAGCCTTTAAGTACACTCACGATATGCCGACCGCTGTTGCGACCGGCACGTCCCCGATCGTGTTGGAAAATGCAGAGCCGTTCCACAGCACCGGCAGGCGCGGGGCAAAAATCGGGCCTGAAGCCTGATTTGAACGCGGCAGTTCCTCGAACAGCGTGCGCGCCGCATTGTGCGGATCGTCTAACGCTTCCTCCGGCGCCCACACCGGGCCGAGCGGAAGCCTGAACGACAGCGCCTCCTCGTGCAGTTGCCGCCGTGTACGGGAAAGGAATGCCTGTTCGATGACATGCGCCAGTTCGACCGCGTTCTCCAGGCGTCCCTGGCGTGTTGCGAACTTGCCCTGACGGATCCGCTCGTCCCGCACCATCGTGCATAGATGCGGCCAGTCCGGCTCCTGATAGACCAGTGCGATCCAGCCGTCGGCGCAGCGCACGATGCGCCATTCGGCCGACGCTCCTGCGCGTCCCGGGGGAATCGGTGCGTCGAGCTCCAGCGGAACGGCCTTCCAGTTCAGCCAGACGACGATGTCCAGCAGGCTGGTGCGGATCGTTGCCGCATTGTCCGAACTTGGTTCCTTGGCAAGCGCGGCGGAGAGGCCACAGAACGTAGCCAGGCCCAGTGCATAGGCTTCCTGATGGCCGACCAGCTTGAGCGGCTCGCGCTCGGCATCGCCAACCATGTTCAGGAAGCCACCCAGCGCTGCGATGGTGAATTCGCTCGCCGCGATATCGGTTTCGGCATTCCTGCCGCCGAAAAGCGAAAGCAGCGCGACTTTCTTCGGCAGGTCGTTGGCGGCAACCGAACCGTGGACATGACGGTCGACGATGGCGACATCGGCCTTTCGCAGGATACCGGCCAGGAATGCGTCGTCGAAGTTGCAGCCGACGACCGACTTCCTGGCGGAAAGGAACCGTTGCAAAGCGTCAGGGATTGCTGACGCGTCCTTATCGGCCTCGTGTCGCGCGTGGTCCTCGACCTGGATCACCTTGGCGCCAAGATCGGCAAAGATACGCCCGGCCATCGCAGCAGCCAGTCGAAGCGCGCTGGCAGGCGGACCGCCGACGGCCTCGACGACCGTCAACCCTTCATAGGGACGTGCCGGCGTCATTTCAGTGTGCGTTCCCACAGCTTGAACATCTTTGCCCAGGTCGCTTCGGCAGCCTGCGGCTGGTAGGCGCGCCCGGCCGTGAAGCAGTAGCCATGACGGCTGTCGGGATGGATTTCGGTTTCGTGCTTGCCGCCGCTTGCCTGTATCGCCTGCTCGATCGCGGCAATCGTCTCCGGTGGTGTTGCCGTGTCCGTCTCGGCAAAGCCGAAATAGAGTTCGCCTTTCACTTGCGCCATCAGCTTGTGCGGGGAGCCGTCGTCTTCGGTGAAAAGGCCGACGCCGTAGAGCGAGACGGCCGATGCAAAACGCTCGCCGAAATAGGCCGAAAGCGATACCGCGTAGCGTCCGCTCATGCAGAAGCCGACGCAGGAAACCTTGTCGCTCTTGGCGTCCACCTCGCCGTCGAGAAAGCCTAGCAGCCCGGCGGTATCCTCGTTGACGCCGTCATTGTCGAGGCTGCGCAGGCAGGCGCCGACCACCGCCGACATGCGGTCGTCCCTGCGCGGCAGGTCGAAGCGCACCGTTCCCAGGCGATAATACAGATCGGGCAGGGTGCAGTAATAACCACGGGCGGCGATGCGCCGCGCCATGTCGCGCAGTTCCTCACGGATGCCGGGGGCGTCCATGTAGAGGATGACGACGGGATAGGGTCCTTCGCCTTCCGGACGGACCGTGAAAGTCGGCATCCGGCCGTGCTTGGTTACGACGAGTACTTCGTTTTCGCGCATCTTATCCTCGCGTCAGCTGTTGTTGTCGGCGGCTTTCAGTTTGAAAGCATGCTGGGTTCTGTCGAGATGACGCCGGTAAGTTATCGATACCGGCCTGTCGATCCAGCTTCCTTGTGGCTCCTCACCGACAAGATTGGAAACGACGATCGGCCCCTCGGCCAGCCGCACGGCAATGACGTTGTAGGGTTGGGGATAATCCTCGAAATACTGCCGGTGAAAGACCACCCACGACAGGATGGTGCCTTCGCCGGAGATTTCGGTCCACTCATAGTCCATCGAATTGCATTCGGCGCAGATCGGCCCCGGCGGATAGCGGAAGCGCTCGCAATGCGCACATTTGGGCAGGGCCATTTTCTGGCGTTCCATGCTGTCCCACAGGGGCAGGTCATAAAGCGACAGGACGCGTTGGGAGTTTGCCATGGCTTAGTGTCCGTAGATGATCGAGACGGCCTTGCCGGCAACGTCGGAGCTGTAGTGGACATGGCGGCAATCGGGTACCTGCCGTTCGCCGGCCTCGCCCCGGAGCTGCCGCACCGCTTCGATCTGGTGGTTCCAGCCCTGCATGTAGCTTTCCGACAGATGCCCGCCACCGGTGTTCACCGGCAGGCCCCTGGCCAGCGAAATGCCGTGCTCGCGCATGAACTTGCCAGCCTCTCCGGTCTTGCAGTAGCCGTACCCTTCCAGCGCCAGCGGAATGTGCAGCGAAAAGCTGTCGTAGATCTGCAGGGCATCCATGTCCGACGGGCCGAGCGATGCCATTGAGAAGACCTGTTCGCCAACGGCCTGCTGCGCGGGCTGGTAGAAATCGGTTAGGCGAGGCTCGAGGCTGGTGGCGCCGCTGTTGAGATCGTGCCGTCCGATACCATGGATCGGCACTGGTGCCCGGCCGATACGCTTGGCCTTGCCGGCCTCGGCGATGATCAGGGCAACGCCGCCGTCATTGATCAGGCAATAGTCGAACAGATGCAGCGGTTCGCAGATATAGGGCGAAGCAAGGTAATCCTCGACCGTGATTGGCTTGCGCATCAGCGCCTGCGGATTGCGCGACGCAGCCAGCCTCTGGGCAACCGCGACTTCGGCGAGCTCCGCCTCGCTCAAGCCGCGCTCCTGCATGTAGCGCCGCGCCATCAAGGCGTAGAGCGCGCCCTGCGAGGTGAAGCCCCAGGGGGCATGGTAGATGTAGGACAGAAAGGCGGAGCCGCCCTGCGCGTCGGCGCCGCCATAATTCACTGCTGCGGAGCGCTGGTCATTGCCGTAGACGAGAGCGACGACTTCCGCCTGGCCGGAGTTGATGGCCATGCAGGCCTCGAGGACCGCGAGCATGGCATCGGCCTGGCCGCCCCAGCGAACGTCCAGCCCGAGCAGTTCGCCGACGCGCTCGTAAGCCACCGTCGGTCCGACGATCAGGCCGTCGACGTCCGTCCTGGATATGCCGGCGTCGGCGAGGGCTGCAACGAATGCTTCGGCTGCATAACCGTAGGAATCATGCGGTTTCTGGCCGGCTCTGACCCGGGCGTGATCCGCCGGCCAGTCCGTCTGGCCAATACCGATCACCGAAGCTGTTTTGGCAGCCATGCCGGCAAGTCTCATCACGCCTCCACGCTTGCGGCATTCGCAACACCGCCGCATTCTGCTTATCTGCACTGTCGTTCATGGCTGCCCAAAGGGCTGGACAACCGCTGCCAGAGTTCTTGGATGAGGCTTGGTCCGTCAACCGACTTAAGCGTAACGTTTGTTGAGCTATTCTCATCCGTGCCGCGCCGTCCGTAGCTGACGAGCCGTTGGCTCAAAAGAACTCAACGGTTGGTCAGTTTCTATCGGTTGACGATATCAGCAGCATGCCGTGCCTTGTCACAAAGGCCGCCTGGAGGAAGAGTGCGCGATGGGAATGCAATGGATCGAGGCCAATGGCGCGCGCTTGCGTTGTGAGTATAGCCAGGGCGCTGCGGGCACGCTCGTCCTGGTGCACGAAATGGGCGGTCGGCTGGAAAGTTTTGATGGGCTGGTGGCAGTCCTCGGCGAGCGCTGGGGCGTTTTGCGCTACGATCAGCGCGGCGCCGGCCAGTCCGACCGCATCGCCGGATCGTTGAGCATAGATACGCCTGCTGCCGATCTTGCAGGCATCCTGGACGCGCTTGAAATCCCAGGTCCTGTCGTCGTTGTCGGTGCGGCACTTGGCGCCTCGGTGGCGATACGGTTTGCCGCGAAATGGCCTGCGCGCGTGACAGCGCTCGTGCTGCTGGCGCCGTCCACGGGCCTCATTGCGGGCAACGAGGCTGCGACGATCGAGAAGATCGAACTGCTGGAGAAAAGTGCGCGGGAGGGCACCCCGGCACTGGCGGGCAACGGCACTCCACTGCCGGATCCCGCGAGCTCTGCCGCGACATGGCGGATGCTTATCGGCCTTGATCTGGCCGTCGATCTTGCCAGCCTGTCCTGTCCGGTTCTGGTGGCGGCGGGTTCGAGGGATACTTTCAGGCCGCCTGTCCATGTTGCGGAAGTCGCATCCAGGATTCCTGGCGCGCAGTCGCTTGTGCTGGATACCGGCCACGTGATGGCGATCGAGACTCCAGACCTCGTCGCGGCAACGATCACACGCTTCCTGGCCGATGCCGAATTCGCGCCCGGATCGCCGGTCCCGACAGGGATGTCAGCACGGCATGGCCAGGCGTCCGGTTGAGGATTCCTCACGGATGGGGTCTTTTTAGTCGTTTGACGATTGAGGGCCCCGGCAAGCAACATGCACCATCAGTGAGACTTGGCAGCAACCAAGCCACGCGGCTTGCCAAACAAGCCGGCTACTACACAAGGGAGGACTCTTTGAACAATACCCGCCGCACTCTTTTGAGGCTGGTCGGAGCCACGCTGGCGCTGTCGCTGGCTGGCGCTCCGGCATTTGCCGATCCGTCAAAGGAACTCGTGGATGCCGCCAAGGCCGAAGGCCAGATGGTCTGGTACACGGGCCTGATCGTTCCGCAGGTCGTGCGTCCGCTCGCCGAAGGCTTCCAGAAAAAATACGGCATCGAGGTGAAATACGCCACGACCGGGGATGCCGATACTGTGCTGAAGCTGACCAGCCAGGCGCGCGTCGGCAAGATGGAGGCCGATCTCTTCGATACGCCGGGCACTGCGATCGCACCACTCAGTGCCGCCAATCTGATCGAGCCGTATCAGCCGCTGGCGCTGGCCGACTACGATCCGATGTTCAAGCCGGCGTCCAAGCTCTATTCGGGCATCTACACGCTGTTCCTGACCACCACCTACAACACCGATCTGGTTCCTGCCGATCAGGCGCCGAAGACCTATGAAGACCTGCTCGATCCGAAATGGAAGGGCAAGATGGTCTGGACCGATACGCGCGGCGTTTCGGGTCCTCCCGGTTTCATCGGCAACATCCTGCAGACGATGGGCGAAGAGAAAGGCATGGACTATCTGCGCAAGCTCAGCCAGCAGCAGATCGCCCGTGATCCCGGCAGCCAGCGCGTCGCGATCGACAAGGTGATTTCGGGCCAGTACGAGATCGGCGTGATGACCTACAATCATCATGCTGAAATCAGCAAGGCAAAGGGTGCTCCGATCGGCTGGGTCAAGATGGAGCCGCTGGTCGCCAATCTCGGCGCCATCGCCATTGTCAAGAACGCGCCACATCCAAATGCCGCCAAGCTCTTCCTCGAATATCTGTTCTCGGAGGACGGCGCGCAGATCATCCGCGAAGCCAACTATCCGCCCGGCCATCCGAACGTGCAGGCCAAGATCCCGGCGATCAGCCCCAAGACCGGTAATTTCAAGTTCACGTTGCTGTCGCCCGAGGTGGCCTCGCAGGAAGCCGAGCCACTCAAGACCTGGCTCAAGATCTATGACGAGCTGTTCAAATGACGGCCATCATTGATGGTTCCTCCCAGGACGCTCGGCCCCGGATTTCCGGGGCCGGGCGGCGTTACCGCGATCCGCTGTGGCTGCTGTCTCTGGTGATGGTGGTCATTGTCGGATGTCTCGTCCTGCCGCCTTTCATCGCGCTGGTGCGCAACAGCCTGTTCGAGATCATGCCCGATGGCTCGTCCGGCACTTTCACGCTGGAGAATTTCGCCCGCCTGGCGGCAAACGGACATTTCCTGCAGAGCACCATCAATTCCGTTATCTTCGCACTGCTGTCGACCGTGCTGGCCATCCTGATGGGTGGTTCGCTGGCCTGGATCGTCGAGCGTACAAATGCACCATTCCGCGATCTCGCCTATCTGATGACGGTCGTTTCGTTGAGCATTCCCGGTGTGATCTATGTGCCCGCCTGGCTGTTCTTCCTCGGACCGACGGGGCCTTTGAACGACCTCTACAGGCTGGCGGGGGGCAGCGGACTGCTGTTCAACGTCAACTCCATGGCTGGCATGGTCATCATCGAGGGGTTCGGCTGGATTCCGCTGACCTTCCTGCTCTTTGCCGCAAGCTTCCGCATGGCCAACGCCGAACTGGAAGAGGCAGCCCGCATGAGCGGTGCCAATGTCTTCGAGATGATGCGGCGTGTCTCCATCCCGCTCGCCGCGCCCGCGGCCTTCGCGGCTGCCCTCTTCATCTTCATCCGCTCGCTGCAGGCCTTCGACATTCCGAAGCTGGTCGGCACCGGTGCCGGCATCAAGCTGCTGACGACGGATATTTACGACAGCATCCGCACCGTCCCGCCGCAGATCGGCTACGCCAGTGCCTTCTCGGTTGCCCTGACTGTCGTCGTCGCCGGACTGCTCTATCTGTATAGCCGTCTTGCCATGAATGCGTCACGCTTCGCGACCGTGACCGGCAAGGGTTACAAGCCGCGCCCGCTGGCCCTCGGCTGGGCGCGCTGGGTCTGCGGTGGCATCGTTCTGCTCAATGTGCTGATCGTCCTGGTGCTGCCGCTGCTGATGCTGCTCTGGGTCGCTGTCACGCCGTTTATCCGGCCGGTGCGCTGGTCGGCGTTTTCTTCGTTGACGAGCGACAACTTCGCTCTGGTGCTGACCGACGATCGCTACCTGGAACTGGTCACCAACACGCTGATCGTATCGGCCTCGGCAGCCACTGTGACGATGCTGCTGATGGTCATCTGTGGCTGGCTGGTGGCCAGGCGACGTGCCTATCACACTGCACTCGACCAGATGATCGCGCTGCCGATGCTGATCCCGTCGATCGTGCTTAGCGTGGCGATGATGGATCTGGCGCTGCGCTCGCCGATCCCGCTCTATTCGACACTGACCATCGTCGTCATCGCCTTCGTCGTCCATTACCTGCCGTTCGGCATGCGCTACACCTTCACCGGCTCGCTGCAGCTCCACAAGGAGCTGGAGGAGTCGGCCGGCGTCTGCGGGGCAACGCCGCTCGGCATGCTGCGCCGTATCGTGGTTCCGCTGCTCATGCCTTCGATCGTCGCCGGCTGGCTGTTCGTGTTCCTCAATGCATCGCGCGATCTGTCGACGGCAATCATTTTGGCCGGGCCGGACACCAAGACGATTGCGGTGGCCATCTTCGACCAGGCCATCAACGGACAGTTCAGCGAAGTCGCTGCGCTCGGCCTGTTGTGGTCGGCGATGATGAGCATCGTTGCGATGATCTTCTACTTCCTGGTGCAGCGCCGTTCCAGCGGTGGTGGCATCTCGTTCTAACTCGCTTCCTTCCGAAGCGCGTCCCGGCTGACGAGCCAGCCGAGAGCAAAAGCAACAGCACCGTTCCGACCAACTGGCCGGACGCATGATTTTGGGCGGCCTGACGAGAGGCCGCGCGGAGGCACTGGCATGACGAGTTTTGCCGAATGGATCGGCCGCAGAAGCGAGGAGGAGGACGTCGTAACGGAACGGCTCGTTGACAGCTTCCGTGCCGTGTTCGACCCCCACCTGGCTGTCGTGCCTACCGGTGTTGCCCCACTCGGCATCCACTGGTGCCTGGCGCCGTCGATTGCCCGGATGGGAGAGCTCGGACCCGACGGTCATCCGATGAAGAACCGCGAACTGCCGCCGGTGCCGGCGCCACGCCGCATGTGGGCGGGCGGCTGGGTCGAAACCATCGATCCGCTGCGCCTCGGCGACCGGGTGCGGCGCGTTTCAACCATTGCGGACATTGCGCGCAAGGATGGGCGTTCGGGCGAATTGTGGTTCGTCGGTGTCGAGCGCGACTATGTGACCGAGCGTGGCGTGGCCGTGCGGGAGCGCCACGACATCGTCTATCGGGAGGCGGCCAGGCTGCCTTTCCGCGCAACAGAGCGACTGGCGCGCGACGACGCCGAAACGCTTCGGCGCTCCAGCCGCGATTGGTCGGTGGCGACGTCGCCGACCTTTCTGTTTCGATACTCCGCCATCAGCTTCAACGGGCATCGTGTCCACTACGACCTGCCTTATGCTGTCGAAACCGAGGGTTACGAGGGTCTGGTCGTACATGCGCCGATCCAGGCGACACTGCTGCTCAATCTGGCAACCGAGGATGCGGGCGTGCCGCGCCGCTTCGTATATCGCGGCGTCTCGCCCGCTATCGCTGGCCACAAACTCACGGCGCGCGCCGGTGCCGGCAAGGAACGCGACAGTCTCTGGATCGAGGGGCCGTCCGGTCGCGTGTCCATGACGGCCAGCGCGGTTGGCCGTTTCGAAATCACCGGGCGGGCATAACCCAGCCCCAAGCCTGGCCGGACGGCTCCGGCTGAGGGCGAAAGCGAGCACTGGAGGAAACCATGTCTCACGATCTGCAATTCTACATCGACGGCGCCTGGGTCGATCCCATCGAGCCGAGGCGGCTGGACGTCATCGATCCATCCACCGAGGAAGCGTTCGCGCAGATCTCTCTGGGCTCGAAAGCAGATGTCGACAAGGCTGTCGCAGCCGCCAGGAAGGCCTTTGCGAGTTACGGTTTCACAAGCGTGGCCGAGCGGCTCGATCTCCTGAACCGCGTCATCGACGTCTACAAGAAACGCAGCCGGAATCTCGCGCTCGTCGTGTCGCGCGAAATGGGCGCTCCCAGCGAGTTCTCGCTGGAATGGCAGGTCGGCATCGGCCTGGCGCATTTGAAGAAGACGGCGGAGGTGCTGCGCGACTATCCGTTCCGGCAGGCCAAGGGCCGGCAGATGGTGGTCCGTGAGCCGATCGGTGTCGCCGGGCTCATCACGCCCTGGAACTGGCCGCTGAACCAGATCACCTGCAAGGTCGGGCCGGCGCTGGCGGTCGGATGCACCATGGTGCTGAAGCCGAGCGAAGTTGCGCCGCTGGATGCCATCATCTTTGCCGAGATCCTCGACGAGGCTGGCGTACCCAGGGGCGTGTTCAACCTAGTCAACGGTGATGGTCCCACAGTCGGCCAGGCGCTGGCCAACCATCCCGACGTCGACATGATGTCCTTCACTGGATCGACCCGTGCGGGCATTCTGGTAGCGAAGGCCGCGGCGGATACGGTCAAGCGTGTCAGTCAGGAGCTTGGCGGCAAGTCGGCAAACATCCTGCTGCCCGATGTCGATTTTTCGATTGCCGTCGAGAAGGGGGTCGCCGGTTGCTTCGGCAACAGTGGCCAGTCCTGCAATGCGCCGACGCGCATGTTCGTGCCGCGCGAACGGCATGACGAGGTCGCTTCCATCGCCAAGGCTGCTGCCGAGAAGTTTGTGGTCGGCCCGGCCAATGCGCCCGACATCGATCTCGGGCCGGTGGTCAGCCAGATTCAGTTCGACAAGATCCAGGATCTGATCCAGAGCGGTATCGATGAGGGTGCAACGCTTCTGACCGGAGGTCCGGGGCGCCCAGCGGGCCTGAACCGCGGTTACTTCATCAGGCCGACCGTCTTCGCCGATGTCACACCCGAGATGCGTATATCGCGTGAGGAAATCTTCGGGCCGGTGCTGTCGATCCTGCCTTACGACAACGTCGACCACGCGGTCGAGCTGGCCAACGACACGGTCTACGGGCTCGCGTCCTATATCCAGTCGAAGAACATCGAGAACGCCCGCAAGGTCGCGGCCCGCATGCGTACCGGCAACGTCCATATCAACTATCCGGCCTGGGACGCGGCGATGCCGTTCGGTGGCTACAAGCAGTCCGGCAATGGTCGTGAATATGCCGAATACGGTCTCGAGGACTTCCTCGAGATCAAGGGCATCGCAGGCTACGAAGCCGCCTAGTTTCTCCGGATCTCATGCCAGGGCGCTTGCCAAGTGTCCTGGCAAGGGTCGGCCCGGTTTCATCGGGCATTCCGTGAACCGGCAGCCCGCCGTTTCCGTCGCCGGCTCCAGTACCTGTCATGCATCTGAACGCACTCAACAGCACCAGCTTTCGCCTCTACCTCGCGGCGAATTTCGTCTCCGTCACCGGCATCTGGGTCAACCGGGTGGTCATTGGCTGGTTCAGCTGGACACTGACCCAATCCGCCGCCTGGGTCGGTATCGTCTCTTTCCTGCTGTTCGCGCCGACACTTTTTGCCGGCCCGTTCTTCGGCGTCCTGGCCGATCGCGTCGACATCAAACGCGGCGCACTGACGACCCAGGCTCTGCTTGGCATCCTCATGCTGGCGCTCGGTGTTCTGTTCATGCTCGGCGTGCTCGACATCTGGATATTAAGCATCCTTGCGCTCCTGTTCGGCATCACCTCGAGCGCCAACACGCCGATCCGTTTGACCCTTGTGCCCTTGATCGTTTCGCGGGAGGCGCTGGCCAATGCCATCACGCTGATCTCTATCAACTTCAACGCCGCGCGCCTGATCGGCCCGGCGGTCGGCGGCCTGCTGCTGGAGAAAACCGATCCGGGCGGGACGATCGCCGCGGCGATTCTGATGACCTTGCCGATGCTGGGGGCCTTGGCCTTTCTTCAACCGAGGACACGGGAGGGCGATGCCGGGCCTCGGGAGGGGGTCGCCAGCCAGTTGATCGAGGCGTCACGCCATATCTGGGCGAACACCTGGCTGATCCAGGCGATGACGATCACCACCATCACCGCGCTGGTGCCGCGCGGCCTGCTGGAGGTGCTGCCGGCAGTTGCCGACGGCATGTACAAACGCGGTGCAAGCGGATTGGGACAAATGCTCTCCGCCGTTGGCACCGGCGCACTCCTCGCCGGGATTTCGATCACGCTGCGCAAGCGCACGACGCAGCATCTGGAAGAACTGCAGCGCAGCTACATCTGGATGGCAGCCGGTACCGCGGCGGTGGTCATCATGGGACTGGTCCAGAACTGGTTTCTTGCCCTGGCCCTGGCCGCCCTGATGGGAGCGTCGGGCACCTTCACCGCGATTGCGGCGCAGTCGGTGATGCAGATCGAGACGCCGGACGCCTATCGCGGCACCACCATCGGGCTTTGGCTTTTCGCCAGCATTGGCGGCAATGCGCTGGGCGCGCTTGCCTTCGGCGGCATGGCGGATGCCGTGACCATGCCTGTGACCCTGTTTGTGCTGGGGGCGATCGGTGTCGGCGCAGCCATGATCTCATGGCTGCTGGCCGCGCGCTCTTGGTAGCCGGCTTGCCATCAGCAGGTTTCGTCACACGGCCTTGCGAATTAGTTGTTTGACGATCCAGCCCAATCTTTCGACCATCGTGCCGTTCAAGAAGAAGCCCGAGCCAGCGAAGCGGATTGAAGCGCCGCCACGGATGGGCACGTTCAGAGGAGGGATAAATGCAGTCTGACAATTCCGGGGGCACACTCAGCCGCCGAACCGCTTTCAAGGTGGCCCTGTTGGGCGCGGTCGCATCGGCAGTGGCCATGCAGCCATTTGCTGCCGTTGCCGCAAACGAGACCAAGGAAGACCCGGGTGTCGTGCCGACACCCTTGCCGAAGCAGAAGGCGCAGAAGGAAGGCCTGCTCGATGTCGGCGACGGCCATTCGATCTGGTATTTCGACACGGGTGGCGATGGCGAGGCGATCGTTCTCCTGCACGCCGGTACTGGCAGCGGTGCTGTCTGGGGCTACCAGCAACCGGTGTTTGCGGATGCCGGCTACCGCGTGATCGGCTATTCCCGCCGCGGCAGGCTGAATTCGAAACTGGGCGATCCGGAAAAGCCCGGCACCGGCGCGGAAGACCTGCTCAAGCTGATCGATCATCTCGGCCTTAAGAAGGTCCACCTCGTCGGCACCGCTGCCGGTGGTATGGTCGCCACCGACTTCACCGTTTCGCATGAGAACCGGGTCCAGTCGCTGGTGCTCGCCAACACCATTGTCGGTGTCACCAATGAGGACTATCGCGCCATCTACAAGCTGATCTACCCGGAAGGGTTCGACGACCTGGCCGGCGATTTCAAGGAGCTCAGCCCGTCCTATCGCCATCTTGACCCGCAGGGCCATGCGGCATGGCTCCAGCTGGAGCACAAGGCCAAGATCGGCAAGATGAAGGGTCAGGACTACGTCAACAAGGTCGTCTGGGATCACCTCGCTGCCTGGAAGCTGCCGGTGCTGGTCCTGACCGGTGATGCCGACCTCTACACGCCGCCGTCGATGCTGCGTATCCAGCACAGCCACATTCCCGGCGCGGAAAAGTTCGTTGTTCCGGAATGCGGGCATTCTGCCTATTGGGAGCGCCCGGACATCTTCAACCGGGTCGTGCTCGACTTCATCAAGCGCAACGGCGCCACGCGCTAAGGTGTTCCGCAACCGGGTGCGGAGCCATGTCTCCGCACCCGACGCGATCATTATCGCAGAAGGCCTTTGTGTCGCAGCTTGGGCATCTTGTGCTTCGGGAGCGGCGGTCGGGCGCCCCCTGTGGCACATTGCGCGACCAGGGTTTCGGTGTGACATGCCCCGATCGGGTTAAGCCCTCTGTGGGGCAAATGTGAGGTTCCTAACAGACCTCCGCGTCGCAAGCTGCGTTCCTGCTGCCGATCGAATGATAGAGCAGCCAAGGATTTGCCATGCCGCGAAACTGCAAGCGTGTCGGCGCCCCGACCCCCGCAGAACTTTGCAACGCCAGACGCCTGCGCTGGTCGTGCGGTTGCCCCTGCCGTCGAAGGTCGCCGATTGCTGGATTTGCTCGCCAAACGACCACAAGTGCTTTATGCTGCGGCTTACGAGAACTGGTTGTCCTGGCAGGGGCGTTCCATGTTTGAAGTCGTTGCATTCGGGCGGCAGGCGAAGGCCGCGCCGCAAGCTCTTGGCCTGATCGCCATCACGCTCCTTGGCTTGCTGGTCTGCGGATCGCAGGCCGCGAGCGCCGCGCCGAACTGGACGCTCGATCCGTCCGCTTCCGTGCTCACCTATCAGTCGGTCAAGAAGAACACCATCGTCGAGACCAACAAGATCAGGAACATCACCGGCACGCTGAGTTCGACTGGTGACGCCAAGATCAGCTTTGACCTCAATTCGGTCGACACCGGCGTCGACCTTCGCAACGTTCGCATGCGCTTTCTGTTCTTCGAGACATTCACCTTCCCGACGGCGGAAGTGACAGCGAAGGTGAATCCTGCGGCATTCGCCGATCTTGCAAGCAAGCGCCGGGTGAAGACCATCTTGCCGTTCCGCCTCAACCTGCATGGTGTCGACAAGGATCTGGAGGCGAGCGTTGTCGTCACCATGATCAGCGACACCCAGGTCTCTGTCGCCTCCGAGGCACCGGTCGCGGTTCGCGTCGAGGATTTTGGCCTTTTGCCGAACGTCGAAAAGCTGCAACAGGCAGCCAATGTGACCAACATTGTGCCGACCGCGTCTGTTTCTTTTGATTTCGTCTTTGCCGTCGACGGCAGCAAGCCGGCCGTGATCCAGACGGTCGCTGCAGGCGCGGTTGGTCCCGTTGCCACCGATGCCGCGAAAGCCAATTTCAGCGATGAGGAATGCCTCAACAGATTTGCCGTGCTCTCGCGCACCGGAGCCATCTATTTCCGCCCGGCGAGCGCCAGGCTCGATGCCAAAAGCCGTCCGCTGCTGACGGAGGTCGAAGGTGTTGTTGGAAAATGCCCGACACTCAAGGTCGAGGTGTCCGGCTACACCGATTCCGACGGATCGCCGGAGGCAAATAAACTGCTGTCGGAGCGGCGAGCCCAGGCGGTGGCAGATGCTTTGGTTGTCGACGGCGTGCCGCGCAACCAGATCAGCGCCGCCGGCTATGGCGAGGAACGGCCTGTTGTCGCCAACGATACGCCCAAGAATAAGGCGCTCAACCGGCGGATCGAATTCTCCACCAGCAAGCTAGCCAACTGAGGCCGTCGTGGGTTTCGGTGCGAACGCCTTATACGGTGGCATGGTTCATGTCACCGGACTAGAGCGTTTCCGCTTTTCGCGGAAACATGGAAATGCTCCAAATGGTTGTTTTTACACGATTTCTGGCGCAAAATCGCTGCACATTTTTGCTGGAATTGCTCTGATGATGCTGGTCCTGCTCCTGGGCATGACGGCCGCCAGCGCCGAACGCCGGGTCGCGCTGGTGCTCGGCAATTCCCAATATCAGCATGCGGCGGCGCTTCCCAATCCCGTGCGCGATGCCGAGGCCATGGCCGAGCGGCTGCAGGCCCTTGGCTTCGAGGTGGTTTCCGGCTTTGACCTCACAAAGCAGCAGACGCAGACCACGGTCGCCCAGTTTGCAAAGCAGGTGCGTGGTGCCGACGTCGCGCTTTTCTTCTACGCTGGCCACGGCCTGCAGGTATCGGGCAAGAATTACCTGCTTCCGATCGATGCTGCGCTCGAGGATGAGACGTCACTCGACTTCGAGGCGGTATCGGTCGATTTCGTCCTGCGCCAGATGTCGCGTGAAACCAGCATAAGGCTGGTGTTCCTGGACGCCTGCCGGGACAATCCGCTGGCGCAGGTTCTGACGAAGACTGCCGGTGTCAAAGGTGCAAGCAGCGGTCTTGCCGAGATTCCGATCGAGAATGGTGGCGCCGGCACGCTGGTTGCCTTCGCTGCCAGTCCAAATCAGCTGACCTATGATGGATCGGGGGATCACTCGCCTTTCACCAAGGCGCTGTTGCAACATATCGGCGAAACCAACATTTCCATCACCGAAGCCGTGAACCGGGTGACCAGTGACGTCTTCAAGGCGACCAACGGCAAGCAGCGGCCCTGGATCAATGTCTCGCTGACCACCGAGGTCGTGCTGCACAAGGTCGATCTCAATGCACCGCTGATTGTCGGGGAGGCGCGTCCACCGCAAGAGGAGGCTGACTCTGGGACACGCAATACTGGCGTGGCGGCTGGTCAGAATGGCGACCAGCTTGCGCTCGACGTCCTGCGTCAGAAAATTCCGAAACTGGCAACGGATGAGCCGATCTTCTTCGATCGCCCGATCAAATTCGGTGATCCTGCAATCGATGGCAAAAGCATTGCCCAGTTGATCAAGAGCGAGCCGCTCTTCAGTCCGGTGGAAGGCCTCGACAAGTCGATGTGGCAAGGCAAGCACTGTGACGGCTGCCATCAATGGAATGAGGCGCGGCTTTGCGAACAGGCGAAGAATTTCGCCACTAACGACGTGTCCGTCATGCGCTTGCAGCATCCCTTGGGAACGCGCTTCAAGGTAGCGCTGGCCAAATGGGCGCAAAGCGGCTGCCAGTGATACTGGATCTAGGCTGAAGGGCCTCGCCTCGAGAAATCGGTGAACCTGGAGGCGTCGGCTGATTGGCGTTGCGCTTCCATCTCCACGATCTGGATGCCCATTTCGACAAAGGCCGAAAGTACGGCAAAGCGATCCGCCAGTGAGACGCTCGCGAGCCCCGTCAAAATGCCGGCGTTGACGGCATGGGCGGCCGGATATCCGGTCGAGGCCATGTTGAAGGCCGGGTCGCGCCATGCCGCGGCAAGAACAATCCAGGCAGCCGGAGTGACTGGCGACACATCGATGACGCTGCACAAGGCTGTTCGGTGACGCGGGTTGTCCGGCTCAGCAACCCAGTCGTGAACAATCGCCAGCAATTGCAGATCCACACCGGCAAGGAGTTCCGCCAGGTTGCGCAGACATTCATGACCCCACCAGACGGCCGCCCGTTCGGGCAGGAGATAGGCACAGAAGGTGATTGCTTCTTCTGGCACGCGCCCTGCGAGCAAGGCCCGGCAAAACTCGAGCGGAGGCCGATCGGTGGCCGGCGCTTTCATGTCCCTGGCGATGGCGGGACACGCGAGGAAAAGATCCCTTGCTGATCTATACCCAAGTTCATTGGCCATGGCTGTAACACCCGAACAGGAGCAGCATCGCACTCAAGCCCGCGGTCGAGCGCGGGTCAAGTCTCAGCTTTAGCAGGCGGCGGCTTTCGGCAGCGTGAGTTTGTTCACAGACAATTGCTGTCCAATTTGATATGGTCTGCACCAGCAAAATCCGCTCAAAAGGAGAGACGGTTATGCGTTGGGGCAGCTTAGCCTCGGTATTGGCGGCCTTTCTTTTTTCCACGCATGTTTCCGCCGATCCGCTGCAGAAATCAGAAGACATCGTGAAGTTCTTCACCGACCAGGGCAGCCTTGGTAAGTCGCGGGGAATCTGTGTCGGGACCGAGGAAGAGTGCAAGGGCAAGGCTGATAAAAGCGGGAAACCGCCGCAAAAGACCGGCCTCGATATGATGATCAACTTCGCCCTGGATTCAGCTCAACTCGACCAGACTGCTCGCAGTGAACTCGACGAGTTCGCCAAGGCGCTGGAGGACAAACGGCTGAGCACTTTCAGCTTTGTGGTCGAAGGTCATACCGATGCGACCGGGTCTGACAGCTACAATCAGAACCTCTCGCAGCGAAGGGCTCAGTCCGTGGCGGCCTTCCTGACGGCGAACGGCATCGAACCGGCCCGGCTCCGGGCCGTCGGCCTGGGCAAGTCGCACCCACGCGTCGTCGATCCCTACGATCCGATCAATCGCCGTGTCGAAATGCGGATCAGGACCGAGTAAAGCGACCGGGGCCAGCCCTTGGTTGTCAGCGAAAAGAGGTGAGGGAGCCTTGCCGTAGGCAAGTCTCCCTCGATCATCCCGGATCAATTCTTGAGTGCACCGCCCACCGCAATGCCGGTGCCGAAGATCAGCGCTTTGGTCAGGAAGTCACCATCGTCTCTCGGGGGCGGCCCGTCACGCATCTCGATATCGCTGTTGCGCTTGCGTTGGACGACTTGCTGCTTCTTGCGCGGTTTCTGCTGCACCACTGGTTTGAGCGTGCGGGTCTTCTGCACTGTCTGTTTCCTGGACGGTGTCATGTCGACGCGGCTGGCGGCTTTCTTGGTACGTATCGTATCCAATATCGGGTCAGTCTGGATCGCCAGGAACGTCAGCTGCTCGCGCGTCAGATATGTGGTTTGCGGCAGTCCGTTCTTGCCCTGCCAGACACCGATGGCCTGCCGTGTCTTCGGACCAAGATTGCCGTCGACATAGCCAAGCTCGTTGCCCAACGCCTCGATGCGCAATTGCAGGTCGATGCGGCCGTTGCGGTCGAGCCCGATCGCATTTTCAGTCAGCTCCGTGCCGGGCGTCTGCTTCATTTCATCGGTGACACCGACCGTGGTGCGCACGGCGGAACCTGGATTGGCGGCTGCTCCGTTCGTGTCGAGCGAGGCAACCTGCTTGCCGGCCTTCGGGTCCTTCAACTGATCGATGTTGAGCTTCGCCACCGTAGCGAAGCGACCGTTCGGGAACTGCTCGAGATAGGCCTCGTAGAAGGGGACGGCATTCCTTTTCGATGCTTCATCCCAAAGCCGCTGCTCGATCTCCCAGGATGATGGGCCGCTGACCGCCTGACTCTGGTCTGCTGTCGTTTTGGCTGCATCAGCGGGCGTGGTGATCAATGCGGCCGCCTGCGCTGCAGGCTTGCCCAGGAAAACCTCGCGCCCCAGGGAAGCATTGTGCCATGGCCGCTGTCGACCTTGCGTGGCTTCCGTAACCTCGCCGCGGACGCGCGTCAGTGCGCTCTGAATTTCGACGCCGGGCTGGGTGAGATGCTTGGCGAGCGCCAGTGAATAGGGGCTGTCGACACCGTTGCCGTCGTAGGCGATGGCACCGGGATCCGTTGCATAGGCGATCAGCACGCCGCCAGTGCCAACGCCGTCGACTTTTGCATCAACCGGAGCAAGGCCGGCTCCCAGCGAGCGGCTCTTCGGCAGTGCAGCGGCCAGCGTGCGTGCCATCGGGTTGTCGCGGCAGGCATCGAGGATGATGATGCCGACGGCCGGATCGGCCGGCAACGCTGCCATGAATTCATCGATCTGAACTGTGCGGGTCTTGAGATAGGCCGGCGACGTCAGCTCGGCATCGACCGGGATGAGATAATTCTTGCCGTCAACCTGCATGCCATGGCCGGCATAGAAGATGATCGCAAGATCCGCGTTGTAGGATTCCTCGGTGAATTTGCCGATCAGACCATGCATGCCGGCATTGTCCTGGTCGACACCCTCGATGACCTCGAAGCCGGCGTTGCGCAGCGTGGATGCGATGAGGCGGGCATCATTGGCCGGATTGGGCAAGGCGACGGCATTGACGTATTTGCTGTTGCCGATGACAAGCGCGACACGCTTGGTATCGGATTTGGCAGCCTGGACGCCGAAGGCGGTCAGGGCGACAAGAATTAGTCCAATCAACAGGACGGCGAACGCTTTCATGGATCAGCCCTCCACCCCGTCGGGGGCGCATCATTGATGTCTGTGCATGCTCAACCGGTGAGCGACAAAGTCGCTTCTGCCAAAAATGGCTCTCGGCGTATGTGATCCCGGTCACATATGCGGTTCACAGGGCGCCTGATAAGCCTCTGCAAAGAGCGCGTAGCATACCATCAGCCGGCCTAAAAACCAATCGACCTGGCGGTGGTTCGGATATTGCGAAGCGGGCTTCGGCTAACCTGGTTCAAGCGGATTTTCGATTGAGCCGAGCAATGCCGTTATCGCCTGCTTGTACTTTTCAAATTCCGGCGATGTCTGCCGAATTTGCGTTGTCGTTGGTTGGTTCTGATCGGCCGCCACGCGCGTCACCTTCTGTCCCATCTTGCGCTCGGCCCAATCGATGACGTAGCCGGCGGTTTTTCCGGTGAGAAACGGATTGGCCTGGATTACGGCCGATCCCAACACTGCGCTCAGCTGCGACGAGCCCGCCGCCGCCAATACCTGATGCGCGCCCTCCATACCGAGGAAATGGCAGAGATAGAGGCGTCCGGCGGTGATCTGGTGGCCGCGCCCGCGCAGATATGCTTCGCCTTCGCGCGCCAGGTTGCGCACCATCTCGCGCGAAAGCGTGGCGTCGTAACGAAGCGCGAGCAGGTCTGCGGTCGACAGCGTTCTGGCAAGATCGGGGCGATAGGTGTTCATCATCCGGATCCAGGTCTTGGTGATGAATTGGCCGGCGCCGGTTGCGGACGAGTTCGGATTCTTGGCATGAGCGCTACCACCGCTTTCGACATGGACGATCCGTTCGGTGAGGGTCTCGACAGCCACGTCGGATGAACTGCCGAAACTGCTCGTGGCGACCGTGGTGACGGTTCCCAGGGAATCGATCGCCTCGCCGTTCTGGTAGAGCTCGAAATGAAGATGGGGGCCGGTCGAGAGCCCGGTGGTTCCGACGTAGCCGATGACGTCGCCGGCCTTCACCTTGGTGCCAATGCCACTTGCTATGGCGAATTTCTGCATGTGGGCGTAACGCGTCTCGCGTCCGTTGGCATGCGCGATTTTCACCAGATTGCCGTAGCCGCCACCATCACCCTGGAAGGTGATCTCGCCGTCGAAAGCGGCCACGATGGGGGTGCCGACCGGAGCAGCCCAGTCGGTGCCTTTGTGTATCCGAACCGTCCCGAGGATCGGATGCTTGCGCGGCCCGAAAGTCGAGGTCATGACCCCGCTCACCGGAGTGACCATGCCGTTGACCAAGGTGAGGGAGCGAATTTCGTCGTTGCCGGTGACGCATGCGTATTGGCCGTCGTTCTGCTGGAAGACGAAACAGTCGAGGCTCTTGGCTGCACCCGAGACGCCGACATAGAGAACCTTTCCCGACATCTCGTCCTTGCCGCGCGGCGTTTGCGAGTAGATCAGCACCAGACGCTGGTCCTCGCTGGCAAAAGCATCCAGATCCTGTCCGCGCGACAGATACATGATAGCCTCGCCGATAATGCTTGTTGGGACCTTGTTACGTGCCGCCGTCGAATAGATCGCATCGAGCAGGCGATATTGTCGCTTGGGTCCCCCTTGGTCGGATGTGCCGGAATAGTTGAAGAGGTCCTGGCTGACCCATGGATCGACGCCCGACACGAAGGCGCCTGACGCATTGCGGGTCAAAGTGCCGACATAGACATTCCTGGCGTAGACCGAAACCTGCATGAGCGACATGGTGGTCGTCTCGCGGTTCGGCCGGAACCCGCGCAAGGCGACGACAAAGCCGGACTCCAGTCCGTCGCGCTTGAAAAGCGTCTTCAATGCCTCGCCTGCCAGCCTCGCGTCCTCGGCGGAGAAATGCGCGTCGAGCGCTACGCTATCCAGGCTACGGGCGTTGAAGATCTTCACGAAAGTGTCCTCAGTTGCCTCGAAGCGCTGATGCTCACTGGTGACTGCCGCAACGGTGGTGGTGTTGTCGATCGCGGTTTTCTTGAACGCGGGAAGGGCTGCTTCGCCCTGGTCGATGGTCTCGCCCCAGCCAGCCTCGGGGTCGTCCACGTCCGCCTTGGGGGCCGAGGGTGCACCTCCATCCGGCGCAGGCTGGAGATCGTTTTCCAGATCGCCTTGCTGATCGCTGGGCACCCCGACCTGCGGCGGCGAAGCCGGTTGCGGATCGCTTGCCTCGGTCGTCGGAGATCTTGGTGCCGCCTGCCTCTGCGCCTGGAAGAATGCAAAATCCTCCTGTGTCGACGGGATCGTCGTCATGAATTTCTCGCTGGCACTCAGCATCACGTCAGAGAGGATTTCGATCTGCGGCGAGGCGCCTGAACTGTCGAGTTCGGCCGGGCGCGCGATCGCTCTGCTTTTCGTTGCTGTATCGGCGTCAGGAGCAAGCGTGATCCACATCGGATCGCCAGCGAGGTCGATGATCGCCGGCACATAGACGCGGGCATCGGGCGGTACGTCTTCCATGTCTTCAACGGGATGAAGTTCCTCGTCCTCGTCCCCGAAAGACCAATAATCCCTGGTGAGATAAAAGCCGGTGGCGACTGCGACGATCACGAGCGTGGCGAAGCCGGCAAGGGTCCTGCGCCAGAGTTTGCGCCGGCGCTCGTTCCGGCGCGCCTGCTTCTTTTGTTTGAAGCTCGTGTCGATGCTGTGCGTCACGGGCTGTTTCCAGTCAGGAAATACGTCCAGCGTACCTGCTCAAGCGTGTCGACCTCGACGAAACGCGCCGCGATATGGCCACGCTGCCAGCACTCCTCGATGCCACGTATCGAGAAGCGGCGTCGGTCGACGCACATTTCGACCGATCCGTTGAGGATCGCGTGACCGAAAACATCTGTCGCATAGAGGTAGATGTAGCGGTTGGCCAATTCCTCGCGGATGACGTTCACGCACTGGTTGGCGCCGATGGTCCACCATCCATCGGTCTGGTCGGCGTCGTCGATCTTCTGTCCGACAGCCAGATTGACGACATCAAGCGTCTGGTTGCAGACCGTGAATTCTGCGCGAGCCGTGTCGATCGGCAGGATCGAGAGCAGCGTTGCCGCGAACAGCGTAGCGGCCGTCATACGGCTGGAGAATTCAGGCCATATTCGAAACCAGCCACGCCGCTCGCGTGACAGTGACCAAAACAGGCGCGGGCAGCGGAAATCCATCGGCATCCATATCTATCCGCCAAGTCGGAAATATCTGGCTGTGGCGGAAAACTGTGCACCGTCCGCCCCGATCTCCTTGAGAATCCTGGGCAGGAGTTCGGAGGCTGGCGTCGGTCTCGAGAATACCGCAGCCTGGACGTCCCGAGGCCCGGTGATCACCAGCATGATCTGTGGCACGGCCTTGCCGGCGGCCTTGTCGCTGGCACCAAGACCGATCGGGATGCTGAATGCCGCCTTGTCGGTCTGTGTGACCATGCGGTCGTCGAGGTTGAAGGCAATGCCCTTGTGGTCGATCAGCATGACGTTCGAGACAAGCCCACCACCTGTAATCAGTGAGCCACTGATCGGTGAGCCGTCCGGCACCGATGTCCTGTCCAGCACAAGCTGTGGCCGTTCGGCACTGTTGCGGTCGAAAAACCGCAGGAAGCGGGTTACCTCGCATTGCGGCGGGGCGATGAGCCGAACGCTGATCTCCGGCTCGAGATGGAACCTCGACTGGAAATCAGCGAGCATTCGCTCGAAAGGCTGCACGGCCGTGCCGAAACCTTCTATGGCTGCCGCACCATCTGTTGCCGATGTCAGCGACGCGTAGAAACAGTCGCCACCGGAAAAGTCACGCACCCAGGAAGTGCGCTGAGCCATTTCGTCGACCTTGTTTGTCGACGGAATGTCCGGCTTGGGCAGATTGACCACGACGTCGTTGTTTTCCTGCGGCTTGGTGGCTGGTGGCTGCGGTTTTGTTGGCCCGCTCGGTGTTTCCGGTTCTACGGGTTTATGGCTTTCAGCAGTGGGAGAGGATGGCGTATTCGCCTTCGGCAGTTTTGGGGGATTGTCGTCGCTATCCGGTATGTCGGGTTTGGTCGCTATCGGTTTCGTATCTGACACCGGCCCGGTATCAGTTCCCGTCTGGTTGGTTTCGGGTGCCTTGGTGGCAGGCGGCTTGGCCGGTTGTTCCAGTTTCTGGGCTTCGGCGGTTTTCGAATCCCCTGTTGGAATTTGGGCAGGCTCTTTTGTCGGGTTGTTGTCGGCGACCTTACCGGAGGTCGGTGAGGGTGCCAGGGCACCACTGAAATAAAGACCCATAGCAGCGAAGAGCGCCAATACTATCGCGCCACCCGCGATCATCGGCATCCGAGCGGAATTTGGCTGCGCGGTCAACGTCGACGGGCTGGCGGCAACAGGCGCCGACGCTGCTCCCGGTTCCGACAGATGCGCCGGTCGCACATGCTGGACGAAGCGCTGTTCGGCAGAAGAGGGCGGCGGAGCCTGTTGGGTATCGGGAGGGCTTGTCCGGCTGGCGGGCGGCAAACCCGAGCGCTCGCGCGCACCGAACAATGCCGGTGGCGATGTCGTATCAAGGTCCTCGTCGCGTGTCGCCCTGGCGATTTCTGCCATGCTGGCTGGCCGGTCATGTGGATCCGGTTGCAACATCGCTTCGAGCAGATCGCGGAAATCAGGGTCGATGTCCGACAGGTCTGGCACGGTTCGGCGTTTTTCGATGACCTCATATTGCGAACCGCTCATATCCAGCGGCTTTCCGCGCAACGCTGCGGCCAGCACCAGGCCGAGGCTGTAGATATCGGATTGTTCGCTGACTTCGCCGCCAAAGAGGCCAAGCTGTTCTGGCGAAACATAGTTGTATTTCCCGGCAAATTTTCCGCCGATCAGGGTCTCTCCTCCGACGGTCGCTGAGCGTGCTATGCCGAAATCGATGATCTTGGCGCGATCGACCCGGCCGCCCGGCAGGATGATGTTGTCGGGAGACAGATCGCGATGGATTGCGCCGGCCTGATGCACGGCGCTAAGCCCCGAGGCGAGGCGATGGCAAAGCCGGCGTACTTCTTGCGGCGGCATGGCACCGAGCCGGATGATGTCGAACAGGGACTGGCCGTCCACGAACTCCATGGCGAGATAGGGCCGGCCGATCCCCGGGTCGATGGTGAAGACGTGGTAGCGCACGACAGCGTCATGCGACAGGTGATTGAGGATCGACGCTTCCTTGCGGAACAGGGAAAGGATGGTCTGGTCGCGGGCGAATTCGGGCAGCACGATCTTGATTGCGACATGATCGCCGGTCTGGATGTTGTGTCCGCGATAGACCTCGCCCATACCGCCAGACGCGATCCTCTCGTCGAGTTCGTAGATGGCGCTGAGTTGTGTGCCCACACCCGCATAGGCGACGTTCGTCGATATCCGTGTCTTGTCGTCGTCGCTCATCTTGCGAGGCCTTCCGCTCCGGACCGATCCGAATTGAAGCTCCCGTTGCGCTCGTCGCCCATCTTCACGAGTACAATGGTTACATTGTCGCTTCCGCCGCGCGCCAGCACCGTCTCCAGCAAACTGCGGCATGCTGCCTGCGGTGCAGCCGAGCTGACAGCCGCTTCGATCTCCGCATCGCGGACATGCGCGGTCAGTCCGTCGGTGCTCAGGACAAAAACATCGCCCGGCATCAATACGCCTTGCTGGAAATCGATCCTGAGCTGGTCGCTGACGCCGACCGCATGCGTGATCACGTTGCGGCGAGGCCAGGTAAGCGCTTCTTCTGCGGTGATCACGCCGCGGTCGAGCAGTTCCTGAACTTCCGAGTGATCTTTCGAGACTTGGCTGATCAGGCCGTTTCGAACCAGATAGATACGGCTGTCGCCGGCCCAAAGGCAGGCGAAGCGACCGTCCATGGCAAGCAGAGCCGCAAAGGTGGAGCCGATCGTGATGCCACGCGTGCGCGATATGTTACGGATTTCGGCGTTGGCACGGTTCAGCCGGTCCTCGAAGCGGGCGCGAAGGTCCGGCGCGGAACTTGGAATACCGATCGTCGCCAGATGATCGACGATGCTGGCGGACGCGAGTTCACCGGCTTCATGGCCGCCCATCCCGTCAGCCACCACCCACAGGCCGGTCTGTGGTTCGACAAGGTAGTTGTCTTCGTTGTGATCGCGAACACAGCCCTTGTGGCTCACACCGAAGCTCTCGACGGGAAGGGCGACAGTGTTCAAATTGCCACCAAGCGCTTCGTGAGCGTCCTCTGTGACGAACGATGGGTCGCGTACTCAGCCCATTTTGCCACAAGCGTGTTCGTTAGAGTATCGAAATGACGGCTGAAGCTGCTGTACAGGAGTGGGACCATCTCAAAAAGCCTTTGGACAGCTGAAACCAGACAAGGCCGGTAGCAGGAAGGGGTTGGTCCCGGAGCCTGCCTGGATCGTGTAAGCTACGTCGCGTCCTCCGATGACGAAGCGGACTTCGCTGTTGCCGCCGTTGTTCGTGATGGTTGCCCTGTCGAGCAGCCGCTTCAACGCCCATGGTCCGTCGAATTTGAGCACGGACTCGCGCCCAGGCATTTCCGGCTGGAGACTGAGGCTCGCAGACGCGGAGGCTGTGCCATCAGGCCATGTCACCGTGCTGGGCACATTCCCGGTCTGATTGCTCTCGACGGTCTGGCCGTCGATATTCAGGACCGCACTGTCGGCATCGCTGTTGAGCGAAGAAGGCGTGAAGGTGATGTTCACCGACGGCGCCGAGCCGCCGGAGGGAAAGAAGGCGCTGCGGATCTCCGCTGCGGACTGGAATGCCTTCAAGGTCGATTTCGCGAGGCCGCGGCTGGAACGGACGTCCTGCTTCCACGTCCACTCCTGACCGGTCATGTCGATGAGCGGGGCAAGGTTCTGGGCAAAGAAGCGATCCATCAGGCCGCCGGGGGCAAACAGTCTGGCGAAATCCGTCATCGAGATATCTTCCGCGCCGTCATCCGCGAAGGGATAGTGACCATTGACCGCCGCCTCGCAGGCGCGCGTGACGGACTGATCGAGGTTCTGGTTGAGGCTGGTCATCGAGGTTTCGGCGACATCGCCTTCAAACTCGTCAGCCACCGCAGTCACCATGCGCGCAAGCGGCTTGGGCAAGCGCGAGACATTGGCACGCAGTGTCGAGATCTGTAGCTGCAGGTTTGCGTTGACGCGTTCGGTCTGTGAGGGAACATCGGCCGAGAGTTTCAGGCTCTGAAAAATATCGCGAAAGTTCTGGATCAGTGCGTCGAGAGGCCGGCGGCCGGCAACACCGCTGATCAGTGCCTGAAAAGAGCGGAACTGTGCCTCCACGCTTGCGCCGGCATTTAGTGCAAGTGCCGAGTTTGCGCCCGCGCGGCTTTGCGATTTGCCTCCGGCGACCTGCAAGCCGATGCGGGCCAGGCCCTTGGCCATGTCCGCCAGATCCTCTCGCGCAATGCCGGTCTCGTCCCCGGAGACGGTGTCGCCTTTGGTCAGCGCGGTCTCGTTCGCGATTGCCGTAAACAACTGGTCCAGCGGTGAGCTTGGCGAAGTAACGGCAGAAAGGGCGATGTATTGCGGCTTGTCCTTCAGCATCGCCTTGAATTTCAGCTGGTCGAGTACGCCTTTCCAGGCGGCGGCGAATTCCTTGCCGTAGCGGTCGACAAGCTCGGGGCCGAGCTTTGGCAGGTCCAGGTCAATACCGCCCTGTTCGCCACCCCCGCCGAGCACCCATTGCTCGTCGACGAGCATCTGCGCGATGCGAGAAAGCTGTGGCAGGAAGAAGTGGTTGAACCCGTCATGGGTATAAAGACCGGGAACATGAAGATCGGCGAGGTCGCTTCCGTCCATGCGCTCGAACAGGAGCCGGGCCTCCGGACCGGCGTTGGTTGCGATGGAGAAGTCCCTCAGCCTTGCTGCGTAGACCGCCGACCTGATGAGCGCCGATGCGCGGTCGGCCAGGCTCATGCGCCCCAACGAGCGTTGGGCAGCCTCGACCAGGGGCTGGTTGAGTTCGAAGACCGGATCGTACGCGTCATCGAGCGCAAGCATGGCGCGCAGATGTTTCTCGATCTGCGCGCGGCCTTCACGGTTGTTCTCGCCAGGGTAGCGGTTTTCTTCCCAATCCTGCTTCATCCATGAGACGATCAGATCGTCATCGACCTTCGGTGCCTGACCTCCCAGCATCAGGTAGATCTTCAGCGGCTGGTAAAGCGCAGCCGGGTCGGCCATCCTCGCTTGGATCGTCCGCTCCGCCTGAACCAGAAGACGGGAGCGGAAGGTTCGTTCAAGCGTCTGCCGATAAGCTGTCGCAGAGGCCGACAATAACCTCTCCCGCTGGCCGAGCCCGAAGGTTTCCTCAATCGGCTTGCTCTGGTCACCGCTTTCAAAACCGGCTGGCAGGTTACGCAACTGGTCGAGTGGTCCGATGACGTTTTCCAGGTCGACATCGGTCACGGTCGTGCTCTTGAGCAGTGAGCCCGCACTGTCCTGATATTGCGCCATCGCCTGCCTGGTTGAAACGATCAGCGACCTGTTCGCCAAGAAGCTGAGGCCCAAAACGCCAAGGGCTGCAAGAGCCGCCAGCGCGATCGCTGCCAGCCCGCCAAATCGGACCAGCCTGGCGCGCCGTTCGGCTGCCCTGTCGAAGGAGACCCAGCCCGATTCCGGGAAGACCACATTGGTCAGCAGATCGTGCAGGAAGAAGCTTTTTCCGCTGCCCGAAAGGTAGGCCTGAGACCTGCTGCCGAAACTGCGTCCGATCGCGCCCAACACCTGATCGAAGGGAGTTCCCTCCTGAGTGCCGGACGAGAAATAGAGCCCGCGCAAACTGACATTCGTCTGCGGCCGGGAGGCATCGAACAGACCGCCAATGAAATGGGTTATCCGATTCCTGAGTGCACTGAATTGAGCCGGGAAACCGAAAATGGCGATCCGCGCAACCGGATCGGTCTCTTCCTGAAGCCGGTCGACGACCTCTTCCGCCAGACGCTCGGCCAGCGCGTCGAATTCAGCAGGTGCCTGGCTGGCCATGTTCCTTGTGCGGTCGGCAGTCTGGAACGTGGCGCCCCACACCTTGCGCCTGCGCCGCTCGTCGAAGCCGGCGAAATAGTCCATGAAACCCGAGACCAGGTCAGCCTTGGTGAAAAGAAGATAGACCGGAAACTGGATCCTCAGTGTTTCGTGCAACTCGCGCAGGCGGCCCTTTATTTCGGTGACATGCGTGTCGAGCTGCCGGTCGTCGAGGCTGATGAGGTCGGCGAGGCTGATGGCGAGGATCACGCCGTTGATCGGTTGCCTGGTACGGTATTTCTTCAGCAGTCCGAGGAAGGCAAGCCAGCTCGCCTTGTCCCGTGTCGTGTCGGATTCGAATGTCGTGTAGCGACCGGCAGTATCCATCAGGACCGCTTCGTCGGTGAACCACCAGTCGCAGGATCGCGTACCACCCACACCGGCTACGGGCTGCGCATTTCCGGAGCCCGCCAGCGGAAAATTCAGCCCGGAATTGACCAGTGCCGTTGTCTTGCCCGCGCCGGGCGGACCGATGACGATGTACCAAGGGATGTCATAGAGGAAATCGCGCCTGCCGGTCGTCCGCTTCAACGTTGCAATGGCTTCCTCCATGCCCGCTTCGAGCACCAGCGCATCGTCGTTCTGTTCGTCGTTGCGCGTGATGGCTTTCTCGAGTGCTTTTTGCGCCCTGCGCCTGCGCCAGAAATGGATGCTGTAAAACAGGGCGAGCAGAGCAATGGTCATTGCGATGATCATTGCCCTTAGCCACATGGAACCGAGCGGGTGGCTATCGGCGAAGCGGACCAGCGGCCCGGCATACCAGATGGCGGCCGAGAAGCCGACGAGCGCGAGAACACTGAATATCCGCAGCATCCAGCGCATCAGCTGCGTTCTCCGGCGCACCTGCTCATTGGATCCCCTTCTTCTGGATCATCACATCGATGCGGCGGTTCCTGGCGCGGCCATCTGCCGTCGCGTTGTCAGCGATCGGTTCGTCCTCGCCCTTGCCGTCGACGCTCAGTCGCGATGCGTCCTTCAACAGTTTGCCCAGCATCGACTGGACCGCTTTCGCCCTGGCGATGGAAAGGTCGAAATTCGATTTGAACGGGCTCGATTTCCTCGGCTTCACATTGTCGGTGTGGCCGACGATCTTGATCGGCCCGGGTTCGGCATCGAGCGTCGCGGCTATGTCCGCGGCGATCGGCTGGAACTGCGTCTTCAGTTCCGCCCGGCCGGATCCGAACAGAAGCTGGTTGTTGACCTCGATAATAATGAAGTCGCCTTTCGTGACGACGCTCAGCCCGTTGCCGGCGATCTCCTTGGCAAGTGCTGCGCGGATACGATCGATCTGGGCGGTTACAGCGACGGCGGGCTGCGATGGGCCGGCGTGTTTGGTTTCGACAACCGGCGCTACACTGGCTCGTTCGATCGTGATCGGGCTCGACGGGTTAAGCGCCAGCAATTCCCTGGCTGTCGCGTCACCATCATCGGTGATCACGACACGCAAGCCGAAAAATACCGCAGTCACCAGCGCAACCGCTGCCGCCGCAATCGCCCAGAGTGGGAGGCTGGCCTTCGGCTTCAGCTGTGTCGCCGCAATACTCTGCCAGTTGGGAGAAATGTCGTTGGTGGCACGCGCCTTGAGATAGCGAAGTGTGTCGTAGACATCACGCCGAATGCGCTCAAGGGTCTCCCGTTCACTCGCCAACCCCCGATACTGGCCTTCGAACCCCAGCGAAAGGCAGACATGCAGCAATTCGAGCAGATCGAAGTGCGCTTCGGGTTTGGCGAGGATTTCGTTCAGGGCTTCATAGAAGCCTGCGCCGGTAGGACGGGTATGGAAGAACTGCGCGACCAGGCTATGGTTGTCCCAGGACTGTTCCTTTGGCCATGGCAGGTTGCTGACCAGATCATCGGTGATTTCGCAAAGAGCAAATTTCGCGATCCGCGCGTCTTCCTCGCCGACGCCGGCTTTCGCCGCGGCACGATCGAATGTCTCGACAGCGCCAGTGATGTACTCCGCCAACGATGATGCTTTCCGGTTCACCGGCATCAGCCGCAATTGGCTGAGCAGCATCAACAAGGGAGCCGCGGCAGCAAGGATCGGGTTCGCGCTTGCGTATTTCACGCCACCTGCAGCAGCGAGAAGAGTGTCCTGTTGCAATGCGGGCGATGGCTCGGCAGCCCCGCCAGGGCCCGAACCCTGAAAGACCATGGTCCCGGACGACCATCCGGCCGGCATCTGTCTGTCGATGCCGGGATCGAAAACCGTCGATTCCCTGGCGGGTAGAGGAACTGGCCCCCCGACTTGCGGACTGGAATCTTCGGCTGCTGCTGATGATGGCCGTGGCCTCAGCTGTGGCGCACGGATGATGGTCCGGTCAGGAGGCTCCGAGGGATCATCCGTCGAGCTCATCGGAGATCCGTGGTCGACATGCAGCCAGTGTTGAAGAGGCCTGCCTTACACGTTCCGTGCCGGAACCTGGGGCGGATCGAAAAGCTCTTTTTGCTGAAACATGACATCGCTGCACGCCCCAAGCCACGCCGCGTTTCCCGCAAGGCAAGCTCCCATGCACCATTTTAGTCGCACAGGAGGCCGATTGAAATCAGAAAGCAGAATGGTCGAAGAAGCTGCTTGTTCTATGAGGCCCGTCACAGACAGCACAATTGCGTTGCCCACCAGCGCCTGACTATTTCTGCTTGCCGACCTTGGCATACGCTTCGGCGAAATAGGCGAGAAAGACATCCAGCATGCCGTTTTCGTTTTTCTCCTCCATGGCACGCCAGGTGGAGACCAACGCGTCCCAGGCTTGGCTCTTCTTTGACGAGAAGGATGACGGTGGCAGTTTCCTGGCGATGGCCTCAGGCGACAGATCATCGAGCAGCCTGGAAAGTGCGGCCTGCATGGCGGCATAGGTCGCAATTTCGTGGGTCTTCAGATCGCGGAATGCGTCTTCGACGCTATGCCTGGCATCGAGATAGCCGGCCCGGCGCCTGGCAAACATGATTTCCAGTATGTCATCGGTACCCGGCACGAACTTCAACGGGTTGTTGTCCTCGGCACTGATCATCGTGCGGTCTGGGCTTTTGGCGAGCACCTTGGCGGCGGCGCGCGCCTTGAGCAGCAGCGACAATTGCTCGACCGAGATCCTCAGGACCGCGCCGATCTCGGTCGCGACTTCATGGGGATCACGCGCTTGCAGCAAATCTGGCGCAATGCCAGCCGCGATGGCGATGTCTCGCAGGGTTTCAATCGTTCCCGCCGGCCTGTTGGCCGGTGCGGCCGCGTCGGACTGCAACAATGAAGACGATATCGGCGCTGCCGGAGCAGACTGTCGCTCTGCCGGTTTGAGGAACGGCACATCAAGCTCTACCGGACGGCCCGTTGAAGGCGGCTCGCGTTGCGTCGTTCCGGTTTCGGCGACGGCGCGCTCTTCGTCGATCGAAACTGTTATGACATAGCGGCCGATCAGCAGCCTGTCGCCGTTGATCAGCCGATGCGGCGTGGTCATGCGCTGCCTGGAGCCATTGACGAAGGTTCCGTTGCGCGACACATCGTGGAGCCAGAACGCACCTGCTTGGAAATTCACTTCACAATGACGGCCAGAGATGAACTTGTCGGGATCGGACAACGTCCAGTCGCAAGTCTCCCGGCCGATCTCGAAGCTGCGATCGCGGGCGGCATAGTGCGTGACGGTGCCCCCTGGCAGCCCATCGAGATTGCTGATCTGTAGCGAGATGAACATCCGGAACCGCCGGCGAACCTGATATGCAGGCCATTGTAGCAGCTTGTAGGGGCAGCGGGAGAGGAGCGTTTCACATGGGCGGCACGGACGTGGTTTTGCCAAGCTGGCATTTAGCCTCCATCAAACATGTGCTACGTTCATGAGGGTTCCGTGAGGTGGCTCCGAAATTCCCGAACGTGACGCAGTTAACAGAACGGGGACTTCAATCCATCACACTGGCGGTCGCGTCCAGGAGGGGCACGTCCCATGCCAAACGAACGCGCCACGGTTGTGCAGACGCCGGTCGGCGCCGACCTGTTGACCTTCACCCATCTCATCGGTCGCGATGAGGTCAGTCGCTGTTTCGCGTACACCGTTGGTTTCGTCTCCAAGAGCCGTGACGTCGATCCGCTGAAGATGCTGGGCGGCATCGTTTCGGTCGAAGGGGAATCCGACCCGAAGCGCTGGTTCAGCGGCCTCGTGTCGGAGTTCAGGCTGACCCGCATTGAAGACAGGCTGGCTTTCTATGAAGCCGTGGTCAGGCCATGGCTCTGGTTCCTCGGCAACACCACCGATTGCCGCATCTTCCAGAACATGACGGCGGTGGAGATCGTCGAGAAGATCTTCTCGAAATACGGCATAGCGAAATTCGAGAAACGGCTGCAGGGTTCCTATCCCTCGCGTGAATACTGCGTGCAGTACGACGAAAGCGATCTGGATTTCGTGCAGCGGCTGCTTGAGCACGAGGGCATCTTCTATTTCTTCGAACATGACGAGGGCAAACATACGCTTGTGCTCTGCGATGCGATGAGCAAGCTGAAGCCGGCGCCGGGTTACGACAAGGTGCTCTACAATTTCGAGGGGCGGGCCTCGCGGCGCGATGTCGAATACATCACCGAATGGATTCCCGGCAGCATGGTACGGCCCGGCACCTATGCCCATACGGATTATGATTTCGAGAAGCCCGGCGCCGATTTGATGGCGAAGTCCGCGCAGCCGTTTAGTCACAAGGAGGCGGCTGGCGAAAATTACCGCCAGCCCGGCGCGCACCTCGATGTCGGGCGCGGCGATACCATTGCGGGAATTCGGCGCGAGGAACTCCAGGCGGTGCACCAGCGCACAATGGCGGTCGGTACCGTGCGGGGCCTTTTCTCCGGTTGTAAGTTCAACCTGGAGAGTTTTCCGCGCAGCGACCAAAACCAGGAATATCTGGTTGTCAGTGCCGAATACCGGCTGTTCGATCCGGGCTATCGGACACAGAACGAAGCTCACAGCGAGAACTTCACGGTCATGCTGGGGGTGGCCCCAACCAAAGTACCCTATCGGCCACCGCGCATCACCCCGCGGCCGATCATGCGCGGGCCGCAGACGGCATCGGTGGTCGGTCCCTCGGGGGAGGAGATCTTCACCGACAAGTATGCCCGAGTGAAGGTGCAGTTCCACTGGGATCGGCTCGGCAAGAAGGACCAGAATTCTTCCTGTTTCGTGCGAGTGTCGCAGACGTGGGCCGGCAGCGGCTGGGGTTTCATCCAGATCCCGCGCATCGGCCAGGAGGTCATCGTCGATTTCATCGAGGGCGACCCCGACCTGCCGATCATCACCGGCAGGGTCTACAACGCCGCCGAGATGCCGCCTTACGGCTTGCCCGGCAACGCGACGCAGTCGGGTTGGAAATCGAACTCGTCGAAGGGCGGGGGCGGTTACAACGAACTCATGTTCGAGGACAAGGCTGGCTCCGAGCTGGTCAATTTCCAGGCCCAGAAGGACCACCATCTGCTGATCAAGCATGATCGCAACAAGACGGTACAGCATGATCAGTCGGATCGCATCGATCATGACGCCAAGCATTCCGTCGGCCACAACCTCGACGAGGACGTCGGCAACAACAAGACGGTAAAGATCGGCGTCGACCAGACCACCAACATCGGCAGCAATGACACCGAAACGGTGGGTGCAAACCGCTCGCTGACGGTCCAGGCCAACGAGACGATCCATGTCGTGGCCAATTCGACGGAAAACATCGACGCCAACCATTCGCAAACCGTGGGTCTGGTTCAGACCGTGACGGTGGGCGCCGCACGCGTCGATACGGTGGGGGCCGCTGAAGCGAGGACCGTCGGCGCGGCGCAGGTGAACACGATCGGGGCGACGCGATCGGTGAGCGTTGGAATCAGCCAGAGCCATAACATTGGCGCTTCGGATAGTTGGGATATTGGCGCCAGCCAGAGTGTTAAAATCGCTGCCGATCAAGGCGTCAAAATCGGCGGCGCGCAGAATTCGGAGATCGCCAAGACGTGGATCGTCAAGGTCGGTGAGGACAATTCGACCCAAGTCAGTGGCGCTCACGAACTAAAGATCGGCAAGAAAAGCCTTATCCAGGTTGGCGAGGATTCCGGCATTTCCGTAGGAAAAACCCTAACGCTTGAGGCGAAAGATGAGATTCAGCTAAAATGCGGCGATGCCATAATCACCATGAAAAAGAACGGCGAGATTGTCATCAAGGGTAAGGACGTGTCGATCAATGCCTCGGGCACCATTAACGCAAAGGCATCGGGCGACATGTCGCTCAAGGGTAGCAAGATTACCCAGAACTGAGGGCACAAAGGCAATGATGGATACACTGGAGCGCATTGAAGGCGTGGTGATCGGCGTCTTTCTCGGTTTCGACGACACCGCTCCACTGGTAGTCTTTCCGGGCAATCCCCGAGAAGAAGCGATTGCCGCACGTAGTCTTACTGAGCTGACATCGGCGATGGTGGGCGCGGAAGTGGCGCTGCTATTTCAAGAAGGCGACCCCTCCCGACCGTTGATCGTCGGGCGCATTGTCGAGCCGGCTCGCAGGAGCCCCGCGCCGCAGGTAGTCCGCGATGGCGAAAGCGTGCTCATCGTAGGCGACGAGCGCATTGAACTTCGCTGCGGTAAGGCGCGGATCGTGATGGAGAAGGACGGCCGCATTCTGATCCGTGGCACTTATGTGACAAGCCACGCCAGTGCCACGAACCGGGTACGAGGCGGCTCGGTGAACTTGAACTGATGCCAGCCCCAATCCTTCCAGAGATCGTACGCCAGCATGCCGAAATGGCGGCGCATCTTTGGAATATCTATGACCGCCACTTGCTCAATCCCGACGAGAACCCGGACATGGACGAGGAGCGCCTGGCCCGGCTAGTCGAGCGCTTAGAGGCGCATCTCGACGGATTGCGTATCGCTGGCAGAGAGGGTCTTGAGATTGCGAAGCGGCTCTACGATGAGTTTCCCGAGGCCGGTGAGCTGTTCGTGCTGCGCATGATGACGGCGAAGAAATCTGTTGCCGTCACCGAACTGAACCTCGATCAGGTACGTCATTTTATAAAGGTGACACTCAAGACCGCCACTGTGAATACACAGTTATAACGATCTGGGTCATTCTCAACGCAGCACGACAGTCTCTGGTGGGATGGCAATTTCTTCCCAGGCTCCCCCGATCAAGCGCCACACGCTTGACTCACGGATGACGTGCAAAATGTCGTCGGAACTGGATAGTTCAAGCATCCGGTCCGTCATAGGGGGTAAGGGCGGCTGGAAGGGAGTGGTTCCATCTGGTGCCAATACAAAAAGCGAAGCTTCGTCAGCAAGTAGCGCACTGCCCTTGTGTATGCCCAGCGCGGAAAGCCCCGCGTCGTTGACAGCAACTTCGGTCATATCCGCGAAGTCCGTAGTCGAGTACACCACACCAGGGCGAAAACGCAGATAGACGATCTTGCCATCAGCGGTGACGACCTGATCCAACGTGCTGTTGGTCGGCAGTTCAACATCCTGCCACCTCCCGCCCTCCAGCAACCAGAGTGTACCGTAGTCGCGACGCGCTTGTGCCCTTATCATGGCAGCGATGTCGGTTGCGCTACCAAGGCCGCCGAAATCTGTCGGGATCGACAGACCGGTAACCACCTCTCCACCGAAGACGTAACGGGATCGCGTTGACTGCAAGGCCGCCCAGCCGAACCTGATCGTATCTTGGGGAACCGATGCAATTGGGAATGTCGGTGCGGCCGGCGCCCAATTCTCTCCGTCGGTGGCTCGATAGACCTGGCCCCCGTAGCCGGTAGCAACCAATTCGTTGCCGAGGAGCAAGAGGTTGTCCATGCGACCGATATTGCGCGATCCCGGCTGGTTGAAGCCTGCTCCCGGTATTTGCACACTTGCGCCGCTCCTGAGAAAGTAGACCAATCCCTCGCCAGTCAGTGCAAGGAAATCCGCACCATGGGAGTTAGCGGGAGCTGGGCACAAGGCAACAAACTCTTCTTCGAAGGTCTGTTGAAGCCATTGAGGTTGTGCATCAGGCAAGAAAGTGACGACAGTGGATCGCCCCTCTACCCCCTCGGGCTGCCTCAGCAAAAGGCAAAGTTTCCCACCTGTCGCCGTCGTCCCCATCAACAGGTCCATGGTCCGTTATCCTTGATTTCGTAAAAGGTTCTGCGTGGACGTATCGGTTATCGGCATCTTCTTGGTCCGGCCGAGCTTGTCCTTTATCGGATCGGTCTGCTCGGTCACCATCTTGACGGCGAGCTCGAAACAGTCCTGCGAAACCGGGTCAGGCACCAATTTGAAGAGGGCCGCCAAGCATCCGAAGCGGATTTTCTCAATCGACTCGCAATCAGTGGGAGCGCTCGGCGTTCTGCCAGGATGCGCTGTCGCGCCGAACTGTTCCAGTGCATTGTCGAGGTTGCCGTGCACGGATTTCGGATTGTCCGCAAGACTTCCTCGATGGTTGCTTCGTGACAAGCAGATATTGATGCCGTCACCATAGCTGGGAGCCCCCGGAATTCTGTCGCCGCCGCCGATACGATAGACCCGGTCGGGGACGATATGATGTTTCTCCGGCTTGTCGAGGCCCGATGCACGGCATTTTTCGACTATGTCGTCATACTTTCCCACGATGCATTTCGTGTCGGCTTCGCCGCCGGGGCTTGCTCCGCCGACTTGTGGTTGAGGTGTTGGAGCGTTTGGCGGATCGGTGGAGGCATGGTTGTTGGTTGTAATATCGGAGAAACGGGTGATCGGTTCTTTGTCGGCCTTCACATTGGAGGACCAGGCGCGGCAATATTTCTTTCCAGTATTCTTGGAGTTGATGACGCCCTTCTTCGCCGCACAACCAGCCTCGGTTCCAGTTGTCTTGGTGTAGTAGGATTTGTTTTTTTGGTTGATGGTCTCGTCGCCGATCTTGACCGTGCCGGTACCTTTGTCGGTGTCGGAATCAAAGCCGAAGGTGGGGTAGGGGATCGGTACGCCCGGTGGCGTCGCTGGATTCTCCGGCGGAGTGAAGCAGACGTCTGGGAAAGCAGCGATCACCTTATCGGATTGGGCTTTGCACGACACCTCGAGGCCGTTGGCGTAGACGGTCATAGCCTGCCTCCGAAGATTGCTGTGCCGCAGGCACCAGCATCATTGGAGGCTTCAATGAGCACACTGTCTCCGCCGGCATAGCCTTTCTGCGCCGCTGTATAGGCCATGCCGAGCATCAGCGGCACGACTGCCGCACCGATATTGCCCACAGAATCCGTGGGCGACCAAATGTCCACGAATTCACGCACGACACGGGTCACACGGCTCACCGCTAGCGTGCTTTGCTTGAACCAGTAATGTTCGCCGATGAGGTCAGCAATGCGATATCCGACTTGGTGCATTTGTGCGCCCGTCTCTTTGAGCGCTGCTCGGTAGGCAGAGATCATGCCTTCGCCCCGCAGAGGCAAATCCTGGGGGTTATAGATAAAAGCAGGCTCGCGAGCGAGACCGATACCATGCAGCCCAAAGCCGCTGCGGCCTGGCTTCGTGCACAGCACCGCCGCTGCCGCTTCCCCCGCGATGAAGCCGTTGGGATTGTTGTTCGTGAGGAGACGTCGCTCGTTGAGGTAATGTGTTACCGCATGCGGAGTTAGGTAGCTATCGACCCCCACAAGCATGACATATTCGGCCACGTCGGCTGCAAGCAACCGTCTGGCATGATCCAGCGCCACGATACCCGACGGCCGGCCGTGAGCGATCACGCGCGAGCGGGAATGAGCCTCAACTTCAACGATCTCTGAGATGCGGCGTAACAACAGCGCATAGTCGTGCACCGGCCTGCCTGGCCGCCCTTCTTCCGGCACGCACAGCATGAGCGCCGTCCGACCGCGCGCATTGGGCTCTGAATCAAATATCTCACAAATCGCGCCGCCTGCGAGATGAGCCATGCGCTTTTCGCCTACCCAGGCACGTGGCAGTGGAACCGGAGCCCCAATCAGCCAGTCGCCGCCAGGGATGGTGAAACGCGTTTCCCCGAAACCGTCGACCCCAGCGCGCATCGCGGCGCATGAAGACGGCGCGTCGAGACCGACTGCAGTCACCATGCCGACAGCGACGATGTCGAGCGAGGCACTCATGCATCCTCGCTCGCTTCTTCGGGAGTTGTTCCGCTTGCGCGAATATAGCGACGGCCGGTTTCGCGGGCCCTGAGCATGGATTGTGTCGGCGGGCCAATCCAGCACTCGGTGAAATCGAGTATGGTTCGCCGGATGCGCTGTTGGATTCTCCATACGAGGCTGACGCGTCTATTTTCAGCGTCGAGTAGTACGGTATCGGGGGCAATCTCACTCGCGAATACTTTCTCTCGGCCTCTAAATATTGTTAGAGGTAACATCGTTGACGGGAGGCGAAAGCTTTCTCGGCCAGCCGGTGTGAGGTTTACCAGTTGCACGGTTTCGCCGCCTCTTGGATGATCTATCTGCTGGTCAGTGGGCGCCATCTGGAAATAGCGCTCGTCAAAATTGACGGGCAAGAAGGGCGCGACGTTGTCGATCCAGTTCTGGTCATAGGTGCCGCCATATTCGATGCGGCCAGGCCAGCCGCGCCCCATCGGTCCGAAGCTCATCGGTTTGTAGTCGCCAAACGGCGAGCGTATCTCTTCCCCAACCGCCTGGGTGTTGGGCAGCCGCAAGCCAGGGATGAAACGCTGGTTCCTCGTACGCGACCAGCCGGTGCCGACTGGATTGAGTTTGTAACTAGCCGGAAGCTTGTCTTCGGGGTCAAGTCTGTCTACGCCGCCCCACGCCACGTCGTAGGAAATGCGCAATTTCAGGAAGGGCTGCGGCGCCGTCGCGGCGAATACGGGTCCGATCGCGCGCCATTCGCGATGGCCGACGACCTCAAACAACTTCGACCAGTTGCCGACTTTGATGCCGACCGGTACGCGCTCCGCCGGACGTCCCCCCGGAGCATAAGCACAGCCATTGGCGATCACGTCGCAATGTGGCTTCCGGAAGGCGAAATCAGTTTCCCATAGTGCCGCCGAATAGCCGGGCAGACCAGTTGCTATGTCGGCCATGACCAATGGAACCTGTTCCGCTGATTTTTGCACGAGCCCGTCTGGCTTTGCAGGAAAATCGAAAGTGCCCTTGACCACCACGACGAGCCATTCGTGGCCGGCCTTGTCCATGCCCATGGTGAACTGGTGCGGATAGCCCATCTGGTTCCAGATCTGCATCAGCCGGTCCCCCGAGCCGCGGCGAAGATCTGTTCCAGCATCGGTTGCGGCGCTTCTGAAGCGACGTCGAAAATATCCGTTCGCGCTGTCCACATGACGAGATCGTCGATCGCCTCGCCATCCCGTTCGACCTGCGGCACGGGAAGGGCCGTCAGCGCGGCATCAAGTTCGTCGGGGGTCAGCTCCCCCCTCTGTGCGGCGAGGGCGGCACTCTCGATGCCATTGAACCAGTCGTCGGAGTGGGCCATTTTCAGCGGTGCTTCGGCAAGTCGCGCGACAATGCTGAGCGGAAATCGCCTGCCGATCCTGTCGGTGCTCTGCAGCAAGATGCCGGCCGAGGCGCCGAAGGCGCCGGGCCCGGCCAGGAGCCGGAGCGCCATGCTTTCTGGCCATTCTTCACGCCCAAACAGCGGAACGATATGCTGCGCCAGCCATCGATCCCAGGCGCGCACGAAGTCTCCAGTCAGCCGCCGTGTGACGAAATCGCCGGTGGCTGGCATCTTGCCGTAGAAGCCGGGCATGTTCAGATCTGCGGCGGACATGTGAATTTCTTGAACATTTCGAGGGTGTATGGGTTCTCGACGCTGGAGGCCTTGAGCTCGAAATCGGCAAACATGCCCTTCGTGCCCAGTCGCAGGCTGTAGACGTCGGTGAGCTTGGTTCCGGTGAACTTGCCGCCGCGCAGCATCCTCAGCCATGCCCAGCTGCCGGTCTCGTTGAGCAAGACCTCCGGCGAGCCGTCGACAGGCTGGAAGGCAAGCGAAATCACGCCTGTGCCATCCTTGCCGGGCCACGTCATCGGCTGCGGCCTGGTCGCGTTGTTGTAGTAGACGAGGTTCTGGCCATCGAGATTGAGCGTCACCCGCGCCAGGTTGGGCGACAGGTCCTTCGGCTCCAGCGTGAAATTCATCACCGGGCCGGTGCCGCCAGGAAACAAGTCGTCGCGGATGTGTCGCGCCTGCTCGAACGCCGCCAGCGCAGCAGGATCGAGACCGAAGTCTGCACGCCACTTCCACGGCTTGCTGGCGGTATCGACATAGTTGATCAGGTGGTCGTTGATGAAGGCGTCGATCATGCCGGTCGGGCCGAAGAGCCGCTGGAAATCGCGCACGTTGACATCCACCGCACTCTCGGGGCTGAACGGATAGCGATTGTTGAGGGCTGCCTGGCAGAAGGGCAGGATGTCGGCGCGCCAGATGGCGTTGAGTTCGTTGGTGACAGCTCTCTGCGACAGGTTGCTCGTGTCGCCGGCAATTCCGCCGAGCCAGTCGTTGATCGGAGAGGGCAGGATCTGAGCCTGCCGGGCCACTGCTCCTGTCAGTTCGGCGAGGCCGCCCTGTTTCTTGATGGCTTCCTGCGGGTCGGGATTGGCTGTCACCGTCTGCAGCACATTGGACAGTGCCGTCAGTGCCACCACGGCAGCGTCCAGCGCTGGTGGTTGTCCGTCGACTTCGGCGATCGTGCCCTTCAGCGGCTTGAAATGATCGGCCACCAGGCTGCCGGTCATATCGACCTGGTTGGCGGAGCCCGCGCGCGGCAGCAGCTTCGCCCCCGTCTTCACCACCTTGCCGAGTTTGCCAAGTTTGCTCAACAGCTTCGAACCGGTCTTCGCGGCGCCGTCGTTCTTGCCGTCTGCGGGCGCCTCGTCGGAGCGAGTGAGGTCGGTCTCCTGAACCACTGCCGTGAGCAGTCGCTTCAGCGCAGAATCGGCACTCGACAGGTCCTTGAGATTTTCGCTGGCGATATTGAGGTCGCTCAACTGCGCCAGCCGCATATCGCGCAGGAAGCTGTCCCACTGCGCGATGTAGTCGTCGTAGTAGAGTTTCAGTATGTCCTCCGACAAAGCCGAGACCGAGGTTTCCGAGTTTTCAGAGCAGCCGCCGGCGAAGACCGCGCGGTCGAGTGCTGCCTGGGCTGCCACATCCTCGACCCGGTCGAGGACAGCGTCGTGGAAGCCGGCATAGGTATAGGGGCCGGGAACGCCGACACGCAGCGTCTTGTCGGAGCGGCGCGAAAACACTTTTGCGCCGTTGGGGCCGGCGAAGTTGGCCGGCACCCATTCCTTGACGGCCGCCACTTCCGGGTCGGCAAGCAGTTGCCGGTACGCGCGCTCCGGCAGCGAAATCGTGCATACGGTTTTCAGCGCCTCTGCGACCAGTGCCTTGTCCGGGGCGACGTAGCTGTCATCAACCGTCATGCGACGGATTGCGGCGAGCTGATGTTCCTCTGCGTCGGCGGTCGGGAAGGGTGGTGCGGGCGCAAATTCCGGCAGGTTGTTCACCCACCAATTCTGCACGAAGTCTGGGTCCATCTGCGACAGGCCCGTCATCATGCGATACGTCTTGAGTGCGCCGAGCATGAAATCCGGATCACGGATCTGCCGCCACATCGTCGCTTCCAGCAGCGCCACCATATGTGGCTCCAGCACATTGCGCAGCGTGTGGTCGTAAGTGTCGGTCTGCGCCCGCAGGAGTTCGGCCGAAGCGGTCGGTCCGGCGAGATTGTGGATCGCGTCGGGCGGCATGGTGCGGGCCGTCGTTACCGCGTCCATCGCGGCCAGCGCTCCATCCATCGTCGGCTGCTCCACCGATGTGGGCATCGCGGCAACTTCCGTGAGTGGTGCCTGCAGTGCCTCGAATTGACTGGCCTGAGCGGTGATGGCGTAGCGGTTGTCGAGATAGGACCAGGTGAACAAGCCGCCGGCGAGCAAGGCCGTGAGTACGCAAGCGGCGGCAGCCCCGCGCCAGATCCAGGTGCGGCGACGCTGCGCGAGTGGATCGAACGTGCCCAGGCCGGCTTCCTTGAAGACGACTTCGGTCAAGAGATTCCGCAGGAAGAAGCTGCGCTTGTCGGTACGCGGCGCGAGCATTGCGCGGTGCGGCGGAAGCCCAAAGGAAGAGGACAGCGCTGCGGTCAGCCGGTCGATGGGCGCGCCTTCCTGCGTCGCTGACGTCAGATAGAGGCCACGCAGCCATGCTGCTTCTTCATAGCGGCTCTCGCCGAACATTGCTTCGATCAGCACCTGAATCGGTTCGGAAAGGCTCACGAGCTGGGCCGGGAACCGGAAGATCTCTGCGCGTGCGCCGAGTTTGTCCTCGTCCTCCAGGCGCGGCACCAGCCGTCGCTCCAGCTCTGCGGCAAGCGTGGCGAGTTCTTTCTCGATGGTCCTGGCGTCGATGCGCGCATCGAGCGGAAAAGTCGTACCCCATACCTGCTCGCGTGCCGTCGTCGACAGGCCGCCGAAGAACGCCTCGAACCCCTTGATCAGATCGGCTTTGGTCAACATCAGATAGACGGGCAGGCGCATTTCGAGCCGATCGTTCAACTCGGCCAGCCGGCGCCGGATCTTGCGACCATGCGCCTTGATGGCTTCGTCGCCTTCCGACAGCGTATCGATCGATAGAGCGACGATCACGCCGTTCAGGGCGCGCCGGCCCCGGTGCTTCTTGAGCAGATCGAGGAAGCCCAGCCATTCAGTGGCATCGACGTCCGGCTGGCTTTCCTGCTGGACATAGCGGCCGGCGGTGTCGATGAGGACAGCATTTTCCGAGAAGAACCAGTCACAGTTGCGGGTGCCACCGACGCCCTGCAGGTCATCGGTAAGGTCGATCGGAAAATTGAGGCCGGATTGGCGCAGCGCCGTCGTCTTGCCAGTGGCCGGCGGGCCGACGATGACATACCACGGCATCTCGCGCAGGAACTTGCGACCGCCAAGCTTGCGACGTTTCAACTCCGCCATCACTTCGCCGAATTTGGCACCGACGGCAGCGACATTCTCCTCGCCGGGGGTGAGCTGTTTCGTTTCCACCGGCGCCGCAATCTCGGCGACGAACAGGCGGTTGGCGCGGATCGCGCGGCGCTGGGCGATGATCAGCCAGATCAGCCACAGGATGATCAGCCCGGCGATGATTGCGATGCGCACGTTGTCAGAATCGAATGGCGCGTAGGGACCAACCTGGATGATCGGACCGAACACCCAGATGAGCAGCGAAAGCAGGCATATGCCGATCAGTGTCCAAAGGATGCGCGAGGTCACGACGGCCCAGAGGAAGCGCAGGATGAACATCAGAGCCTCTTCTCGACCATGACTTCAACACGCCGGTTGAGTGCGCGGCCCTCGCGCGTCGAATTGTCGGCCACAGGATCAGTCTCGGCGCGGCCTTCGGAACGGACGCGCTCCTGCGGTACGCCCGCCTGTACCAACAGGTCGGCTATGGTTCTCGCGCGGGCTTCCGACAGCCGCTGGTTGGACGAGAGCGGGTTGGATTTCTGCAGCCGCACATTGTCGGTGTGACCGATGACGGTGATGTTTCCGATCAGCTCTTGGTTGGCGAGGATCACCTTGGCGATTGACGCAACCAGTGGTTCGTATCCTTGTGTGAGTGTCGGCCGTGAAGACTGGAACAGCTCAGGATCGGAAGACTGGATAACCAGCTTGGCCAACGACACGCTCTCCGTGCCGCTCAGCGCCCCCTTGAGGTTATCTGGAGCCTCAGCCTTGAATTCCGGCAGCAGGGCGAAATCGACTGGTTCCGGCGATTCGGGCACCGTTGTTTTCGGCGCAGCGCGGGCGACATCGCCACGCGAGGGCGGCGGCAATGCGCGAACCAGTGCGGAGAGTTCCACCGCCTGGCTGCTCAGCACCATGGAAAGGCCGATATATGTAGCGGCGGCAATGACCGCCGCGGCGGCGGCCATCACCCAGATCGGAACGATGAAGCGTTGCGGCTCGTCGGAAGCCAGCACACCCTTCCAGTTCGGCGACAGCGCCGTGTCTTCGGCGTCGGGGTTGCGCAGGAAACGTGCCGCCGCCACGCGAACTGCATTGAGCGAACGGTCGCCAGCGCGACCGGGCACGCGATATTTGCCGCGAAAGCCGAGCGCCAGGCAATAGTATTGCAGCTCGAGCATTTCGCGGTCGCGGTTAGGGTGTCGCTCGAGTTCGTCGAGGCGCGAGAAGAACTGCGTGCCGGCATCGACATCGCCGCGCAACATCACTACCAGCGGCTGGCGCGGCCATGCGCTGGCACCCCCCCAGGGTGTGTTGAGCGCGAGGTCATCGAGCAGGGCTGCCACGGCCCAGGCAGCCTGGTCGGCGCGCTCCAGCGAGGAGCCTGTCGCCACCGCTGTGTCTCGTGCCCGCACCAGTTCGTCAAGCAGGCGCGTGCGCATGACTTCGGGATTCTCTGGCGCCAGCGCGCTTTCGAGCTCCGGCGCGAATTCAAGCAGAGGCGCAAAAGTGTTGATCAATACATTGGGGTGCGTCCGCGCCCGCTTCACCGGCGCTCCGGGCGCCAGGGGCGCCATCGGTCTCGGCGCTGCACCCGTCAATCTGATGCGGGTGCGCTCGCGATCCTCCGACAGTCCGAAAGGATCATCCCGGCTCATGGCCTCACCTGTTCACCGAATAGCAGTCGACTTGGGGTTCGCTCGGCAGGACACCGGAAACACCGATGACGAAGCCGGGAGCATCGAGCAGCGAGGCCCAATGTTCGCTCTTCTGATCCAGCTCCAGGCAGAGCCGATCGCCGTCATAGGGAATTTCGCGCGGCTGTGAATGAAGCGGTTTCAACGGGATGCCGGGCAGGCGCGACTTCCATAGCCCCTCGAACTGGTCGGCGGCGCCGACAGTTGCCTGGTTTACGAAGATCTTGCGGAGCGCGTCTTCCGAGAGCTCCGAGCCGACGCGGATGACGATGCGACTGGCAACCAGAAGCTTCGGATTGTCGATGCGCACCTTCCAGACATTGGTCGAGTGGCGCATGACTGACAGCGCGCGCGATTTCGGTTCGACGAAGCGCAGGCTGAGGATCAGAGAGCGCAAGGCATCAGCCAGCGCCATATAGGCGGGGCCGGGCGCCATATGGTCATAGGTCGGCAATTCGCTGAGCCGGCGCGAGCTCGAACCGTAGGTCGCCATTTCACCGGCAAGGCCTGCGAGCTCAAGATAAAGTTCGGCCGGATGGAAGACGTCCTGCGCCAGCATATGCGCGAGCCGCGGGCGAGCCGCGTTGGCAAGATGGAGCATCAAGAGATCCTCGACACTGCGGCCAGGGCCGCCCATCACCATCTTGCCATGCGCCTCCGCGATCTGGTCCAGACCGGTGACCACCTCCTGAAGCAGTTGCCGGTACCAGGCGACCGCGCCGGTGATCAGTGTCGGCGGCAGGAAGGTCTCGTCGAGCGAGATGCCGCCATCGGCGCGGATTCCCTTGATGTCCGCGATCGGCAGCGCCGTATAGCCGCCCACTGATTTGCCCGGCGCGAGCAGCAGTGCCTGCGGCCGGGCAATTTCGATCTCTTCCGGATCGGCACCGCCATGCACGGCGTCGCGGACCGAAACGATCCGGCCATGATAGCGCGCGCCTGTCGATGCCGCATGCGCGGGATCGAAACCGATCCCGCCAGGCGCTTCGAGCGGCAGCACAACCAGCACTGGCCCAGCACCTGTGTCAGCCGTCACAGCCAGGGGTTTTGGCGCATCCATCGTCTCCGGGATGGAAAAGGGCGTGCCGTCGGGAAAGATGCCGCGTGCCGACACGATGGAGACCTGGCCGGCATCGAGCAGCGACTGGTCGAGCGTCAGCTGCTGGAAACCGAACGTATGGAGCTGGCCGGCCTGCAACGCGCCGCGTACCATTCCTTCAAAGAACCGGTCCTGCTGCTGGAAGTGCTGGGTCCTGAGAAACAGGCCCTCGGACCAAAGCACCCTGTTTGCGTCGCTCATGCCGCTACTCTCCGCACGGAACAATCATTTGCCCGGCCGCCTAGGCGGAAATGCCACCGCTGCCGAGCTTGGCGTTGACGGTCAATGTCGACCCCGGCGACACGGATTTGGTTGTGCGCCAGTTTCGTCCGCCAGGTTCACGGATCAGGGCGACGAAGCCCAGCGCGGTGGCTTCCGGCTCGACCGTGATGGTCTTCGCCGCAACCTTGCCTGGACCGACCGAGATCGTATCGGAGCCAATCAGGTCCGCTCCGAGTGCCGAGCCGGCATCGCCCTGAAGCGCGAAATAGTCAGCGGAGTTGAACTTGCCGGTACTGCGCAGCCGCATCACAAGCACGGTCACCGGACGGTCGCCACCACCTGGTCCCGGGTTCATACCGGCGCCGCCACTGACATTGACCGAAACAGTCGATGGCTTGGGAGGCCCGCTCTGGCATGCCGCAAGCAGCCCCGTTGCGCCGAGGGCAACCATGAATTCGCGTCGGTCAATCATGTTCTACTCCTCCTCATATGCATCCCTGAAATCTGCGCCGATCTCGCCCAGGAAGGTCGATTCCGCGCTTTGGGCGATATCGCGATGGCGTTTCTGGTAGAGCTCCCACAGCTTGGCGTTACGTCCGCCGGACAGCAGGTTGGCGATCGCTGAATTGGCTTTCAGCTCTGCCTCGATCGCCGCAGGATCGAAGCGATCGATCATGCGCCGCAATGCGGCCTGCACGCCGCGCCAGGCGCGAACGTGATGCTGCGCCAGATCCTTCACCGCGTCGCTGATCGCTGCTTCGCCCGAGAGAAAACCGGGACTGCGCTCAGAGATGATGGTGACGATGACGTCCTCGACTGAAGGCAGGAACTTGAGTGGGTTGACCTCGGAGGCACCAACCATCGTCTGAGCGACGCGTGCGCTTCCCTTTTCCTCGCTGCGCTTGCGCAGAAGCTGCATCAGGCCATCCAGCATCAGGCGGTATTCGCGGCCGAATTTTTCCATTTCGGCACGCGGATCGCGTTCGGGGAAATCGGCTTCCTCGACGCCCATGCCACGCAAGAAGGCGGCGCGAAGGGTCATGTTGTCGGAGCCTGGCTCCGCAAAACGTGGTGCGCGGCGCGATGCAGCTGGAGACTCCGCCGGCTGCACGGGCAGATCCCATGGATGGGGTGCCTTCTGCTGCCCGGGCAGGCTGCGGTCTGACTGTTCGGTGAAAGCAGGCGTCGGGGCTGTTCCGAAGCCGAAGTCGCCATCGAAGTTGACCGGTTTCGGCGCAGGGCTGACCGCATCGTCGCGCGAAGGCATGTCAGCAGGCTCAAGCGGATCTGGCTGGTCTGGAGCCACGGCATGGTCCGACGCGGGCGTTGCCACCGGGTCGAGGCTGAAGGGGTCGTCGAAGGCAGGCGAACTGCTTCCGATCGAAGCGCGTTCGTAGGCACCTGGTACCGGCTGCTCGAATGGGTCCGGCAGGTCTGCCGGTCGCGGCCGACGTGGCTCTTCCTCGATCTTGGCCGAGAAGAAGTCGTCCCCGCCGATGCCTGCCGGTGCTCGCGATTGCGGTGGCGACCATGCGGGTGCAGCCTGGCTCGCCTGCGGCAGTTCCACCGATGTCTGGTTCGGGTTCGGCTGAACCTCGACATGAAGAACGTAGTCACCCATTCTCAGGCGCATGCCGTTTTCGAGGCGTGCAGACCTGCCGGTGCCCAATGGGCTGTCGGAACCGTCGATGAACAGGCCGCTGCTCGACGTGTCGGTGATGAAGTATCCATCGCGGCTGCCGCTGATCTTGCAATGAGCGCGCGACACGAACATGTCCGGATCGTCTATCTGCCAGCCGGCATCAGCGCTGCGGCCGATCACCAGTTCGCCTTCATCCAGTCGGGTCTGCCTCACCACCTGGGAGCGGGGACCCTGTTCAAGTGTCAGCAGCAGGCTCATGCCGCCACCTCCGCCATTTCCGGTCGCCAGCCAACGATCGCGCGCGTCCTGAGATCGTCGGCATCTCCTTTTTCAGCCGGACGGCTGAGCCAGACGGTTCGGCCGAGCTGGACCGTGCCGACGCGTGGCGGCGGGACTGCGTCGTGTGCGAGCACAATACGCAGGTCGACGTCGAGCGACTCGCCGATCATCTCGCGCACTGCCTTTTTGAACAGGGCAAGCCGCCGCTGGCCGGGCAGGAACGCCTTGAAACCCTCGAGATCGAGCGGGCCGACGCGCAGTTCGATCCGGCTCTGGCGGCTGAAGACACGCGGACCGATCGTTGCCTCGCGCCCGAGTGCTGCGTAGGCGCTGCCGAGGCGGGTTTGCAGCGTTGTCGGCATGCTGATCCATGCGGCGACGAATTCCTTGATCTGGACCGGCACGTTGAAAGCCGAGGCGAGGAACAGCGTCAGGCGTTCCGAGCCGTCGACCTGATTGGCGAGCGATCCGGCCTGGCGCAAACGTGCTGCGTCGAGTTCGGTGTCCTGTGTCCCGGGAAGGCCTATCCCCGCCATCGCTTCAAGCATGGCACGAACACGTCCACCAACCGACCGTTCGACCTGCACCGCCGGGCTCGCATCAGCCCAGGCGCGGTAATAAAGCGCCATCATGCGATGTTGGAGGATGTTGACGAAATCGACAAAGGTCGTGTCGCTGGTCTGCTCCGCATTGACGCCGCTGAACCAGCGCTGCGACAACCGATCAAGCACCCAGCGCGTCAAGTGCAGCGGCATCGGTCCTTCCGGCCCAAGCAGGCCGAGATTGGCGACCGTGATTCGCGCCGGCGCTTTGTCGTCGGCTTCCTGGAACTTGACCACGTCTCTCGCCGAGAAGCTCAGGCGTATATGCTGGCCGAGTCTGGCCGGCTCGCGATCCGCCTGGCCCGAATAGCCGAACAGTCCGCGACGCCGTTCGAGGCGACGCAACAGTTCAAAGAAATCGAAACCCTCCGACAAAGGCTCCGTTTCGGGCAAGGCGGACTTCGCTAGATCAGGTAGCGATTGCCGGGCGTCATCGGCCATGGCACATCCTCCTGTTTCTGCAGCAGTCGCGTGCGCGTGCGCACAAAGCCGTTTATGCCGGCATGGCGAGCGAACAGCCGCGAGAGCAAAGCCGAAAGCAGCAGCGTGCTTTGGCCCGCGAGCACCGATTGGTCGACATGCAGCGTAATTTCGGTGCCGCGTCCGAAACACATGGGTCCATCGACCCGAAGCCGCTCGATCACCGGGCGCGAGTCGATGCGCACGATGGAATGCACATTGCGGGCGAGGCTCGGATCGCCACGATCGGCGTAGAGGTCGAGCAGCGCATGCAGCGGATCGACGCCACGTCCTTCCTTAGCAAGGCTCAGGAAGTTGAGCGACAGCTGCGCGACCAGTCGCCAGGCAAGATTGTCGGCACGGGATTCGCCTTCGGCGCTTTCCGGGAGCGACGCCGGGATGGCCGGCTGCGGCGAGCGTAGCGCGCCGAGCAACCGCACGGCTTCAACCGGATCAGCGGTCTCCAAGGTCAGTTTTGGCGTGTCGTCCAGTATCGGCAGGTCGCGGTTGGTGCATAGCGCCGTTACATCGAGGCGCTTGAGCGGCCGGTTGGCGGCGCTGCCGGGCGGCCGCGAGATGGCCAGGAAGACATCGTCGCCTGTGTAGGAGGTGCGGGTGAGGCCGTCGCGCCGCTCGTCCTCTGTTGCCCGGCGCGGGCGTCGTTCCGTCGAATAAACCCAGCCGCTGCCGCGGTTCTGGCCGAGGCCGAACAGCTCCGGAATCTCGGCCTCGCTGCCTTCGGCTTCTGCGTCCTCCACGCGGGTGACACGGAAAATCTCGAAATCGCGCGCCCGAGTGCGATCGGCATGCAACACCTGACGCGTCCTGCGGGGATCGATCTCGATGACGTTGCATTCGCGTTCGAACAGGTTGATGACCGGGGTGACGAAGAGCTCGAGGTCGGCCGCCGTCACGTCGGCCAGTTCGGGCACCGGGCGTCGGAACTGGAAAATGATCTCCATTCCCGCCTCGCACGTGCGGACCACTGGCTGCAGGCCGGCGACCCGCACATAGTGGAAACGCTCGGGGATCATGAAATATTCGCGCAGCAGCCGGTATCCCTCGAAGGTTGGGCGGGTGCGCGGCATCAGCGCTTCGTCGTCGCGGATGCCTATCATTTCGGGTTCGGGCAGAGCCGCTACCGGATTGGTCTTCCCCTCCGGCCGCGCGCCGACCGCCGAGCATGCGCCGAAGATGGCGTCGAAGAGCAGTGGCGCCTTGGTGCGGCCGGCGAAATAGAGATCGAGATGATCGAGGGACAGTTCGCTGAGTTTTCCCTTCCCGTTTCGGGCGAGGGTGATGCGGAACGCGGCTTCACCACGCTCGCCGCCGGTTGGCGTGATGCCGGCGGCCGCCAGGGCACTGCGGTCCTGGAAATAGCTGACCGAGGTGATCGCGATGGGCCACAAGTTGACCTCTTGCGCGGTGGTGAAGGTGCAGCGGGTCGAAAGCCCCGGATGCAGGCCGGAGACCAGCCGCGTGCCGCGTGGGACTGCGTAGCCGGTAATCATCGATTGTACCTGTTGGCCCGGCTTGAGCACGGCCATCGCAGTTGCCGGCGCTGGCGTCACCAGATCCGGATAAAGCACATCGAGCACGGCACGCGAGAAACGTGAGCGCTCGGCATCCACCTTCAGCCTTGTGCGTGCTGCAAGGAAGGCCACACCGTCGAGAAGCCGCTCCACATAGGGATCGGGGCAGGGGACGGTGTCGAGGGAAAGATTGCGGGCGACCGCCGGATGCATGTCGGCAAATTCCGCAGCCAGTGCCCGGATATGGGTCAGTTCCTCTTCGTAATATTCCACGAAGACCCGATCCATCTCAGTTCTCCCGGAATTCGGTTCGAGCCAGGCCGTTGTCGAGATTGATGGTGGTGCGCAGCCGCATGCGTTCCGGCGTCGGCGTCATGATCAGCACGGCATCGATCTCGATCTTCAGCCCGAGGCTTTTGTCGCCGAGGGTGACGTTGACTATGGTCTCGCTTTCCTTGAGGCGTGGTTCGAAGCTAGCCAGCACCTGGCGGATTTCGCGCGCCAGCACGTCGCGGTCGAAATCCCGCGAGGAACGGCCGGAGAAGGACGGCACGCCATAATTGACAACACTGCGACGGACCTCCGGAAAGTCGGCAAGCGACGGCAGTTCGTCCAGGGACTGTTCCCGTTCGACATCGGAGAGCATCGGTTGGGATTCGAACCGCTCGGTGTTGAACAAGGCCTCGATGTCGCGCCGAACGGCTTCTCTGAGCACACGTGCCGAAACCACGACGCCGCGGCTTTCGATTTCCGCGCGGTGTTCAGCCTGAAAGACCAGCCGGTGCAGGCGCTGCTTCTGTTCGGACGAAAGTTCTGCGTCGGCATCGATGGCGCGCGTGCTGCCGGCAAGAAGAGCTTCGACGTGATCGGCGCCCAGCTCTTCTTCCAGCAAGCGACGCAGCCCGTCGATTTCCGACGTCAGGCCGGGCAAGTCGTTGATGAGGCGGTCCCAGAGGGAAGGTTGCACCGCCTCGCGCTTTGCCCGGGAACTGCCGGCAGGTCGGACCTTTGCGCCGGACTGCCTGGCATCACTTGCCGACATAGACGTCCATTTCAATCTCGTCGTCCTTGTCGTAGACGAACTTGATCTTCTTGTAGGCGAAGCTGACTTCTTCCTCGATCAAATCCGCCTCGTCGTCAGCCTGCCGCATGTCGTATTCCATGACCGAGGCGTCCGTGAGCGTCACGACCAGATAGTCGCTGGTCTCGCCGTCGATGGTGCGGCGTGCCGAAAACACCACCTCGTCAAGCGCCTTGTTCTCGAACAGAGCCTTCTTCAGGTAGGGCGATGCCTTGTCGTAGTGCTTGGTGAACTTGATCATCCCGAGTGCGACACGGCCGCGGCGCGACAAGGAATTGGGGTCGTAGGGCGCGATCATCTTATAGTCGACGCCATGCACTTCGATTTCGTCCTCGTGGCCGTCGCGCTGGCTCGGCCCCTTGATGTCGGGAACTTTCAGGAAGCCGTCGATTTTCATCGAAGGCGCATCGGTTCTTGCTGTAGTCGGCATTGTCTTTCTCCACCGCTTTGAAACGAAACAGGATGATTTCGCTGCTAGTTCAGCCCTTCACGGAGGGCAGTTCCGACACGAGCCGGAGCGAGGCATTGATGCCTTCCAGCTGATAGTGTGGGCGTAGATAAAAACGGGCATTGTAGTAACCGGGTCGGCCTTCGACGCTGTCGACCTGGACCTCGGCCGCCGCAAGCGGGCGCTTGGCGCGCGCTTTGTCATCGGCAAAGGCGGGATTGGCCAGCACGTACCGGTTGATCCACTCGGTCAACCAGATCTGCATGTCGGAGCGCTCCTTGAACGAGCCGATCTTGTCGCGCGCGATTGCCTTGAGGTAATGCGCGAAGCGCGACACCGGGAACAGATATGGCAGGTTCGCGGAGAGCCGCTCGTTGGCCTGTGCGTCAGGGTCTACGAGGCGACCCGCGCGGGTTTCGTCATCCTGCAGCGAATGCGCACCGATAAAGGCAGCAAGGTCGGTGTTCTTGCGGTGCAGGATCGGCATCAGGCCGAGCTTGGCCAGTTCAGCCTCGCGCCGATCGTCGATCGCGACTTCCGTCGGGCATTTCATCGCGATCGATCCGTCATCGGTCGGGAAGGCGTGTACCGGCAAGTTCAGCACCGTGCCGCCATTCTCGACGCCGCGGATCTGGGTACCCCAACCGTAGAGTTTGTGACTGCGGTTGATGTTCACGCCCATTGGGAAGGCGGCGTTCATCCAGACATATTTGTTGTGGTCTCCCTCCACCTCTTCCTCGAAGGTGAAGCCCTTCACCGGAACTGTCTCGGTACCGTAAGGCAGCCGTGCCAGCACCCGCGGCATGGTGAGGCCGATATAGCGGGCGTCTTCGCTCTCGCGCAGCGACTGCCATGAGGCATAGGCCGGGTTCGATACGATCATCTGCAGGTCCTGCGGGTTTGGCAGTTCCTGCCAGCTGTCCATTCGGAACAGGCGCGGCGAGGCGGCGGCGATGAAAGGCGTGTGCGCGGAAGCGCAGACGCCGGAAATGTTGCGCAGCAGGCCGACATCGCGCGGATGGTTCGAGAATTCGTAGGCGCCGATGATGCAGCCGACCGGTTCGCCGCCCAGCATGGAATACTCGTCCGTGTAGACTTTCTTGAAGATCGGGCTCTGGTCCCACATCTGGCCTTCATAATCTTCGAGCGTGTCGGCCAGCTGCTCCTTGGAAATGTTCATCACCCGGATCTTCAACTTGGTATCCGTCTCGGTGTTGTTGACGAGATACCAGAGGCCGCGCCATGTGCCTTCCATCTCGCGCACTTCCGGCGCGTGCAGGATCTCGTTGACCTGCGTCGTCAGCATCTTGTCGATGCCTGATATCAAGGACTTGATCGACTTGATCGCGTTGGACGAGATCGTCGTGGTCTCGGAACGGGACTGGGCGGCGAGCGCCAGGTTGCGCACAAGCTGCTGCAGCTTTTCGCTGTCGTCCTTCTTGACCTTGAAATCCTTTTCGAGGAGGCCGCTGAATTCACCGAGATCTATCGCTTCTGCCTCGGCTGTGACGGCTGCTGTCTTTTGCTGTTCGGCCATGACTCACTCCTCCGCCTTGTCGTCGTCGGACATCGCCTGGCTGGCGATCCTGCTCAGCAGCGGCTCGTTGTTCAGAAGTTGCGCGATGCGCTTTTCCGCGTCGACGCGACCGTCCATGAAGCCGAGCAGCTCTTCGAGCTGGCGGCGCATTTTGAGGATCTCGGCCAGTTGCGGCACCTGCTCGGCCACCTTGTCAGGCGCAAAATCTCCCATCTTCGAAAAGGTAAGATCGACAGCCAGCTCTTCGTCCCGCTCGGCACCTTCCGCTTGCGGCAACGTGTTCTTCACGCGGGTCTTCACACGAGGTCCCATGGCCTCCATGAACTTGGGGAAGCGATTGGCGTCGGTCTCGACGAAGTTGCGGTCCAGAACCGACTTCGACGCTTCCTTGGTCTGTGAGGCACCGGAGAGGTCTGCCATCACGGCCATGACGAACGGCAGTTCGATCGTCGTCGGGCTGCCATAGGTCTCAACATCGTAGGCAATCTGCACGCGCGGGGCGCGATTTCTTTCAATGACCTTAGCTTTGCTCTCTGCTGGCATGCCTTTTACCTTTCATCCTTCTGGGCCGGCTTCTTGGGATCGGGGACGCCGGCAAGCAGCCGGAATTCCTTCAGCCCGGACGGGGCGAGATCTTCCATCAGTTCCACAAAATCCATGTGCACCATCCGGCGCACGCGGCGGGCAAGATGCGGTATCGGGCTCGATGGCTCCGTGCGGTCGTAGAAAGCCACGACAAGATCGAGGCATTTGACGACATCGTCGCGCGAGGCGATCCGGTCGGGCAGCCCGACACCTGGCTCGACTATGCTTGCCATCGTTTCGGCTCCATGACCGTTTCGGGCGGGCGACGCCGGTTCTTCCGGCGGCGGGGTTGGTTTTGCTGCTCCATTGGCCACGGGGCCGGTCGTCGAATTCCGTTCCAGCGTCGTCAGAAAACGTTGCAGGAAACGCTTCAATTCCGGGATGACCGGACCATTGCCTTCGACACGCCTGTTGAGGGCCACGTCGACCTCGTCGAGCGCCGTGATGGCCGCGCGGGCACCGGCGAGCAGCGAGCTCACCACATCATCAGCCTGGTCAACCTGTGCCGCGCAGCCGCTCCGCACACGATTTAAAAGCTGGTTGTGGGCACTGACCAACGCCGCCTTCTCGGCAGCATTTAACCCGGAAGCCGACTCCTGCAGCATGACGCGCTCATCGAGTGCGCTTTTTTCCAGGTCGCGTCCGCTGATCGGTCCAACCTGACGCGGTGAGAAAAAGATCGTCTCCCTCAGGTTTGCCAACAGGCCTTCTTGCCCGTTCTGGAGATCGAGCAGCGCATTGATACGGCGCAGAGCGGCGTCGCGTGGCGTTGCATTGGCCCGCAAAGTGGGATGCATCGTGTCCCAATGTTGGTCGAAGGTCATGGAGATGAGGGTCAGGCCCTGTGCGAGCCCTGCCAGCCCGTCTTCGTTGGCGAGGGCGCGCGCGACAATGACCAGAAGGCGTAGATCCCGCCCACGAGAGCGAAGTTCGTCCGCCTTTTCGAGGACTGTGGCCCAATCCACCGGCGTGGACTGCGAAGTGGGCTTGCCAGTGCCGTCATGGACAAGTTTGAGCTGCGGTTCGGTCAAACGCTCGAGCTCGTGAAAGGCCTGCTCGTTGCGCAAATCCTCCCCCGACGGATTCTCACCGTTCAGAGGATTTAGCCAGAGTGCGATATCAATCACACCTACCCCCAGCCAGCGGCCCTGAGACCCCTGTGTGACGTAACGTTATCACACGGCCTCACTCTACCACAATTGAGCGACATCTCAAAAAGCCAACGGAAGCCGAACGCGCCCGTTTCCTGGACGAACCCATCGCGCAATTGCCTGCACCGGTATGTGAAATGGCTCGCATAGGCCGGACCGAAATTCTGTGTTTGTTGTGAGGCTTTTGCAGCCGGGAGGTGTCGCCCGGGGGCGCATTCAAACGCCAAAACCGTCACACGCTTTGTCAAGCCGCCGCCGATATGGCAGGGTATGTTTGGCAGACTTCGGGAGCAGGTTCAGATGGAACAGCGCCGGTCTTCACAGAGCTTCAAACGCAAAGAGCTCGTCGCCAAGCTAAACTCTCTCTGTCAGCGGGCGTTCAAGGCGGCCGCGGATGCCACCAAGCTACGTGGCAATCCGTATGTCGAGCTTGTCCATTTCATCGAGCAGCTGGTGCTTTCCGAGCGCTCGGATGTCCAGATGATTGTCGCCGACGCCGGGGTGGATCCGAGCCGGCTGACCGCCGACATGACCCGTGCCCTCGACAAGCTGCCTTATGGTGCAACCTCCATCGAGGAATTCTCCGACCATATCTTTCACGCGATCCAGGAGGGCTGGAACCTCGCGACGCTGGAGTTCGGTGTGGAAGAAGTGCGCAGCGCCCACATCCTGCTTGCGTGCCTGAAGACACCGGTGCTGGAAGGCCTGTTGTCGAAGATCAGCGCGGAGTTCGACAAGATCGATGCCGACGGGGTGATTTCCCGCTTTGCAGAGGTCGCAGAAGGCTCGCTTGAAGCCGGCTCACCTGCCGTCGCCGCTGTTGCCGAGACACCTGTGAAACGCGGTGTGGGCGCGGATTCTGCGCTCGCAAAATACGCGACCGATCTCACCCAGCGCGCTCGTGACAGCAAGATCGATCCGGTCGTGGGCCGCGATCCGGAGATCCGCCAGATCGTCGACATCCTGATGCGGCGCCGGCAAAACAATCCGATCCTGACCGGAGAGGCCGGCGTCGGCAAAACGGCAGTGGTCGAGGGTTTCGCCCTGCGCATTGCCCAGGGCGACGTGCCGCCGTCACTGCAGAACGTCAGTGTTCGCATGCTTGATATCGGGCTTATGCAGGCCGGTGCCAGCGTCAAGGGGGAGTTCGAAAAGCGGTTGAAGGCGGTGATCGACGAGGTCCAGGCCTCAGAAACGTCGATCATCCTCTTCATCGACGAGGCTCATACGCTGATCGGTGCCGGCGGGGCAGCGGGCACGGGCGATGCGGCCAATCTCCTGAAACCCGCGCTGGCGCGGGGAGAGCTTCGCACCATCGCTGCCACCACCTGGGCGGAATATAAGCAGCATATCGAAAAGGACCCGGCGCTGACGCGCCGCTTCCAGGTCGTCAAGATCGATGAGCCGTCGGAAGCTGTGGCCGTGCTGATGCTGCGTGGCGTTGCCGGGGTGTTGGAGCGTCACCACAAGGTGCAGATACTGGACGAGGCGATCGAGGCTGCGGTCTCGCTCTCGCATCGTTATATCCCGGCCAGGCAACTGCCGGACAAGGCGGTCAGCCTTCTCGACACTGCTTGCGCCCGCGTTGCCGTCTCGCAGCATGCGACGCCTGCCGAAGTCGAGGATATCCTGCGTCGACGTCAGGCGCTCGAGGTCGAGCGAGGCATCATCGGCCGCGAGGCCGCAATCGGCATCGACGTCACAGACCGTCTGGCCAGGGTCGAGGCCGGGCTGGCGGAGACCGAGACCACCCTTGTTGCTGCCCAGGCGCGCTGGGATCGCGAAAAGCTGCTGGTGAGCGAGATTCTCGACCTGCGCGCCAGGCTGCGCGGCGAGGGCTTGCCGCTGGATGCCGTGGCAGACGAGGAAACGGCTCCGGAACCGGAGAGCGCGGAAGCGATGGCGGTCGAGGAAAAAGCCACCAAAGGCAAGAACGCCAAGGCTGAGACCAGGAAATCCAAGGCCAGGGATGCCAGTGCGGAAACGGCTGGCGTCGAGACGGGGGATGGAGGTTCGCAGCCGGGATCAGCGGTTGACCTTGCACGATTGCGCGAGCTGATGGCGGAGCTTGCTGCGGCGCAGGGGGAGACACCTTTGATCTTGCCGTCCGTCGACCGCAATGCCGTCGCGGCGGTGGTTCAGGACTGGACCGGCATTCCGACAGGGAGGATGCTGTCCAGCCAGACCGAGAAAGCCCTGAAACTCGCTCCCACCTTGTCGGCGCGTGTGGTCGGTCAGGATCATGCAATGGAAATGATCGCCAGGCGCGTGCAGACCAGCCGCGCCGGCCTTGGCGCGCCGGAGAAGCCGGTGGGTGTTTTCCTGCTTTGTGGTCCCTCCGGCGTTGGCAAGACCGAAACCGCGCTGGCATTGGCGGAGACCCTGTACGGTGGCGAGCAGAACCTGATCTCGATCAACATGTCGGAATTCCAGGAAGCGCATACGGTCTCGACCTTGAAAGGTGCACCGCCCGGCTATGTCGGTTACGGCAAGGGCGGCCTGCTGACCGAGGCCGTGCGCAGACGGCCCTATTCGGTGGTCCTGCTTGACGAGGTCGAGAAGGCGCATCCGGACGTGCACGAAATTTTCTTTCAGGTGTTCGACAAGGGCATGATGGATGACAGCGAGGGGCGGCGCATCGACTTCAAGAACACGCTGATCCTGCTCACGTCGAATGTCGGCTCCGAGGTCATCATGGATCGTACGAAGAACGGGACGGTGCGCGCCGGCATTGACGATCTCGACACGGCGCTGCGTGCACCGCTGCTGAAGGTGTTTCCTGCAGCATTCCTCGGCCGTGTGGTGACCATCCCTTATTATCCGCTTTCGGATTCGATGATCGAGGCGATCACCCGGCACCAGTTCGGCAAGATCGCCCGGCGCCTGAGAGTAACCAACGATGCCGAGCTGGTGATCGGCGACGGTGTCATGGATCTGGTCAAAGCGCGCTGTACCGAGATCGAATCCGGTGGCCGCATGATCGACGCCATCCTGACCAACACGCTGCTGCCGGAGTTGAGCCGCGGCGTGCTCAGCCGCTCGCTCGATGGGGAGAAGATGACGAAGGTCATCGTAGGCGCCTCGGCAGAAGGGTTCACCTACACGTTCGAATAACCTTGTCGATGGCCGGTGCTCCCTGCGAAGTCTTGGGTCGAGATCTTCGATCGGCTCAACTCGAGTTGGTGTATTCGCTGCACGAAAGCCGCGTGGCGGCGGACAAATGAACGTGAAGGCCAGTGCCAGCCTCCGCTCGATCTTGTAGCAAGGCGTCTCCTCTGATTCCCTAGGAGCGGGGGAATCGTCTGATTCGTATGCTCGTTGCTCGGTTCTGCGCGGCGTAGCGGGTGCTTTTCGTAGAGGGACCACAATGACCGCCAAGCCTGAAATACTGGAGATGAAGCCCAAGATTACGGTCTTCGGAGTCGGCGGCGCTGGCGGAAACGCCATCAACAACATGATCGCCGAAGGCTTGCAAGGCGTGGAGTTCGTCGCCGCCAACACTGATGCCCAGGCGTTGACCATGTCGAAGTCGTCGCGGCTGATCCAGTTGGGCGCGCATGTGACCGAGGGCTTGGGCGCTGGCTCCATCCCTCAGGTCGGTGGTGCGGCTGCGGAAGAATCCATCGATGAAGTGATGGATCACCTGGCAGGAACCCACATGTGTTTCATCACGGCCGGGATGGGCGGCGGCACTGGAACAGGTGCGGCGCCGGTCATTGCGCGCGCCGCACGCGATGCCGGCATCTTGACGGTGGCCGTCGTTACCAAGCCTTTCACCTTTGAAGGCAGGCGCAGGATGCAGGCAGCCGAGGAAGGCATAGAACGCCTTCGCGAGAGTGCCGATACCGTGATCGTCATCCCGAACCAGAACCTTTTCAGGATCGCCGACGCCAAGACCACGTTTGCGGATGCATTCGTGATGGCTGATGGCGTGCTCAACGCGGGTGTCCGCTGCATCACCGATCTCATCGTCAAGGAAGGCTTGATCAATCTCGACTTCGCTGACGTAAGGTCGGTGATGAAAGACATGGGGCGCGCGATGATGGGGACAGGGGAAGCCACGGGAGAAGGCCGTTCAAGGGCGGCAGCGGAAGCGGCAATCGCCAATCCACTGCTCGACGAGGCGTCCATGACAGGCGCCAGGGGCCTGCTCGTGTCCATATGCGGCGGCAACGACATGACACTGTTCGAGGTCGACGAAGCTGCGACAAGGATACGGGAAGAGGTCGATGCCGAAGCCGACATCATCGTCGGTGCCATCTTCGATCCGGCCTTGTCCGGAAAATTCCGGGTGTCGGTCGTTGCGACCGGTCTGCGCAACAGTGTCGATGTGGCACAGCTTCAGCAACGGATTGCTTGAAGCACCCCGGCGTACCGAGGAACGCCCGAGGTCGGCTCCGAGGCAAACGATCGCTGTGCGAGTGGATTTGACGTCAGGTTCTGACCGGGCAACAGGCTCTGATGGTTTGCCGTTGTTCCTATCATGATGCCGGCCTTGGCTGTCGCACCGTTCGTACAGCCATGTTAGGCTCTGGCCATGAACGTTGTCACGCCGTCCCTGCTTCTTGGCCTCGATACGCTCCTTGAACGACTGCCGTCCTTTGGTCCGCAGGCGCGGGCCGCCAGCCTTGCGCTCGGCGCGGTATTGTTGTGGGCAACATGGCCGACGCTGGCGACCGCGGCAAACCCGGCCCCGCCGTTTCTCATATTCGGGCTGGCCGCAGCCGTCGGCTTCGTCGTTTCGTTCGGCGTCTCGACGGCGCAAGGCAAAGCAGCTGATTTCTTTGCCACGTCACCTCGAACACTGGCCATCGTGACGGTCGGCCTGTTGGCTAACAACATTCTCTATCTGCTGGCTATACGCAGGATCGGACCGGCGGAGGCCAATGTGATCTCCTATCTCTGGCCAGTGCTGCTGGTCGCGATCACGGCGCGGCTTCGCAGGCAGCGGCTTGGGTGGGTGCAGGCCCTCGGGATTGCAGTTGCCTTCATAGGAGCGGCTGTTGCGATCGGGCCTGCTTTCGAGGACAGTTTTGACGTGACCGGCATCCTGCTCGCCTTCTTCAGCGGTCTCATCTTTGCCATCTATGCCGCCATTCGCTCATACGGGCGCGAAACACATGATGTGGTGGGGCCTTCGATGGGGCTGCTCGCTGTCCTGGCTTTCGGGTTTCACTGGGTCTTCGAGCCATCTGCGAGCCTGTCGCTCTCTCAGTGGCTGGCCATCGCGGGAATCGGCATCGCGCCACTGACGCTTTCCAACGCCTTGTGGGATCGCGCGGTCCGGACGGGCTATACGGCGATGATCTCAGGCATCGCCTATCTGACGCCGCTAGCTTCCCTTGTCCTGCTCGCCGTTTTCGGCGTCGGGACCGTGTCGGTCGCTGTCGCGGCGGGCGCGCTGCTGGTCGTCATGGGTGCATTGGCGGCCTCCGGGTTCCTTCCGCGAGGCAGGAAACCCCGCGCTTAAGGGTCAATCAGATAGATCAAACCAAGCCGGGGGGCCGAACTCGAACAGGGAGAGGCGCGGATGAAAATCCTGATTGCGGGTGGAGGTATAGGCGGGCTCGCAACCGCGCTTTGCCTGCATGCGGCCGGCATCGAGGCAGAGGTGTTCGAACAGGCTCCGTCCGTGCGCGAACTCGGCGTCGGCATCAATGTACTGCCGCATGCGATCAAGGCGCTGGCGACACTTGGTCTCCTGCCTGCTCTGGATGAAGCAGGCATCAGAACCCGCGAGCTGATCTACGCCAACCGCCTTGGCCAGACAGTCTGGCAGGAGTTGCGGGGCATGGATGCGGGCTACGACGCGCCGCAATTGAGCATCCATCGCGGCAAGTTGCTGCAGGTGCTTTTCCAGGCGGCGATGGAGCGGCTGGGCCCAGCGCGTATCCGTGCCGGTCACAAGCTCGTTGGCTTCCAGGAGCGCGGCGATCGCGTGGTGGCACGGCTCGAGCGAACCGAGGGAGGCGGATTGATCGAGGCGGACGGCGACGCACTGATCGGCGCAGATGGCATCCATTCCAAGGTGCGCTCCACTCTCTATCCCAATCAGGGCCAGCCGATCTGGAGCGGCATCATGATCTGGAGAGGGGCGGTTGAGTGGCCGGTCTATCAGGACGGCCGCACGATGGTCATCGCCGGCAGCAGCACGTCCAAATTCGTACTCTATCCGATCCATGCGGATCCCGCGAAGCCGGACAGGCGCTTGACCAACTGGGCCATCATGGCACGCACCGATGCGGGCAAAGTGCCGTCAGGACGGGGTGACTGGAACCGCCCCGGACGTCTCGAAGAAACACTGACCTTCGTACGCGACAAGTTTCGGCTCGGATTCATCGATCCTGTCAGCCTGATCGAAGCGACGGGGCCTTTCTACGAATACCCCAATTGCGACCGTGATCCTGTGGCGCGCTGGTCTTTCGGAAGGGTAAGCCTGCTCGGTGATGCCGCCCATCCGATGTATCCGGTCGGTTCAAACGGCGCCAGCCAGGCGATCCTCGATGCGACCAGCCTGGCCTGGCATCTGAGCAGTGCCGTCTCAATCCAGCATGCACTGGATGCCTACGATGCGGAACGCCGAACGGCGACAAGCGAAATCGTGCTGGCCAATCGCAAGGGGGGACCCGAAGGGGTCATCGACATGGTCGAAATGCGAGCACCGCACGGCTTCGACGACATCGAGCACGTCGCGACTTACCAGGAACGCGAGGCCATCGTGCGCGGCTATGCGTCGATGGCTGGCTTCTCCAGAGACCAGGTCAACCGGAGAAACGGATAGTCAGACCGCCGCAGCCATGCCGTCGGGCTTATCCATGCCGAAGACGCTGGTCAGGTAGTCCGCCGTTTTCCGATAATGCGCCTCCAGCAGAGCCGTCGCCTTGACGGCATCACGCGTCAGGGTTGCTTCAGCCAAGGCGCCGTGTTCCGCCTGGACATCGCGTCCAGCCGGATGGGTCGCGGCCAGCAGCGTCGGAATCCGGTAACGCTCGGTTGCTGCGTAGAGGCGCTCGAAGAACTCCAGCGTCCAGGGTGAGTTGCAGGCTGCCAGCAAAGCCCGGTGGAAGGCGTAGTGCCGGGCTTCCAAGGCCCAGATATCGGCGTCCGGGCCAGTACGGCCAACCTGCAGGTTGAGCGCATAGAGGGCTGATACGATGCCGGCGGCCCAGTTGTCGTCGCCAAGCTCTATGGAAGCGCGAAGCGCGTCGCATTCGACCTTGATGCGCACGTTGACCGCATCGTGCAGTTCATCGAGCGACAACGGCGCGACGCGAAAGCCGCGCAGGGATTCCGCCGTCACCAAGCGCTCGGCATGCAGCCGGTTGAGCGCCTCCCGCAAGGGCGAGAACCCCATGTCGTAGCGCGCGCTGAGATCGGACAGACGCAGCGGGCGCCCCGGGGGCAGCTCGCCGCGAATGATATCGTGACGCAGGGCGTCGTAGGCTTTCTCGGCGAGAGTCATGAAAGGATCCTTTGTGGCGACTCTAGCGCAGGGTCCGGTTTGTCGGCAATTCGAAAGATTTTCGAAAATAAGTATTGCTTTCGAAAATATGATCGCTCATGCTGACGTTCGATCTGGAAATGGAGGGTTCGATGACGAAGTCGCACGAGAACCATCGGGAGGATGTCGTCGGTCGGGCAAATGTCGAGGATACGCCTGAATTGCTGGCGTATTACGGGGACCTTGAGCGTTTCAGTGCCGGTGCGCTCTGGACGGTGGCAAACAAGATCGAGCCGTGGGAGCCGAAGTCGCAATCGGTCCCGGTTGTATGGCGTTACCGGGACCTGCGCGAACACGTCCTGCGTTCGGTGCAACTGGTGACGCCGGAAAAGGCGGGGCGCCGCGTGATCTACCTGAACAATCCCGGCCGAACCGAATTTGCGGCGGCAGTCGGCTGGCTCTACGCCGGGCTGCAGGTGATGAACCCGGGTGAGGTCGCCAGCGCGCATCGCCATTCGGCTTCAGCAATCCGTTTCATCATGGAGGGTTCCGGCGCCTATACGATCGTCGATGGCCACAAGATGACGCTGGGCGCGAATGATTTCGTGCTGACCCCCAACGGCACCTGGCATGAGCATGGCGTCGAGGCCTCCGGTTCGCCCTGCATCTGGCAGGACGGGCTGGACATCCCGTTCGTCAATGCGATGGAGGCGAACTTCTACGAAGTGCATCCGGACCTGCGCCAGGCGGTCGGATTCGCGGTCGACGACATGACCAAGACCTGGGGCAATCCCGGGCTGAAGCCGACGGGGCAGGGCTGGGACAAGGGCTATAGCCCGATGTTCAAGTACGAATGGGCTCCGACCTATGAAGCACTGACAAAATACTCCGCCTGCACGGAAGGATCGCCTTTCGATGGCGTGCTGATGGAGTATGTGAACCCGGTGACGCAAGGCCCCGTCATGCAGACCCTAGGAGCAAGCATGCAGATGCTGCGTCCGGGCGAACACACAAAGGCTCACCGCCATACCGGCAGCGGCCTCTATCACGTCGCCAAGGGCAAGGGCCACTCCATCATCAACGGCAGGCGTTACGACTGGCAGGAGCACGATATCTTCTGCGTGCCGTCCTGGGCATGGCACGAGCATGTCAACGACGCCCAAAGTGACGATGCCTGCCTGTTCTGCCTGTCGGACCTTCCGGTGATGCGGGCGCTCGGTCTCTACCGCGAGCAGGCCTTCGGCGACAATGGCGGCTTCCAGCCACTCCTCTAGGAAAATATCATGAAACTTGTGACCTATCGCGCCTCGGTCGAGGCTGCGGCGCGGCTTGGCGTGATCGTCGACGACCTTGTGGTCGACGTCGCGGCGCTGGCTGCATCGGAAGGTAAAAATCTGCCCGCGAGCATGCTGGAACTGATCGATGCCGGTCGGCCCGGCCTCGAGACATTGCGCGATTGTCTAGCCGCGGCCAGTGGCCGGTTCTCGACCGGGACGGCTGTGGCACTGGCCAATGTGAAGCTGCTGGCGCCGATCCCCAGGCCACGCAAGAACATCTTCGGCATCGGGCTGAACTATGTCGAGCATGTCGCCGAAAGCGCCAAGTCGCTCGACACGTCAAAGGACCTGCCCAAGCAGCCTGTGATCTTCTCCAAGCCGCCGACGACTGTCATCGGGCCGGGAGAGGGCATTGAGCATAACGGCAAGATCACCCAGCAGCTCGACTGGGAAGTGGAACTGGCCGTGATCATCGGCACCACGGCCAGGCGCGTCACCAGGCAGGATGCGCTGCGCCATGTCTTCGGCTATTCGGTGATGATCGACGTTTCGGCTCGCGACAATCGGCGGGCGGGACAGTGGATCTTCTCCAAGGGCCAGGACAGCTATGCTCCCTTCGGTCCCTGCATCGTCACCGCGGACGAGATCCCGGATCCCCAGGCGCTTGATCTCTGGCTTACAGTGAATGGAGTGGAGAAGCAGCGCTCGAATACGCGCCACATGCTGTTCAAGGTCGACGACCTGATCGCGGACATATCCTCGGGCATTACCCTGGAGCCGGGAGATATCATTGCCTCAGGCACGCCTGAGGGGGTCGGCGCGGGGCGCAATCCGCAGGAATGGATGTGGCCAGGGGATACTATCGTCGCCTGCGTGGAAGGCATTGGTTCGCTGCGGCATCCCGTCGTCGACGCAACACCGGAGTAAAGGCAATGACCCAGACATTCAAAGCGGCTGTCGTTCAGATGGCTTCCGTGCCGGACAATGCGCGCGCCACGGCGGAAGCCGCCGCCGGACGGCTGCGTGAAGCGGCTGCGAACGGAGCGAAGCTCGTTGTCTTTCCGGAAGCCCTGGTCGGAGGCTATCCCAAGGGCGCAAGCTTCGGCGCGCCCATCGGCATGAGGAAGCCGGAGGGGCGTGCAGCTTTTGCCCATTACCACGCCTGCGCAATCGATCTCGATGGAGAAGAGGTGGCGATACTGGCCGAAGCCGCTGCTGAAACCGGGGTCTTTGCCGTTGTCGGCGTCATCGAGCGCGATGGCGCCACGCTCTACTGCACAGTGCTCTACTTCGACGGCGAGCGGGGGCTTGTCGGCAAGCACCGCAAGCTGATGCCGACGGCCGGAGAACGATTGATCTGGGGGTTCGGCGATGGTTCCACCATGCCGGTGTTCAAGACGGATATCGGCACCGTCGGTGCCGTGATCTGCTGGGAAAACTACATGCCTGCCTTGCGCATGCACATGTACCACCAGGGCGTGACGCTCTACTGCGCGCCCACCGCGGACGATCGCGACACCTGGCTGCCGAGTATGCAGCATATCGCGCTCGAAGGACGCACCTTCGTGCTGACCGCCTGCCAACACATCACGCGGGCAGCGTTTGGCTCCAACCATGAAAGTGCATTGGGCGACGATCCGGATCTGGTGATGATGCGGGGCGGGTCTGCCATCGTCAGCCCGCTCGGCAGGGTTCTCGCGGGGCCCGATTTCAGCGGCGAGACGATCCTGTATGCGGAGATCGATCCAGGCGAAGTCATGCGTGCGAAATTCGACTTCGATGTCACCGGTCACTATGCGAGACCGGATGTCTTCAGCCTCGTCGTGGATACGCGGGCAAAGCCGGCGGTCCGCGAGGTCTGATGCGTTTCGACCTCGAGGACGTCGGCACGCAGAATGCCTATAAGCTCCTTGCCGCCACCGTCATGCCGAGGCCGATTGCCTGGGTGGTGACGCAGGATGTCGAGGGTCGCGTGAATGCCGCGCCCTACAGCTTTTTCAATGTCATGGGATCGGCGCCGCCCACCATAGCGCTCGGCATCCTCGCCAGCCCGGAACGAGGCTTCAAGGATACCGCCCGCAACATCCTCGATACCGGCGAGTTCGTGGTCAACCTTGTGCCCGAGCGGCTTGTGCAGGCCATGAACATCACCTCGATCGATGCGCCGCCCGGGATCGAGGAACTGAGGCTGGCGGAACTGGAAACTCTGGCTTCCGACAGGGTACGCCCGCCCCGTATTGCCGAAAGTCCTGTCGCCTTCGAGTGCGTTTCCCTGTCGACTGTCGAAACGGGGCCGACGCAGCTTGTCGTCATTGGCCACGTGCGAACGGTACACATAGCCGATCAGTTCGTGCTCGACCCTGAACGGGCGCATATCGACACCCCGAAACTCGACCTCGTCGCCCGTTCCTACGGCAGCGATTACGTCCGTAGCCGCGATACCTTCAGCCTGGTCCGCCCGACCTGGCGTGAACATCAGGCTGCCTTCGCGGAGATTCTGTCGGACAAGCCATAATTTTCGAAAATCCTATTGACAAATTGCGTGCCGCGATAAAACTTAACTGACAAGTAAAGAAAATCGCAAAAACAGCGATACATCAATGGGAAGGAAGCGATGCTGCAAGAACGCATCGAAGGGAAGTGGCTTGCCAGCTTCCGCCGGGTTTTCGCGCTCAACGCCATCGGTGCAGGCACCAAGGTGGCCATATTGTCGGAGACGCAGTCGCGGCCGGTGCTGATCCACCTGTCGGATCTGGCGCTGCACGATCTCGGTGCCGAATACTGCATGATCCAGATGCCGACGCCGCGTCAGACGGCGCCGGTGCCGGTGAAGTCGACCGGCACGTCCTGGGCCATCCAGCAGAACCGCGCCGTCATCGAAGCGCTGAAGCGTGTCGACGTCATCGTCGATTGCACGGTGGAGGGGCTGATCCACGCTCCGGAATGGCCGGAGATCGAGGAAGCCGGGATCACGCGCCTGCTGGTGGTCTGCAACGAACATCCTGAAATCCTGGAGCGAACCGAGCCGATGGCCGAGCTTGGCCCGAAGGTGGCACTGGGGGTGCAGATGCTGCGCGAGGCAAAGGAGATGCGCGTCGTCTCCGCCGCCGGTACGGATCTTGTCATCGATCTCCGCGGTGCGCCTTGCGGCGGTACGCCGGGCTTCGGCACCAAGCCAGGTGACGTCGCACACTGGCCGGGCGGCCTGTGCCTGGCCTTTCCGGGCCGGAACAGCGTCAACGGCCGCATCGTCATGGACGTCGGCGACATGAACCTGACGTTCAAGAGCACGCTTACCAGCCGCATCGACTTCACGGTCGAGAACGACTTCGTCAGCGCGATCAAGGGAGACGGCATCGATGCCATTCATTTCCGCGAATATATGGAAGCCTGGGAAGACCGTAACGCCTACGGCATGAGCCATGTTGGCTGGGGCATGCATCCGCGCGCACGCTGGGTGTCGGCTGCGATGTACGACAAGCGCGACATGCAGGCCGTCGAGTTTCGCGCGCTGGCGGGGTCGTTCCTCTGGTCGACGGGGGCCAACCAATATGCCGGGCGCTACACGCTCGGCCATTTCGATCTGCCGATGCGCAACTGCACGATCACGCTCGACGGAACGGTCGTCGTCAAGGACGGCGTCCTGCAGGGCGAACTGGCGCTTTGACGCCTCTGGAGAAAGACCAAGAATGAGCGAAATTTCAGACTATTACGACCTCTCGCGCATCCGCCCGGAGGTCCAGAAGGTCCTCAACCGCGTCAACGAGCTCGGCCGCGAGCGCTTCGCGGGCCGCGCCAAAGGCGTTGACGACGATGCATCCTTCCCGGTCGAAAATTACAGGGATCTCGCTGAAGAGGGCTTTCTCGGTCTCTGCATACCGGAGGAATTCGGTGGCTGGGGTTTTTCGATGTTCGAATACGCCATGGTCGGCGCCGAAATCGGCAAATATTGCGGCGCTACCGCGCTGACCTTCAACATGCACAATTCGTCGATGGCGTGGTCGCGTTTCATGTTCGAGATGCCGAACCTGACTGCCGAGGAGAAAGCGACGTTTGCGCCGCTGCGCGAACGCCAGTTCCGCCGCGCCATCGCCGAGAAGGCGATCTTCTCCCAGCCGATCTCCGAAGGTGGCCAGAACTGGACCTCGAAGCCCAACCAGACCCAGTGCCGCAAGGTGGATGGCGGCTGGATGATCAACGGTTTCAAGAAGTTCGCTTCGCTGGCCGGCTATTGCGACTACTACACCATCGTCTGCACGGAAGTGTTCGAAGGCCAGGAGCCGCGGCACGAGGACACCATGCTGTTCGTCGTCCACAAGGATACGCCGGGCCTGTCGGTCAAGGGCGATTGGGACCCACTCGGAATGCGCGGCACCAACAGCCGCGACCTGATCCTGAAGGATGTCTTCGTCCGCTCCGACGATCTTTTGATGCCACGCGGCATCTTCAACAAGACGCTGCCCAACTGGCCGCACATGATGATCACGCTCTCGCCCACTTATATGGGCGTGGCGCAGGGCGCCTACGATTTCATGGTGGACTACCTCAAGGGCAGGATCCCGGGGCAGCCGCCGGTCGACCGCCGCATGTACGCTACCAAGCGCATCGCCGTCGGGAAGATGTATGCGCGGCTGGCCAACATGCGTGCGCTCTGGTGGCAGGCCTTCAGCGAATCCAAGGGTTTCCCCAACAAGGCGGAAGTGCAGCGCATGTATGCCGCCCAGTACAATGTGATGGAAGGTGCCGCCGAGATGGCTTCGATGGCGATCCGCACCTGCGGTGGCCAGTCGATGCTCAAGTCGTTGCCGCTGGAGCGCATGTATCGCGACAGCCGCTGCGGTGCCCTGATGCTGCCGTTCACCTCCGAGATCATGGAGGACTATCTCGGCGTACTGTCGCTCTACGAGATGGACGAACTCGACCATGCGCCCGGCGACGAGGGCGGCGCGCGTACCTCGCTGTGGCGAGGCGACAGCGGCAGTGGCGCCCGCGCGGTCCGGTAATCGCCATGGCGCGCGATCAGGTCCAGGTCATCGGCCACAGCTCTGCTTCGCCAGAGGCGGTGTGGGCCGTTGCCCGCGATTTCTGCGGGCATTGGCATCCAGGCATCGCAACCATCCGTGCGGAGCAGGATGAGCGAGGATCACTGGTGCGTGCGTTCACGGCACATGGCGAGGGCACGCTCTATCGCGAGCGTCTGACCTTTTTCAGCGATAGCGACCGCTCGCTGGCCTATACCCATCTCGAAGGCATCGCCGGCATCGACCATTACGATGCTCGCCTGACCGTTTCCTCGACCGAAGAGGGCGGCAGCAGCATCAAGTGGCTTGCCGATGTCGAAGCGCGGGATGCTGCGCGGGCCGCCTCCGTATGTCTGGGGACCAGGCCGATTTTCGAGGCCGGTATCGACGCACTTTTCAAGCAGGCAGGGCGTCAGCGCGAAACTCCGACCTGCGCAGTGTTTCCGTCGATCGAAGTCGAGGATCTCAGCTTTGGGGAGACACCGCGCCTGGCATTGACGGTCTCGCCCAGGAAGCAGGGACCGCTTTGCCTGTTCCTGCATGGCATCGGCGGCGGGCGTACCAACTGGCTGTCCCAATTGACCGCTGCCGGAAATCTCATGTCGGCGGCCTCGCTTGACCTGCGTGGATATGGTGACAGCTCGCTCGGGCCCGACCAATCCGCTGTCGACGATTATTGTGCCGACATTCTACGGGTTCGGGAGACGCTGGGCGCAGACAGGCTTGTGCTGGTCGGGCTTTCCTACGGATCCTGGATCGCGACGTCCTTTGCCATGCGGCATCCGGAGCTGTTGGCAGGTCTGGTACTCTCCGGTGGCTGCACCGGCATGTCGGAGGCTGGTGTTGAGGAACGGGAAGCATTTCGCGTCAGCCGGCTGGTGCCGATCGAAGCCGGGCAGACACCTGCCGACTTCGCGCCATCGGTCGTGAAGGTTCTGGCTGGCCCAGCTGCATCGGACACGACGAAGACGCAGTTGTTGCAGTCAATGGCCGCAATCCCGGCCGCGACCTATCGCGATGCACTGCTCTGTTTCACGAACCCGCTGGAGCGGTTCGATTTTTCGCGCCTGAACATGCCGGTTCTCATGATGACGGGTGAGCATGACCGGTTGGCTGCGCCGGTCGAGATCCGCGGTGTCGCGCAGCGTATCCTGGCCGAGGCCGGGATGCCCGACGTCCGCTACGAGACCATCGCGGATGCCGGGCACGTCTGCAATGTCGAACAGCCGGCGGCCTATAACCGCGTCCTGCTGGAATTCCTTGGAAAGCTGCCGAAATGACCATTCTTCCGCGTCGACAGCAGAACCGGATCATTCGCGAACGGCGTATCCTCGATGCCGCCCTGAAGGTGTTTTCCGAGACTGGCTATTCGGGTGCAACCATGGATGCCGTCGCCATCCAGGCCGGCCTGTCGAAACCGACGCTCTACCAGTATTTCGAATCCAAGGAGGCGTTGTTCTCGGCCATGCTCCTGGGCGAGCGCGACCTGATGCTGGAGTTCTTCCAGCACCCGTCCGGCGGCGGCATGGTGGCCGATCTTCTGGGCTTCGCCTGGGATTATGCCGATACGGTCCTGCGCCCCGATCTGCTGTCGCTGGCCCGCCTGATCATCGGCGAAGTGCATCGTTTCCCCGAAATCGGTCACGCCTACCAGGAGTCCGGTCCCGACCGGCTGCTGCGCGGCATCATGGAATATCTCGAAGGTCGCCGCACCGATGGCCAACTGGGGTTCGAGGAGGCTGAACTGGCGGCACAGGATCTCTGGGGCCTGATCCTGTCGGCTCCCCGAACCCAGGCCCTCTACATGCCGGATCGCCAGCCGGATCGGGCTCAGATCGAACGCTACATAAACAACGGTTTGCGCGTCTTCCTGAGGGCCTACTCAACCCGGCCGGCAGAGGACGTCGCCACACTAGAAGCGCTCATAAGCGCCCATTCCCTGCAGCAGGTGGAACATGACAGTTGATGAATATCTGGCCGATCCGACCAGCCGGTTCGCTACGGTTGCGATGGTCGACACAAACGGGCTTCTGCGCGGACAGATGGTTTCTGCCGCCAGCCTGAAAGGCATCGCCAAAAGTGGCATGGGCATGTCGCCGGTCACATTGGCGCTCGATCCGACCGATGTGATCCAGATCGTCCCCGGCGTTACCGATGGAACGTCGGATTTTCATGACGATCCGCTTGTTCTCGATACGTCGACGACGCGCCGCTTGCCCTGGTCCAAGCCTGGGCACGATCTGCTGGTGCTGTCGAATTATTCCGGCGAGACGGCGCAACTCTGCCCGCGCTCGATCCTGCAGCGCGTGCTCGATCGTGTCGGCGATGGCGGATACGTGCCGCGCTATGGCATGGAGCTCGAATACACGCTGTTCAATGAGACGACGGAGAGTGCGCGCGCCAAGGGTTATCGCAATCTCAAGACCGCGACGCATCACAACAGCCACGATCTCGTGCTCTACCAGGTCGAACAGACAGAATGGTATGAGGCGGTCGCTGCGATGTGCGAGCCGCTGCGCATCGATCTCGCCAAGATGCACGAGGAAATCGGCGGCGGATTCCTCGAGGCCTGCATCGCGGCAGGCGAGGGACTGGAGCCTGCAGACCAGCTGGTGCTGCTTAAGAACTTCCTGCGCGCGCTCGCACAGCGGCAGGGCAAATGCGTCACTTTCATGCCGCGCTGGACGGAAGCGGCCGACAGCCAGTCGATCCACGTTCATGTTTCGCTGAAAGATCGTGATGGGAAGTCGGTTTTCCACGACCCTTCCCGGAAGAACGCCGTGTCGCAGACCTTCCGCCATTTCCTGGGCGGCCTGCAGACTTACATTGGCGACCTGACGCTTCTTTTTCAGCCAACGGTCAATTCCTATCGCCGTTTTGCACCAGGCACATTCGCGCCGCCGGGTCTCAGCTGGGGTTATGAGAACCGCACCACCTGCTTCCGCATCGTGGGGCATGACGCAGGTTCGCTGCGGGTAGAGAACCGTCTGCCGGGCGCTGACACCAATCCGTATCTCACGGTCGCCGCAACCGTTGCGGCCGGGGTGGCAGGGATCCTGGAAAAGATCGAGCCCGAGCCCGAGACCATCGGCAACGGCTACAGCCAGGAACCGGCACGGGATTTTGCTCGCTCCATGCCCGAGGCGATCGAACGGTTGCGCGGATCCGCCTTTGCCAAGGACTGGTTTGGAGCCCGTTTCGTCGAGGCGTTTTCCTCAACGCGCGAAAGCCAGCACAACGAGTTCCGGCGCAAGGTTCCCGATGTGGAGCTGGAACGCTTCTTCGACCTGGGATGAACGCCATGGATACGGACCTGCGTGCCCATTTTCTGGAAGGCATGAGCCGGGTTGCCTCAGCCGTCACAGTGGTAACGACGGATGGTGAAGCAGGACGCTTCGGCGTCACCGTTTCATCGATGACGTCGGTCTCGGCAGATACGCCCCGGCCGTCCCTGCTGGCCAGTATCCATCATCTCAGCCCCGCCGGTGAAGCGATCAGAAAGAACCGACGGTTTTGCGCCAATGTGCTCAGCGGTAACCAGACTTTTGTTTCGGACCTGTTTTCCGGCCGTCTCAAACATCTGAACGACGACAGGTTCAGCGCAATCCCCTGGCACGGTGGCGCTACCGGGGCCCCGATCATCGACGGGGCCATCGTCTCGCTGGATTGCGAACTGAAGACCGCGTTGCTCTGGGGCACGCATTTCATCCTCATCGGCGAGGTCGAGCAGATCGAGCTTTCAAGGCAGCGCTCGCCACTTGTCTATGCCAATCGTGGCTACCGGCGCGCCGTTCCGATCGCACCGGACGACCACCAGTCGCACAGCCCGGAAAACCAGCTGCGTGTCGGTTTCTTCATCACGCTTGGCCCGGAGTTCGTGCCTTCCCTCGTGGCAGACTTTGCCAATCAGTCCCCGGCTGTCGATCTCAGCCTTCTGGAGGCGGATCACGACGACCTTGTCGAGCAGATGCGTGCCGGCAAGATCGAGGCCGCCATCACTTTCGGGACCGTCGACGAGCCGGAACTGGAAACCGAAGTGCTGTGTCCCCCGGCACCTCATGTGCTGCTGAGCGTCGATCATCCGCTTGCAACAAAGACCAGCCTGCGGCTGGCCGATATCGCCGACCTGCCGATGATCCTGCTGGATTATCCTTCCGTCCGAAGCGCGGTTACTGCCTTTTTCGGGCGCAGCCAATTGAAGCCGCAGATCCGGCTGCAGTCGCCTTCCTTGGCAATGGTGCGTGGATTGGTGGCGCAAGGCCTGGGCTACTCGATCGTTCCGCAGGAACCCCAGAACAAGACCGGACCCGACGGCACTGAGATCCGCGCCATACCGCTCGATGACGATTTTCCGGAGGGAGCCGTCATCGCTGTTGCACAACGCGCGGACCGTCGGAGTGGGCTGGCAAAGGATTTCATTTCGAAGTGCGGGCAGTCGTTTCGACGAACATCACAATAAACACCGTCAAACGGTGACAAATGGGAGAGGTAATATGGCTCAGGAAGAGGCTATCGACATCAAGAGCGGGGGAAGCAATCAACTCCGCAAGAACTCGCTGGGGCTGATTGCAGTCACCTTCATGGTGATTTCGGCGGCAGCACCACTGACTGGCGTAGCAGGGGCAATGCCGCTGGCGTTCATGCTGGGGAACGGTACCGGCGTTCCCGCGACTTTCGTCTTCGTGACCCTGGTGATGCTGGCTTTTGCTGCCGGTTACGTCGCCATGTCGCGTCACGTTACCAATGCCGGCGCTTTCTACGCCTATGCGGCGCGGGGCCTGGGCGGGCGCGTCGCCGGTGCGGTAGCAGTCACCGCGCTCGTTGCCTACAACGCTATGCAGTTTGGGCTGATCGGCCTGTTCGGCGGCATCGCCAGTGGCATCTTCGGCCAGTTCGGCCTGATGCTGCCATGGTGGGGTTGGAGTCTTCTTGCCCTTCTGCTGGTCGGCTTTCTGGGTTACCGGCAGGTGGACCTGTCGGCCAAGGTCCTCGTCTTCGTGGTGGCGCTGGAATATCTGGTGGTGCTGATCGTCGACTTCGCCATCCTCGGCAAAGGTGGAGCGAACGGGCTCTCGATGAATTTCTTCGACCAGAACGCGATCTTCTCGGGTTCGCTGACGGCAGCGATCCTGTTTTGCATGGGCTGCTTCATCGGCTTCGAGGCGACGACGATCTATGCCGAAGAGGCGCGCGATCCGGAAAAGACGATACCACGGGCAACCTACCTGTCGGTGCTGATGATCGGCATCTTTTTCATCTTCACGACGTGGTTGCTGATTGTCGGTGTCGGCGCCGACAAGCTGGTTCCGACGATCCAGGCTCTGCCTGATCCTTCCATCTTCTTCTTCGACCTGGCCGGCCAATATGCCGGCGGCCCGGTGGCCACCATTGCCGGCATCCTGTTGGTGTCGAGCCTGTTTGCGGCACTTTCGGCCTTTCACAATTACATTGCGCGCTACAGCTATGTTGCGGGTCGCGAGGGCCTGTTGCCGGCGGTGTTCGGTCAGACGCACGACACCCACCAGAGTCCGCATGTCGGTTCGGTGGTGCAGACCGCCGGAGCGCTGATCGTGCTGGCGCTGTTTGCCGGGCTGGGGCTGGATCCGGTGCTCAACATGTTCACCTGGATCAGCCAGGTCGGCACGCTGGGCGTGCTGGCGATGATGACCGTGACTTCGGTCGCGGTGATCGCCTTTTTTCGCTGCTCAGGTCACAAGGGTTCTGCCTTGACGACATTCATCCTGCCACTGGTGTCCGGCCTGGTGATGGCCGGGCTGTTTGTCTACATCTTCCTGCATTTCGGCGATCTGACCGGAACGACGGGCGGTGCGCTGGGCATCATCCTGCCATCGCTGATCCCTGCCGCTGCAATTGTAGGCTACATCCTTGCATTGCGCCTGCAACGCGCCGATCCGGCTCGCTTCGCCCGAATGGGTTTCAACCGGGACTGATCATCACAGTGCTATCGGGGCGCCACCGGATGTTCGAGATCCGGCCGGCGCCCTCAGCGATTGATCGACTGGAACAGCTTGTCGAGCAGTTTCACCAGCGTCTGCTGTTCCCGCTTGGAGAGATCGACGAACATGTCGCGGTTCAATCTCCAGGCGAAATCCATGACCTCCGTATAAAGTTTCTCTGCCGAACCGGTGAGCGAGAGCAGGATTGAACGGCGATCCTCGGCGCTTGTCGTCTTCGTCAGCAATTCGCGCTTGATCAACCCTGTTACATAGCGGCTGACCTGGGCCTCATCCTGCTGTGTCGCGTGCGCCACGGCACGGACCGACGGCGTTTCGAGGTAGTGAATCGCCGCCAGCGTTCGCCATTCGCCCAAGGTCAGTTTGTAGTCGCTCATCAGCATCGCATGAGCTTGCCGATCGTTGACCTTGGTCAGCAGCGCCAGCCGATATGAGAACAGGTCGCGGATGTCGCGCGGGTAGACCCATGGCGCTGGCGTAGCGTCCATCTCATCGTCATATCGCTCTACATTATTGGTTGACATTGTCAGGTAATTATCCTTGATATTATCAAATAAAAATGTGCCACGAAAACTGGCTCCCCGCAAGAAGGGACCATGGAGGAGAACATCATGCCGAGACTTTTCGGAAGACGCATCGGCTGCAAAATCGCTGCCGTTCTTGTTGCCGGAGCCGCTCTGTTGGGTGGTATCAGTGCGGCGGGCGCGGAAAACACCAAGCTCAGATTTGCTTATCTGCTTGCCGATTCCGACCTGCCCATTCTTGTCGCGCAAAAGAACGGCGACTTTGCCAAAGCCGGCCTGGACGTCGAACTGACGGAAGTGCAAGGCGGACCTGCCGTTGTTGCCGCCATCGCATCCGGTTCGGCGGATGTCGGCTACGCTTCACCGGTGCCGCCGATCAATGCCCGCATCAACGGCATCAACGTCAAGATGGTCATGGCTCTGGGGCACGAGGTCGACCCGGACAAGAAGTTCTCCTGGCTGGTGGCTTCGAAGGCTTCGGCCATTGCGGACCTTGCCGGTCTGAAAGGCAAGAAGGTCGCGGTCAACGCGAACGGTTCGCTTTGCGTGCTGACCTTGAGCGATCATATGGCCAAGGTCGGCCTCAAAATGGAAGATGTGGAGCTGGTCGTGTTGCCGTTTCCGCAGCAAGAGGCAGCTCTCGAGCAGGGCGCCATCGATGCGACGTGTACCGTCAATCCCTTCTTTTCATCGATTGCCAAAAACCAGGCCATAGGCGTCAAGATCCTGGCGCAGGGGGTGCTTGCCGATGAGCGCGAACCCGTGCTGAACGATGTGATTTTCGCCACCGACGAGTTCATCGCCAAGAACCCGGATACGCTGAAGGCGTTCGGCAAGGTCATCTTCGATGCCCGCCAGAAGCTGCTGGCGGACAAAGGAGCGATGGAAGCTGCGGCAACCGAGTTCCTTGGTTTGACACCCGAAGCCGCCAAGGACTTCAAGCTGCCCGTGGTGAAGCCCGAACTGACCATTTCCGAGGCTGAGGTCCAGGTGCTGCTCGATGCGATGAAGCGCGCGGGAATGCTCACCCAGGAGGTTCCGGTCAAGGACATGGTCTCCAACATGGCTCCTTGAGAGGAGCAAGAGCGGCTGCCGAGGGAGGGAACTGTGGACGTGGTGTTGGAAGCTCGGCAGCTGGCGAAAGCTTACGGCGTGGGCAGGGACGCGCTTCAGGTGCTGGGCGGGATTTCGTTCAGCGTCGCCAGGGGGGAATTCGTCTCGATCGTCGGGCCCTCGGGATGCGGCAAGACGACCTTGCTGTTTGCCCTTGCCGGGCTGCAGAAGGCAAGCACGGGCACTGTGACTTTCAATGGACGACCCGTCACCGCGCCGCCACGCGGGGTGGCTGTGGTGTTCCAGGACTATTCGCGGTCGCTTTTCCCCTGGAAGAGCAACCGCGACAATGTGGCCTTCGGCATGGTGCGGGTTGAAGACCTGTCTTCATCTCAAAAGCGCGACAAGGCCCAGGAGATGCTGGAGGCCGTCGGCCTTCAGGGTTTTGAAGACAAGTATCCCTGGCAGTTGTCGGGAGGCATGCAGCAGCGCGTTGCCATTGCACGCGGACTGGCGTCGCAGAGCGAGCTCCTGCTGCTGGATGAGCCGCTGGCCGCGGTTGACGCCCAGACGCGTGCCGACATGCAGGATCTTCTGCTCGACCTCGCAATGCGGTTTCAACAGACCTGCATACTGGTGACGCATGATGTCGAGGAAGCCGTCTACATGGCTGACCGGGTCGTCGTATTGACGCGGCGCCCGACCGTGGTCGACCACGAGATAACCATCGACCTCGGCAAGCGGCGCGACCAGATTACCACGCGCGAGGATCGTAGATTCCTTGCCGCGCGCCATGACGTGATGATGAGCATCCGGTCGTCACGCACCGCTGCACCGGTCACGGCAGCCTGAGCATGGGTTCTTTCCGCTTTTTGGAGATTTTGGCGGGCTTCCGCGCCATCATCTCGTTCCTCATCATTGTTGTCATCTGGCAGTCCGTCGCCTCGCTCGGCCTGGTGCCGGAAAAGTACTTTCCCAGCATCCTCGCGATCGCCGCCGGCTTTCGCGACATGATGATGTCCGGCGAACTTGTTTCCGCCGAATTGCGTACGATTTCCCGCGCCCTGGTTGGGGTCGCAGCCGCTTCGTTGCTGGGCATCGGCCTTGCCGTGCTGGGCGATCTCTTCCCATCCTTTCGCCGTGGCTTCGCGCCCATCGCCGCGCTGGTACAGCCCATTCCACCCGCGGCCCTCGTGCCCATGGCCGTGTTCATGCTCGGACTGGGACCCAAGCTTTATGCCTTCATCGTCATACTGGTCACGGTCTGGCCGCCGTATTTCAACGGCGCGGCGGCGCTCGCAAGTGTTTCCGACGTTCAGATACGTACCGGACAGATGCTGGGGCTGAGCCGATGGCAGATCCTGCGGCAGATCAAATTGCCAGCTGCCATGCCGGAGATCTTCGCGGGCATCCGCTATGCCTCCAGCATCAGCCTGATCGCGGTTGTCGTTGCCGAGATGCTTGCCGGGCACGACGGCCTGGGTTTCCTGCTCATCCGCAAGGCCTTCGCCATTCGCATCCCAGAAGTCTACGCGCTGATGTTCGTCTGTGCCGCGAACGGCCTGATCATGAACGCCGTTGTCAACGGACTGCGCTGGAAATTTGCAGGCTGGCAATTGCGCATGACGGGGCAGACGGCATGAGCACTTTGCGCAGTCGCCAAAACTACAGTGCGCTTGTCCTGCCTATCGTTCTTCTGCTTGCCTGGCAGGTATTGGCCTGGCGCGCGTCCACGCCGTTGTTTCCCGGTCCCTGGCAAGTCGCCGTCTCCATCTGGCGGCTGTACCCGCAGATCGTCGGGCAGATTGGCTACACCTTGATGCGTGCCGCCGCCGGCTTCGTTGTTGCTGCGATGGTGATGATCCCCCTGGGTATTCTGCTCGGCCGCCTCAAGTCGATCGGTTCGGTTCTGGAACCGATCCTGGACATGCTTGCGACATTGCCGCCGCCGGCAGTCGTTCCGATCGTGATGCTGTTTGCCGGAACCGGCGATGCCGCCAAAATAGCGGTTATCGCCTACGCCGCGGGCATCCCGTTGATCATGAACACCTACGAGGCGTCGAAGACCTTGCACCCGATGACGACGCTGGTGGCGCGTTCCCTGCGCCTGGGCCGTCTCGAAACGATGGTGTTCATCGACCTGCCGGCGTCACTGCCGATGATCGCGACCGGCGTTCGGCTGGCCGTCGCCTCGGCCTTGCTGGTCAGTGTCACGGCTGAGATGCTGCTTGCCACCAACGGCATCGGGGTCTTCCTGCAGCGCCAGCAGGAGAATTTTCAAATCGCCAACGGACTGGCGGCAATCGCCTTCATTTCCATTGTTGGCCTGATCGTCAACGACCTCGTCCAGCGACTGGAGCGACGTCTGCTCTTTTGGCACTACCGCCTGGACCTGCACAATGAGAGGTGACCGATGCGTCGCAATGTCCTGTTCATCATGTGCGATCAGCTGCGCTTCGACTATCTGAGCTGTGCCGGACACAAAACACTGGCCACCCCGAACATCGACCGACTTGCCAGCCGCGGCGTGCGTTTCACCAACGCCTACGTGCAGTCGACGGTTTGTGGCCCTTCGCGCATGAGCGCCTATACGGGCCGCTACATGCGCTCGCACGGTTCCACCCAGAACGGCGTTCCGCTGCGCGTCGGAGAGCCAACGCTTGGTGATCATTTGCGCGAGATTGGTGTCCGCAGCGCGCTGATCGGCAAGACGCATATGACGGCAGATCATGAAGGCATGGAGCGTCTCGGCATCAGCGCCGATTCCATCATCGGGGTCCATCTTTCCGAATGCGGATTCGAGCCCTATGAGCGCGATGACGGGCTTCATCCGTCAAGCAGCTACGATCCCGACCCCGCTTATGACGCCTATCTGCGCGAAAAAGGCTTCGATGCCGAAAATCCCTGGGAGCACTGGGCCAATTCGGGCGAAGGCGAACAAGGCGAGAACTTCAACGGCTGGCTGCTGGTCCATGCCGACAAGGCCGCCCGCATCCCCGAGGAACATTCCGAGACGCCTTACATGACGCGCCGCGCGATGCGTTTCATCGAAGAGGCGGAAGCTGCTGGCCAGTCGTGGTGCGCGCATCTCTCGTACATCAAGCCGCACTGGCCTTACATCGTGCCTGCGCCTTACCATGCCATGTACGGCCGGGGCGACGTTCAACCTGCGATCCGCTGCGAAGCCGAGCGCATCGCAGCGAACCCGGTCTACGAGGCGTTTCAGCAGGAGCGCTATTCGCGGAACTTTTCCCGGGACGAGGTCAGGGAGAAGGTGATCCCGGCTTACATGGGATTGATCAAGCAGATCGACGATCAACTCGGCCACCTGTTTTCTTTCATGGAGGAGCGTGGTCTCTTCGAGAATACGATGATCGTCTTCACAGCAGATCATGGCGACTATCTCGGTGATCATTGGCTCGGTGAGAAATACATGTTCCACGATGTTTCGGTGAAGGTTCCGATGATCGTTTATGATCCATCCAGGGACGCCGACAGCACGCGTGGTACGACCTCGGAAGCGTTGGTCGAAATGATCGATCTGGCTCCGACTTTCCTCGATCATTTCGGCGGCAAACCGAAACCCCATGTCCTGGAGGGGAGATCCCTCGCGCCACTGCTGCATGGACCAAAGCCGGATAACTGGCGGCGCTATGCGATCAGCGAATATGACTATGGCGCCGACCTGGCGAGGCTCAAACTCAATCTTCCTCTCGGCGACTGTCGCCTCTTCATGGTTACGGACGGGCGCTACAAGCTGATCCACGGCCAGGGCGTGCCGCCGATGCTGTTCGATCGCGTGGATGATCCGGATGAGCTTAACGATCTGGGCCAGAAACCAGAATTTGCGGATGTCGTCGCGATTTTACGGGGAGCCCTGTTCCACTGGCTGGTTACACCGAAGAACCGCATCACCGTTGAAGATCGATGGCTTACCGGCGATGACGACAAGCTACGCCATTTCGATCCCGCCATCGTGCCGGGGATATTGATCGGCTACTGGGACGAAGCCGAGCTTGCCGGAGAGCATGAGGCTCGAAACGAATGGTTGAAAAGCCAAAGTCGTTGAACTGTGGCTCAAGCCTGCTGTCGCGGACAAAAATAGTTCCTTGTCGGGAATAATCTGCCCTGTCGAGCGGTCTTCTGCATGGATGATCCATTCGACAGGTTCTCATGCGCCGCCGCAGCCTTGATCCGATTTGCGCCCGCGTTTTCGGCGTTGCGAATGCCAAGGGCTTTTCTGCTCAAAGAGGATTATCGTCAGTCCGCTTCATGGTCTCTGCGCGAACGCTGGAAGGCCGCGAGGAATGCGTGTGATATCGCCATGTTGAACGGTGAGGCGCAGGCGCGATTCAGCCAGGTGGTGACGCCGCATCTTGGCGATGCGATGGCTTTGGCACGCTGGTTGACCGGCAGCGCCGCCGATGCCGAGGATGTGGTGCAGGATGCCTGCATGAAGGCTTATGCGGGGATTGGCGGCTATGCCGGCGGAAACGCGCGGGCCTGGCTTTTGACCATCGTGCGCAACACCTCGTACACGTGGCTTGCCCGCAATCGACCTCACGGCATCGTTGCCGTCGGTGATTTGAACGATCTTGACGACATGAGTGCGGCCCATCGCGACCAGCCGCAGGAGAGTGAAAGCCCGGAAGCCAGTCTGATCGCCAAGGCCGATATGGCGGCACTGGAAGCCGCGATCGTGGCGCTACCGGAACCGTTTCGCGAGACGCTTGTGCTGCGCGACATAAATGGCCTGAGCTATCGCGAGATCGCCGTGATGCTCGACGTGCCGATGGGTACCGTGATGTCGCGGCTGGCACGTGCACGCGGGCAACTGATGTCTGACCTTGGGAGAGCGCGATGACGGCGCACTATGATGGATTGCCTGAGGACAAGGCGGAAATGACGATGATGGTCCATACCTTGGTCGATGGTGAACTCGACGCAGCCATGGCGTTGGCGGTGGAGCGGCGGATCGCTGCGGATCCAGAACTTGGCGCCGAGCATGCACGCATTACAGCTTTGCGCATCGCGATGGGAAATCTACCAAAGCCACAGCCGGCGCAGGCTTTTCTGGAACGCATTCAGGCTATCGGAAGTGCCGATACCGATCAGGCGGTGCGGACATCTGTGCTGCCTTTCCGCACCGCGTCTGCTAAACCCCGAACCGAGCGCTCCCGTTGGGGATGGTCGGCACGATCGGCAACGTTCGATTGGCGTGCCCTGGCCGCATCGATTGCCATCACCGCGGTGGTGGCAAGTGGTGCAACACAGTGGGCGATGATCGGCGTATCCGACGATTTTGCCGCAGCCGTAGCCAGTGGCCATCGCCGAAGCCTGCTTGCGGCCAATCCGGTCGATGTCGTGTCATCAGACAGGCACACGGTCAAACCCTGGCTCGATGGCCGGCTTGGCATGTCGCCACCGGCCCCTGACCTCGCCAAGGAAGGATTTGCGCTTGTCGGGGGCAGGGTGGAGGTCGTCGACGGACAACCCATTCCAGCGCTGGTCTACAGACACAACGAACATCTGATCACGCTTGTCGCAAAACCTCGGAATGGTGGCGACGCAAGCAATCCGGTCGACCGTTCCGCGGATGGCTTTTCAATGGTCAGCTGGAGCGACCGAGCCTTCGCCTACTGGGCGATTACGGACATGGAGCGATCGGGGCTCGACGAATTCGTCACCCGTTTTCGCGCCGCTGCTGCGATCTGATCCGATACACTACCTTCATTTGAGGAGTGTGGGCGAAGCCCATTTCGCATTGTCGCGTAGATGTTCAGCACATGTCCTGGAATATCGAACGCCAGCCCAGATAAACACCATGGGATGCGGGAATAAAATCAGAGCAATCAAGGTCTTGTCTGTAGCGGTGCCAGAAAGGCCCGCGTCAAACCAGGCAAGGAACAGTGATATGTTGAAGGTTGCTCTCACCACGCTCAGCATCGTTATCGCCACCGGCGCTGCATTTGCAGGCAGCGACCATTTCGATCCCGGCAGCATGCCGACGGCCACGGTCGATCACTCGACGACGGCTTCGGTTCCCAAGCCTCGCAAGGATGTCGACACCAGCATCAAGACCGGCGCCCCCGGCAAGGCCAAGATCGAACCAATGGATTTCGGCCACGATCTCTGGGGCAACTGATTGGCCGCCGACTGTTCGGAGGAGCGGCTTGAATCCCGCTCCTCGAACAAGCCTTGCTTCCGAGTGGAAGCGCACCTTCGCATCCGATCGAAAGAAAGATCCCGTCTGCGGGAATAAATCCGGAAAGCGGCAGGTCTTGTCATCAGGGTGAATGGATCACCCTACCGCTTTCAAATCGTTGCATCAGACAAGAGAGATCACGATGTTCAACATGACACGTCGCATGGTGCTCGGATCCGCGGCAGCCGCTGCGGCTTTCGGGGTTGCCGGAAAGCTTGAATTCATCGCGCCTGCATCGGCGGCTACTTCGGTCGAGCCGACGGTTGGCTTCTATCGCTACAAGGTTGGATCGGTTGAGGTCACAGCCATCTACGACGGCATCTGGCGCAAGCCGCATGATCCGACCTTCATTGCGAACGCTTCGGTCGACGATACCAAGGCCGCGCTGGCAAAAGCGGGCCTGCCGACCGATTTCATGCCCATCCCGCTCACGGTCGTTGTGCTCAAGATCGGCGACAAACTGATCATGATGGATGCCGGTTCAGGGGTCGGTCAATGGCAGGCCAATGCCACCCATCTGCCGGCCAACATGGCCGCCGCTGGTATCGACTACAAGGCGATCGACACCATCATGATCTCGCATTTCCACCCGGACCATGTCTGGGGCCTGATGGAAAAGGGAAGCAATGCGCCCGTGTTCCCCAATGCCGAGCTCATCGTCAACGCCAAGGAATACAAGTGGTGGACGGATCCGGGCCGTGTCGAACAGCTGCCCGCGGGGCGCAAGCCAGCCGGAAAGCGCATCGCCGAAAACTTCCCTAAGTGGAAGAACTGGAAACTGGTCGAGGACGGGGCCGAAGTCGCTCCCGGGATTCAGCTGATTGCGGCGCCCGGACATACGCCCGGCCATTCGGTTTTCCTTGTTGCCTCAGGCAATGAGCAATATCTGGTTTCAGCCGACACCATGTATGTGCCGGCACTGCTTGCGCCGCATCCCGAATGGCAAGGCAGCTACGACCAGGATGGTCCAACCGCAATCGCCACCCGCCACAAGCTGATCGACCGGGTGATCGCGGACAAGATCAGGATCAGCGGTTCACATTTTCCATACCCGGGAACCGGCTCCTTCGTGAAGGACGGCAATGCCTATGGCTTCACGCCGACTGTCCAGAGCTGACAGAAACCGGTGCGTTTCCACTTTCCGCGCAAACGCACCAACTCTTTGTTTTTACGCGATTCCGCAGGCGAACCGCTTTGGCCGGAATTGCTCCCATGGGAGAAAACGATGACAAGGTTTTTTGGAATGATCGGCGGAATCTGCCTGATGGCAGCCGCGACCGGGCTGATGCTTCCGCCAGCCTACGCAGTGGACGACATTGAATCGACGGATGCTCCGGATTTGACCGCCGTCAGGGCGAAGATCGATGCAAAGGATTATCAGGGCGCGTTGGCGGAACTGCGCGATCTCGCCCAGGATACGCAGCAACCCGATGTCTACAACCTGCTCGGCTTCACGCTGCGCAAGACGGGCGACTACAGCACCGCGCTTACCTATTACAACAAGGCACTCGAACTGAAGCCCGACCACAAGGCGGCCCGGGAATATCTCGGCGAGCTTTATGTCGAAACAGGCGATATGGCGAAAGCCAACGAGCAGTTGGCCTCGCTGCAAAAACTCTGCCCCAGCGGCTGTGAAGAGCTGGAGGACCTGCAGCAGGCGATCCAGACCAAAGTGACCAAATGAACCCCAGGCAGTCGCGAAAGCGCCTGCCTTTTTCATCCTGGATGGAGCTGGCCATGTTGGCGATACCAAGCAATTGGATGGTTCGCGTGTCGGATTTCGTGTTGCTGGCGGGCCGCCTGCTGCTCGCCCTGATCTTTCTCCATGAAGGGTTCGCCCTGGCTCTGCATTTCGACGGCACGGTGCAGGCGATGGCGCAGCTTGGCATCGGTACGCCGCTTGTCATCGCAACCATTGCGCTTCAGATCGTGGCGGGCCTCTCCGTCGGATTGGGGTTCTCAACGCGGCTTGGTGCTGTTGCGCTCGGCCTGTTCTGCGTTGCCACGGCGGCGCTGTTTCACACGAATTTCGCAAATCACAACGAACTGCTGCATTTCGAAAAGGATCTTGCGATTGCAGGCGGCATGTTCACGCTTGCAATCGCGGGCGCCGGTCGATTCTCCCTGGATATGCTGGTCCCGCATGGCCTGATGGGGCGCATGCGGGTCTCGACGTTGCCATCGCCTCGCGAACCTGGCCGCTGAGGTCGCCAAGGTCGGGCGCTTCCAGCGAGCATTTCCGGCACCGATCCTGAGAAACATCACGTCGCTGTCGCGCTGGGGTGCGTTTGCGGACGTGATGCAGCTTGGGATCGAGCACCGGCAAACGGTCTATGCTTGTTGGGCGTTTCAATATGTGTTACTTAACATGCTAAGTTATCTGTCGACATAGGCGTGAGGCAGCGTTGGAACTGTTGAGCTCTGCGGGTCTGCTCCACAAGGACCGGATACGGACGCCTTTCAGCCGCTGGGTCGACGATCTCCACTATACCTGCGGAAGTTTCCGTCCGCGTGCCATGGACACCAGCCTTGATATTCGCGGTGAAGCCCGGCGTATCAATGCCTGCGGCATGGAGTTTTCTCATATCTCCAATGACCTCGATCGGGTCGATCACGACTGGGACGATGTCCGCCGCGACGCCATCGAACAGCTGTTTCTGCTCGTCCAGCTTGAAGGTTCCTGCGGGGTGGAACACAACGGCCAGCACAGCGCCCTGAACGTGGGTGACTGCATCCTGGTCGATTCCACCAAGCCGACGACGTTCCATTTCGGCGGCAAATTCAGCAACCACCTGTCGCTCAATCTGCCCAGACAGCTCATGTATTTCCACGGTGGTGACAAACTCGACGTGGCGCGTACGCTGGAAGCTGGCGATCCGATGGCCGTCACGTTGCGGGCGCTGCTGGCCAAGGTGCTGTCGACATCCGACAGCGATGGTCATGCGCCGAACCTGCGTCAGCTGATGCTTGATGCGACCCGCCAGGCCTTCGTGTCGGACGTGCACAATTCGCTGTCGTTCGATTCACTCAGTGACCTTGCCTCAAGGCGACTGCAGATGATCGATGTCCTGATCGATCAGCATCTGACCAGTCCCTATCTTTCCGCACAGTGGCTGGCGAAGCGGGTAGGGGTGTCCATGCGCGTGCTGCAGCTGCATTTCCGCGATCTGGGCATGACCTGCACCACCTTCATTCGCGACAAGCGCCTGCGTTTCGCGCGTGAAAAGATCAAGCAGTTGCACTATCAGCACGGCACGCAGACCATCGCTGATGTGGCCTATTCCGCAGGCTTCAACGACCTTTCCTATTTCAACCGCTGCTTCAAGGAACTGTTCGCCTGCGCTCCGAGCGAACTTCTGAAATCGGCTCCGCATAGAAAAAGAGTGCATTAGCCTCCGCTCGGTCGCCGAGCGCAGAACCATCGCTCGATCGGCGATGGAACAGCTGTCTGTGCCTGATCTTCCGGCTCATTTTCGAGGCGATGGACAAGACCCGGCAGCCTCCGCCACCCGGAGCCTTTGACATCGATTTTACGCTCAGGCCCGTTTCGGGTTTCGTTTCGCTCCAAGACACAGGCTCGCGGCAGGTGTTGGTTGTGGGGGTACGGCCGCCAAAGAAGAACCCGCACGAAGGTCGGGGCAGGGGGGCGCGCCGATACATCTGGAGGAGAAACAACGGCTATGATTCCGGTGAAATTCAGTCGCGCCATCGCGGTTGCAATGTTGGCTGCCACGACAGCCCTGACGACCCACACATTTGCGCAGGCGCAGGAGCTCGTGCTCGGCGTCATCGGCAACAGCAAGGACCAGGTGCAGCCCTATACGCCGACGAGCTCGGCATCAGCCGGTTCCTTGTACAACCAGCTCTATGACGGCCTGACCGCTTATGATTCCAACGGCGCCGTGGTGATGGAACTCGCCGAGTCCATGACACCGAACGCGACGCTGGACGTCTGGACTGTCAAGCTTCGGCCGAACGTGAAGCGTCACGACGGCAAGCCCTTTACGGCGGACGATGTCATAGCCAGCATCAAGCACATGATGGATCCGGCGAACAACTTCGTTGTCTCCAGCCAGATCGATTTCGTCGACCCCGCCAAGATCCGCAAGGTCGATGACCTGACGATGGAGTTCACCCTCAAGCGTCCGTTCGGCCTTTTCGCCAACGCCTTCGCCGACGAGGATTTCAGAATCCGCGCCATCTCGGATGACGGCTCGGTGACCGGCACCGGGCCCTTCAAGCTCGACTCGTTCACGCCTGGCCAGGAAGCCCGGCTTACCCGTTTCGACGACTATTGGGGAGTGAAGCCAGGCTTCGACAAGCTGCGCATCATCGGCTTCCGCGACCAGCAGGCAGTGACCAACGCGTTGCGAGGCGGACAGATCGACGTTGCGTATTCGGTGCCTTACACCGACGTTCCGGCACTGACCAAGGATCCGAAGCTGAAGACCGTGGTCAGCGGCACGACGACCTATCCGATCATTTCCGTGCGCGTCGACACGCCGCCCTTTAACGACCAGAAGGTCCTGGAGGCGCTCAAGCTGGTGGTCGATCGCCAGCAGATCGTCGACAATGCGTTCGGCGGGTTTGGCGCGGTCGCCAATGATTATCTCGGCAACAACACGGCATGTCCGATACCGTCGGAGCCGCAGCGCGTGCAGGACATCGCCAAAGCCAAGCAATTGCTGGCCGAGGCTGGCAAGAGCAATCTCAAGCTCGAGCTGGTGACCGACGGTGCCTTCGCAGGCATGATGGAGATGGCGCAGCTTTATGCGCAGCAGGCTGCGGCGGCGGGCATCACCATCAAGGTACGCCGCCTCGATCCGGCCACCTTCCTGAACCGCTGGCGCGAATGGCCGTTCCTGATCAGTTTGACCAGCGGGCCTTACGAAACCGCTGCACTCGCGGCGCTTCTGCCTGGGCAAGGCGAGAACGCCACGCATTTCGACGACGCCGAATACAACGATCTCGCCAAGAAGCTGCAGAGCACCGGTGATCTGGCGGAGCAATGCAAGCTGGTCACCCAGTTGCAGGCGATCGAATACAAGCGCAGCGGTGACATCGTTGCTGCCTATCCCGAAAACATCACCGTCTATCGGGATACGGTCAGCGGGCTGAAGCCCGATCTCTACGGTCGCACCGCGATCCTGTTCGGCGGGGTCACCGTCAAGAAGTGACGGTTCTCCAGCACAACAGATAGGTCCAAGGCGCGGGGAAGAGCGTTCGATGACAGTCGATAGTCAGAACGACAACGTAACAATCGGGGTTTTCGCCCGGCTGCAGCCTTTGCTGGCAAGGTTGCTGCAAGGGTTACTGACCCTGCTCGCGGTGTCATTGCTGATCTTCCTCGCGGCGCGGGCTTTGCCCGGCGATGTCGCCAACATGATCCTTGGCCAGAGCGCAACGCAGGAGCAGTTGGATTCGCTTCGCGTCCAGCTCGGGCTCGACCAGCCATTGTGGTGGCAATACCTCATCTGGCTGGGCGGCATCCTGCGCGGCGACTGGGGAACGTCGCTTTCCAACGGGCAGCCGGTCGCGGATTTGCTCGCGCTCGGGGTTCGCAATTCCGCGACGCTGAGCGGGGTGGCGCTTGCCGTCATGTTGCCGTTGTCGTTGCTGGTCGGGGTGATCGCCGCCCAGTTTCGCGACGGGTTCGTCGACAAGATTTTTCTCGGTATGTCGATGGTCGCCAATGCCGTTCCCGATTTTGTCACGGGGACGGTGCTGGTTGCGCTTTTTGCGACCACGGTGCTGCATGTGCTGCCGGCCGTTTCATTCATTCCGCCGGGGGATTCGCCGTTTTCCTACCCTGACGCGCTGGTGTTGCCGGCGACGACGGTGATCATTCCGGGCGTGATGTATCTCGCCCGGCTGGTGCGGGTCGCGGTCATCGACGTGATGGCGACCGAATATATCCAGACCGCCGAGCTGAAGGGCCTGTCGCCGAGCCGCGTGCTGTTTCGTCACGCCTTGCCGAACGCGGTGGCGCCGATCATCCCGGCGGCCAGCCTTGTGGCGGCCTTCACCGTAGGCGGTGTTGTCGTCGTGGAATATTTGTTCGCTTATCCCGGGGTCGGCAGTGCGCTGGTCGATGCCGTCACCAACCGTGATCTGCCAGTCATCCAGGCCAATGTCCTGGTGATCGCCTCGGCCTACTTCATCTTCAACCTGATCGCCGACTCGCTTGCGCAACGGGACGAGGCGGCCGGCCAGAGGCAGTCCAAGGCGTGAGTACCAACGTGGAAATGACACTGACGACACATCAAAGGGTTCGCCCACGCCGGGCCAGCGGCTGGTGGCGGCTGTGGGCTTCCGCGCAGGTTCGCTGGGGTGTGATCTTGCTGGCCGCGATGACTGCGCTGGTGGTGGTCGGCCCCTTCGTCGCGCCCTACGATCCCGCCGCGCCTGTGGGCAAACCCTATGACGTGCCTTCGGCGGTGGCCTGGCTTGGCACCGACAATCTCGGGCGCGATGTTCTGTCTCGTGTGCTTTCAGGTGGTGTCTATCTCGCCTGGATGGCTCCAGTTTCGGCCCTGCTCAGCGTGGTGATCGGTGCCGCGGTGGCCCTGGTGACCGCCTATTATCGCGGCTGGACCGACCTCGTGCTGATGCGGTCGCTGGACGTGCTGCTTGCCTTCCCTGGCATTCTTCTGACGTTGCTGTGCGTCTCGGTGTTCGGGCCGCAGCCGATCCTGCTGGTCGGATTGGTCGTTCTGACCTTGATGCCGGGCGTTGCCCGCGTGATCCGGGGCGCGGCCATTCCGCTTCTCGACCGGGAATACGTGCTGTGGGCCAAGGCGGTCGGCACGCCGGGACCGGTGATCATCCTGCGTGAATTGCTGCCGAACGTCTCCTCGCCGCTGCTGGTCGAACTCGGTCTCAGGCTGAGCTGGTCGGTCGGCATTCTCTCCTCGATGAGCTTCATCGGCTACGGCATCCAGCCGCCTGCCGCGGACTGGGGCCTGATGGTCAGCGAAAATGGTACCGGCCTCGGCACTCAGCCCTTTGCCGTGCTCGCACCGATCCTGATGATCATCCTTTACACAATCGGCGGCGGGCTGATCGCCGAGGGCGCTGCGCGGGTGATGGCCCGGACGGAAGGCAAGGCATGATGACGGTATTGAGAGCCTCGGGGCTGACCGTCGAACGCAGCGACGGCGCGCCGATCGTCGAGGACGTTTCGCTGAGCCTCGACAAAGGCGAGGTGATGGGCATCGTCGGTGAATCTGGCTCCGGAAAATCGACGCTGGCGCTGGCGCTGCTCGCCTATGCGCGGCGTGGCGTGCGCATCGCTGGTGGCTCGGTTCGCGTGGCTGGCACCGACATGCTGGAACTCGACGCGGCGGACCTGCGCAAGGCGCGGCGCGAAGTCGTGGCCTATGTCGCGCAGGACCCCGGCGCGGCATTGAATCCGATGCTGACGCTTGGCACTCTGTTGACCGAGGGATTGGCTGGCGGCAGAGCCGAAAAGGTGACCCGTGCGCGCGAGATCCTGCGCAAGGTCGGCCTGCCCGACGACGAGGCCTTCCTGCAGCGCCGCCCACGCCAGCTTTCAGGTGGGCAGCAGCAGCGCATCGCGATTGCCATGGCCGTGATCGCGAAACCCAAACTGATCATCCTCGACGAGCCGACGACCGGGTTGGATGTCTCCACGCGCGCCAAGGTGCTGGACCTGATCCGTCAGCTCTGCATCTCGGACGATCTGACCGCGATCTATGTCAGCCACGATCTTGCGGTGATCGCCAACGTCGCGGACCATGTCACGGTGATGTATGGCGGCCAGGTCGTCGAGCAGGGCCGCATGCAGGAGGTTCTGGCGACGCCCCGCCATCCCTACACGCGCGCCTTGCTGGATGCCGTCCCTTCGTTGCAGGTGCGACAGGATTTGAGACCGATCCGCGGACGCGTGCCGGCCGTCGGCGAGGCACCTGACGGCTGCATCTTCTCGGATCGCTGCGACTACGCCGTAGATGCCTGCAGCACCCAGCCCGCGCTGAGGCTGGTGGGTGGCACTCAGGTGCGATGCGTGCGTCCGGAACTGGCACAGACATTCGAGATGCGCCCCCAAGCTGTCAGTCGTTCTGAGAGACAGGGAGCCAGCAGGCCGGCCGTGCTGCAGGCGGATGGCATCAATGCTTTCTACGGCCATCGCCAGATCCTGTTCGATGTCGGTCTCAAGGTGGAGCCGGGCCGGTGCCTCGCGGTGGTGGGCGAGTCAGGCAGCGGCAAGTCGACCCTGTCGCGCTGCCTGATCGGACTGCATGGCAACGTCACGGGTGAGTTCCGCCTCGACGGCAAGCCGTTGCCGCTCACCGTCGGCGAGCGTGACCAGCACGCCCGACAGCGGCTGCAGTACATCTTCCAGAACCCGAACGCTTCGCTCAACCCGCGCCGCACGATCGGCCAGAGCCTGGCTGCGGCTTTGGTGAACAGGCCGGAGGCAAGCGGGTATGGCACGATCATCGCGGAGGCGCTCGAACGGGTCGGCATCTCGCCCGACCTGGCCACGCGCTATCCGGCTGAACTTTCAGGGGGACAGCGCCAGCGCGTCGCCATTGCCCGTGCACTGGTCGCCAATCCCGGAGTGCTGCTGTGCGACGAGGTGACGTCGTCGCTCGACGTTTCGGTGCAGGCCTCGGTGATCGAATTGCTGCGCAGCCTGCTTGCCGACGGCCTTGGCATGCTCTTTGTCACACATGATCTCGCGGTGGTACGCAACATCGCCGACACGGTTGCCGTGCTCAGTGCTGGTCGCGTCGTCGAACAGGGTGGCGCCGACAAGGTCCTGAGTGCGCCCAGCCATCCCTACACACAATCGCTGCTCGCCAACACGCTGCAACTGCCGACCGAAGCCGTACCGGCCATCGCGCCGAGACAATACGTGGGCGGTTCGTGGTGATTTCAGGACTTCCGTTCATCAAGAGGAGAAGATGATGAGCCATTTTGACGGTCTGCTCAACGACACGCTGCCGTTGCTGCAGGTAGACTTCACCGCCGAGGGAGCGCTGGCCGACCTTGAGAATCCGCCGAACACGGGTGGATTTGAACTGGTGGGCACGCTGGTTCAGCCCAATGCGAAGATCCACATGACTCACATCTGGATCACGCCGTTCAACCGCCACCTGCATTGGGTGTCCGAGCATGTCCACGACTATGACGAGGTCCTGATCTGGACCGGCAACGATCCGGAAAATCCGCAGGATCTCGGAGCCGAGCTCTATATCGACATCGAGGGCGAGCGCCGCATCATCAACAAGTCGGGCTCGATCTACATCCCGGCCGGCGTCAGGCACTGCCCGCTCGGTTTCCACTATGTGAACCGGCCGTTCCTGTTCCACGCGCTGTCGCTGGATCCGGAATACAAGGCAAAGGTCCAGAAGTCTTAATCGAACGCCCACCGCCGGCGGGTTGTCCCGCCGGCGGTGCTTTTTGTGTGACCGGTCGTCCGATGTTATTCGGCTGCGCTGATTGCCTTCAGCCCGGCAGCGGCACACTTGGCGTCGATGTCACCCGAGGGGGCGCCACCCACGCCGATGCCGCCGACCAGTGCCTTGCCGAACTTGACCGGCAGGCCGCCAGCCTGGATCACCATGCGGCTGTCCATGTCGCGCATGCCTTCATTGGCCGGCTTGCCGGCGATGAATTCCGCAAGCCCGCTCGTGTCGCGGCCCAGTGCGGCCGACGTGAAAGCCTTGCCCTGCGCGCTTACGCCGGTATGCGGGCCGGAATTGTCACTCTTCAACAGGACCTTGGTAGCGCCGTCGCGCGCCACGATGGCGACGCTGACATTGTGACCCTCGGCAACGCAGGCCTTGAGTGCGGCGTCGGCGGCCTTGGTCGCCAGGTCGAGCGGAAGATAAGGTGTCGTCGGCAGTTCCTGTGCCGTGGCGGCAAGCGGAGCGACAAGGGCGGCTGCAAGTACGAGAGTGCGGATCATCATGGTCTCCTGTCCAGTTGATGTGGAAAAGATACCGCTCGATCGGTGCAGCCGGTATTCGTAGGGCTTGCGGCCGGCTCCGTAGTTCTACGGAGTTTCACGCCCTTCCAGCCAAAGCCGCGTCATCTCGGCCTGCGATGTCGTGCCGAGCTTCGCGCCGATCGCGGCGCGATGGCTTTCGACGGTACGCGGCGACAAGCCAAGTCCCTCGGCGATCTGCCGGGTGGTGAAACCCGAGGCGATACGGTCGAGCACCTCGCTCTCCCGTGCCGTCAACGCCGCCAGCAGCGTGATCGTTTCCGCTGTTTCGGCGCGCTTGCGCAAGGCGCTCTCCAGAACCTGCTGGCCTTTCTGGATCGCGTCGATCAGATCCTGCTCGTCAATGGGTTTCGACAGGAAATCGACTGCGCCGTTGCGGAAGGCGCGCCGGCAGGCCTCGATATCGCCATGGCCGGAAATGACGATGGTGGGCCAATCCACGCCTTGCTCCGTCAATCTCTCCTGTAGTTTCAGGCCCGAGATGACCGGCATGCGGATGTCGAGGATAAGGCAGCCGGGCTCGAGCCGGGCGACCTGCGCCAGAAATGCCTGCGGATCGGCAAAGCCGGTGACTTTCATGCCGACAGTCGAAAGCAACAGGCCGAGTGCATGACGCACGGCTTCATCGTCATCGACGAGATAGACAGGGCTGCTCATTGCGCGGCCTCCGCGATTTCCTCTTTCCGCGGCAATGTGATCCGGAACGTCGCGCCGGGACCGTCATCCACGAGTGCAATTTCACCGCCGGCACGCTCGACCAGTCGCTGGCTGAGTGCCAGGCCCAGCCCGGTGCCGTCGGCGCGGGTCGTGACGAAGGGGGTGAACAGCCTGGCTCGCATCGTCTCCGGCACACCCGGGCCATTATCCCTGATTTCGAAAACGGCTCGCGGGCCGTCTTCCCTTAAGTTCACCATGATTTGTCCTGCCGCAGACTGGCTTGTCTCCAGGGCTTCCATCGCGTTGCGCACGAGGTTGAATGCGACCTGTTCCATTTCGATGGGGTCCGCAACGATCACGACCGGCTTTTCGGGAAGCTGGATATCGAGCCGGATGCGGCGTGTTGCGGCTTCCGGTCCAAGCAAGGTCTGCACATTGGTCAACGCACCACGCAAGTCGAAGGCCGACGCCGGCGTGTTCTGCGGTCGCGACCAGTTGCGGAACCGCTCCAGGATGGCGGAGGCCCGCTTGGCCTGGGTGACGGTATCGTCCAGAACCGGAGCAAGGGCGGCAGCGTCGCCTCGGTTGGCCAGTCGGCGCCCGGCCTGAGCCTGCGCGAGGATCGCGGTGAGCGGTTGCGTCAGCTCATGCGCCATGCCGCTGGCCATCTCGCCGAGCGCATTGACGCGAGAGGCATGGGCGAGGCGAGATTCCAATGCGCTCAGCCGCGCCTGTTGAACGGCTGCACGCGTGCGCGCCCGCTGGCGCAGCGCGCCCAGCGCGGCAAGGTAGGCAAGGCTGACGGCAAGCAGCGTCAGGAATGTTTGCAAGGGTGGCAGCAGATCCCCGGTTGTAATCTCCACGCCGGTTTCGAGAATGAGAGGCTGGGAGGCGCTGCCGAGCGGCCTGGAAAAGCCGATAGCGGTCGGCATTGCAGGCGGGCCGACCACACGCCGTCCGTCGGGCAAGGACAGTCGCACGGTGACGCCGGGCCGCGACCAGAAGGGCGCTTCGTCGCTGATCAGCTTGCCGGCATCGATCCCCAGCATCAGTCCGTAGCGGGCAGCCGCACTGTTCGGGCTGCGCTTGATCATGACGTAGTGATCGGGCCGGCTGGGGTGCGGCAGCAGTGCAATCCGGCCGTCCGAAGCCCTGGCCGCTGCCCGGATCAGTTCCGCTGCGGCCGGATCGAGCGGCGCCGTGCCGGTGATTTCAGCCTGCGGATCCAGCGGAACAAGCTGCACCTCGTCGATGCGTGGGTAAAAGCGGGCGATGGTCGACGCAACATCGATGAACAGGTCGAAGCTGCGGCCGTCGGAAGCCACCGCGATGGCGGAAAGCGCCGTCATATGGGCATCGTGCTGGTCGGCCCGCTGTGAGGCCAGCCGGTGCAGGACAAAACTCTCCTGGGCAAGTTCGTTGCTGAGCACCCGGTACTGCCAGGCTGCCGATGCGGCGGCCGAGAACAGCAGCAGAAGGCACCAGATGACAATCAGCGTGGCTGGCCTTGCGAGGATGGGACTTCGACTGCGTGTCATCGGGCCATTGTGGCAGTTTGTGCGCTTTAGCTAAAGGGAACAGCCGGTTGTCGCCACCCGAAAGGCCCGGATCGCTGCCGTTGCGATTGATTACAATTATTGTCGATTATTTTGTTGAAGAATTGTCGGCAATTTGGTTGGATTGTCATGTTGAAAAAAGTGACGGTCGGCGGAGATTCCGCCAGAACCGCTTGGGAGGACAAAATGGCACTATTTCGGACGGCACGCCGCATCGCGGCTGCCGCGCTGCTTTTGGGCACTTCCGTTGTCGCGGCACAGGCCGCTTCGACGCTGGAGACGGTGAAAGCACGCGGCAAACTCATCTGCGGCGTTTCGATGGGGACGACCGGCTTTGCGCTGGCCGATGCGCAGGGCAAGTTTGCGGGTTTTGATGTCGACGTGTGTCGTGCGGTCGCCAGCGCCGTGTTCGGAGATCCGAGCAAGGTCGACTTCGTGATGACCAACATCAACACGCGCTTCCAGGTGCTGCAGTCGGGTGAGATCGATATTCTGTCGCGTCAGACGACGATGACCTATTCGCGTGAAGCCTCGCTCGGCATCGATTTCGGTCCGACGGTGTTCTATGACGGCCAGGGCCTGATGGTGGCCAAGAGCCTTGGCATCAACAGCGCCAAGGAACTCGATGGCGCAGCGATCTGCACCTTGCCAGGCACCACGACAGCGCAGAACCTGGCCGACTTCTTCCGCACGACCGGCAAGAAGTTCGAACTGGTGGTGTTCGAGAACCCGGACGAAAACAACAATGCCTTCTTCTCCGGCCGTTGCGATGCCGTCTCTTCGGACCGGTCCGATCTCGCCTCCATCCGCGCCGGCTCGAAGAGCCCGGGCGACTACGTGATCCTGCCGGAGACGATCTCGAAGGAGCCGCTGGCGCCGGCCGTACGCCAGAACGATTCCAACTGGCGCGACATCGTCTCCTGGTCGGTCTGGATGATGATGGCGGCTGAGGAAAAGGGCATCACGCAGGCCAATGTCGACGAGCAGGCCAAAAGTACGGACCCGGAAATCCAGCGCATGCTGGGCGGGACGGATGATCTCGGCCCGATGCTCGGCCTCGACAAGAAGTGGGGCTACAACGTCATCAAGCAGGTCGGCAATTATGCCGAAGTCTTCGACCGCAACCTTGGTGAGAAGACCGCGCTCGGTCTGAGCCGCGGCCCGAACACGCTGTGGAACAATGGCGGCCTGCTTTATCCGCCGCCCTTCCGGTAAGCCGGTCGCCTGATATGGCGCATGTCGGTCGACATGCGCCATACTTCTCAACCAGACCTTGAAGGGGAACACGGCGTGTCGCCCATTGTTCTGCTGCGAAATCGCCGCGTCCGAGAACTGGCGTATCAGGTCATCTGCGTGGCGGCAGTCGTCGCCGTCGGCTGGTATCTGCTCAGCAATGCGCTTGCCAATCTGGCCAAGCAGGACATAGCGACCGGCTTCGGCTATCTCGGCCGCGAGGCCGGCTTTGTCATCAGCGAGACGCCGATCGCCTACGAGCCATCGGACAGCTATGCGCGGGCTCTGCTGGTTGGCCTGCTCAACACGGTCAAGGTGGCGCTGCTCGCCATCATCTTCAGCACGGTCATCGGCACGCTCGTCGGCATTGCACGCCTGTCCAGCAATCCGCTCCTGTCGCGGCTCATGCTTTTTTATGTCGAAGCGCTGCGCAACGTGCCGCTGCTGCTTTATCTCTTTCTCTGGTATTCGGTCATCATCTTCACGTTGCCGCCGGTCAGGCAGGCCATCACGCTGCTGCCCGGCGTCTATGTCTCGAACAGCGGCCTGGTCGTGCCGGCGATCATCTGGAATTCCGGCTTCTGGGTTGCCGTGGTTGCGGTCGCCATGGGCGTTGCCGCCGCTGTCGCCTGGTTCAAATTTGTGCGCCACAGGCGCATCACGACGGGCAAGGCGCTGCCGGGCTGGCCGGTGGCCATCGCGCTGCTGGTGCTGCCCGTCGTCGCCGCCGCACTGCTTTTCGACATCAGCGGCGATGTCGACTGGCCGGTGCTGGGCAAGTTTCGCCTGACCGGCGGGGCGCACCTGAAGCCAGAATTCGTCGCCCTGCTTGTCGGCTTGACGCTCAGTGCCTCCGCCAGCGTCGCCGAGATCGTGCGCAGCGGCATCCTGGCGATCCGCAAGGGGCAGCGCGAAGCGGCGAAGTCGCTCGGTCTCTCGGACGGCCAGGCGATGCGGCTGGTCATCCTGCCGCAAGCGCTTCGGGTCATCGTGCCGCCCTTGACCAACATCTATGTGACGACGTTCAAGAACAGCTCGCTGGCGATTGCGATCGGTTATCCGGACCTTGTCATGGTGTCCAACACCATCATGAACCAGACCGGGCAGGCGATCGAGCCGATTGCGCTGTTCATGCTGACTTATCTGATCCTCTCGCTTCTCACCTCCGTGGTGATGAACTGGTACAACGGACATGTCGCGCTCAAGGAACGCCAGTCATGAGCGATCAATCCACAATGACCGGCGACCTGGCTCCCCGGCACCGGCAGCGTGGCAGGCTGCATGCCTATTTCGGTACGGCAGGCAACTCGGCGGTGACGCTGATCTCTCTGGTGGTCTTTGCATTGGCTGCCAAGGCCGCAATCTCCTGGCTGCTGGTCAATGCCGTGTTCTCCGGCACGCCGGAAGACTGCAAGGTCGCCTCCGGCGCGTGCTGGCCGTATCTCGCCGACAAGCTGCGCTACATGCTTTTCGGGATCTACCCGTTCGACGAGCAGTGGCGGCCGCTGGCCGCGACGTTGCTGTTCATCGCGGCGATGGCGATCTCCGGCATCCCGCGTCTGTGGGGCCGCTCCCTGATCGTCGGCTGGATCGTGCTTTTGCCGCTGCTGTTCGTGCTGATGGCGGGCGGTGTGTTCGGCCTGACCTCCGTGCCGACGTCGCAATGGGGCGGCTTGCCGCTCTCCTTCATGCTGACCTTTGTCGGGCTCGTCCTGGCCCTGCCGCTCGGCATCCTGCTTGCGCTGGCGCGGCTCTCCAACCTGCCGGCCATCCGCATTCTCGCCGTCACCTTCATCGAACTGGTGCGCGGGGTGCCGCTGATCAGCATCCTGTTCATGGCCTCGGTGATGTTGCCTCTGTTCATGCCGGAAGGCGTGACAATCGACAAACTGCTGCGGGCCCAGGTCGCGATCATCCTGTTCGCCGCGGCTTACATCGCCGAGATCGTACGCGCCGGGCTTCAGGCTTTGCCGCGCGGCCAGACCGAGGCTGCCCAGGCACTCGGGCTGCACTATTGGCAATACACGTTCCTGGTGATCATTCCCCAGGCGCTGAAGACCGTCATTCCGCCACTGGTCTCTCTGTTCATCGGCTTCTTCCAGGACACGACGCTGGTCACCATTGTCGGCCTGCTTGATTTCCTCAATACGGTGCGCACCGCCTTGCGCGATCCCAACTGGCAAGGCATCGCGGTGCTGGAGGGGTATCTCTTCGCGGCCGTCGTCTATTTTGTCTTCAGTGCCCTGATGGGTGCTTACAGCCGCTTTCTCGAAAAACGCTTCAGGGTAGGTCATGACTGAGATCACGGTCATCCGCGACGTCGACACCATCATCGCCTATGACGCGGCCGGCGATCGGCAGGTCTATCGACATGGCGGCGACGTCGCCTTCGACGAAACCGGCCTGCTCTGCGTTGGCGAGAGGTTCGACGGGCCGGCGACGACCGAACTCTCCGGTAAGGCGCGCATGGTCATGCCAGGGCTGATCGACATCCATTGCCATTCGCATGACGAACCGATGGCCAAAGGCATTTTCGAGGATGTCGGCACCGCCGCCCTCTGGGGGCAAGCCATGTACGAATATTCCTCGGTGATCGATGGCGGCGCGGATGCCCGTGCCGCATGTCTGACGGTCATGCTCGGCGACCTGATGCGTTCCGGTGCGACCACGGTGCTCGACATTGCCGGCATTCATGACACCTGGCTCGACATCGCCGCGCAAAGTGGCGTGCGCGGCTACCTCGCTCCCGGTTTCCGCCAGGCCGACTGGGTTGTCCATGACAGCCATCGGCTCGATTTCGCATGGGATGAGGAGGCTGGCCGCGACGCATTTGCGCGAGCCCTGGAATTTGCCGACCAGGCGAGGGCCCATCCAAGCGGCCGGCTGGATGGCATTGTTTCACCGTCGCAGGTCGAGACCTGCCGGCCCGACCTGCTGGTCGATGCCGCCGATGAAGCGCGCAGGCGTGGCATGCGGCTCACCGTCCATGCCGCGCAGACCATGGCCGAACACGAGGAGCTGCTGCGCCGCACCGGCCTGACTGCCGTGCAATATCTCGACCAGCTCGGTGTGCTCGGTGCGGACGTGATCATCGGCCACTGCATCTTCACCGACCATCATTCCTGGACGCGGCAGCGCACGCGTAACGATCTCGTTACGCTGGCCGAACGCAGCACCAGCATAGCCCATTGCCCGGTCACCTTTGCGCGCAGCGGCATGGCGCTGGAGACGCTGGGCGCCTACCGCCGCGCCGGCGTCAATGTCGCCATCGGCACCGACAGCTATCCGTTCAACATGCTGGAAGAGATGCGGCAGGCGCTGATCTGTTCGCGGCTTGGCGGCAGGAGCGTTTTCGATCTCTCGACCGGCGATATTTTCGAAGCGGCGACGCTGGCCGGCGCCCGCGCGCTCGGCCGTTCCGACATTGGCCGGCTGAGCGTCGGCGCCAAGGCGGACCTTGTGGTGGTCGATCTCGATGCGCCGACGATGCGTCCGGTCTATGATCCGCTGCGCAGCCTGCTGCACTGTGCTGCCGAACGTGCTGTAGAGCACGTCTACGTCGACGGGCGGTTGACGGTGGACAATGGGCGGCCAACCGGCATCGACTATGACGGCGCGCTGCGCGAAATGCAGGCGCTGCAGGATTGGGCTTGCTCGCGGGCCGGGCTTTTCGATCCACGCGGCCGCGACATCACGGAACTGGCGCCCAAATCCCTGCCGGTGATCCAGGGCTGAACTTCAGGCCGGACTGCAACCGAAGGTGCGATGGGCGGTGTGATCTGATTGTCCAGTACCCAGCACGGTTTTCCGCTGCAAAAGAAATGGCGCTTCACCAGGGGTGAAGCGCCACGAGTTGGAGATACGGTCTCTTGTCGGACCGGATCACTCGCCCATCTGCGTCAGCCAGTGGCGAGGTTTGTTGTCGGCCCGGAAGTCGACGCTCTTGACCTTCGCCTGCATCGCCCAGGCGATCGGTTGCTGGTGAAGCGGAATCAGGATCGTGTCGTCCTTGGCGATCTTGAGAGCGGCTTCCTCGAGCTGGAGCCGCTTGGCATTGTCCGGCTCCTGAACCGCCTGTTCGACCAGCCTGTCGAGTTCGGGATAGGACCAGCCGCCATAGTTGGAGACGCCGACCTTGCCGGTCTTGGTCGAGAGGACCTGGGCGAGCAGGGAATAGGCGTCGAGCGTCGGCTCGTTGGCCCAGCTCAGATTGAAGACGTCGGCCTTGCCGTTCGAACGCTTCGGCGACTGGACTGCGCGCGGCGCGATATCGATCGTCGGGTCGAATCCGGCGCGCTTCAGCATATTGGTGACGCCGGCGCAGAAATCCTCCTCGTTGATGCTCTCGTCGTTCGTGCACATGTAGGTGAACTTCAGGCCTTCCTGGCCGGCCTCGGCGAGAAGCTTCTTGGCAAGGGCCGGGTCGGCGGGGCTGAAAGTGTCGAGCGATTTGGCGTAGCCGGCGATCTCAGGAGCGATCAGCGAGCCTGACGGGCGGGCCAGGCCGCGCATCACCTTCTTGTTGATCAGGTCGCGATCGATCGCCGCTTCGAAGGCCTGACGCACGCGCAGGTCGTTGAACGGGTTCTCGCGGCCGTCTTCCAGCTTTTCCTTGCGGTTGAAGCCGATGAAGACCGTGCGCAGTTCGGTGCGCTTGTTCACGCTGATGCCCGGCGAGGATTCGAGCCGGGGAAGATCCTGGATCGGCGCGGAGTCGACCAGATCGACTTCGCCGGAGAGCAGCGCGGCCACGCGCGTGGCGGGCGAAGCGATCGGCAGGAATTCGATGCGGTCGAGGTTGTGCTTCTTCTGGTCCCACCATTTGTCGTTGACCACCAGGACGGTCTTGCTGTCCGGCATGCGGCTTTCCAGTTTGAATGGACCGGTGCCGTTGGTGTTGTGGGTGGCATAACCCTCTGTCTTGGTCGCGACGTCGGTCGGCTTTTCGGTGTTGTTGTCCTTCAGCCACTTCGCGCTGAACATGAAGATGTTGGTCATGTCGTTGAGGAAGAGGGCGGTCGGCGCCGAAACCTCTACGTCGACGGTGTAGTCATCGACCTTGGTGCTGTTCACATAAAGCGGGATGTTGCCGCGCAACGGCGATGTCGGGTCGCTGACGCGCTTGAGCGAAGCAACGACGTCGTCCGCCGTGAAGTCGGTGCCGTCGTGGAACTTCACGCCTTTGCGCAGGGTGAAGCGCCATTTCTTGTTGTCGATCAGCTTCCATTCCGTTGCGAGCGCGGGCTCGATCTTGAAGTTCGTGTCGTAGCGGACCAGGCCTTCATAGATATGGTTCAGGAAAGCCAGGTTGGCGGTCGAGGGAACGGAGTCCGGATCCAGCGAATAGATGTCGGCGCGGCTGCCCCAGCGTAGCGTTTCTGCATTGGCCGACGCAGTCAGAGCTACCACGGCCACCGTGCCGGCCAGCAAGCTTTTCAAGCAGGACATGTTCACCTCCCAGGTTCCTCACTCGGATTCACAATCGTCATGCTCGACAGGATTGTCAACAATATTGTTGACGTAAATGGTGTGAATGGGTAGCAAAAAACCTGGAGCCGGGAGCGCGCTGGAGGAAAAACGTGAACGGACTGCTGCTGCTTCATGGAACCGTCGTTACGGTTGATGCCGATCGGCGCGTTATCGAAGATGGTGCCGTCGCTATCCTGGATGACAGGATTGTCGACATTGGAGCCGCCTCCGATCTCGAGCCCCGGCACCTGGACAAGAAGATCGTCGACTGCCGTGGCAAGCTCATCATTCCGGGCATCATCGACGCACATGGCCACGCGGGCCATGCGCTGATCCGTTCCATAGCCGCAGACACCTATTCGTTGTGGATGCGGATCGTCACACCGACCTATTACCACTACGCAACCCGCGACTATTGGTACGCGGACGGGCTTGTCGGCGGCCTGGAGCGCCTGCGGGCCGGTGTCACGACCGGGGTCAGCATCATTTCGTCGATGCCGCGCAGCGACGATCCGGTCTTTGCGATCAACCACGCCAGGGCCTATTCCGAGATCGGTTTGCGGGAGGTGGTCTGCGTCGGCCCAGCCGGATTGCCCTGGCCACATCCGGTCACCCGCTGGGAGAGCGGCACGCCGCAGGGGCGGCAGGTCTCTTTCGAGGAGATGATCGAGGGGACTGAAGCGACAATCGAGGCGCTCAACGGCAGCGCCGATGGACGGGTCGATGTGTTCGTCACGCCCTTCACGATTGTCCCGTCCCTCGATCCGTCGAACCCGACGACACCGGACCTGGCGGTCAAACTGACGGAAAACGATCGGATGCAAGCGCGGCGGGTGCGCGAAACCGCGCGCAAATGGGGCGTGCGCATCCATTCCGACGCCTTTGCCGGCCAGGTCCGCATGGCATTCCAGGACAAGGAAAACGCGCTGCTCGGTCCTGACGTCCACCTGCAGCACTGCTGGGGCATTTCGCACGAAGAGGTCGATATCCTGGCCGCAACCGGAACACATGTGACGCATGCGCCGCCTGGCCGCGCCGTGCCGCTGCTGGACATGATGTCGAAGGGCGTACCGGTGGCGATCACTTCGGATGGCGTTTCGCCCAGCCGGCATTTCGACATGTTCCAGATCGCGCGCCTCGCGCAATTCACGCAGCATCTGCTCAACAACAACGACCGCTACCTGCTGCCGCCGGGCAAGGTCTTCGAGATGATCACGATCGACGCCGCGAAGGCGCTCGGCAAGGCGCACGAGATCGGCTCGCTGGAGGTCGGCAAGAAGGCGGACATCGCCATCATCAACATGCGCCAGCCGCATCTCGCCCCCAACTGGATGGTGGTGCACCGGCTGATCCATCAGGTTGTCGGCAGCGACGTCGAGACGGTGATCGTCGACGGCAAGATCCTGATGCAGGAAGGCCGGGGTCTGACCGTGGACGTCGATGAAGCCATCGATTTCGGCGAACGCGAAGCACAGGCGATGATGAAACGTGCCGGTCTCGAGGCCCATATGCACGATCCGGGCTGGGGGCAGATCAGCCGGACGTTCCGCGAACCGATAGTCTTGCCCGGCCCCGCATCGTAGGGTCGGCTTTCACCCAAGCCGGATTGGCGATGTCAGCCGACGAAGGTCGCCAGCCGGCGATCCGGGCAGCTTGGCGAACTTCAGAAACAGAATCGCGAAAGCGCTCTAACTTCCTGTTTTCAAGCAGCCTTCTAGATGCTGGCTCTGGCGGGTGCGCTTTCCATGCGCTCGGAAAACTGCCCCTTTGGACGCGGATAGTCGTAGGTGCTGACCTTCGAGGTCGCATAGCCGGCGCCGACCAGGGCTTCAGCGATCTTCAGCGCAGCTGTGACGCCGTCGATCACCGGCACGCCGGTTGCCGCTGACAGCCGTTCGCACAGGCTCGACATGCCCGCGCAACCGAGGATGATCGCTTCCGCGCGGTCCTCGGCCTTGGCGCGTTCGATCGTCTCCCTCAGCAATCGTTCAGCAGTTTCGGGCTCTTCCTCCAGCCCGAGAACCGGCAGGTCGATGGCGTGGACAGCACGGCAGTGATGGCCGGCACCATAGGCCTGAACGATGTCCTCGATGATCGGCACCGAGCGGGGCAGGGTGGTGACAACCGAAAAACGCCGGCTGATCGTCATGGCAACCTGCACGGCAGCCTGGCAGATACCGATCACCGGGCCTCTTGCGATTTCCCTGGCTGCATGCAGGCCAGGATCGTCGAAACAGGCAATCACATAGGCGTCGACACCCTGCGTTTCACCCTTGCGGATTTCCTGGAGCATGGCCGGCACTGACAAGGCTTCGTCAGCCGAGCCTTCGATGCTTACAGGTGTTCCGACCGGATTGACCGCAGTTACGCGGGTCCCGGCGCTGGCGACTTTCAGCGCACTGTCCAGTGCCTGCGCGGTCATGGAGGCCGTCGAATTGGGATTGATCAGGTGAATATGCACTTTACTGGCCCACGCGTTTGGCTGTGTCGAGGACTTCCGAGATCGCGGGTGCCTTGAGCACGAACTGGCGGTCGGAAGTGATGTAGTTGTCGGCATGCAGCCGGGCGATCGGCTGATAGGTCTCGGGATTCACGTATCGGCCGGCTTCGTCGAGACACGCGCGCTGCACGTGCATGTGCACGACCTGGCCCAGAACCAGCACGCGGCGCGGATATTCGATCAGCCGTTCAACCCGGCATTCGAAAGTGCAGGGTGAACTGGCGACGAAATCGACATCGATCTGCCTGCAACGTGCCGTTGGAAGCCCCGATATCTCCAGCTCGTCGACATCGGTTTCGAATCCCAGCCCGCACACCAGCATCTGTTGCGACAGCGCCATATCGACCATGTTGATGGCGAATTCGCCGGTGCGACGGATATTGGCGACCGTGTCCTTGTCTTCTCCGGACAAACGAGGCTGTATGCCGAGCACGACGATGGGAGGTTCGTGCGAGAAGACATTGAAGAAACTCATCGGCGCGGCGTTGCTGCGCCCCGATGCGGAGCGCGTGGTGACCAGCGCGATCGGACGCGGGCCCACAAAATTGGTCAGAAGGCGATAACGCCCATCAGCCTCCATCTCCGTGAAGTCGAACTCCATGCGAGTCTCTCCGTCTATATGAAATATTGTAGACAATTTCCTGATGTATTATCTACAAAAAAAGCTTATGGACCAATGCAAATATTGACTTTTTGTCAGCCTTGGCGGATGTCGGTTGGACAGCGGGAAAGAGAGTCATGACCGAACAGGCAGGCATTTCGATACAGCAGATCGTCGAAAAGGTGTGGCTCTCGATCGCTGAACGTCGGCTGCGCCCAGGCGTGCAGCTCAAGGAAGGCCAGATGGCGGCGATTTTCGACGTCAGCCGCGCGCGTATCCGTCAGGCGCTGGCCGCGCTCGAACGCGAAGGCCTGGTGACAATCATCCCCAACCGCGGCGCGTTCGTATGTCAGCCAACCGTGGACGAGGCGAGGGACGTCTTCACCATTCGACGCTCCGTGGAAGGCCGCGTCGTTGCCCGCATTGGTGCTTCGGTGACGAAAGCCGATCTGACACGTCTGCGCAGCCACGTCGCCCAGGAACGGACCGCCAACGCCAATGACGCCACCACCGACATCATCAAGCTGTCCGGTGGTTTCCACCTCCTGCTTGCCGAAATTTCCGGCTCCGATTTCCTGTTCGGCATGATGCGCGACCTGATCTCCCGCACCTCGCTGATCACGGCTGTGTATCGGAACACGGCGCGCTTCAACTGCGGACCGGACGAGCACGCGGAGATCGTCGATGCGATCGCCGCCGGTGACCTCAAAAAGGCTTCTGGATTGATGGAACATCATCTGGAGCATGTGGAGTCCGAGTTGGACCTGAGGGAAGTGCGCGACATGTCTCATGACCTGCGGGCCGCGCTGGCCTAGGCTGACAACCTCAGGGATCCTCCGCGAGATGGCAGGCTACCCGTGTGCCGCTCGAGAACGTACGCACCTCAGGCAGCTCCGCCGAACAGCGCGCCGTCGCGATCGGACACCTTGGGTGGAACGGGCAGCCTGACGGCGGCTTGAGCGGGCTTGGAACCTCGCCCGCGGCGACGACGCGATCCCGATGCGGCTTCTCGATGTTCGGGATCGTCTGCAACAGCAATTGCGTGTAGGGGTGCCGGGGCCGGGCAAACAGCGCTTCGGTCTCACCTTCCTCGACGATGCGGCCGAGATACATCACCGCGATGCGGTCGGACATGTGCCGCACCACGCTCATATCGTGGCTGATGAACAAAAAAGTCAGGCCGAACTGATCCTGCAGGCGCCGCATCAGGTTGAGCACCTGCGCCTGAACGGAAACGTCGAGCGCAGAGGTCGGCTCGTCGCAGACCAGGAATTCGGGTTCACCGGCGAGCGCCCGCGCGATCGAGATGCGCTGGCGCTGGCCACCCGAGAATTCATGCGGGAACTTGTCGCCGTCAGAAGCGGACAGGCCGACCGTCTTCAGCAATTCCGTCACGCGGTCGTCGATCTCGGCCCTGGTCTTGCGCAGTTTCAACTCGCGGATCGGTTCGGCGATGATGTTCTTCACGCGCCAGCGCGGGTTGAGCGAGGCATAGGGGTCCTGGAAGATCATCTGTGCGGACAGTGGTTTGCCGTCATGGCCCGGCGCAAAGCGCATCTCGCCGCCGTTTGGCTTGTAGAGACCCGTCACCAGCCGGGCGACGGTGGATTTGCCGCAGCCACTTTCACCGACCAGGCTCAGGCATCCGCCCATCGGGACATCGAAGCTGATGTCACTGACGGCCTGCAGGAACTGCCGCGGCTTGCGTTCGACGACACGGTTGAGCCAGGGCGCTGAAACGTCGAATGTCTTGACCAGCCGGCTGACAGCGAGCGCCGACGTTTTTTGTGCAGTCATCGCGGTCATGCGGTTCCTCCCGCGTTCAACCAGCATGCACTGGCGCCGGTGCCGTCCGGCATCAGGCCTGGCTGCTCCCGTATGCAGCGTGGGCCAGCTTCCTTGCAGCGGGGGTTGAAAGCGCACCCCGGCGGGATGGCATCGAGGCGCGGCATCGAACCGTCGATCTGGTTGAGCCGCTCGACGCGTGCGCCGAGTGCCGGGATGGAGGCCATGAGCCCGCGTGTGTAGGGGTGCTGCGGCGCGCGCAGCAATTGCTCGACCGGCCCGATCTCGATGAGGCGGCCGGCATAGAGGACGGCAACACGGTCCGCCGTTTCGGCAATGACGCCCATGTCGTGGGTTACCAGCATCACCGCTGTGCCTTTCTCCTTGCAGAGCTTGCGCAGCAGGGACGTGATCTGCGCCTGGATCGAGACATCGAGGGCGGTGGTCGGCTCATCCGCGATAATCAGCTTCGGCGAAGCAGCGAGCGCCAGCGCAATCACGACGCGCTGGCGCATGCCGCCGGAGAACTGATGCGGATATTGGTTGACGCGTTCCTCCGGCGAGGGGATGCCGACATCCTTCAAAAGCGAAATCGCCCGCGCCCTGGCCTCGGCCTTGCTCATGCCGAGATGCTGCCGGATCGTTTCGGTCAGCTGCGCGCCGACAGTGAACAGCGGGTTGAGCGAGGTCAGCGGATCCTGGAAGATGGCGCCGATCTCGCGGCCGCGGATCTTCTCCATCTCGCTGTCGCCGAGATTGTCGATGCGGCGATCCGCCAGCCAGATCTCGCCTTCGGCTATGTGCCCTGGCCGTTCGAGCAACCCCTGGATGGCAAGACCGGTCATCGATTTGCCGGCGCCGGATTCGCCGACCACGCCGAGGATTTCGCCGGGGCTGATCGAAAGGCTGACATCCGAGAGCGCCGTGGCGACCCCGCGGCGGCCAGGGAATTCGACCTTGAGGCTACGGACCTCAAGCACGGCTTGCTGGGCTTCAGCCATTGGCGTCGACCTCTAACGGGTAGCTTGGCGGGAAAATGTCCGAAACCGGCGGGTGGCCCCAACTGCGGTCCGGATATTTGGCGATCAGGCCGTCATATTGCCGTTGCGCACGTTCGCGTGCCGCCTTCATGTCGATACCGGCAACCTCGCCGAACCGCATGGACAGCCGTCCGTCGACGAACACGGCCTGCGTGACCTTGCCCGAACCGCCAATAACCAGCGTGCTGATCGGGTCCACCGAGGGTGCCATCACGGCATCGTCAAGGCCGAAGACGGCAATGTCGGCGCGGGCGCCCGCCATCAACCGGCCGAGATCGTCGCGACCGAGCGCCTTCGCACCTCCGAGGGTCGCTGCATCGAAGAGATCGGCAGAGCGCACGCGGTCGGAGGCCTTGTCGGCGATGCGGCAGGTGATCAGGCTGATGAGCAGGTTCATCAGCATGTCGGCGGGGGTGGTATCGGTTCCCATCGCGATGTTGATGCCGCGCTCGCGGCATTTGGAGAACGAGTTGAGGATGCTGCCGCTGCGCGCCGATACCAGCGAGCAATGCACGATCGAGACGCCATGTTCTGCGTAGAGGCTCAAATCCTCGTCGGTTGCATTGGTGGCATGGGGCGCGATCAGGCGGTCGTTCAGCAGGCCGGCGCGCGCCAGCCAGACAGGAGCGGTGGTGCCATGCAGCCTGCGTACGGTCTCGACCTCCATCGAACCCTGCGCCATATGCAGCCGGATCTTGCAGCCGAGATCGGCCGCCGCTACCTGGGTCTGGCGCAGCAGTTCCTCGGTGCAGGTCTCGACACGGTCAGGTGCCAGAAGGCCACGCACCAGGTCGCCGTGGCGGCCGTTCTGCCTGCCAATATAGTCAACCGCATCGCGCAGCCCGGCCAGGCCGCGCCGTTCATCGAAGACCGGAACCATCTGGCCGGGACCTTCGAGCACCATGCCGCCAGCGCGGTAGGCAGGGCTGAGATAGACCCTGAGGCCGAGGTCTCCGGCAGCATCGGCGGCGGCATCGAATTCGGCGACTGTCTCACCCCATTCGCGGTAGAACAGCGAGGCGATGGGCGCTGCCGTGGTGATGCCGTTGAGCAGCAATTGCCCGAAGGCGAAGCGCTTCTGGAACGCCAGCTCCTCCTGGCTGTACATCTCGTAGGGACCTGCCTCGACATAGGACCGCGGCCATACACGGCCCTTGGCCCAGCCGGGCTGGTTGTCGATGCCGAGGATGGTGGTGTCGAGGTCGGAAAGTGCATCGAGGTCGACGAAGCCGGGGCTGACCAGAGCATTACCAAAATCGACCCGCCTTGCGACATCACCGGGAAACTTCGTGCCGACGAAAACGACTTCGCCGCCTTCGATGACGATTTCGCCATTGGAGACCAGCCGGTGGCCGCCATCGCGATGGCCAAGCACCCAGGCCGCGGTGATCAGCGTGCGGCCTTCGGGGCGTTTGCCGAGTTCGAGTGAATCCAGAACCTGTCGCGTCATGGCATGTCCACCGTTGGCTGGCCGTTGCGTGCGGTGACGCGTCCGCCCTTGACGACCAGAGGGCGTGGCGCGACGTCGACCACGGCATGGGCGAGCGTCTCACCGGTCAGCAGCGTCAGGTCGGCATTGCGGCCCTCTGCGAGGCCGTAGCCTGCTATGCGCATGACGTCGGCGCCACCCTGCGAGACGACGTGCAGGACATGCGCCAGGTCCTTGTCGGAGCGCAGGCCGTTTTTCATGCCGACCACCTTGGCGCGATCGAGCATGTCGGGCTGACCCCATGGGCCCCAGGTGTCGCGGATGCCGTCGCAGCCGGCCCCAACCCGGATACCGGCTTCCTTCAGCCGCATGATGGAAGGCACTGTGGCTGAGGGCGCGCCGGTGGTCAGGATGGCGACGTCGAGTTCGGCGATCTGTTCGATGAGTTGCCCGACACGCAAGTAATCGTTCATGCCGAGTGCAAAGGCGTGGCTGATCGCCACCTGGCCCTGCATGCCATTGGCGCGGATGCGCTCGAACATCAGCTCCATGGTGAAGGCGCCGAGATCACCTGTTTCGTGCAGGTGGATATCAAGGGGTTTCTGGTGCTTCACCGCCAGGGCGAAGAGGGCATCGAGTTGGCCCTTGGGATCGCGGTCGATGCCACAGGGATCGATGCCGCCCAGCACTTCGCAGCCTTGCGCCAGCGCTTCGTCGAGCAGCTCCACCATTCCCGGCATCACCATGACGCCCGATTGCGGGAAGGCGACGATCTCGATGTCGATGATGCCTTTCAGCTTCTCGCGGGTTTCCATGATGCCGTCGACGATCGCGAGGCGATGGGTCGGATCGATGTCGACATGGCTGCGGATGTGGGTCGCGCCATGTGCGGCAAGACCGATGGCGTGGCGCATCGACTGGCGATGCGGATCGATGCCGATGGCGACACGGTTCTCGCGTTCGAAGTCGATGCGTTCGCGCAGGACGGCACGCCGGTTGTTCTCATGCCAGGGCATGCCCCAGGTCGTCTTGTCGAGATGGGTGTGCGCGTCGATCAGGCCGGGAATGACGATGGCACCATCACCGTCCTCGACCGGCATGCCGGCGTCCGGTTCGAAATGACCGATCCCGGCAATGCGCCCGTCGCGGATCAGCAGATCGCTGGCAGCACCCCCATAGGGCCGGACGTTGCGGAGCAGCAGACTGGTCATGCACTTACCTCAGTTTCGGATTGAGCACGTCGCGCAGCCAGTCTCCCAGCACGTTGACCACGACGACAAGCAGGCAGAGCTGGATCACCGGGAACAGCACGATCCACCACGAGCCGGAGAACAGGAACTGGTTGCCGATGCGGATCAGCGTGCCGAGCGATGGCTGGCCGGGCGGCATGCCGATGCCGAGGAAGGACAGCGTGGCTTCGGTGAGGATGGCCATGCCGAAGTTCAGCGTGGCGGCGACCAGCACCGGGGTGAGGGTGTTGGGCAGGATGTGATGCGCGAGAATCCGGCGGGCCGGCACTTTCAGCAACCGCGCCGCCTGCACATATTCCTTGCTGCGTTCGACGATGGTCTGCGCGCGCACCGTGCGTGCATATTGCACCCAGGGTGACAGTGCGATCGCCAGCACCAGCACCGCGGATGCACCGATTTCGCGCAGGTCCGAGGGCAGGAGCTGGCGGACCACCGTCGAGACGAGGATGGCGATCAGGATCGTCGGGATCGACAAAGTAATGTCGCCGATGCGCATCAGGAGGTTCTCGATGAAGCCGCCGAAGAAGCCGGCAACCAGGCCGGCGGTCATGCCGATCAGCAGGGAAAGCGCGACGGAGGCGAGGCCGATGACCATCGAGATGCGCGTGCCGTAGAGGATGGCCGACAGCATGTCGCGCCCTTGCGTATCGGTGCCGAGCAGATAGGGCCATTCGCCGCCGTCCTGCCACACGGGAGGAAGCTCGGCCTTCCACATGTCGAGCTGCGCGGCATCGTAAGGGTTCTGCGGCGCGAACAACGGCGCGAACACCGCCGTCACGATCAGGATGGCGAAGATGGCAGCGGCCAGCATCGCGGCCTTCGAGTGGGTGAACGACCACCAGATATCGCTGTCGCGCCAGCGCTGCAGCGCGGATGAAGGTTTTGCCGGAGCCGCTTTCGAGGTGTCGATGGTCATCGAGCGGTCTCCTCAGTGTGAGGCGCGCAGGCGCGGATCGATCACCGCATAGGTGATGTCAACCAGCGTGTTCAACGCGACGAAGATGAAGGAGATGATGCACAGATATGCCGCCATCACCGGGATATCGAGGAAGGTGACGGCCTGGATGAACAGCATGCCCATGCCCGGCCATTGGAAGACCGTTTCGGTGATCAGCGCGAAGGCGATCAGCGAACCGACATTCATGGCGGTCATCGTGACCACCGGCATCAGGCAGTTGCGCAGCGCATGGCGGAAATAGATGCGCCAGCGCGGAATGCCGCGGGCCCGGGCGAATTTCACGTAATCGGAGCGCAGCACCTCCAGCATTTCGGCGCGCACCAGCCGCATGATCAGCGTGATCTGGTAGAGCGACAGCGCAATGGCGGGCAGGATGAGCGCTGCGCGTCCTGACGGCGTCAGCAGGCCGGTCGACCACCAGCCGATCTGCACGACCTCGCCGCGTCCGAAAGATGGCGACCAGCCAAGAATGACCGAAAAGACCAAGATGAGCAGGATGCCGACCACGAAGCTCGGAAGCGAGACACCGATGATCGACAGGAATTGCAGGGATTCCGTGTACCATCGCCCTCGTTTGATGGCGGTCAGAACGCCGAGGGGCAGGCCGACGATCAGGGAAATCAGTGTCGCCACCAGCACGAGTTCGAGCGTTGCCGGGAAACGTTCGCCGATCAGCGTCAGCACGTCCTGGCCGTTGCGATAGGAAACGCCGAAGTCGCCGCGCGCGGCATTGGCGACGAAACGGACAAATTGTGTTGCGGTGCCGTCGTTCAGGCCGAGCCGCTCGCGCAGGGCGTCGCGATCTTCCTGTGTCATCTGCTCGCCAGCCATCATCTCAACGGGATCGCCGGCGAGCCGGAAGATCAGGAAGGCGAGCATGGCAACGGCCAGCATGACCATGATCGCGTTGGCGAGACGGCTTATCGTGAAGACCAGCATGGGGAACCTCGTCGGGCCGACCGTTGGGGGATGCGCTTCAGAAGCTCAGCGAACTGCAGCGTGCGATGATTGTGGCCCGATTGTCCGGCGCGTGCTGGTCGATCATGAAACATCCTCCCGATGTCGCAGCGACGATCTTGGTGCGTCTGTAGTCTGGCATCGGATATTCAGGATGCTGTCGTAATTGTCAACTATTTTGTCGACAATTTTGTTATTGTTAGGCGACAGTCACCGGAATTGCCGGACTGAACAGTCCTTCGAGGCGGCCGAACGTGACGTTGTCATCTGATGGAGAAACTGCATTTGGCGCGACCCCACGCGACCATGACGATGGTGCGCGTCGGCTATGTGCGGCCGGCCGGCCGCATGTGCCGGCTGTTTATCCCGCTTCGCGGAACGCTCCCGGTGACAGGCCGCGCATGGACTTGAACAGTCGGTTGAAGTGGCTCTGGTCAGCGAAGCCGGTCTCGAAGGCGATCTCAGCCAGAGGCTTGCCGGTGCGCATCAGGACCGAAGCGGCACGGATGCGGCAGTCGCGCAGATATTGGCCGGGCGTCATGCCGGCCGCGCGCTTGAAGTCGCGGATCACCTGGAAACGGGTTACGCCCGCCGCCTCGGCGAGGCCAGCCAAGTCGAAGGCGCGGGCAAGGTCTGCTTCGATCTGCTCGCGGTAGAGCCGAAAGCGCCTGGTGGCCTCGCTTTCATTGGGCAAAGGATCGCGGCCGTTGCGGTCCGCGAAGCGCAGGGTTAGCCCGCGCAAGGCCATGAGCATAGCGGTTTCCGCCTCCATTGTCCTGCCTGAGACGGCAAGGCGGTGTGCCTGGACAAAATCACCGGCGAGATCCGGGGCATCGAGAATACCCTGGCTGAACATCGGCAGGTGGCCAAGCCCAAGGTCCTCCGCGACCTCGCGCATCAGTTCGGGGCGTGGATAGCAGGTGCGATACGCCCAGCCGGCATCGCAGCCTTTCTCGCCGTCATGCGGGTCCTCGGGATTGACGATGATGACGGAGTTGGCGGGCGCAAGATATGACTGGCGATTGATGCGCAGTTTCTCGACACCTGCAACCACGACGCCGAACACGTAGCTGTCATGCGTGTGCAGGGCATAGGCATGATCGCGATAGCGGGCGGTCAGCAATTCGAGATCGCCGAGCCCGGCATGCCGCGTCAACCGCGCTTCCTCGCGTTCGCTCGCATCGCTCATAAGCGACAGCCTTCCGAAAACCTGCCCTGTGGTCAATCCCGTTCAAGACGGGTCCTGTGCTCCAATTTAGGATCGCTGCCATCCCGAGAAAAGCGAACCGCGAGACAATCCATGCCCACCAACGACAGAGTTGCCGAGATCGCGTCCGAGGTCATCGAGTGGCGCAAGCACATCCATGCCAATCCTGAACTCGGTTTTGCCGAGCGTGAAACCGCTGCATTCGTGGCAGCGAAACTCTCTGAATTCGGTCTGGCGGTGCATACCGATGTCAGCCAGACCGCCGTGGTCGCAACACTCAGCAAAGGCAGTGGCAAGCGAGCGATCGCGCTGCGCGCTGAACTCGATGCGCTGCCGATCGAGGAAATGGCGGATATCAACTATGCGTCGAAGAATAAGGGCGTCATGCATGCCTGCGGCCATGACGGCCACACCGCGATCCTGCTGGGTGCTGCGAAGCTGCTCGCCGGGAGTGAGGATTTCGACGGCACGGTCGTCTTCGTCTTCCAGCCAGCCGAAGAGGTGGTCGGTGGTGGCAAGCGGATGATCGAGGATGGGTTGCTGAGGCGCTTCCCGGTCGAGAAGGTGTTTGCAATCCACAACTGGCCAGGCTTTCCAAAGGGCGAGATCGGCGTGTTGAGTGGCCCGCAGATGGCCGCGGTCGATGATTTCGAAATCCGCTTCCACGGCAGCGGCTGCCATGCGGCGATGCCGCATCTCGGCGATGATCCGGTGCTGGCTGCGGCCAGCTTCGTCACTGCGGTGCAGCGCGTCGTCAGTCGCAGCATCGATCCGCTTTCAGCCGCCGTTCTCTCGGTCACGCAGATCCATGGCGGACGGTTCAACAATTTCGTGCCGACGGAAGCGAGGGTCGAGGGCACTTGCCGGTTCTACGATCCCGCCCTGTCGGACCATTGCGCAAAAGAGATCGAGCGGGTCGCGCAGGCTGTCGCCGCAATGCATGGCGTGGCGGCCGATCTGAGCTACAAGCGCGGCTATCCGCCGGTGGTCAACCCGGCTGCCGGTGCCGAGCTTGCGGCTCTTGCCGGGCGGGATACAGTCGGCGCCGAGCGCGTCAGCACCGATTTCCAACCCAGCATGGGCTGCGAGGACTTCGCTTTCCTGCTGCGCGGCGTTGGTGATGGTGCCTATGTCTGGATCGGGGCGGGCGATGTCGGTCCCGGTGAGGGGCTGCACGGCGATCGTTTCGTTTTCGACGACGACATCGTGCCGATCGGCATGCGTTATTTTCTGAGTGTTGTACATCGCGCGTTACCGCTCGCTGGCTAAAATTCGCCGGGCTGTCTGGTTGTGACTTGCGGGTTTGGTCGCCGCAACCAGACCTCACCAAACTGCTCCTTGGAATCTCTTGATCAAAAGATCGAATGATGTAATCTGATCGTCGTCGTGCCAGGCAATTGCCAAAATCGATCCGACATCGGCCAGCGCGGGAGAGCTGTGCCTGTCCAGAGATCGAGGTGGTTGCCCAGGGCATCCATGGGGAGGGAATATCGTGATCAAGAAACTGCTTCTGGCGGGTGCGGCTGTCGCCATGCTTGCCGCGCCTGCGCTCGCCGACACCAACCTGCGCTTCGTCCAGACCAACACCAGTGATGAATCTCTGGCTGTCCTCAACACGGTGATAAAGAAGTTCGAAGCCGAAAATCCAGGTGTGAAGGTCGAGCTCATCTCGATCCCCTGGGACAATTCATTCGAAAAGTTCGCCACCATGATTGCCGCCGGCGATATCCCCGACGTGGCGGAAATGCCTGACAACTGGGTGGCCCTCTACGCCAATGCTGGACATCTCGAGAACCTCGAGCCTTATCTCGAGAAATGGGAGCACAAGGCCGACCTGAACCCCCGCGCCCTCGAACTGGCGCGGAAAGTCAAGGATACAGCCTATGTGCTGCCTTACGGCCTTTTCGTGAAGTCGCTCTACTACAACAAGAAGCTGTTCGCGGAGGCGGGCGTAGCAGGACCGCCGAAGACCGTTGACGATTTCATGGACGCCGCCAAGAAAGTGTCGGCGCTTCCCGGCAAGTATGGCTATTGCCTGCGTGGCGGCTCGGGCACTTTCAATGCATGGGCCATGATGGGTGCCGCCACCAATGGCGACAACGCTTTCTTCGACAAGGACGGCATGTCGACGCTCGACCAGCCCGGCTGGGTCGCGGGCTTCCAGAACCAGATCGACATCTACAAGAACGGCTGGGCGCCGAAGGACAGCGTCAACTGGGGTTACAAGGAAACCGTCGCCGGCTTCTACACCGGTACCTGCGCCATGCTCGACCAGGACGCCGACGTTCTTGCACCGACCTCCGAGCACATGGCGCCGGACGACTTCGGCGTCGTGCCAATGCCGAAGGGGAAGGGCGGCAAGGCATTCCCGGTGCTGAGCTACGGCTCCTGGGGGATCATGTCGGCGAGCCAGCACAAGGATCTCGCCTGGAAGTTCCTGACCATGCTTGATGGTCCTCAAACCGATCCACAGTGGACGAAAGCGGTTGGTGCGCTGCCCATCTTCAAGAGTGCGGAAAAGGATCCGACCTACGCTGATCCAAAATACCGGGCCTGGTTCGAATCCCTTGACGACAAGGATATCGTTCCCACCGTCACCCCTGGCTATCTGCCGGAATACAGCCTCTTCGCAGGCTCGACGGCGGTAAAGCTCGCGCAGCAGGCATTGCTTGGCCAGATCACGGCGGAGGATCTCAGCAAGCAATTTGCGGGCATCCTGACGAAGGCCCAGCAGAAATATCTGGCGAAGTAACTGTGCTCACCTCGATGGCGGCGATGCCTGTCGCATCGTCGCCGTCATGACAATTCAGGCCAAGTATGACTGTTCTCTATACCTCCGCGGGCATACGGCGGCGGCTTGCCGCACTTGAGCCGTATCTCTATAGCGCTCCGGCGCTGTTGCTCATCACGGTCACGACGCTGGTTCCAATCGTCATTGGAATTTCCTACGCCTTCCGCAATGTCATGTTGCTGGATCCAACGTCGGGAGGGTTTGTCGGCCTCGACAATTTCCGCGACCTCATGCGCGATGGCAGCTTCTGGGGTGCTTTGAAAAACACCGTCACGTGGACGGTGAGCTGTGTCGCGTTCCAGTTCATCTTCGGCTTGATCCTGGCGCTTCTGCTCAATCGGCCTTTTCCTGGCCGGTCGATCATCCAGCCCATCGTTTTCCTGCCTTGGGCGATCCCGACTTTCCTCATCGGCATGAACTGGTCCTGGCTGTTCAATCCGGCAATCGGACCGCTGCCGCACTGGGCCTACGCGCTCGGCCTGATGAGCGCACCCGACAACATCCTTTCCGATCCGCAACACGCGTTGCTGGGGCCGATCATTGCCAGCATCTGGTGGGGCACGCCGTTCTTCGCCATCACGCTGCTTGCGGCACTGCAGGCGATTCCGAGCGAAATCTATGAGGCCGCCGAGATCGACGGTGCCGGCAGTCTTGAGCGTTTCCGGTCGATCACGCTGCCGTTCCTGGCGCCGACCATGGTCGTCACGGTGATGCTGCGTACGATCTGGATTGCCAATTCGTCCGAACTCATCGTGGTGATGACAAAGGGCGGTCCGGCCGATTCCTCGCAGATCGTCGCCAGCTACGTCTTTACCCAGGCCTATCAGGGGCTGAATTTCGGCTACGCCTCAGCGGTCGCGACAGCACTTGTGGTCCTGCTTCTCATCTATGCGCTTCTGCTGGTTTCGATCCGGCAGACGATGCTGAGCTCAAGGTGACGGCATCATGCGCGGCTCTTATCAAACCCGAACGATCAAATGGGCGCTGCACTACGGGATCCTGCTTCTCTTTGTCGTCGCAGCGCTATTTCCTCTCTATTGGCTGGTCAAGGTTTCGATCACACCCAACGATATCCTCTACAAACAAGGCACCGATCTGCTGCCTTCCAAGCTGAGCTTCGAACACTATGCGACGGTGATCGGCAAAAGCGACTTCCTGCTGTTCTTCCGCAATTCGATCATTGTGTCGGGCATCACAGCGATCGCTTCGACCGTGCTTGCCACAGCATCGGGCTATGCGTTTTCGCGCTTTGCCTTCAGAGGCAAATTCTGGATCGTCGGCGTGATGCTGGTGACGCAGATGTTTCCGCTGGTGATCGTGATCACGCCAATCTTCAGCATTTTTGGCACGCTGGGGCTGACCAACAGCCTTGCCGGCCTGATCATCATCTACACTGCGTTCAATATCCCCTTCGCGACGTTCCTGATGCAGTCCTTCTTCGACGGCATACCAAAGGATCTCGAGGAAGCGGCGATGATCGACGGCGCTACGCGCTTCAAGGCGTTCGTGCAGATCATTGCCCCGTTGACGCTGCCAGGTATCGTTGCGACAGCCGGCTTCTGCTTCACGGGCGCATGGGGTGAAATCCTGTTCGCGCTGCTGCTCAATTCGTCGGCTTCGGCAAGCACGTTCCCGGTTGGCCTGCTGCTTTATTCGACACGCGCGACGATCGAGTACGGACCGATGATGGCGGCGGGCGTGCTGGCGCTCATTCCGGTTTGCATCTTCTTCTTCCTGATCCAGCGCTACCTCGTCCAGGGCCTGACGGCCGGCGCGGTGAAGGGCTGAAACGAAAGGGTGTTCGGCAAATGGCATCGATCGCTATCGACGGCGTGCGCAAGGACTATGGCGCGGTCCCGGTCCTGAAGGGGGTGGACCTGACGATTTCGTCGGGCGAATTCGTCGTCCTCGTCGGTCCGTCCGGTTGCGGCAAGTCGACATTGCTGCGCATCATTGCCGGACTGGAGGATCTCAGCGCTGGTGAAATCCGCATCGGCGACATGCGGATGAACGATCTGGCGCCGCGCGACCGTGATATCGCCATGGTGTTCCAGTCCTACGCGCTCTATCCGCATATGAGCGTGCGCGACAACATGAGTTACAGCCTGAAGTTGAAGCGCACCCCGGCCGAACGTATCGCCGAGGCAGTCAAGCGGGCAGGCGACAAGCTCGGGCTCGAGGCTCTGCAGGACCGTAAGCCGCGTGCCCTCTCGGGCGGACAGCGCCAGCGCGTCGCCATGGGCCGGGCCATTGTGCGCAATCCGAAGGCATTCCTGTTCGATGAACCGCTGTCCAATCTCGATGCACGGCTGCGTGAGCAGATGCGTTTCGAGATCCGCAAGCTGCATCGCGATATCGGGGCGACATCGGTCTATGTCACGCATGACCAGATCGAGGCCATGACCATGAGTGACCGTATCGTCGCCATGAATGGTGGCGTCATCCAGCAGGTCGGCGCACCGCTGGAACTCTACGACAATCCGGCGAACATCTTCGTTGCGGGTTTCATCGGCTCTCCTGCCATGAATTTCATCAAGGCGCGTGCCGTGCGCGAGGATAACGATATCGGCCTCCATGCCGGGGACACCAGATTGCTGGTGATGCGGGCTCCAGGCGGACTTCGCGATAATGGCGAGGTGATTGTCGGCATTCGGCCGGAACGGATCGGCCTGCTGCCGGCGAGCGAAGCCGGTGTTGCGGCGACCGTCGAGCTTGTCGAGCCGACCGGTGTAGCGACAGTGGTGCATGCCGATATCGCCGGCCAGCAGCTCAAGCTTTTCACCACGGAACGGCTGCAGCTCGATGTACACCAGCCGGTATCGCTGACAATCAAACCTGCCGATGTCTGTCTGTTCGACCCCATCAGCGGAGAACGGCTGCGCGTGCCGAGGTGACACCGCGCAGCCATTCTGGAACTGCGTTCAGTCGTGCTTGTTGAAGCGAAAGAACTCGACGCTGTAGCCGCCCGGATCACGCATCAGGAAGGTGGAAACCATCTGCTCTTCCGCCTTGGCCGGATCGTAGGGAACGACGATCTCCGCGCCGTTGCCTTTCATGCGCTCATACCAGGCTTCGAGCTCCGGCGTTTCCATGCTGACCATGACAGCCTTGGCGTCTGAAGCCTTGTGATGTCCCTTCGCTTCGTCGACGAGGCCGACATAAGAATGATCGGTGACGCGGAAGAACTTGACCCAGCCCTTGTCGAAGGTCTTCTCGAAACCCAGCTGTTCCCCGTAAAAGCGCTCGGGTGCCGCGAGGTCCTTGTAATAGAGGAAGGTGACCTGCGCGTTGACCGGCAGCGTCCCTGTCTTTGTCGGTGTATCCATCGTTTTCCCCTCCGTGGAATTGGCTTCTGCGAACGTCTTTGCCGCTAGTCTGTCAGCGGCGCTTCAGCGCGGTCATCTCCAGCTCGACCTTGATCTCTTCCGCCGGAAAACCGCAGATGATGGTGGTGTTGGTGGGGCGAGGTGCGGCAAATGTTTCGCCCAGGATCTTCGACACCGCCATCACGTCGGCGCGGTCAGCCAGGTAGACGCGCACCCGCACCACGTCAGCAATCCTTGCCCCAGCCTCAGCGAGAGCCGACGAGATGACAGCCAATGCGCGCCTGGTCTGCTGGGCAACATCCGGCGAGAAGCTGCCATCGGCTTCCGTGCCTGCGGTTGCAGAGATGAATGTCCATTCGCCGTCGACAACAGCACGGGAATAACCTGCCAGTTCCTCGAATTTCGACCCGGATGAAATCGCTCGTTTTTCGGACATGTGGTTGCCTTGATTAATTGATCAAACTACTGCGCAAATTCGCCCCGAGTAGATGTTTCCATGATGTTCAGGATTGGTCTTCTGCGGTCAGTTCGCGCAGCAGGTCACGCGTGGCTTCGATGTCAGCAATGATGGCGGTGCGGGCCGCGCCCACGTTCCTGGCCTTGAGCGCTGCAACCATCTCATGGTGATGTACCGAATATGTGCCGCTGTCGTCGGACTTGAGCAGGGGTTCGATATGGCCTGTCAGCAGGCGCATATAGGGACCGAAACGCAACCACAACGTCTCGATGAGCTGGATGAGCACTTCCGATTGCGATGCGGCATAGAGGTGGAAGTGAAACTCCTGGTTCTTGCCGAGCATGGCGTAGACGCTGTCGGTTTGCCCGACCGTTTCGTGCTCGTGGATGATGCCTTCCAGCTGAACGATGTCGCGTGCCGTTATGTTGGGTACGGCCAGCTCGGTCGCGAGGCTCTCAACCGCGATGCGGGCACGGCACAGATCATCGAGCCTTGCGCGGCTGGTGGCGGGTATGCGCGCCGAGCCGTTCGCCGCAACTTCAAGCGCATTTTCCGCCGCAAGCCGACGCAGCGCTTCCCGCACCGGCATATGGCTGGTGCCGAAGGAATCCGAGAGTGAAGCGATCGTCAGTGTCTGGCCCGGATCGAAACGGCCCGTCATCAGGGCATGCCGGAGCTGCCGGTAGACACCGTCCTGGATGGTGCTGCGCGACGCTATCGGTGCAAAGACGTCGACTGCCACGATACGATCCCTTGTTCGAAGGGCGACCGCGCTTGAATCGCGCCAACGCCCTGATCTTCAACTGTCGTAGTCATCCTTGATGCTGGAGACAAGAGCGGGGCTTTACTGGCTCAGCTCCGGCATAGCCTGCGCCATTCACGATCAAGACTGTCGAGCATCGCCACCTCGATGATCCGCTCTGGCGACAAGGCATGGACAGCTCATTGCGCCGCATGCGGCCAGCCCTCGGCGCGCATCTCCAGCACTTCGACCGTGTAGCCGTCCGGATCGGTGACATAGAGGATGTAGATGCCGAATTCCGGCTTGAAGATCGGTGGCCCTTTTGTCTCGACACCGAGGTCCGCGAGATGTCTCGACCATGCATCGACATCGGATGTGACAAGCGTGATGGCGCCCATGCGTGGCTGGTTCGCCGGCAGCTCGCCATGGACGAAACCGAAAAAGCTTTCTCCGGTGGCTTGCAGGATCAGTACCTTGCCGTCGCGTTCAAAGACAGGGTGCAAGCCGAAAGCCCATTCGTAGAAAGCGCGGGTGCGCTGGAGATCGCTGACGCGAAAAAAGCTGATCGTCTGGTCGATCGGTGGGCTGGATTGGATGGTGGTTGTCATCGTGGAGTGGACCGCCCGTCGGTTCGTATGGTGTTTATCTCGACTGAAAGATTACATCATTCGATCTTTTGATCAATAATTGATCTAGCCTTGTCGAAACGCTTATTCGGCTGTCGGGGATTTCGCTGGACTGCTGCGGTGGACAGGGCGCGACAGCTTATTATAGTCCGCAGCCATGAGCCTGTTGCTGGGGAGGAGCGGGTCATGAGCGTTGTGATGAGGGACATAACGTCCGACGAAATCCGCCTGTATGGCGATATCGTCGCACGACTTGAACGTATCGGTCCGGGGGCCGATGCACGCGGTGACGTGCTGTCGGATATCATTCGCCTGATGCGCTCAGATTTCGGCGCTTCCTATGTCTGGAACGACGGCAAGGGGATTTTCGAGCGTTCGCGCGCCTACCGGATGAGCGAGGACAACCTCAGGGCTTATGACGACTGGTTCCAGTTCCGCGATCCGATGACACAGCAGTTGCGGGCGCGCAAACGGGCCACACCGGTCGAAGTCGTTATCCCGCACCGCAGGCTTGAACATACGGAATTCTTCAATGATTTCCTTTCCCGTGACGGTATGCATCACGGGATCAACCTGTTCGTCTTCGACAACGGCAAGGATCTTGGTGACCTGCGCATCTGGCGCGCCAAGGGGCGGCCCGAGTTCGAGGAACGCGATGTCGTGCTGCTCGACATGCTGGAGCCGTTCCTGAGGCGTGCGCTGCTGCGGGCTTCCCTGCATGGTGACGACCTGACAGCGCGTGAGCGTGACGTCGCCGTTCTGGTGGCGCGGGGCTGCACCGACCGCGACATTGCCCGCCTGCTCGGCATCGGCTTCGCCACCGTCCGTACGCATCTTTCGCGTGCCATGGAAAAGCGTGGTTGCGCAAATCGTGCGGAGCTGGCGGCCACCGTTTCCCGCGCCGACAATTGATCAGACTCATCCGCATTTCTGCTGATACACGCGCCTGACCTGCGCCTCTAGAATCGCGGCGCCTGATCGGGTGAGGAGGACTGGATGGCGGAACTGCATGAGCTCGGGGTTGCAGCTGCGGCGAAAGCCATTCACGACGGCGAGGTGACCGCCGAGCATCTTGTCGGGACATTCCTCGATCGCAATGCGGCCCATGTGTATCTCAACGCTTTCGTCTCGGTCGATGCGGATGCGTCGCTTGAAGCCGCACGAAAGGTCGATGATGCGCGCCGTAACGGCGCGGCGCTTGGGCCGCTTGCAGGCGTGCCGCTCGGGGTCAAGGACAACATCGACGTTGTCGGCCAGGAATGCTGCGCCGGCACGCCCGGTCTTTCCGGCCATCGTCCGAAAAAGGACGCGCCGGTTGCGGCAGCTCTGCGTAATGCGGGAGCCATCTTTCTGGGCCGGACAGGCATGCACGAGCTGGCCTTCGGCATCACCAACAACAACACTTTCTCCGGCGCGATCCGCAATCCCTATGATCCCTTGATGATCCCAGGTGGGTCATCGGGCGGTGCCGGTGCCTCCTGTGCGGCACGCCTAACCCCAGGTGGCATCGGCACCGACACGGGGGGGTCGGTGCGGGTGCCGGCCGCTCTGTGCGGCATCGCTTCTCTGCGTCCCTCCGCCGGGCGCTGGCCTGCGCGCCGCATCGTGCCGATTTCATCGACCCGTGACACGCCGGGCCCGATGGCACGTTGCGTCGCCGATCTCGAATTGATGGATCGGGTCGTCACCGGTGTCACCGACATGCTGGTCGCACGACCATTGGGTGGCCTGCGGCTTGGCGTGCCGCGCGGCTATTTCTGGGAAGATCTCGACCGCGAGACGGAGCGGGTTTGCCAGCAGGCGCTGACGGTGCTCGAAGCCGCTGGTGTGACGCTGGTCGAAGCCGACGTCGCAGACCTGGCCGCGCTCAACGCTGCCGCCAGCATCATCGCCTTCTATGAGCCTGGCCGTGACATCGTTGCTTATCTCGAGGAGAGCGGCGCGTCGGCACGCTTTGCCGACATCGTCGAGAAGGCTGCCAGCCCCGACGTGCAAGGCATCATGCGCTTTATCAGCGATCCGGCCACCATGGTTCCGCCGGCTCTCTACCGGGAAGCGATGGATGTTCATCGGCCACGCCTGATCAAGGCCTATCGCGATCATTTCGCTGTTCACGGCATCGACGCGCTGGTGTTCCCGACGACACCGCTGCCCGCCCGTCCGATCGGCGAGGATATCGACGTCGAGCTCAACGGCAGACGCGTGCCGACCTTTCAGACCTTCATCCGCAACACCGACCCAGGCAGCGGCGCTGGGCTGCCAGGCATCAACCTGCCCATTGGGCTGACAGGGCAAGGGTTGCCTGTGGGGCTGGCCCTGGACGGGCTGCCCGGCGGCGACCGGGCGCTGCTGTCGATCGCGGCTGCGATCGAAGCGCTGTTTCCGGCGCTTCCTGCGCCGAAGCTCGATCCGGCGGTCGTCAAATACACCGACGACAAGCAGTAAGGGGAACTATCTTACTTTTTATCGCCCAGCCGTCGAATGTTGGTGGCAAGTTCGATGGCAAGCCTTGTAGCGGTAGCTGTCGCGACGATCATCTGCGGCAGGATCATCCATTCCAGCGTCCATGCGGCCCCGGACCGTTCCTGTTCGTGCACCAGCGCGCCATGCATGCCGGCCAGCTGCGCGGCGTTGAAGCGGGCCAGCGTCACCAGCACTTCGGCCGCAACCGGATTCTGCTTGTGCGGCATCGCCGAAGAGCCGCCGCCGCCGGTGAGTTCGATCGCGTGGCCCGTCTGCGCCATCAGGGTGATGTCCTGCCCGAGTTTGCCGAAGCCTCCCGAGATCAACGACAGGACGGAAGCCAGGTCGGCAATACGGTCGCGCTGGCTGTGCCATTGCGGGCGATCGGCCAACCCGAGTTCGCTGGCAAGCGCCGAGCGCACCTCATTCGCCTTGCCGCCGAGTTTGTCGAGTGTTCCGGCTGCACCGCCGAACTGCAGGGTCAGTCCTTCCAGCATCCATGCGCGAAGCCGTTCCAGATTGCGTTCAGACGGTGCGCGCCAGCTCTCGATGCGGTCGCCTGCGCGGATCGGGATTGCGGGCTGCATGCGCGTGGCGGCTATCAGGGTGCGCTCGCCATCGCGTTTTTCGAGATTGCCGAGTGCGTGCAGGAAAGTGGCAAGCCGCTGCTCGATAATGGCCAGGACCGGCTTCAGGCGAAGCATCAGGCCACTGTCGATGACGTCCTGGCTGGTGGCGCCGAAATGAACATGGGATGCCGCCTTGCCGCCGGTTGCTTCGCGCAACTGCCGTACCAGCTCCGGCACGACCACGCCGTCCGTCGAGACCGCGATGCGCAGCCGGTCGATGTCGGGCTCGAAGGTGGCGATTGCACCGACGATTGCTGCCGCTGACTCCTCTGCTATCAGCCCGGCCTTCGCTTCGACGGAGGCCAGCGCCGCTTCAAACGCAAGCATCGCCTTCACTTCCGCCTCGACGGAAAAATAGCCAGCAATCTCTTCGTCGGCGAGGAGCCCGCCGAGTATGGGGTGGTCGAATGGGCAAACGCTCATCGGGCTCAGATATCCAGGAAGACGGTTTCCCGCTCGCCCTGCAAATGGATGTCGAACCGGAAGCTTTCTTTGCTCTCGGCTTGCGCGATCATGGTTTTCATCCGGTCGCGATGCTCGAGACGCAGAAGCAGCGGATCCTCCGCATTCGCCGGCTCTTCCTCCGGGAAATACATGCGCGTGTGCAAGCCGAGATTGATGCCGCGCGCCACGATCCAGAAAGTGATGTGCGGCGCCATCAGCCGACCGTCCTTGAACGGTACACGGCCGGGCTTGATGGTGTGAAAGATGAACTCGCCATTGTCGCCGTCGCATGCACAGCGACCCCAGCCGGTGAAGTCCGGATCGGCCCGTCCACGCGGTTCGCTCGGGCTGTTGTAGAGGCCGGCCGCATCGGCTTGCCAGATCTCAACCAATCCATCACGCAGCGGTGCGCCGCCACCGTCGATGACACGGCCACGGATGGTGATCCGCGCGCCCTTGGTACGGCCGTTCACCATCGCCGCACCGAGGTCGGTCGGGTAAACACCGGTGATGCCGGAAGCATTCGGTGTCAGCCCGATATGCACATACGGGCCTGCCGTCTGTGAGGCGGTCTCCTTCAGATAGCTCAGGTCCTGCGTCATTGCGGTCATGACCCCTTTGCCGTTTCAGGTACCAAGTCGATCACCCTCATGAGTTCACCACCTAGTTACCATCCAGGCGGTTCTCAAACAGCGTCGAGCGCCTGCCGCGCAGGACAATGTCGAACTTGTAGGCGCGTGCGTCCATGGGAATGGTGTTGGCCATGTCGAGCGGCGCGATCAGCAGTTCCACGGCCCGCCGGTCGGGAATGGTGCGCACGATCGGGCAGCGCCAGATCAACGGGTCACCCTCGAAATACATCTGTGTGATCAGCCGTTGGGCAAAGCCGTGGCCGAACACGGAAAAATGGATGTGCGCGGGACGCCAGTCGTTGGGGCCGTTCGGCCAGGGGTAGGGGCCAGGCTTGACCGTGCGGAAACGGTAATTGCCGTTCTCGTCGGTGATGCAGCGCCCGCAGCCGCCGAAATTGGGGTCAAGCGCCGCCAGATAGCCTTCTTTTTTGTGGCGGTAGCGGCCACCGGCATTGGCCTGCCATACTTCGATCAGTGCGCCAGGCACACCGCGCCCGCTTTCGTCCGAAACGCGGCCATGGACGATGATGCGCTCGCCGATCGCCGCTTCGCCGCTTCGGGCGAAATTGTGGATGAGGTCGTTGTCCAGTTCGCCGAGGATCGTGTGACCGAAGACCGGGCCGGTGATCTCCGAGAGCGTGTTGTCCAACGCCAGAAGCGCCCGCTGCGGCGAGCGCAGCACCGAAGTCTTGTAGTCGGGCGTGTAGGCTGGCGGGTGCCAGGTTCGGTCGCGCGTGAAGAAGGCGCCGGCGTCGGGTTTGCGGTCGGTCATGGTCAGGCCTCCCTTTCGGCATCAAGCTGGTCGTAGACCTGCTTGGCGATGCGGATCGCGCGGTTGGCCGCCGGCACGCCGGCATAGATCGCGACATGCAACATGGCCTCGGTGATGTCCTCGCGCGTTGCCCCGGTGTTGGCCGTGGCGCGCACATGCATGGCCACCTCCTCGTCATGCCCGAGTGCGGCCAGCAGCGCGATGGTGACGATGGAACGTTCCCGCGCCGTCCAGGCAGGGCGTGCCCATACGGTGCCCCAAGCCGCTTCAGTGATCAGTTCCTGGAAGGGGCGGTCAAACTCGGTTGTGGAAAGCTCGGCGCGGTCCACATGGGCGTCGCCCAGTATCGCGCGACGGGTTTTTATCCCTTGCCGATAGCGTTCCGACGTTGTTTCGCCTTCGGCCATGTCAGCGTTCCGGTGATTGCGAGCGGATGAAGGCGCTGACCAGCGCGGTGAAGGTTTCGGGTTGCTCGACGCACGGGATGTGCCCCGCGCCTTCGATGATTTCATAGCGCGCACCCGGCACGAGATCGGCTAGTGATCGAACGAGAGCCGGCGGAGTCGAGCCGTCCTGGTCGCCGACGATGCAGAGTGCCGGAACTGAAATACGTTGCGCGGCTTCGGTGAGATCGGCACTGGCGAGAGCCCTGCAGGCGGCGACGTAGCCGGCGACCGGCTGGCGGGTCAGCATGTTGCGGTAGCCGGAGAGTTCGTCAGCACGCCCGCTGTGAAAGGCTGGCGTGAACCACTTTTCCATCACGCCATCGGCAAAAGCTGCAATGCCTCCGGTTTCGGCAATCCCGATGCGTTCGCTCCATGATTGTGCAGTGCCGATCTTGTGCGCGGTGTTGCTCAGGATCATCGCCTGCACGAGGTCGGGGCGGGTGGCGTGGAGCTGGAGGGTGATGAGGCCGCCGATCGAAAGCCCGCAGACGATGGCGCGTTTGATTGAGAGATGGTCGAGCAGCGCAGCAAGATCGGCGGCATGGGTGGCGATGTTGGGTTGGGCGGTACCGAGATCTGAAAGGCCATGGCCGCGCTTGTCGTAGACCAGCGTGGCGCATTCGCCTGCCAGACGAGCCACCGTCTCGTCCCAGATGCGGAAATCGGTACCGAGCGAATTGATGAAGACGACGACCGGGCCGTCGGACGGGGTGCCCGTCAGGCGGTGGTGCAGGACAATGTCGTTGATCCGTGTCAGTCGCATGCACACCTCCGTTGCTGTTGTTGCCCTTTCGTTTGGTTAAGTAAAATAATAAATTGCGCCACTCCGTTAACTCACAGGTTATGAGCGGCATGATCGACCAGCGCATCAAGTTCCGACATCTGCAGACATTCGTCGAGGTAGCGCGTCAGAAGAGCGTGATGAAGGCTGCCGAAATGCTGCATGTCAGCCAACCGGCGGTGACCAAGACCATCCGCGAGCTTGAGGAGGCGCTTGGGGTGCGCGTGCTGGAGCGCGACGGTCGCGGCATCCGTGTCACGCGTCTCGGTGAAGTGTTCCTGCGTCACGCTGGTGCCGCCATCTCGGCACTGCGACAGGGCGTCGATTCCATCGCCGCGGATGGGCTGGGCAATGCCGAGCCGGTCCGGATCGGCGCGCTGCCGACAGTGTCCACGCGCATCATGCCGCGCGCCATGGCGCTGTTTCTTGGCGAAAACACTGGCAGCCGCGTCAAGATCGTTACCGGCGAGAACGCCGTGCTGCTTGACCAGTTGCGGGTCGGTGATCTCGACATCGTGGTGGGGCGGCTGGCTGCGCCGGAGCAGATGACGGGCTTTTCGTTCGAACATCTCTATTCGGAAGAGGTGCGTTTCGTGGTGCGCGCCGGCCATCCTCTTCTGGTCCGCGGTGCCTTCGATTTTGCCGAGCTTACCCGCTACGTGGCGCTGATGCCGACACGGACCTCGATCATCCGTCCGTTCGTCGAGCGGCTGCTGATCGCCAACGGCGTGCCGAATTGGCCGACCCAGATCGAAACGGTGTCACATGCTTTCGGCCGCGCCTTCGTACACTCGAACGATGCGGTCTGGGTCATTTCCGAAGGGGTAGTGGCCGCCGATATCAAGGATGGCGTGCTGGCCGTATTGCCGATCGATACCAGCGAAACCAAGGGACCTGTCGGACTCACCATCCGCGCGGACCAGCAACCGACGCTGGGATTGGGTTTGCTGATGCAGACGCTGCGCGAAACGGCAAGGGAGTTGTCGCGATAGCCAGGTCACAGCCCGCAACAACAATCTGATCAGACCAAGTTTAGTAGGGCAGCCCGACATAGTTCTCCGCGAGTGCGGTCGCCGCGGCATGAGAATGTGTCAGGTAGTCGAGCTCGGCGTCCTGGATCCGGTGCTCGAAATCCGTGCGGTCGGGGAAGCGGTGGAGCAGGGTGGTCATCCTCCATGAGAAGCGCACTGCCTTCCAGACCCTGGCCAACGCGCGTCCAGAGTAAGCATCGATGCCGGCCATGGATTTGTCGAGGAAGAACTCGCGCAGGCCTTCGAACAGGTAGTGCACGTCGCTGGCGGCGAGGTTCAATCCCTTGGCGCCGGTTGGCGGCACGATATGGGCCGCGTCGCCAACGAGGAACAAACGACCAAAGCGCAACGGCTCCGCCACGAAAGAACGCAGCGGCGCGATCGATTTCTCGAAGGAAAGCCCGGTGGTCACGGCCTCGGCATGGTGACGCGGGAGCCTGCTGCGCAACTCATCCCAGAAGCGATCGTCGCTCCAGTTTTCCACCTGTTCGTCAGCAGGCACCTGCACATAATAGCGCGAGCGTGTCATCGAACGCATCGAGCAGAGCGCGAAGCCACGTTCGTGGCTGGCATAGACCAGTTCGTCGCTCACCGGCGGCACCTCGGCCAGCATGCCCAGCCAGCCGAACGGGTAGGCGCGTTCGAAGGTTCGTATCGCGCCAGCCGGGATACTGCGGCGGCTGATCCCGTGGAAGCCGTCGCAGCCGGCGATGACGTCGCAATCGATCCGCCCGGCGACGCCGTCCATGATGTAGGTCACGTAAGGGCTGTCGGTATCGAAATCGTGCAAGGCGACGTTCTCGACCTCGTAGAAGGTCGAAGTGCCTGCGGCCTCGCGTGCGGCCATCAGGTCGCGTGTCATTTCGGTCTGGCCATAGACGGTGACATGTTGTCCGGTCAGGCCGGCAAGATCGATGCGATGGTCACGCCCGTCGAACGCGATGGAAAAGCCGTGATGTGTAAGGCCTTCAGCGCTCAGGCGGGCGTCGGCGCCTGCTCTGCGCATCAGCTCGACGGTACCTCGCTCGAGCACGCCGGCGCGGACACGGCCGAGGATGTAGTCCTTGCCGACACGGTCGAGGATGACGTTGTCGATGCCGGCTCCGGTCAGGAGCTGGCCCAGCAACAGGCCCGAAGGGCCGGAACCGATAATGACGACCTGTGTTCGCATCCGGTGCTCGAAATGGTTATGTGGCGGGGGCCTCTCCAGCCGGTAGACGGCACTATCGCCCAACCGGACGGTTCGGTAAAATGATATCTGGGGTCGATCGTATATACGGATCGTTATGAAAGAGGGGCGGGGGGAGATCGCGGCGCGACTGCCCGGAAAGGGTGATCGGACCCACCACGGCCCAGAGCAACCGTGTTGCCCGAGTCCGCCATGAGCCGCCTTTGTGATGAGCCCGACCGGTTTCGGGGCTATTCGACTCGAAGCGCCGAAGCGAAACGTTTCGTTTCGACAATCACAGCTCCCGCCTGCGTTGGTAAATCAATGCTTAACGAAGTATGCGGGCTCCGTGGGGCTGGCGCAAAACAATGGCGGTTGGCGACCTATCTCAACGACACCTGCATATATTTACCGGTAGAGGTCAAAAAAGTATCATTGCAACTGACCAAACGTGGTGGCGCCATTCTGGCGCGGGGAATAGCGTTTGTTTCGAAGGTCAGAGCTGGAGCATATCCAGCCGATTGGGAAAGGGCCGCAGCGGCAAGACCGCCTCGTGCCCGGAGGAAACAAACATGGGTCCGGACCTGGAAGTCGTCCAGATTCGACAAGGCGAGTCGTTCAAGGCCTGGTCGCACGGCTATCCGTTCCATACGGTGCGCTGGCATTTCCATCCCGAATACGAACTGCATCTCGTGGTCGCCACCGCCGGGCGATACTTCGTCGGCGATTTCATCGGCGAATTCGAGCCCGGCAATCTGGTGCTGACCGGTCCCAACCTGCCGCACAACTGGGTGAGTGACATTCCCGCCGGCTCGACCATCCCGCTGCGTTGTCGCATCCTGCAATTCAACGAAGGCTTCATCGGCGACACCATGCGCGTGCTGCCGGAACTCGCAGCCCTGGCACCGGTGCTGGAACAGTCACGGCGCGGTGTGATGTTTTCCGCAGAGACAAGTCGTCAGGTCGCTCCGGTGATGGAAGAGTTGATGAGGGCGCAAGGTGTGCGTCGCATCGAGTTGTTCATGGCAATCACGGGGCTGCTCAGCCGCGGTCAGGGAGCGCGTATGCTGGCGAGCCCGAACTACTTGCCGGATCCGTCCGGATACATGTCAGCAGGTATCAACAAGGCGCTCAACTATCTGCGCGAGAACCTGACCAATCCGTTCAGCGAGGCGGATCTTGCGGGCATCGCCGGGCAGTCGACCTCCGCCTTCTCGCGCGCCTTCCGCCGCCATACCGGCATGACACTGGTCCAGTATGTCAAACGGCTGCGCATCAATCTTGCCTGCCAGATCCTGACCAGCGACGAGGAGGCGCCGATCACCGACATCTGCTTCGAAGTCGGCTTCAACAATCTGTCGAATTTCAACCGTCAGTTCCTGGCCGAGAAGGGCATGACGCCGTCGCGGTTCCGGCGGCTGACCATCGACCACATAAACGCGGCGAAAGCCGCCTGAATAAACGCGGCTGAGGCCGCCCAATAAGGAGGATCAGGGAGGACACCACCAGAAGAATTTACAACGTGAGCGGTCGCGTGCTGCTCGCGAGGGGAAAGCTTTGTCCCGACGTTGCCTTCGATGCTGCGGCGCAGATTGCCGGGCAAGGACAGCCGAGGGATTCACGCTGCCTGGGAGGGCAGCTCTTCAGATCACTCATTGTCATATCGTTCAAGGGAGAAGATGCAATGAAACATTCATGGAAAACGACGGGCCTGGCGATGCTGGCTCTGTCTCTCGCTTCCGGCTCGGCACTGGCTCAGAGCGCTGACGGCGCCACCGTGGCTTTCCTCATGCCGGACCAGGCTTCGACCCGTTACGAGGAACATGACTATCCGGGCTTCAAGGCCGAGATGGAAAAGCTCTGCGCGTCCTGCAAGGTGCTCTACCAGAACGCCGACGCCGATGCCGCGCGCCAGCAGCAGCAATTCAACTCGATGATCTCGCAGGGTGCCAAGGTCATTGTCATCGACCCGGTCGATTCCACCGCTGCCGCCTCGCTGGTGAAACAGGCGCAAGCGCAAGGCGTGAAGGTCATCGCCTATGACCGGCCGATTCCGGATGCCAAGGCCGATTTCTATGTCTCCTTCGACAACGAGGCCATCGGCAAGTCGATCGCCGACTCGCTGGTCAAGCATCTAAAGGACAAGGGCGTAAAGGCCGGCGAGGGCACCGGTGTCTTGCAGATCAACGGTTCGCCGACCGATGCTGCGGCCGGCCTGATCAAGAAGGGTATCCATGCCGGTCTCGACAACAGCGGCTATCCGATCCTGGCTGAATATGACACGCCGGAATGGGCGCCGCCAAAAGCCCAGCAGTGGGCGAGCGGCCAGATCACCCGTTTCGACAAGAACATCCTGGGTGTTGTCGCAGCCAATGACGGCACTGCCGGTGGCGCTATCGCGGCGTTCAAGGCCGGCGGTTTCAACCCGGTTCCGCCGATCACCGGCAATGACGCCACGCTGGCGGCACTGCAACTGATCATCGCCGGTGACCAATACAACACCATCAACAAGCCAAGCGAGATCGTCGCTGCCGCGGCCGCCAACATCGCTGTCCAACTGGTCAAGGGTGAAACGCCGAAGGCCGAGACGACGCTGTTCAACACGCCGTCGCAACTCTTCGTGCCGGTGGTCGTCACCCAGGAGAACCTGAAGGCAGAGATCATCGACAAGAAGATCGCCACCGTCGAACAGCTCTGCGTCGACCGCTATGCCGAAGGCTGCAAGAAGCTCGGCATCACCCAGTAAGCCAATGATCGCGACTGCCCCGCCGCACGCGGCGGGGCAGCATTGCCCATCGTGGGCGCAATTCTTGGGAAGGTTTGCATCATGACAGGAACATCACAGGGGCCTGCCTCGGCACGTGAGCTTGTGCTCAGCCTGCGTGGCATCTCCAAGCAATTCGGCGCTGTGTCGGCGCTCACCGATATCGACCTCGACGTCCATGCCGGCGAAGTCGTTGCCCTCGTTGGGGACAACGGCGCAGGCAAGTCGACCCTGGTCAAGGTCCTGGCCGGCGTGCATCAGCCAACGTCGGGGACTATCACCTTCAAGGGCGAAACCGTCAGCTTATCCGATCCGGCGGCAGCGCTCGGCCTCGGCATCGCCACCGTCTTCCAGGATCTCGCATTGTGCGAGAACCTCGACGTTGTCGCCAACATCTTCCTCGGCAAGGAACTCAGCCCGATGCGGCTGGACGAAGTGTCGATGGAGATCAAGGCGTGGAAGCTGCTCAACGAACTCTCGGCGCGCATTCCCAGCGTGCGTGAGCCGATCGCCTCGCTTTCCGGCGGTCAGCGCCAGACGGTGGCCATTGCGCGCTCGCTGCTGCTCGACCCGAAACTGATCATGCTCGACGAGCCGACGGCTGCCCTGGGTGTCGCCCAGACAGCTGAGGTGCTCGATCTGATCGAGCGTGTCCGCGAACGCGGCCTCGGCGTCATCATGATCAGCCACAACATGGAAGACGTTCGCGCCGTGGCCGACCGTATCGTCGTGTTGAGGCTCGGCAAGAACAACGGTGTCTTCCTTCCCGATGCGTCCAACCAGGAACTGGTCAGCGCGATCACCGGTGCCGAGAACAATTCTGTTTCCCGCCGGGCCAGCCGTCGCGCGCAAGCTCAGGAGAGCCAGCCATGACCGACAAAACGACGCAGAATGCGCCGCAGGCGCAGCTTCTCGACCGCGCCGATGTGCGCGTCAAACACGCCGAAGGGTTTGGTGGCGCGATCAGCGCATTCTTCGACCGCGTGCGGTCGGGCGACCTCGGCTCGCTGCCGGTTATCGTCGGCCTCGCCATCATCTGGACAGTGCTCCAGAGCCTCAACCCGGTGTTCCTTTCGGCGAACAACCTGGTCAATCTGCTGTTCGACTGTTCGACGGTCGGCGTCATCGCGCTCGGCATCGTCTGCATCCTGATGCTCGGGGAGATCGACCTCTCGGTGGGATCCGTCAGCGGTTTCGCCTCGGCGCTGGTCGGCGTGCTGTGGGTGAACCAGGGCTGGCCCGTCGGTTTCGCTATCATCACCGCCATGGCTGCAGGTGCGGTCATCGGATCGGTCTACGCCTTGCTGCTCAACCGCTTCGGCATGCCCAGCTTCGTCTCCACGCTGGCCGGCCTGCTCGCCGTGCTCGGCCTCCAGCTCTATCTGCTCGGCTCGACCGGCTCGATCAACCTGCCTTACGAGTCGCCTCTGGTGAATTTCGGCCAGCTGATGGTGATGCCTGCCTGGGTTTCCTATGGGCTCGCCGCGATTGCCGGTATCGGCATTTTCTGGACCGGGTACCGTGAAGCCTCGCGACGTCGCGAGGCAGGCCTGTCGGCGCAGTCCATGGCAGCCATCGTCGCGCGCGCGGTCGTCATCACCGTTCTGCTCGAGGCAATCGTCTTCTACCTCAACAGCTCGCGCGGTATTCCCTGGATGTTCGGCCTGTTCGTCGGCCTGGTCGTGACGATGAACTACGCGCTGAAGCGCACCAAATGGGGCCGTTCGATGCATGCCGTCGGCGGCAATCGTGAAGCCGCCCGGCGTGCCGGCATCAATGTGCGCTATATCTATACCAGCGCTTTTATGCTGTGCTCGACGCTGGCGGCCACAGGCGGCATCCTCGCAGCGTCGCGGCTTGCGTCATCCAGCCAGCAGGCGGGCACCGGCGACGTCAACCTCAACGCCATCGCTGCGGCGGTGATCGGCGGCACCAGCCTGTTCGGCGGCCGCGGCAGCGCCTATTCGGCTTTGCTGGGCATCATCGTCATCCAGTCGATCGCGAGCGGGCTGACGCTGCTCGATCTGTCGTCGTCGCTTCGATACATGATCACCGGGGCCGTCCTGGCCATCGCCGTGATCGTCGACTCGCTGGCACGCAGGTCACGTGTCTCGCACGGCCGCGCCTGATCCTGGAGCGTTTCCGCCACGGAAACGCGGAAGCGCTCCAGTTTTGTTTTTACGCAGTTCCGGACGGAAACCGCTCCGCACTTTTCCTGGAATTGCTCTAACTCCCAAGCAACACAAAGCAAAAACAAGAGGCAGAAATGGCTCAGGACCTTACCGGACAAGTCGCGGCGATCACCGGCGCCGCATCAGGCATCGGCCTGGAATGCGCCAGGCATCTGGTGGCGGCAGGCGTACGGGTCGCTCTCGTCGACCGCAATGAAGATGCACTGAAAGCCGTCTGCGCGGAACTTGGACCGCAGGCATTCCCCGTCGTGGTCGACCTGATGGACTCTAAGAGCGTGGCTGGCATGATGCCGCAGATCCTGGAGAAGGCCGGCCAGCTCGACATCTTCCATGCCAATGCCGGTTCCTATGTCGGTGGCGAGGTCGTAGAAGGGAACCCGGATGTTTGGGACCGCATGCTGAACCTCAACATCAATGCGGCGTTCCGGTCCATCCACGCGGTGCTTCCGCACATGGTCGAGCGCAAGACTGGCGACATCGTCGTCACCAGCTCGATCGCCGGGCTGGTACCTGTGGTGTGGGAGCCGATCTACACGGCTTCCAAACATGCCATTCAGGCCTTCGTCCACACGTTGCGCCGCCAGGTTGCCAAGCATGGCCTGCGCGTCGGTGCTGTTGCGCCCGGGCCGGTGGTGACAGCGCTGATCAGCGACTGGCCGAAGCAGAAGCTGGAAGATGAGCTCGCCGCGGGTGGACTGATGCAGCCCGTGGAGGTGGCCGAGGCGGTGATGTTCATGCTGACCAGGCCGCGCAACATCACCATCCGTGACCTGGTCATCCTGCCGCAGAGCAACGACCTCTGACTCTCGACGCCATCGGTTTGCTTGCCGGTGGCGTTCTTCCCTTCTCTCGATATCGCGGATGGCTGCATGACTTCGGCAAAACATTTCATCGGCATCGATGTCGGCACGGGCAGCGCGCGTGCCGGCGTGTTCGACGCGCGTGGAACCATGCTTGCGGCGGCCAAGCGCGACATCGCGCTGTTTCGCGAAGCAGGTGACATCGTCGAGCAATCGAGCAACGACATCTGGCGTGCGGTGGCAGCAAGCACGCGCGAAGCCGTCGCCAAATCACGCGTGCCGGCAGCATCGATTGCCGGCGTCGGTTACGACGCGACCTGTTCTCTTGTCGTGCTGGGCGAGGGTGGGCGGCCACTTGATGTCGGGCCGACCAACGAGGTCGAGCGCAATATCATCGTGTGGATGGATCATCGCGCCACGGAACAGGCCGCACGCATCAATCGCACCGGTGAGACCGTGCTGAATTACGTCGGCGGGACCATCTCGCCGGAGATGGAGACGCCGAAACTGTTGTGGCTGGCCGAGCACAAGCCGGAGACTTTCGCCAAGGCATGGCAGTTCATGGACCTTACCGACTTCCTGACCTGGAAGTCGACCGGCAGCCTTGCCCGATCGGTCTGCACCGTCACCTGCAAATGGACCTATCTGGCGCATGAGCGGCGATGGGACGAACGCTATTTCCGCACAGTCGGACTTGGCGCGCTGGCTGACGAGCAGTTCCGCCGCATCGGCACGGACGTTGTGCCGGCAGGCACGGCGTTGGGCAAGGGGCTGACAGCCGAGGCCGCGCGTGACCTCGGCCTTGCCGAAGGCACTCCGGTGGCGGCTGGCCTTATCGACGCTCACGCCGGCGGCATTGGCACCGTGGGTGCGCGCGGCGATGCGGGAAGCGTGCTGACGCGCATGGCCTATGTGTTCGGCACATCGGCCTGCACCATGTCGACCACCGCCGAGCCAGCATTCGTGGACGGCGTGTGGGGGCCGTATTTCTCGGCCATGGTGCCGGGGGTGTGGCTGAACGAGGGTGGTCAGTCGGCCGCGGGTGCTGCGATCGATCATCTCGTGCGCATGCACCCGGCTTCAGCCGAAGCTGCAGTGAAGGCCGAGATGGCAGGCACCAGCCTAAGCCAGTGGCTGGCGGTGGAGGCCGGCAAGCATGGCGGGGCCGAAAGCGCGCCTGAACTGATCGGCAAGCTGCATGTCGTGCCGGAATTCCTTGGCAATCGCGCACCGTTCGCCGATCCAGAGGCGCTTGGTCTGATCGCCGGTATCGGCTTGGATACCGGCGTCGATGGGCTGGTTGGGCTCTATCTCGCTGGCATCTGTGGCCTCGGCTACGGCGCGCGCCAGATCGTCGGCGTCCTTGCCGAGAAAGGTGTTGTCACCGACACCATCGTGGTCAGCGGCGGCGCCGGCCAGAGCCCGTTGGTACGCCAGCTTCTGGCCGACACGACCGGGCTGGTCGTAGCGGCCTCGACCTCGCCGGAACCCGTCCTGCTTGGTTCTGCCATCCTCGGCGCCGTTGCGGCGGGTCATTTCCCGGACATGGCGTCGGCCATGGATGCGATGTCGGAGCTTGGCGAAACCTACCAGCCAAACGCGGCGCATGCCGGTTGGCACGCAAACCGTTTCCAGGCGTTCGAACTGCTGCAGAAAGCGGGAAGGGTGGTGCGTGGAGAAGCCTAGCTTTGCTGCTCCCGCAAAATGGAGGGGCTTACGCCTGACCATTCTTGGGTCTATTCCTATTCCGGCCATATGCAGCGGATGGACTTTTTCCCTGCCCGTGACGTAAGACGCTGCCGGACTGGAACGCGCTGCGAAGGCGAAACCGCCATCGACTTGCGCGACTTTTGGGGGAACAGGCATGACTGCAGACAATGGCGTTGCGACGGCTCAAGCGGCCGAAGCGCTCCCGCTTTTCTATTCGAAGCCGGAGGCGATGAATCCCGACCGCCATGGTTCGCTCGGTCTTGCGGCGCGCGCGGATTTTTCCTTCACGCGCGCCGCGCATGCGTTGCCCGTGGTAACGGGTGAGATGCCCGCAGCCATGCGGTCCTACCCGATCGTCTTTGTCGGCCCAGCCAACCAACCGGTCGTCATCACCGGTCTGCGGCAAGGCGAGAACCTGTTTGTGGACGAGGACGGCCAATGGGCAAAACCGCACTATGTCCCGGCCTATGTGCGTCGTTATCCGTTCATCCTCGCCGATGATGGCGGGCAGGGAAGCGGGCGGCTGGCGCTGTGCGTCGACCGGGCCAGCGACCGGGTGGTCGAGCAGGTCGTGGCAGCCGCGCGCGGCGACAAGGTGGTTCCATTCTTTGCGGGTACCGAGGCGACCGAAGCCACCAAGCAGGCCCTGGCCTTCTGCAACCAGTACCAGATGGACTTTGCCGCCACACGCGCCATGGTCGACAAGATCGCCGCACATGGCCTCTTGGCCGAGCGCCGCAGCACCGTGACGCTGGAAAATGGAGAGGTGCTCAACCTCACCGATTTCAAGATCATCGACGAGGATGCCTTCAACAAGCTGAGTGACGAGGCGTTCCTCGATCTCAGGAAATCCGGTGCTCTGACCCTGGTCTATTGTCACCTCGCTTCGACCAACAGCTGGAGCTCGCTGATCCACCAGGCGGCGTTGCAGAAGGCTGGATGAGGCGGGCTTGCGCCGCTTCGATATCCCTGTGCAGGCATGGCGGGTGCTGTCGGTGCTTCAAAAGATCGGCCTGAACGGTCCAGCAGAGTGCGAATGCGGTTGATTTTGCGGTGGTGACCGGGCGCCTGAGCAACAAGTCTGCACGTTCTGCGCGATAATCGAACAGCCTTTTGAAAATCAATGTCAATTTCCGGGTGTGAAAACGGAAACCGGGAACACCTTTTCGTTCTTTCCCAAGATATGCAATCTATGCATGTGGAAGCGTTCTCCCTGCAAACAGCAGGCGTGATCCGAGTCGATGTCGGCCCGAACTTTTTTCGGTCGCCGTACAAAGGGTGAAGCAAGCTTCAAACCACCCAAATTAAGCCATTCTGCGCACTGGGATTTTTGGCCTGAAGGCCCGAATTCCAGCCCCATTGGGCGCGCCCACATTTCCCGCAAGCCATTATGTTAAAACGATTTTTTCGTCGATACGACCTTTTTCGCGGTTGACGAAGAGCCACTTCACTCATACCCATAAATCAAATTGATTTATTCTATCCGCCAGCAAGAGCGGAAGGGTCAATTCCAACCAGGGGAATCAAAACCATGCGTGCCAAAAGGACGACTCTGTCTTCTTTCCGCCGGGCTGTATCGCTGCGGCGGCTGTTCGCTGGCGCTGCCCTCGCAGCGCTCTCTGTTGCGGGCGGGATGACCGCCCAATCGACACCTGCCTCCGCCGAAGCTGTGCTTTCCATGCACATCGAGGAGCAGACCAGCTGGGTGCAGAACTTCAATCCGTTCGATCTTGGTGGCCGCCGCCAGAGTACGATGGATTTCATTTACGAGCCGCTGGTCATCTTCAACGACTATGACGGTGGCAAGCCGATCTGGCGTCTGGCCACGGCTTACAAGTTTTCCGATGATCTGAAGTCGATCACCTATACGCTGCGCGACGGCGTGAAGTGGTCCGACGGCCAGCCGCTGACTTCGGCGGACATGAAATTTACGCTGGAAATGATGCTGAAGAATCCGGCCGTGGACACAGTCGGCGTCGGCGAGACAGTGGCTTCTGTCGAAACGCCGTCGGCGACCGAGGTCAAGATCAACCTCAAGTCGGTCGACACGCATTTCCCCGAGACCCTGGCCGATTTTCCCGTTGTACCGGAGCACATCTGGAAGGACGTGAAGGACCCGCTCGCCTTCAAGAACGAGAAGCCGGTCGGTTCGGGACCGATGACCGAAGTTCGCCGCTTCACGCCGCAGGTCTATGAACAGTGCCGCAACCCGAATTACTGGGATGCCGCCAGTCTCAAGGTGGATTGCCTGAAGCTGCCGCAGATCTCCGGCAATGACCAGATGCTGGCGCTGCTGCCGGAAGGCACGATGGACTGGATCGGCTCGTTCATTCCGCAGATCGACAAGACCTATGTCGCGCTCGATGCGAAGAACAATGGCTATTGGCAGCCGCCGGCTGAGACGGTCGCCTTCCAGATGAATTTCAAGACAAAGAACGCCGGCAACGCCGAGGCTTTCGCCGACATCAATTTTCGCCGCGCCTTCTCGCTGGCCATGGATCGCACCTCCATGGTCGACATTGCAGGCTTCGGCTATCCGGTGGTGAACCTGCATGCCTCCGGACTGCCGCCACGGTTTGACTCCTGGCGCAACAAGGCCGCCGAAGGCGAACACGACGTTTGGATGGCCTACGACGTCGACAAGGCCAGCAAGGTGCTTGACGATGCCGGCTACAAGAAGGGCGCGGACGGTTTCCGCACCACGCCAAAAGGACAGCCGATTGCGTTTTCCATTGCCGTGCCTAATGGCTGGACGGACTGGATCGACGCCGTCCAGATTGCCGTCGAGGGACTGCGCAAGATCGGCGTCAACGCTTCGGTGGCGACGCCGGAATATGAGCAGTGGCAGAAGCAGATTCTCGATGGCACGCTGGATGCCGTCATGAATTCGCGCGCCGATGGCCCGACGCCGTTCCGCGGCTACTACCAGTCGCTGTCGACGCCTTTTGCCGGTCGGATCACCTCGGCGCCGTCGCGCTATTCCAATGCGGAACTGGACAAGGTCTTCGACGCCTATCGCAAGGCGACTTCGGAGGAAGAGCGCCACAAGCTGTTCGACCAGGTTCAGTTGATTGTCGCGACTGAATTCCCCGTAGTGCCGGTGTTCAATGGACCGACCTGGTTCCAGTATTCGACCAAGCGGTTCACCGGCTGGGTGACCAAGGACGAACCAGTGATGAACCCAGAAGACCACGACAACAACCGCCTGCGGCTCGTGCATTTGCTGCGGCTGAAGCCAGTGCAATAACCAGGAGGATCGGCGACGGGATAGCAGTCATGCGGATACCTCTTCGACGGCTCGGGGTCTATCTGGCCGCCTTCCTGTTCGCCATCGTGGTCAACTTCACGCTTCCCCGGCTGATGCCGGGGAGTCCGGTCGACAGCATGATTGCCCAGCTCGGGCCACGTGCCACGCCGGCGGCGATCGAAGCGATCAAGGCCCGCTTCGGCGCCGTCGAACAGCCGATATGGCTGCAGTTCCTTGACTATCTGAAGGGGCTGGCCACCTTCGATCTTGGCGTATCGGTCAAATACTACCCGCAGACCGTCACCGAAGTACTGGCCCGTTCGGCCGGGTGGACCGCTTTCCTGGTGGTTACGGCGGTTATATTCTCCCTCTGCGTCGGCGTCTCCCTCGGCGCAGTGGCAGCCTGGCGGCGAGGCGGGCGCTTCGATGCGTTCGTCTCGCCCTTTTCTGTGGTGCTGATCGCGGTGCCGCCGGTCATCATCGCACTTGCCACGCTGTTCACCTTCGGTGTGACGTTGAGGTGGTTCCCGGTGGGCTACGCATATGATCCCAGCCTCGACCCCGGTATCAACTTCACCTTCTTCGGTTCGGTGTTCTGGCACGCCATCATGCCGGTGCTGACGCTTTCGCCCTACATGATCGGCGAATTCCAGACGACGATGCGCTCCTCGATGATATCGGTGCTGGGCGAGGACTACGTCACCATGGGCCGGGCCAAAGGGCTCAGCAACACCGCGGTGATGTTCAGCTATGCGGCCCGCAACGCCATGCTGCCGGTGATGACAAACTTGGCGCTCATGCTGGGCGCGGTGTTCGGCGGTTCGATCGTCACCGAAATCGTCTTCAATTATCCCGGTCTGGGGCTGACCCTGTTCACCGCCAGCGTTGCGCGTGACTATCCGGTGATCCAGGGACAGTTGCTGCTGATGACGATGGCGACACTTGGCGCCAACCTGCTGGTCGATATCCTGTATGGCGTGGTCGACCCGAGGGTGCAGGAGGGGCGGACATGAGCTCGGGTCTCAAGTTGTTCCTGCGCCAGAAGAAGGCCGTGGCGGGCTTTATCATTATCGTAGCGCTTTGCCTGATGGCTTTGCTGGCACCGGTGCTGGCGCCCGGCGATCCCGCACAGCGTGTCGGCCGTTCGCATCAGCCGCCGACAGCCGAGCATGTCTTCGGCACCACCAAGATGGGCCGTGACGTCTATGCGCAGTTCGTCTGGGGTGCACGACCATCGCTGGCGGTCGGCTTCGCGACGGGGCTGGCGATCACGGCGATCGGGACGGCGATCGGCCTGATCGCCGGATATTTCGGCGGCCGCACCGACGCGGTGCTGGACCTGACCACCAATGCGGTGCTGGTCATTCCCAACATCCCGCTGCTTATCCTGCTCGCGTCCTTCGCCGGCACAGTCGGGCCGATGGCGATCATGGCCATCATCGCGCTCACCTCCTGGCCGTGGGGCGCGCGCATGACGCGAGCGCAGACCTTGTCGCTGAAGAACCGTGAGTTCATCGTTGCCGCGCGCATGGTTGGCGAACCCTGGTGGCGCATCATCTTCGTCGAGATCTTGCCCAATCTGGTGCCGTTGATCGGCATCAATCTGGTCGGCTCGATCATCTATGCGATCGTGGCGCAGACGACACTGGAATATCTCGGTTTCGGAGATCCGTTGAATGTCACCTGGGGTACCATGCTCTACAATGCCCAGAATTCTTCGGCGATCATCGTCGGCGCCTGGTGGGACATCGGCGCGCCGGCGCTTGGCATCGCGATCGTCGGGCTGGGGCTGGCTTTGCTGAACTTCACCTTCGACGAGATTGCCAACCCGCAACTTCGCTCCGGGCCGGCGCTGAGCCGCTGGCTGCGGCTCAACCGGCTGCGCGCACGTGAGTTGAGGGCCGTCCGATGAACGCGCCGTTGCTTCGGATCCAGAACCTCGACGTCGACTATCTGACCGACGGTGGCGCATTCCGCGCGGTCAAGAACGTGTCCTTTGACATTGGCCGCGGTGAATTGTTCGGGCTTGCCGGCGAATCCGGCTGCGGCAAGAGCACCATTGCCTACGCCATCACGCGGCTGTCGAAGCCGCCGGCCTGGGTGGCGGGCGGCCAGGTACTGCTCGATGACCAGGATCTTTTGAAGCTATCGGAGACGGCGCTGCAGAAGGTGCGCTGGCGGCGCATCGGCATGGTCTTCCAGAGCGCGATGAATTCGCTCAACCCACTGATGCGGGTGGCGGCGCAATTCCATGACGTGCTGGCCCGCCATACCGGTGCCACCAGGGCGCAGTCGCGTGCTCGTGCCGAGGAGATGTTCAAGCTGGTCGGCATTTCGCCGACAAGGCTGGACGACTATCCCTATCAGTTCTCCGGCGGCATGCGGCAGCGTATCGTGATTGCGATCTGCCTCGCCTTGCAACCGGAACTGATCATCATGGACGAGCCGACGACGGCACTCGATGTGGTGGTGCAGCGCGAGATCCTGGAACAGGTCATCGACCTGCAGCGCAGCCACGGTTTCTCGGTGCTGTTCATCACCCACGATCTGCATCTGATGGCGCAGCTCTGCCATCGCGTCGGCGTCATGCTGAAAGGCGAACTGGTCGAGGTTGGTGATGTGCGACAGGTCAGTCGTGCGCCGGCACATGAATATACGCGCAAGCTATGGGGTTCGATCCCGCAATTGCCGGGACATGGAGCTGCCGCATGAACGCGCAGCCGAGCCTTTCCGTCGACGGTGCCGAGGCGCTGACTGAGCCTGTGGTGAGACTTGAGCGCATCGAGCGCAGTTTTGGCGTCGTCCAGGCGCTGCGTGGCATTTCACTGGCGCTGAAGCCGGGGCGGGCACTGGCGTTGGTCGGCGAGTCCGGCTGCGGAAAGACCACCTGCGCGCGCATCATCGCCCGCATGGACGAGCCGACGGCCGGCAAGATGTATTTCCGCGGCCGTGACATCACCCATCCAGGCGGCAAGGCGGGCGAGGCTGCCTACAGGCGAGCCGTGCAGATGGTGTTCCAGGATCCGTTTGCTTCGCTCAACCCTGTATTTTCAGTCCAGCACCACCTGGCGCGGCCATTGAAGCTGCATGGACATGCCCGCAGCAAAGCCGAAGAGGTCTCAGGCGTGGCCCATCTGCTTGCTTCGGTGGGGCTGGATCCAGCCATCACCGCCGCCAAGTTTCCGCATGAGCTCTCCGGGGGCCAACGCCAGCGTGTCAACATCGCGCGTGCTCTCGCCGTACGGCCGGACGTGCTGGTGGCAGACGAACCGACTTCCATGCTCGACGTATCGATCCGGCTGGGAATTCTCGAGCTGCTGTCAAACATCAAGCGCGAAAGACAGCTTGCGCTGCTCTACATCACCCATGACATTGCGACTGCGGCGCATGTCGCGGAAGAGGTGATCGTCATGTTCGCCGGCCAGATGGTGGAGTGGGGCGATACCGAGACAGTGATCCGGCACGCAAGACATCCTTACACCAAGCTGCTGCTCTCGGCGGTGCCGGATCCGGATCGGCCTTTCGTACCAGGCGACAGCGCGCGTTTCCTCGGCCATGCCGAAGAGGTGCGTCGCATCAGCCGGCCAGCTTCCGACACAATCGAGCAGGTTGGCTCAAACCATTTCATCCGCGCGCTCGGCGCGTGAAGCAAGGAGATTTCGAGGAATGACTTCCGGGTCAAAATCAATGCAATCATTCTTCGAAATCTCCTGAAGCGGCAGAACAGCATGGATTATCTCGTCAACCTTTCCCTTCTGAAGCCGGAGCCGGCGCTGGACGAGCGCATGCGGAAGGCCGGGATAACGATCCGCCGGGCACTGGCGCCGGAGCTTGAACTGGTCACCGACTGGGTACGCCAGATGTTTGGCGCGGGCTGGTCGAGCGAGACGGCCGTTGCCATAATGCGCCAGCCGCCGACCTGCTTCCTGGCGACACGCGAAGAAAAACTGATCGGCTTTTCCTGCCATGAATCGATCGCGCGCGGCTTCTTCGGCCCGACGGGTGTCGATAAGGGGGCGAGGGGATTGGGTATTGGCCACGCGCTGCTGCTTGCTTCGCTGCTTGATCTCAAGACGATGGGCTACGGCTACGCCATCATCGGTGATGTCGGTCCTTCGGAATTCTACGAGCGAACGGTGGGTGCAACGATGATCCCGAACTCCGAACCCGGCATTTATGCCGGGCTCTTGAAATCGCCATCGCCTGATGATTGATGCGCCGGCTCGCCGGACGGGCGGGAAAGGCAGGTGCCGGGAGTCACCCTTTTCGGCGGAAAATTCCGAGTGGGGATGGAACTGCCAGAAACCCACAATGCAATGTTTGCCAGACGAAAGTTCGACATGACCATCCAGCCGAAATCAGCCCTCCGCCTGCAAACCCATTGGACCCCAGCCGCTGACGGCGAGAGCCTGGCCTATTCGCTGACGCTGACCAATCTCTCGACCAAAGCTGTTTCCGGTTTCAAGCTTTGCGTGAGTGGTCCTGCCCGCATCGATCCCGAAGCGGCAGTCGAGGGCGGCATCCTGACCGCGCGGCTTTCCAACCATTCCGAACTGTCGCCACCCGAGGGATTCATCTTGGAGCCCGGGGCGTCATGGACGGTGACAGCGCGTGGATTGTCCTATCCATTGCGTCATTGGACGGATGGCGCCAACACCGCCTATGTCGCCTTTGCCGATGGCGCGACGGTGCCGGTTTCGGTGGCGCCGACCCAGGCCAAGGGAGACAATGCGCCGCTGAAGCGTGGCGCTGAAATCTATCCGGTGCCGCATGTGGCGCCGGTTCCGGTGTCCATCGTGCCATGGCCGAACAGCGTTTCCGTATCGGGCCGCGCTGCCATGCCGCAAGGCCTGGCGATCGAGGCAAAAGGTGAAGAGGCCAAATCCGCTGCGTCCGCTTTTGCCGAACTGGTCGAAGGACTGTTTCCGGTTGAAGGTATCGTGCGACCGGAAGGCGAGGGCGGCTTGCCGGTCTCCCTTGTGCTGGCCGATGATTTTGCCGCGGAAGCCTATGGCATCCGCTTCGGCGGCGGACGTGTGATGATTTCGGCAGCCACACGTGCCGGCCTCCTTTACGGGCTGATCACGCTGGGGCAGATCCTGCGCGGCGCGCGCCATCATCCGGAGACGTTCTTCTTCCCGCTGGAAGGCGAGATTAAGGACGAGCCGTCGCTCGGCTGGCGCGGCACACATCTCGACGTGGCCCGGCAGTTCTATGGCACAGCCGAGGTCAGCCGCTTCCTCAAGATCCTGGCCTGGAACAAGCTCAACCGCTTCCACTGGCACCTCTCCGATGACGAGGCCTGGCGCGTGGAGATCGATGCCTATCCAGAACTGACCCGCATCGGCGCTTGGCGCGGTCACGGTCTGCCGCTGCCCCCGCTGCTGGGTTCGGGACCCGAGCGCACAGGTGGCTACTACAGCAAGGCTGCAGTGCGCGAGATCGTCGCGTTGGCCGACCGTCTCGCTATCGAGGTTATCCCGGAGATCGACGTTCCCGGCCATTGCTACGCCATGCTGCAGGCGATTCCGGAACTGCGCGATCCGGCCGAGCACGGCGTCTACTATTCGGTGCAGGGATTTCCCAACAACTGCCTCAACCCGGCGCGCGAGGAAACCTATCGGGTGCTGGAAACCATCCTGGATGAGGTGATCGCGCTGTTCCCATACAAGCGCATCCATGTCGGTGCCGATGAGGTGCCGATCGGCGCCTGGTCGGGCTCACCGGAGGCGCTGGCTAAGCTCGGCGAACTGGCCGGCGCCGACGTGGCGGCCGCACATGCCAAGCGCCTGAACGTCGTCACCAACCATCACGGCGCCGACGAAATCGACGGTTCGGGCGCTGCCGTGTTGCAAGCCCAGTTCCTTGCGCGCATCCAGAAATTCCTGGCCTCGCGCGGTTGCATCACCGGCGGCTGGGAAGAAGCCGCGCATGGCGATATCATCGACAAGGACAAGAGCTTCCTGAATGGCTGGCGTTCTGTCGAGGTGTCGGCAGCACTTGCCGGGCGCGGCTACGATATCGTCGTCTGCCCGGGGCAGGTCTATTATCTCGACATGGCCAACAGCCCGGCCTGGTCGGAGCCGGGCGCAGCCTGGGCCGGCTGGTCGGAGCCGGAGACGCTCTACGACTTCGATCCGGTGAAGGGCTGGACAGAGGAGCAGAAGAAGCATTTCCTCGGCGTTCAATGCTGCATCTGGTCGGAGCCGATGACCGATCGCGGCGTGTTCGATCGGCTGGTGTTCCCGCGCATCTCCGCGCTGGCCGAGACCGGTTGGACCAAACCGGAGCGTAAGTCTTGGGAGCGTTTCAAGGCGCTCGCCGGCCTGATGCCGATCCTTTACGGCATCACCGCGGCTGCGTAGGGTCTCTGGCCTCCATCTTCCTCAAGAAGATGGAGGCTCCGTGCGCAACGGCGCAACTGCTAGGGCGTCGGGCGGAAGACGCCGTCCTTGTCCCGTTTCAGCGGTGCGGTCTGTTCGGGCAGCGGCGCCCCCGGTGCGTCATTGACGGAGACACCCTCCGGCCAGTCGGCGGGTGCGATCGCGATATAGCGTGCGTAGCCGCCAGAACCGCCCTGTGGCTTGGCGAAGCCGATCGTCACCAGCGCGCCAGCTTCCGGGACCTTGTCGAGATTGGCGACGCCCTCGGCCTGCACGAAGTTGTTGTGCATGAGCCAGTATTCGCCCTCGAGGTTCGGCGTGGTGTCGGTGTCGAGCGGCTCGTGGCCGTGAAAGAGGATCTTGCGTTCGAGATGCAGGAACTTCAGCGCATCGAGGCTCACGCCTGGGAACGGCGCCTTGGCGAAACGTTCCGGCTCATTCCATTTCTTGTACCAGTCAGAGCGCACGAACACGACTGAACCCTCCGGGATGCGGCCGTGCTTCTTCTCCCATTCCTCGATGTCGGCAACCTTGAGGTGATACCCCTCGTCGGTCTTTGCCTTTCCGCTGATGTCGATGACCACCAGCGGTCTCACTGCGAATGTCGGTGGCAGGTCGGAGATGGTGGCGCCCTTGGGATTCCAGTGTGAAGGCGGATCGAGTTGGGTGCCGTACTGGTCGGTGGTCAGGTCATAGGCGCTGGCGACGAAGCCATGCTTCTCATAGGTGAACTCCTCACCTTTCTTGACGTAACCTTCGATGTCGGCGCCGGCCACGGCGGGCTTGAATTTGGCGGGGCCGAAGCCCGGCCACACTGGCTGCACCGGCGCGAAAGCATGGGTGAGGTCGATGTATTTCGCAGACTTCAGCGATTGTTCGTAGAATTTCCAGAATGCGGGTTCTTCCGCCGATGCGGTGCTGCTTGCCGCGAGCACGGCGCCAAGCGCGGCCAGCCGCACAAAGCTCATTGCCTTCATGATCCTCTCCTGTCGATTTGACGAGGCAACGATCATGCAATCCTGCCGGGACGGCAAGCATGCCAATTGCGCATTGGCATGGCGTCGCGCAAAATTGCTGGTGTCGCCGCAGCCTTATGCGGTCGGCCTCAATCGAGTGGCTTCTGCAACACGTCGAACTGCGGGTTGGTCTCGGAGAAGATGGGCAGCGCAGCGGCGCCGAGCACAGAAGTGTCCTTGCCCGCCGCACCGATCAGGACGCGGGGCACGCTGCGTGCGCGTGTCGAGGAAACCGACAGATGCAGCGGCTCCAGCCGGTTCGCCAGCAGTTCGATGACGGCAAGCGGCATGAAGCCGCCCAGCACGACCGTTTCCGGATCGAAAGCGAGCTCGAGGACATCGATGGCCTGCCTCAGGGGTGCTGCCGCCTGGTCGGCCCAGGCTAGCAGGCGCTCGTCGCCGGCAGCCAGCAACTCGTCCAGCCTGTCGGGTGAAGCGTGGTCGGGATCCGGCATCTCCAGGCAATCATAGGCGGCGCGCAGCGAGACATAGCGTTCCAGGCAGCCATGCTTGCCGCAGAAACAGGCGAGCCCGTCCGGCTTGACGATCATGTGACCGATCTCACCTGCATTATGACGGCTGCCCTTGTAGAGATGGCCGTCGAGGAAAAGGCCGGCGCCAAGGCCCGTGCCGATGAAGAGATAGACGAAGCTGGCGAGGTTCCTGGCAACGCCGTAGAGCCGTTCGCCGATGGCAGCGGCAGTGGCGTCATTCTCGAAGGTCACGGGCAGGCCAGTCAAGCGTTCCAGTTCGGCTGCCACCGGAAAATCCTGCCAGCCGGGCAGGGCAGTTGGGCCGACCGAGGTCATGCCCTCGACATCGAAGGGGCCAGGCATCGCCATGCCGATGCCGAGCAGCCGGCTGCGGTCGAAACGGAAGGAGCGCACGAGTTCGTCGGTCATCGCGGCCAGCAAAGGCATCGCTTCAGCCGGCGTCGGCCTGTCGACCTTGCGCTCGACGCGTGCCCGCAGCGTGCCGGAGAGGTCGGTGACGACGCCGACAGCGGTCTGATGGTCGAGCTGCAGGCCGATCGAATAGCCTCCATTGGGGTCGATCGAATAGGGGACGGCTGGCTGCCCGCGCGCGCCTTTCTGCGTCGCCTCGGCTCGCAGAAGACCCGCGCGTTCCAATTCGTCGACAATGTTGGAAATTGTCTGCGAACTCAGGGCGGTAAGGCGTGCAATCTGGGCACGCGAGAGCGCGCCATTCGTCCTGATCGCCTCGATGACAACGCGGCGATTGTGCGACTTGGCCTGTTCGAGATTGGTGCCTGCGACGGGTCTCTTGAGGGTCATGTGAACTCTCTACGCGAGTTCCGTCGATTATGAAGGAAAATATAAGCCAATCAACTTGATTTAATTAATTTCACATGGTCTAGTTTGCGTGGCTGTCGAGGCCACACAGGCCGGGCAGCTGCCAATCGGGAGGAATCAATGAACAGCTTCTTCAAGGGCGCAGCCTGCGGGCTTGCGCTGCTGATCCATCAGTCGCTTCCGGCTTTCGCCGAGGACGTGACGCTGAACGCCATTTTCATGAAGCAGGCCGCCTACAGCGAAGACGATACTAAGGCCATGGCCAAGGCATTCGAGGGAGCCAATCCAGGCCTCAAGGTCAATCTGGAGTTCGTGCCTTACGAGGCGCTGCACGACAAGATCGTGGCGGCTCAGGGCGCCGGCTCTTCCGGTTACGACGTTGTCCTGTTCGACGTGATCTGGCCGCCGGAATTCGCCACCAAGGGCTTCCTGCAGGATGTCACTGCCCGCGTCCCGAAAGGCGACCGGGACAAGGTGTTCGACGGCGCGTGGACCACGGTGGACTATGACGGCAAGATCTGGGGCATGCCCTGGATCCTCGACACCAAGTATCTGTTCTACAACGAGGACATGCTGAAGCAGGCGGGTATTTCTGCTCCGCCCAAGACCTTCGAGGAACTGGCCGAACAGGCCAAGATCATCAAGGACAAGGGCATCGCCAAATATCCGATCGTGTGGAGCTGGAGCCAGGCCGAGGCGCTGATCTGCGACTACACGTCGATGGTGGGCGGCGCCAGGGGTTCCTTCACCCAGGATGGCAAGCTGTCCTTCGACACGGGCGGTTCGGTCGAAGCCGTCAACTACATGAAAAAGACGCTCGACGATGGCGTCACCAACCCGAACTCGCGCGAATATCTGGAAGAAGACGTGCGCAAGGTGTTCTCGGCAGGCGAAGCCGCGTTCGCGATGAACTGGACCTACATGTTCAACATGGCCAACGACCCGAAGGAGAGCAAGGTCGCCGGCAAGGTTGGTATCGTTCCAGCGCCTGGCTTCAAGGGCAAGGCCGAAGCCTCCGCCATCAACGGTTCGATGGGGCTGGGCATCTCCGCCGGTTCCAAGCATCCTGACGAGGCCTGGAAGTTCATCACCTTCATGACCTCGCAGGAAACGCAGAACAAATACGCCAAGCTCAGCCTGCCGATCTGGAAATCCTCCTATGAGGACCCGGCGGTGACCAAAGGGCAGGAAAAACTGATCGATGCCGCCAAGGTTTCGCTCGGTGTGATGTTCGCGCGGCCGATGACGCCGTCCTATCCGGAACTGTCGTCGATCCTGCAGAAGAACATCCAGCAGGTTCTGCTCGGCCAGGCTTCGACGGACGATGCCATGAAGGCAGCAACCAAGGCTGCCGGACGGCTGCGTTAATCCATCGGCGTTTCGAGGGGAGAGCAAAGCCGTCATGGCCCCAGCCCAACAGGACCGTACGGCTTGGCTTTTGCTGACGCCCATGATTGCGATCATGGTGCTGGTGACAGCCTTTCCGCTCCTCAACACCTTGTGGCTGGCGTTCACCGACGCCAGCCTCACCGGCCAGGGTTATATGTGGCAATGGATCGGGCTGGAGAACTTCGCCTACATCCTCGATGACAGCGATTTTCGCGCCGCCGTTGGCCACACCGCCTATTTCACCGTGCTGTCGGTTTCGGCCGAAGTGGTGCTCGGCGTGCTGGTTGCGCTACTGCTCAACCAGGAATTCAAAGGCCGCACCCTGGTGCGGGCGCTGCTTATCCTGCCGTGGGCTCTGCCCACTATCGTCAATGCCGTGATGTGGCGTCTCATCTACAATCCCGAATATGGCAGCTTGAATGCACTGCTTACGCAGATCGGCCTGCTCGATGCCTATCGATCCTGGCTGGGCGATCCCGCGACGGCGATGAACATGGTCATCCTCGCCGACATCTGGAAGAATTATCCGCTGATCGCGCTGATCGCGTTGGCCGGCCTGCAGACGGTGCCGAAGGACCTCTATGAGGCCGCGATCATGGATGGAGCGAATGCCTGGACGCGGTTCTGGAGGATCACGCTGCCGGGTATCATTGGCTCGCTCAGCGTTGCGATGGTGCTGCGCGCCATCGAGGCCTTCAAGGTCTTTGACATCTTCTATGTGATGACGCGCGGTGGCCCCGCCGACGCCACCAAGACGGTGTCCTTTTTCGTCTACCAGGAATCCTTCACCTATCTGCGTGCCGGCAGCGGTGCCGCCTATGCGCTGACCGTAACCGCGATGAGCGCGCTGATGATTTCGATCTATGTCTTCATGCTGGTGCGGCGGGAGAAACGCTCGTGAGACGCAGCCTGACCGCCACCATCCTGGTCTATGTCGCCGTGGCCGTTTTCGTGGTTTCCATTCTTGCGCCGGTCGCCTGGCTGTTCATCATGAGCATTTCAGACGCCAACGACCTAACCACCATTCCGCTGCGCTGGATTCCCGAGCAGCCGGATTTCTCGCGCTACGCACGGCTGTTTTCTCTGGAAGAAGGGTCGGCCGGACTGGCCTTCCTGTCGGCGCTTCGCAATTCGGTCGTCGTAGCGCTGAGTGCCACCGCGATCGCGCTCGCTGCCGGCATTCCTGCCGCTTATTCGTTTTCGCGGTTTCCCGGCCGCATGCCGCTGCTCTATGCGGTGATCGTCACCTACATGATGCCACCGGTGGCACTGATCCTGCCGCTCTACAAGGTATTTTCAACACTCGGCCTGCTCAACAACGTTACTTCGCTGATCATCGTCTACTGCACCATCCTTCTGCCCTTCGTGACATGGCTGATGAAATCCGGCTTCGACAGCGTGCCGGTGGAGATCGAACAGGCCGCGTCGATCGATGGGGCAAATCTGTTCCAGATCCTGACCCGCATAACACTGCCGGTCGCAGCCGCATCGACGGGCGCCGCCGCGCTGTTTGCGCTGCTGCTTGCCTGGGACGAGTTCTTCTACGCGCTGCTCTACACGAGCGATACGCGCGCCAAGACCTTGCCGGTTGCGATCGCCGACTTCGCGGCCGGTCGCGCAACCGACTACGGACTGATCTCGGCTGTTGGACTGCTGGCGGCGCTGCCGCCGGTGCTGATCGGTTTCTTCCTGCAGAAATCGCTGCTTTCCGGCCTTTCGGCCGGCAGCGTGAAAGGCTGACAATGACGACGGGGGATAAGAGTGGCAAGGGGCTCGCATTGCTGCAGGCCGAGATGGCGCGGCAAGGCGCGGATGCGGTCGCCTCGCTGTCATCGAATGGAACAGTAGCGGCTGAACTGGCCGCGAGTATCGCGCGCACCGGTCGAGTGGTTCTGGTCGGCATGGGCGCGTCGCATTATGCCAACCGCATGGTTGAAACATCCTGGCGGCGGCTTGGTGTCGATTGCCGGGCGGAAACGGCCGGCGACGTCCTACTCCAGGATCTGCCGGGGCAACCGCGCACGCTCGTGCTGGTCTCGCAATCCGGTGAATCCGGTGAGATCCTGCAGTTGCTGGATCTCCTGCCACGCAGCATCGACCTGTTTGGCATGACGCTGGCGCCGCAGAGCACACTCGGGCGCAGCTTGTCGTGCCTCGTCGGCGCCGGTGGGCAGGAAGTGGCCTTCGCGGCAACGCGCAGCCTTACCGTCACGCTTGCCCTGCATGCGGCAGTCCTGGCGGCATCGGGGGGTGACATCGGCGGTTTTGCCGATGTCCTTGCCGCATCGCCTCAACCCGTATTGGACGAAGCCCTTGAGGTGTTGGCGCCGAAAAGTTCGGTCATCATCGCGGGACGTGGCGAATTGCGAGGCCTGGCGGAAGCCAATGGGCTGATGCTGATGGAGCTCGCCCGCATTCCGGCGTTCGGCTTCGAATTCGGCCAGTTCCGTCACGGTCCGCTGGAGGTGCTGGCGCCGGAACTTGGCGTGCTTCTGCTGCGCGGCCCCGGGGCGCTCAGCGCCGGCACGGCGACGCTCGCCAACGCTGCACTCGGCGCTGGGACAACACCGGTGATCTTCGACTGCAGCGGTGAAGCGCCGCTCGAAGGCACGGTGACCGTCGCCTTTTCACGCAACGAGGGGCTCTCTGCAGTCGCTACGATGCTCCCCGCCCTGCAAAAGCTCATCATTGCCGTTTCCGGCCGCAAGGTTGCGGGCGTCGGCGAACCGGTGCGCTCGACGAAAATCACCGGAATTGACCATGAAGCATGAACGTCCGCACCGGCCCGAAGGGCCATCCATCCATGTCGTTGGTGGCGTTATGGTCGACCTGATCATGGGGCCGGTCGTGCCCTGGCCGAGGCCCGGAACGGAAACCTTCGTCGACCATTCGGAATTGCGTGCCGGCGGGCCGGCCGGCAACACCGGGCTCGCGCTGAAGGCACTGGGCGTACCGCATCACATCGTCTGCAATGTCGGCAATGACATGTTCGGCGCGTGGCTTGTCGAAACCTTCGGCGAAGCCGCACGCGACTGGCCAAAAGTCGCAACGCCGACTGCATTGTCTGTTGGGGTCGAGCATCCGGGTGGCGAGCGGTCGTTTCTGACCACAGCCGGAAATCTCGCCGTGCAGACGCCGGAGAGCATGCTTGCGATGCTGCCGCAGGAAGCAATCGCCGGCGATATCGCACTGCTCACGGGCTCATTCCTCTATCTCGACCTGATCGACGCCTTCGAGGCGATGCTGGCCGTAGTCTCGGCCCGCGGTTTTGCGGTTGCCCTTGATACCGGCTGGCCTTCGGACGGCTGGACCGATGCGATCAAGGCATCCGCCGTTGCATGTCTCGCACATTGCGACCATGTGCTGCTGAACGAGATTGAAAGCCTTTCACTGTCCGGCGAACAGACCGTGGAAGCGGCTGCCGCCTGGCTCGCGAACCGGGCCAAACCGGGTGCCATCGTTGTCATCAAACGCGGCGGCGACGGCGCTTCTGCCTGGCGCGAGGGCAAGGTCACACATGTTCCGGCGCCTGCCGTAGCGGTGATCGACACCACCGGCGCCGGCGATACCTTCAACGCCGGTTATCTTGGCGCCCTGCTGGATGGAGCTACACTGGAGGACGCACTGCGCGCTGGCGTCGCGGTGGCTTCCGCGGCAATCGCTTCCTCGCCTCGGCGTTACGTTTCACTGGACGTTGCGTTGCGCTGAAATTCTTCTGGGCTCTGACGCCTTGACATGCCGGCCAAGCCCAGACTTGTTGGGCGGGTGATACGGGCCTGCTTGTTGGCCTGGTGCCGACAAGGAAAAGCATGCGCGCGGCCAAGGGGAAGGCAAAAAGCGACGACGGTGCCGAGAAGCTGAAGCCTGCGCCGCGCCGCGCCGGCTCCAGTGTGCATGCGCATGTCGCCAACGAGATCGGCCTTGCCATCGTGCGGGGCGACTATCCACCCGGCACCATCCTGCCCAACGAAACAAAATGGGCGGAAACCTTCAACGTCAGCCGTTCTGCCGTGCGAGAAGCCATCAAGATGCTGATGGCCAAGAGCCTGCTCGCTTCCCGTCCCAAGGTCGGCAGCCGAGTCGAACCGCGCGAGCGCTGGAACCTGCTCGACCGGGATGTGCTGGGCTGGTACGCGACGTCACCTGACCGCGGGGCCTTCCTGCGTACGGTGCAGGAGTTTCGCCACCTGATCGAGCCGGAGGCCACGGCGTTCGCCGCCATGCGCAGGACGGAAGCGCAGATGGAGGAGATTTCGCGTGCCTGCCGCGACATGAACAATGCCGCAACGCTGGAAGAACGCACGCGTGCCGACACACGCTTTCACCTCGCCATTCTGCGCGCGTCCGGCAACGACCTGCTGGTGCCGCTTGGCGTCCTGATCGAACAGGCTTTCGACCATCTGTTCGTGCATGTGACGCGTGAAGGCGACGATCTTGAGACCGCCCAGAAGTTGCATGAACTGGTCGAGAAGAACATCCGCCTGCAGCGTCCGGATGCGGCGCGCGCCGCAGTGCGCAAGCTGCTCGCCAACACCGACAAGGTGGTGGGACGCGAACCTGAATGAGCCTCTTGAAATGACGCAACGCCCGAACGTGCTTCTCATCTGTGCCGACCAGTGGCGCGGCGACTGCCTGTCGGCACTTGGCCATCCCAACGTGCGCACGCCGAACCTGGATGCGCTCGCCGCGGACGGGATGCTGTTTCGCAAGCATTTCGGGCAGTGCACGCCATGCGGTCCCTCGCGCACCAGCCTGCTGACCGGGCTCTACCTGATGAATCATCGCTCCGGCCGCAACGGTACGCCGCTCGACGCGCGCCACACCAACATTGCGCTCGAGGTGCGCAAGGCGGGTTATCGGCCTGCCTTGTTCGGTTACACCGACACCAGTGCCGATCCGCGCGATCTCGACGCCAACGACCCGTCGCTCAAGACCTATGAAAGCGTGATGCCGGGATTCGAGGCGGCGCTGCATCTGCCCGACGAGATGGAAGAATGGATCGCGGATCTTCTCGCCAGGGGTTACGACCTGCCGGGCGGCCGTGCCGACGTCTTCCGCCCCAAGTCCGGTTTCGACAAGCCTGACGACCGTGGCTTCCGCTACATTCCGACGATCTACCCGGCCGAGCACAGCGAAGCCGCATTCCTGACCGACGCTTTCCTGAAATGGCTTTCGGTGCGGCGCGACAGTCCATGGTTCGCGCATTTCGTGTTCCTGCGGCCGCATCCGCCGCTGATCGCGCCGGAGCCCTACAATGCCTTGATCGATCCCGTCGATGTGAGCTTGCCGACGCGAGCGGCAAGCCTTGCCGAGGAGAAACGGCAGCACCCGATGCTTGCCTATGAACTGGACCGGATAAGTGTCCCGGGTGGCTATGACGAGCACAGCCCGTTCGATCCGGTTTCCGCCAACGAACTGGAAATCCGGCAGATGCGGGCGACCTATTACGGGTTGATCGGCGAAGTCGATCATCACCTCGGCCGCATCATCGAGCATCTGAAACGAACCGGCGAATATGACCGCACGCTGATCATCGTTACCAGCGACCATGCCGAAATGCTGGGCGAGCATCACGCCTGGGGCAAGGAGGTCTATTTCGACGGGGCTTTCCACCTGCCGCTGGTGATCCGCGATCCGCGCGCCGATGCCGATGGCGCGCGTGGCTCGACCGTCGAGGCCTTCACCGAAGCTGTGGACGTCATGCCGACCGTCCTCGACTGGCTCGGGCTCGAAAAGCCGCGTGCCTGCGACGGTCGTTCGCTGTTGCCGCTGCTGCGCGGCGCCAAGCCAGCTGACTGGCGAGACGCGGTCTTCTTCGAACATGATTTCCGCACCGTGGCGACGCAGAAGGCCGAGGTGACGCTCGGCATCACGTCCGACCAGTGCAGCTATGCGGTCATCCGCGACGACCGCTACAAATACGTGCATTTCGCCGCTCTGCCGCCACTGCTGTTCGATCTCGTCGAGGATCCAGACGAGACGACCAACCTGGCCGAGCGGCCTGACATGGCGTCGATCGTGTTGCGTTATTCCCAGAAGATGCTCGACTGGCGGCTGACCCATGCCGAACGCACCCTGACCAACATGATGATCACCCAGAGTGGTGTCATATCGCGACCGTGAGGTCACTTGGCTGGTCTTAGATTTTGATCCAGCTTGGTGCTGCCGACCACTTGAGCGGTGAACGATAAGTACGGGCCTGCCTAAAACGGAGCCCGACATGAACCAGCACCCCATCCCGTCGGGGGATAAAGTCTCCGTCATTGATGGCCGTGAAGCGTGGCTGAGGCTCGCCGTTTCCGTCGTGCTGGGCACGATTGGTGCTGTCGGCATGTGGGCGGTGGTTGTCGTGCTGCCCGCAGTGCAAGCCGAGTTCGGCGTCGACCGTGCCGATGCGTCGTTGCCCTATACCGCCACGATGATCGGCTTTGCCGCTGGCAATGTGCTGGTCGGGCGCGCGGTCGACCGCATGGGCTACTGGATGCCGGCGCTTCTGTCGTCACTGACGCTCGCGGCGGGCATGATCCTGGCATCCTTCGCCGGCTCGATCCTGCAGTTCACGCTGGCACAGGGGATTCTCATCGGCTTCGGCACCGCTGCGATCTTCGGGCCGCTGGTTGCCGACATCTCGCACTGGTTCAACCGCCGCCGCGGTGTCGCGGTCGCAGCTGCCGCCTGCGGCAACTACCTGGCCGGTGCGCTGTGGCCGGTGGTGATGCCACCGCTGATCGCTGCCGAGGGATGGCGCTTCACCTATCTGGTCATCGGAATCTTCTGCCTCGTCACCATGATCCCGCTGGTGCTGATGATGCGGCAACCCGCGCCGCGTGAAGCGTTCGCGACCTCGTCCTCCTCGACATCTCGACGCGTGCAGCCGATCGCACTGTCACCCGCAACCCTGCAAGGCCTGCTGATCATTGCCGGTTTCGGCTGCTGCATGGCGATGGCGATGCCGCAGGTGCACATCGTCGCCTATTGCATGGACCTCGGCTATGGCGTGGCGCGTGGTGCCGAGATGCTTTCGATCATGCTTGCCGGTGGTGTGGTCAGCCGGCTGGTGTCGGGATTCGTTGCCGATCGGATAGGTGGCATCAAGACGCTGCTGATCGGCTCGGCGCTGCAGTGCCTGTCGCTGCTGTTCTACATCCCCTTCGACGGGCTGGCCTCGCTCTATATCGTGTCGCTGGTGTTCGGCCTGTCGCAAGGCGGCATTGTACCCTGCTATGCGATCATCGTGCGTGAATACATGCCGGCGGCCGAGGCCGGCCAGCGCGTCGGCCTGGTGATCATGGCGACCATCATCGGCATGGCCGTGGGAGGCTGGAGCTCGGGCTGGATCTACGATCTTACCGGCTCCTACGCCGCCGCGTTCCTCAACGGCATTGCGTGGAACGTGGTGAACCTGGCTGTGATGGTGCTGGTCTTGTGGCGGGTAGGGCGGCCTCAGCCTGCAACCGCGTAACCGCCCAACACAACTGACCGCGTTTCGCGGTCAGTTCGACTGGGAAGAGAGTTCCAGCGGATAGTCGTCGTTGTCGGCGTCACGCATCGCCGCTAGGCTGCGGTTGTCCAGCACGTCGGCAATGGCCTGTCGTACTTCCAGCATCATGTGGCGGACTTCGCAGGTCTCCTCGTTGCAGTCCTCGCAGCGCTGATACTGCGTGCGGCTGGCGCAGGGGATTGGCGCCAGCGGGCCGTCGAGAACACGCACGACGTGGCCGATCTTGATCTCGGCTGCCGGTCGGGCGAGGCGATAGCCGCCGTCCTTGCCCTTGCGGCTCTGCACGAAACCGGCATTGCGCAATTCGCCGAGGATGGCGTCGAGGAATTTCTTCGGGATGTTGTTGGCAACGGCGATGTCGTTGACGAAGGCCAGTTGTCCTGCCGGCATCCGCGACAGATGCACAAGGGCCTTGAGCCCGTACTTGCCTTTTTTGGTGAGCATGCCTGTCACTGCCTGAGCCGCAATCCCGTCAGCCGTTTGCCGGCTGTTTGTGCGCAAATCATGGCGAAACCGTCGACCAGGACGCACGAAGAGAGAATAGAGTCCAGTTTGTCGATATACAATAAAAAGAGCGTTGATTTTTCGTGTGTTTTCGAAACGCGAAGGGTTTGTGCTACAAAAATGGCACGCTCGCCTTCACAGAAATGAAAAAGCCGGCTTGCGCCGGCTTCTTCTTCATTGTCTGCCGGGCAGGTCAGCGATTGCCGTAGATTTCGTCTAGCAGCGCACCCTCGCCGAAGTGATCTTTCTGGACTTTTTCCCAGCCACCGAACGCGTCTTCGACAGTCACAAGGCGAACTTCGGGGAACTTGTCCTTGAATTCCGCAGCGACCTTCTCGTCGCGCACGCGCAGGCCGTTCTCAGCCTCTATCTTCTGGCCTTCCGGCGTGTAGAGGAAGTCGAGATAGGTCTTGGCGAGCTCGCGGGTGCCATGCTCATCGGCAACCTTGTCGACGATCGCGACCGGGAATTCGGCGAGCAGACTGACCGACGGGACGACTTGCTGATATTTGTCGGTGCCGTATTCGCGGGCGATGCCCTGCGTCTCGGATTCAAAGGTGATCAGCACGTCGCCGATGCCGCGTTCGGCAAAGGTGGTGGTTGCAGCGCGGCCGCCGGTATCGAACACCGGCACATTGTTGAAGATCTTGGAGACGAACTCCTTGACCTGGGCGGCGTCACCCTTGAACTTCTCGTTGGCGTAGGCGGTCGCTGCCAGATAGGTATAGCGGGCATTGCCGGAGGTCTTCGGATTGGGGAAGATCACCTGGACGCCGTCGCGTGCGAGATCATCCCAGTCCTTGATGTTCTTGGGGTTACCGGCTCTCACTAGGAAGGACGGCAGGGAATAGAAAGGCGAGGCGTTGTTGGCAAAATCCTTCTGCCAGTCCGCCGAGACAAAACCCTGCTTGACCAGGAAGTCGACATCCGGAACCTGGTTGAAGGTCACCACGTCCGCGCCAAGACCCTCGACGATCGAACGGGCCAGTTTCGACGTGCCGGCATGCGACTGGTCGATGGTCACACCCGGATGCTTCTCGATGAAAGCCTTGTTGACCTGCACAAACAGTTCGCGGCCGACGTCATAGGAAGCGTTGAGCAGCTTCTCGGCGGCAGAGGCGGGCACTGCTGCGAGGATCAGGCCAGCCAGCGCAACACCGGCAAGCAAAAGGCGTTTCATGAAAGGACTCCGTTGGAAAAATTTACTGCGGAAGTCCGTAGATTAGAACCTGATACCACAAAGACGAGGAATGCCGGTCTGTAGCCTTGGGTGGGAATAGAAAAACCATCCTGAAAATCGGCGATTTCAGAACGGTTTTTCTTCCTTGTCGCGGTGGTGCTCGCGCGCCCTTAGTTTTCAGCGCCCTTAACCGGAAACAGCTTCCAACGGCTCGGCCGGAAAGCGATGCGGCTCTTCTGGGTAGCGATATGGTCGACAGGCAGTTCGATCTCGACGCGCTGGCGCTCGCCGCCGATCTCGAGTTCGACACGGCGCGTGCCGGCGACGCGGCGGCTGGCAACGACCGTGCCGGCGATGCAGCCGCTGCAGCCATCGAGCAGCTCGATGTCGTGCGGGCGGAAATAGAGCAGGGCGTCGCCGGGCGGATGGTTCGGCGCCGAAAGCCCGATCGGCCGATCGGCGATCCAGACCTGGCCGTCGGTGATCCTGACCGGCAGCGAGCTCGACTCGCCGATGAAGCCGAAGACAAAAGGAGAGTTCGGCGTGTCGTAGACTTCGTCAGCAGTGCCGATCTGCTCGATCTGGCCCTGGCTCATCACGACGACGCGGTCGGCGAGCTCGAGGGCTTCTTCCTGGTCGTGGGTGACGAAGACGGTGGTGTGGCCGGTGGTGTCGTGGATCTCGCGCAGCCAGCGACGCAGCTCACGGCGCACCTGCGCATCAAGCGCACCGAAAGGCTCGTCGAGCAGAAGCACCTTCGGCTCGATGGCCATGGCGCGGGCAAGCGCGACACGCTGGCGCTGACCGCCTGAGAGCTGTGCGGGATACCGCTTCTCCAACCCGGAAAGCTGGACGAGGTTGAGCAATTCCGAAGCACGGCTGCGGATCTCTTCCTTCGACGGGCGTGTGGCGCCGGGGCGGACCTTGAGGCCGAAGCCGATGTTGTCGGCCACCGTCATATGCCGGAACAGCGCGTAGTGCTGGAAGACGAAGCCGACATTGCGCTCCTGGATGGTCTTGCTCGATGCATCCTCGTCGCCGAAGAAGATCTTGCCGGCGGTCGGCCGCTCCAGCCCTGCGATCAGCCGGAGCAACGTGGTCTTGCCCGAGCCGGAAGGTCCAAGCAGCGCGATCAGCTCGCCCGAGCGAATGTCGAGAGAGACATCCCGAAGCGCCGGAAACCGATCGAATTCCTTGCGTACATTGGCAACGCGAACTTCCATCCAAATGTCCCTGTCAATGTCCGCGTGTCGCGGCGAGTTCGGCGCCGTAGCGCATCTCGAGAACGGTTTTCAAGATCAGAGTGACCAGCGCAAGGCCGGCCAGCAGCGATGCCACGGCAAAGGCGCCGACGGCATTGTATTCGTTGTAGAGGATCTCGACATGCAGCGGCATGGTATTGGTCATGCCGCGGATATGACCCGAAACCACGGACACCGCACCGAATTCACCCATGGCACGGGCGTTGCACAGCAGCACGCCGTAGAGCAGGCCCCATTTGATGTTTGGCAGTGTGACGTACCAGAAGACCTGCCAGCCATTGGCGCCGAGCGAGAGCGCGGCCTCCTCGTCCCCGATCCCCTGTTCCTGCATCAACGGGATCAGTTCGCGCGCGACAAACGGAAAGGTGACGAAGACGGTGGCGAGCACGATGCCCGGGACGGCGAAGAGGATTTCGATGCCGTGCGATTTCAGCCACGGGCCGAGCATTGCCTGGGCGCCGAACAGCAGCACGTAGACCAGGCCGGAAATGACCGGCGAGACAGAGAAGGGCAGGTCGATCAGCGTGGTCAGGAAAGCCTTGCCCTTGAATTCGAACTTGGCGATCGCCCAGGCGGCAGCGATACCGAAGACAATATTGAGCGGCACGGCGATTATCGCCACCGTGAGGGTAAGGCGGATGGCAGACAGCGTGTCGCGATCGTTCAGCGAGGTAAAGTAGGCTCCTACGCCTTTGGCGAAGGCTTCCTTGAAGACGATGATCAGCGGCAGCAGCAGGAAGATGCCAAGGAAGACGAAGGCGATCGTCATCAGCAAGGCACGCGCCGAGCGGCTCTCGGTGACGGCCGCCGAGATATTGTCGTGCACCGGCTCGTAGGATTTGATTTCCGGATCAGCCATAGCGCTTGCGGCTCCATGCCTGCAGGAGATTGATGACGAGCAGCATGGCAAATGAGATGGCCAGCATCACAGCGGCGATTGCGGTCGCTGCAGCGTAGTTGAACTCCTCGAGCCGGATGACGATCAGCAGCGGCGCGATCTCCGTCACCTTGGGCAGATTGCCGGCGATGAAGATGACCGAGCCATATTCACCGACACCGCGTGCGAAGGCCAGCGCGAAGCCGGTAATGATAGCGGGTGCCAATCCGGGAAAAAGCACGCGGGTGATCGTCTGGAAGCGGCTGGCGCCAAGCGTGGCGGCGGCTTCCTCGACCTCCTTGTCGATTTCCTCGATGATCGGTTCGACGGTGCGCACGACGAAAGGCAGGCTGACGAAGACCAGAGCGACAATGATGCCGAGCGGAGTGTAGGCGACCTTGATGCCGAGCGGCATCAGCAGGCTGCCCAGCCAGCCGTTCGGAGCATAGAGTGTGGTGAGCGCGATGCCGGCGACGGCGGTCGGCAATGCGAAGGGGAGATCGACCATGGCGTCGACCACGCGCCGACCTGGAAATTTGTAGCGCACCAGGACCCAGGCGACGATCGTGCCGAACACGACGTTGACGAGGGCCGCAATGAGGGCGGTGCCGAAGCTGATTTCCAAGGCTTTCAAGGTACGATCGGCGGTGACGATGCGCCAGAAATCGACCCATCCGAGGGAGGCGGAACGCCAGACCAGCCCAGCCAGGGGGATGAGAATGATGAGGGTGAGGTAGACAAGCGAGAAGCCGAGCGTCAGTCCGAAACCCGGAATGACACTCGGCTGCTTGAACCGCCACCCCGCCTGCGCGGGTGCTGTGGTCATGTTGTTGTTAGCCCGTCCCTTCTTGTTCCCCAGAGCGAATGCGTTGGCATCCCGCTCTGTCTTCTTGTTTACTGCATGATCTCTGTTCGAAAAGTCTGCAACTTTTCGGGATCATGCCAGCCAGAGGACGCTCCGAAAATTCCGGGGCGCCACTGCAGCCCTCACTGCGCCGGCTTGTAGACCTGGTCGAATATACCACCGTCGGCGAAATGATAAGGCTGTGCCTTCTTCCAGCCGCCGAATTGCGGATCATCGATCGTCACAAGCTTGATCTCGGGCAGCTTGGCAAGGTCCTCGGCCGGGACGAGCTCGGGCTTGGCGGGACGGTAATGATTCTTGGCGATGATCGTCTGGCCCTCTTTCGAATAGAGGTATTTCAGATACGCTTCCGCCACCTTGCGCGTGCCCTTGGTGTCGACATTACCATCGACGACGGCGACAGGCGGCTCGGCGAGGATGGACGTAGGCGGATAGATGACATCGAATTTGTCGGCGCCGAATTCATCAAGCGCCAAATAGGCCTCATTTTCCCACGCCAGCAGCACGTCACCGAGGTCCTTCTGGGCGAAAGTCACGGTCGAGCCGCGGGCACCTGTGTCAAGCACCGGAACGTGCGAATAAAGATTGGAGATGAATTCCTTGGTCTTGGCTTCGTCGCCGCCGTTCTGTGCGTTGGCGTAGGCCCAGGCCGCGAGATAGTTCCAGCGTGCGCCACCAGAGGTCTTCGGGTTCGGCGTGATGACCTGGACGCCGTCTTTCACCAGATCGTTCCAGTCCTTGATACCCTTGGGGTTGCCCTTGCGGACCAGGAAGATGATGGTCGATGTGTAAGGGGCGGAATTGTGCTCGAACTTCGTGCGCCAGTCGGGATTGATCTTCTTTGATTTCTCGACAATGGCGTTGATGTCACTTTCCAGTGCCAGCGTGACGACATCGGCTTCCAGGCCGTCGATAACAGCGCGTGCCTGCTTGCCGGAACCGCCATGCGACTGCTGCACCGTCACCGTCTCGCCGCTTTCCTTCTTCCAGTAGGCGGCAAAGGCGTCGTCGAACTGCTTGTAGAGCTCGCGCGTCGGGTCGTAAGACACGTTGAGGATCGTCGTATCAGCGAACGCGAAACCGAGCGCACCGAACTGGACAGAGCCGGCAATGAGGATACCGATCAGTTTCTTGAAGTGAGGTTTGGTCATTTCCGCCTCCGTTGAACTGTATTCTACTCTATCGAAATTGTAGAATTTGGGTGCGGCGAAAGTTGCCTTTTTCTGGCTTGCGGAGAAAAGTTCCAGCGATTTGCGGGCTGGGCAAGAAAATTCTACCTCATCGAAGAGGTGGGTCGATCACAATTGGAGTCGTGCGTTGAATCCGGTTGATGTCGGCCATTCGCTGCCCGGCTGGCCTATTCGACGAACACCTTGACGCTGGTGGCGCGGCCGGCGGCGTCGATGACTGTCAGCGTTGAATAGCCGACGCCATCCGGCCGCCAGGTTGCGGTACGGCGACGGTCGATGCCAGCCAGCGGCTTGCCGTTGGCGAGCCAGCGGAAGGGAGCTCGGCCACCCTGCAGCTTCAGCACCAGCGGTGTGACTTCGGAACCTGAGACGCCGAGATCGACGCGAGCGCCGTCGGGCGGAAAGACGATACGCGGCGCCGGCTCGGTGGCTGCGATACCGACCTGGCTCTCGGCACCTGTTCCGAAGCGGGCCAGAGTAACCGGCAAGTCTTCGCGTCGGGGCCGCAAGACGCCTGCAGGTTGGCTGGGGAGAGCGACGGCGGCGAGACCTGAACGGACAAAACCCTCGAACAGGATGGGCGCCGCCGAAACATAACCGGAGAGGCCGGGCACGGCGCTGGCATCGGCACGGCCGACCCAGACCCCCAGCACATAACGGCCGTCGAAGCCGATCGCCCATGCGTCGCGGTAGCCGTAGGACGTGCCGGTCTTGTAGGCTATGCCGCGCTGCGGCGCGCCTTCCGGAGGCCGCACGCCGGCGAGGATATCAGTGATCTGCCAGTTGGCCTGTTCGTCCAGGATTGTGGTGGCGGTGCCGGTTACAGGCACGGCCTCGGTGCCGTCGCGCAGCGGATGCACCTTGCCGCCATTGGCGAGGCCCGTATAGAGCTGGACCAGATCACGCAGGCTGGTGCCGACGCCGCCGAGGCCGATGGCGAGACCTGGCGGCTGATTGCTCGGCAGCACCGGGGAGACGCCGGCCTGGCGGAAACGGGCGGTCAGACGCGCCGGTCCAACCGCATCCAGGACTCGGATGGCGGGCACGTTCAAGGAAAGCTGCAGGGCCTGTCGTATCGAGACGTCACCCTGATAGCCCATGTCGAAATTCTTCGGCCGGTAGCCGGAGAAGTCGGCAGGGCTGTCTTCGATCATCGTTTCCTGCGCGACCATGCCCTGCTCGAAGGCCAGTCCGTAGATGAATGGCTTCAATGTCGAGCCCGGTGAGCGCACGATCCGGGTCATGTCGATCCAGCCGGCACGGCTGGAATCAAAGAAAGATGCCGAGCCGACGCTGGCCAGAATGTCACCCGTGCGAGAATCGGCCAGTACCATGGCGACCGACAGTTTAGGTCCGAGCCGGGCAGCCGCCTCACGAGCAACAGCTTCCAATCCTTCCTGCACGCTCTTGCGCAAAGTGAGCTTGAGGGGTGTGCCGGCTTCCGCCTTGCGCAGCAGCGTGTTGGCGGCGTGTGCTGCAAAGGCGGGCAGGGGGCGACGCAGGTTGGCGACGTCGTCGAGGGAGGCGCGGCGCGCTTCGCGATCGCCGATCAGCGCGGCCGTGACCATGCGGTTGAGCACGCGGTCGCGTGCAGCCTGGGCAGTCGTGGGGTTCTTGTCAGGACGGCGGCGCTCCGGCAACTGCGGTAGTGCTACCAGGAGTGCTGCTTCCGAAACCGCAAGGCGGCGCGGTTCCTTGCCGAAATAGGCAAGCGAAGCGGCGCGAACGCCTTCGAGATTGCCACCATAGGGAGCGAGGGTCAGGTATTGTTCGAGGATCTGGCGTTTCGTCAGTCGTCGCTCGATCTGCAACGCGCGCAGCATCTGTTTCAGCTTGGAACCGAGCGAACGGCTTTCGCGCGGCTCGATCAGGCGGGCCAGCTGCATGGACAGCGTCGATCCGCCGGAGACGATGCGGCGGTTGCTGGCAAGTTGTGTCGCCGCTCGTCCCAATGCCAGAAGATCGATGCCTTCATGGTCCCAGAAGCGTTTGTCTTCGTAGGCAACCAGCATGTCGACGAAATTCCTGTCGACCTGATCGAGGCTTACCGGCAAGCGCCAGTAGCCGTCCCTGGTAGCGAAGGCACGCAGCAGCGCGCCGTCTCGATCGAGGACTTCTGCCGATACTGCCAGTGGGTCAGGCAGAGGCGGTGGAAAAGCACAGTCGAGCATCCACAACCCGCCGACAGCGATTGCCGCAAAGCCAGCCGCAGCACCCGCCCAGATCGCGAAGCGCCGCAGTCTTCTTCGAGCCGGGTGAGGGGAGACAGCGTCGGTCATGACCAATTCGTGGCGCCGGCCTTACGGCACCTTCACCTCCATCATGCCCGTGGCGGTCCGCGCCGAATATTGCGGCCGGTACATGTCCTCGACACTGGCCGCCGGATGCGCATAGACGCCAGGCGTCACCGCCCGCACCACATAGGCCAGGGTCTTGGTGCGGTCGCCATCCTCCGCCGCGGGATCGAAAGCAGCAACGAAACGGTCGTTACGGAATTCGAGATGCGCGGCGTTGGTCTGCGCCAGCCACGAGAAGTTGGAAAGCTGGGCCGAGGAAACGAGACCCGGGTTGTCGATCTCGAAGCCCGCCGGCAGCAGGTCGGTGATCAGCACACGCTGCGGCCAGTCGTTCAGTTCCGTCACCTTGAGGACGACGACATAGCGTTCGTTCTGCTTTGCCTCGCTGACATTCGCCTCGCTGCCGTCGAGCGTGTAGTAGGTGCGCTCGATGGTGAAGCCTTCGCCGCCGGCCGGCAGCGGTTGTGCCGGCGCGGCCACCGTGGTGACGACTGCCTGCAGGCCGTTTTTGCCAGCATTGGCGACGGTCAACGGGCTGTCCAGCAGGGTTTCTCCGGTCATTTCGGTCGAATAGGCACCGCTGTGCGGCTGACCGTTGATGGTGAGCTTGATGGTGTCGTTGCCATTCTTCAGCGCGCGAGCGGCCAGCAACATCCAGGCATTGTCCTGGGTGCTCGTCCAATGCTGTATGGCACGCTGCCTTTCGACCAGCTTGATCAACTCCGGCACCACCGACGGTACCGGCTTGGATTCGGCGGCCAGCGCCAACATTGCGGCTCCATCGCGCAGCCCTGAACCATAGTCGGAACGGTACCAGTCATAGTTGCTGGTGTTCTTGGCCAGCGTAAGAGCGGCCTGGAACGTTGCTTCCGAACGCTGCGCATCGCCATAGAGCGCCAGGGCAGCGGCCAGCTGCGCCACCGCCATCGGACTGGAGAAAGCCTCCAGCTTGGTGTCGGCATAATAACGCAGGTCGCCAACCGATGCCTTCTTGTTGCGGGCCAGGACGTAGAGCGCGTAAGCGATCTGAGAGCCACGGTCTTCGACGCTCTGATCGTAGCCGAGCGAATTCTGGAGGTTGCTCAACGCCTGCGAGACCGCCTGGGCGGGTACTTCGTATTTGGCCTCGCGCGCCCTGGTCAGGAAGTCGGTGACATAGGAATCCAGCCACAGATCGCCCGAACCCGGACCCCACAGGCCGAAGCTGCCGCCGGAGGCCTGATAGCTAAGCACCCTGTAGATCGCTTCCTGCACCCGATCGTGCAGGCCCGGATCATCCGGGATGCCGTAGCCCTTCGACATTTCGCTCATGTAGAGCAGGGGCAAGGCGCGGCTGGTGGTCTGTTCGGCGCAACCATAAGGATAGCGGTCGAGCGACAGGATCAGCGACGGCACGTCGAGTGCGGCCGACTGCGATACGCCGACGCTGACGGACGACCCCTGCAGCGTGCTCTCCGCCAGGAGTTGCTGATCGACACGCAGCGATGCGCCATTCTTCAGGTCCACGACGAGGCGGACCGGAACCGGAAGCTGTGCGGGGCGGACAGGAAGGTACAAGGTCTGCTCCGCCGAAGGCCCGCCATCCCTGGCCAGTTTCACCGTGATCGTCGCATCGCTCGGTGAAACGCCGATCAAGGGCACACTCAGCGTCTGCCGCTTGCCTTCGGCCAGGGTCAGTTTGCCTGGCACCGCCTCGCTGCCGATGGTGATGTCGCCGGTGGTCTCGATGGCAAGCGCATAGTCACCGGCCGGAGCATCCGTGTTGGCAAAGTCGAGCCGCATCGTTGCGGCATCGCCAGGCGCCAGGAAGCGTGGCAGGCCGGCGGTGATGACGATGGGATCGCGCACGATCACGTCGCTTACCCCATGGCCGACGGCTTCCCTGGTCCAGGCTACGGCCATGACACGCGCAGTGCCATTGAACTGCGGCAGGTCGAAATTGACCGTCGCCTTGCCTTCTGCATCCAGTTTGACGATGCCGGAGAAGAAGGCGACCAGCTTTTCGGTCGGTGGGCTGCCCTGGCTCTGCAAGGCGTTGCCGTCGCCGCCGGTGCGCAGCTTGCCGGTGGTGCCGAGCGAGCCGTCGATGAGGCGGCCGTAGAGGTCGCGCAGTTCCAGCCCCATCATGCGCTGGCCGAAGAACCAGTCCTCGGGGTCCGGCGCCTTGTAGTTGGTCAGGTTGAGGATGCCGACGTCGACGGCGGCCACCATGACGTACGCGTCGCTGCCGGGTGCAACCCCGGTCACCGAAACAGGAACCGAAAGAGTCTGCCGTGGCTCCATCTTGGCAGGCGGCGCAAGCGCGACGCCGAGTTTCCTGGTGCCTGGATCGATCTTCAGCCATTTCACGCCGATGGCGCGGGCCGGCATGCGGCTCTGCTCGGCGTCGCCCGGCCTGTAGAGGGTGGCCGTGACATAGGCGCCGGCGCCCCAATCCTCGGCGACCGGGATGTCCACCGTGCCGCCATCCTTGGGAATGCTGACATTGAAGGTCTTCAGCAGGCGGTCGGCGCCGATCGTCACCAGCAATTCGCCGGCATAATGCGGCGACACCTTCAGCTTGGCGGTGTCACCGACGGCATAGTCGTCCTTGTCGAGAGCGATCTCCAGTCCGTCCGGTGTCTCGGTGGAGGTGGCACTGACGTACCAGCCGCCGTCGAACTCGTAGGACGAGGCGGGACCGTCCGGGTCGGCCGTTTCGACTTCCAGCCGGTAGCGTCCCCAATCGACGGGCAGCGAGACCGTCGCTTCGCCGTTGGCGGCAATATCGACCTTGCCGTTGGCAACCGCCTTGGTGAGGTTCACCGCTTCGTAGGCCCAGGAGCCGCCATTGCGGTACCATTGATAGTTACGCTCGACCTTGACCAGCGACCATTGCGCGCCGGAAAGCGCCTTGCGGTTGCCATCGCGATCGACGGCGATCAGGCTGAACTTGGCAGTACCGCCCTGCGGCACCTCATCGTTTTCGAAATCGGCTCGGATACCGATCAGGTCACCTTGCGGGCGCACGGCGAGATTGAGCGAACGCTCGACGGCGCGCCCGCCGGTCTCGCGCATGCGCACGGCCACCTTGGCGTTCACCAGTTTGGTGGTGGCGGGCAGCTGGTCTATCGTGACCGGGAAAGTTGCCTTGCCATCGTCGCCCACCACGGGCAGATCGGCCAAAGGTGTCACCGTCGGCTGCGCGGCCTGTTCGTCGGCGAGGCCGAAGGCAAAACCCTTGAAACGGTCCCAGTCGCGCGTCACCGACAGCGTCGTCTCGCCCTCAAGCGCCAGGCCGGCAGCCGGTGCGCCATAGAGGAAGCGGCCGTCGACGGTGACGTTGGCTGTCTCGGCCTGGGCGATCTCGGTCTTGTCCGCGCTCAGGTCGAATTCGATGCGGTCGGGTACGAAGTCCTCGACCAGGAACATCTGCGTCGCCACGGCAGCCTGCTTGGGATCCGTATGGATCGAGACCGTCCACGTGCCACGCATGGCATTGGATTCCAGCGCCAGATCGACGGCATGGCCGCCGGCCGAGGTGCCATCGCTGACGATACGGCGCGCCTCGACACCGTCCGGGCGGGTGAAGATGAAGGTCAACGGCAGGTTCTCGACCGCCTTCGAAGCGTCGTCACGGGCGAGCGCCTGCACATGCACGTCTTCGCCGACCCGGTAGATGCCGCGTTCGGTCCAGGCGTAGACGTCGAGCGCGCCTGGTGCGGCGCGGCCGGCAACACCACGATCGGAAAGATCGAAGCCGGCCTTTGCCATGTCGAGGAAGACGAAGTCCTGGTCACCCTGCTTGGCCATCAAAACGGCGGGCACCATGCCGCCTTCGCCACGGGTCAGGCCCGGATTGAAGACGGCGCGGCCTTCGCCGTCCGTCGTGGCGGTGCCGAGGATTTCGTTGTTGCGGGCGAGCAAGGTGAGTTCGGCGCCCTGGATCGGCTTGGCGCTGCCCAGTGAGCGGGCGAAGACGTTGAGGCCATCCTGGCCGGTATAGGTCGAAAGGCCGATGTCGGAGACGACGAACCATTGCGTGGCGCGCGAATTGTATTCGTCGCTCTTGTCGTCCACAGGCTGCGCGGTGAGGATGTAGACACCGGGCTTGCGCTGCGGCAGCGCTTCATCGACCGGGAAGGACGTGGTCACTTCCTTGTTGAGATCGCCGGCGATCTCCATGCGGCCTTCCCAGATCGGCTGCCCCATCTGGTCCTTGATGTTGGAGAGATCATAGCCGTCGAGTTGACGCAGGAACTGATAGCCCGAGAGAAGTTGCGCCAGCGAGCGGTCGCCGATGCGGAAGAGCTTCATGTCGGCGGCATTCATGTTGACGGTGACAACCGGTATGCCACGGCGCACGCCAGACGGCAGCACGAAGCTGTCGCCGGTAAAGCGGGCGGACGGTGCACGATCCTGCACATAGATCGACAGTGTGACAGGGGCGGCGGTCACTTCGCCGATGGCAGCGGGTATGCCGGCGCGGAAGACGACATCGTAGCGCTGGCCGTGTTCGAGACCTTCGACGCAGATCTGCTTGTCCTTGGCCTCGACCGCCTTGGGCGCCGCGCCGCCGATGGTGACGAACTGCGCATAGTCGACGCCGGTCTTGACCAGCTCCTCGGAGAACTGCGCGCAGATGCGCGGGCTGGAGGTGTCGGCATCGACCGTGTGTTCGATGACCCGGAAACCCTTGCGCGCCTTGAGGTCTTCATATTCGGAGCGGACCGCCGCTGAGTTCTCGAGCGCCAGGCTTGCTTCGTAAGCCTGCAATGCCGGGCGATATTGATCGCGGCGGTCGAGGCCGGCAGCGAGCAGCGCCAGGGTCTCGGCGCGAGCAGCGGCGGCGCGGGACAGCTTGTAGCCAAGATAGGCTGCAGAGGTGGCGTTGGATTGCAGTGTCGACTGGTTGTCGCTGGAGGCAGCAAGTGTGCCCAGAATCTCGCGTGCCAGCTTTGGCCAGAGAGCTGCATCGTCCGGCATGACGGAAGCCGCGGCCTCATATTTCTGCATCGCGGTACGATGGTCGCCCGACAATGCTGCCTGTTCGGCTTCCTGTTCGAGGGTCGTCAGGCCATCACTGGGCTTGGTGTAGCCGGGTCCGGTCAGGAAATTGCGGTATTGCTGCGCCTGATCGGCCATCCAGGCCGGGAAATAGGTGAGTTCGGCTGGCGCGCCGATGTCAGGGGCGGTGTCGATGGTAACAACCTTGCCGCCGACGGCGCCGACAAACGGTTTCATTGTATTGAAGTCGGACTTGAGGAAGCACCATTTCGCCTTGGTGTTGTAGGTGAAGGCGCGACAAGCCGAATCGCCGAGGCAGGTCGTCTTGCATTGATCGAGGGTGACGTTCTGCTCCGAACGCAGATCGAAACCGAAATAATCAGCGTTGTCCGTCGTTACAATTCGTTTGGTTTCGGCGGCTTGTGCGGCGCCGAACGAAGCTAGCAGGAAAAAGAACAGAACCGGCAGGAACCGAGCCGCGCGCGATGCCATCACACCCTCCTGGCACTTGATCGTCCCGGGCATGTTCCGTCTTCCACCTGGGTTGTCAACGTGCCAAATGGCGATGAAACGACGGGACGACGCACAAAAGGATAGGCGTAAGTTCTCTGTATCGTCTGGCTAATTTAGCCAAAGCAGAGATCACGTGATTTTGCGAAGGCACAAAAGGTGTGTATTCAAAATTCGTTGCAATTCGGACATTTGCAATGCAGCCGCAATGTTGGTTTACGAGGGCTTCACATGTTCATTCCAAGTTTACCTGTAGGGAGCATTGGGAGGTAGGGTCCGCGTATTGAGGGACAAGGCGAGTTGATGCCTGTAAAGGAGAGGCGCAGTTGGAGGGCAAGCACGTGCTGGCGTGCGCTTTCGCGCGCCCTGCTTTTGTCCGTGATTGGCTTCTCTGCCGTCGTCGCCGAAAGCCACCGCGCAACAGCCTTCGAATTGTTCGGTATCAAGCTCTGGGGCTCCGACGAGAAGGCCGACGAAGCGATCACCGATCCGTTGAGCTACACGGTGACCATCGAAGTGCCGGATGCCGACGACGACCTCAAGGAAAAACTGGAGAGTGTCTCCAGCCTGAAGAATGACGAGGAGCGTCCGGTGTCTGGTTCGCTCGGCCTGATGACCAAGGCGCGTGGCGACCGCGAGCAACTGGTGGCCGCACTCTACGAAGATGCCCGCTATGAAGGCGTCGTCGACATTGCCATTGCCGGCAAGTCGCTGGACGATCTGCCGCCGGACGCCGAGTTCAAGGGACAACAGCCCGTTCCGGTAACCATCACCATAAGACCCGGCCAGAAATTCACGCTCGGCGATATCCGTTTGAAAGGCGATGCCGCGGGCATGGCAAGCGCGGATTTTGGTCTGATCTCGGGTGGTGATGCAGGCTCCGGCGCGGTGCTCAAGGCCGAAGCGAGGCTCGTCAAGGCGCTGAAGGACGAGGGCAGGCCGCTGGCCAAGGTTACCGATCGCGAGGTCGTGGCCGACCATGACAATGGACGGCTGGACGTGACGTTGACCGTCGAGGCCGGTCCGGTCGCGGGCATCGGTCAGACCACTGTCGAAGGCACCGAGGCGGTGGACCGCGAGTTCACCGAGTATATGACTGGTTTGAAGCGCGGTGAGCGCTATTCGCCAAAACAGATCGAGGATGCGCGGGATCGCCTGCTGGGACTGGAAGTCTTCAACAGCGTCTCGCTGAAGGAAGGCGACAAGCTTGATGCGGACGGGAACATTCCGATCGGCGTCGAGGTCAGCGAACGCAAGCCGCGCTATTTTGGCGTCGGCGGGACCTTCTCCAACACTGAAGGGCTTGGCCTGGAAGGTTATTGGGGGCATCGCAACCTGTTCGGCCGTGCCGAGAAGCTGCGCATCGAAGGCAAGATCAGCGGCATTGGTGCCAATGCCTTGGGCGAGCTCAACTACAATGCCGGCATCATGTTCGAGAAGCCGGGCGTGGTCGGGCCGGCCTCGAAGTTCTTCGCCAACCTGAAGACGGTCTATGAACATCCCGACGCCTATGATCGTTTCTCGACCAAGGGCGGCATGGGACTGTCCTATGAGCTCGACAAACGGCAGACTGTCTCGGCTGAGGTTTCGCTCGATTATTCGAAGATCACCGACAGTTTTGGCAAGCACGATTATCTGATCGCCAGCGTGCCGCTTCAATATGTCTTCGACAATCGCGACAACAAGCTGAACCCGAAGAGCGGGTTCAGGTTGCTCGCCTACGCCGAGCCTAGTTACGACCTCCTGAACGGCGCCACTTTCGTGAAACTGCGTGGCGAGGGCAGTGCGTATCAGGCAGTCGACACCGGCGGGCGCTTCGTGCTTGCGGGTCGCGTCGCCCTTGGCTCGATCGTCGGCGCAGGTCTGCAGGACGTTCCTGCCGATCGGCGCTTCTATTCAGGCGGCGGCGGTTCGGTGCGCGGCTATGCCTACCAGGGCATCGGCCCGAAGGATATCAACGGCAAGCCGACCGGCGGTCTATCCTATTTCGAGACCTCGGCGGAAATGCGCATCGGCATCACCGACACGATCGGCATCGTGCCCTTCATCGATGCCGGCACGGTTTCAACCCAGCAGTTCCCCGACTTCTCGAATGTGAAGGTGGGGGCCGGTGTCGGCCTGCGCTACATCACGCCGTTCGGGCCGCTGCGCATCGATGGTGCCGTACCGCTGAATCGCGAGCCCGGCGATCCGCGTTTCGGTATCTATGCCGGCATCGGCCAGGCGTTCTGACGGTATGGCGAAGTTGTTCAAACGGGCATTGCGTATCTTCTTCTACCTCGCAGCGGTTGTGGTTGCGGCTGCGCTGGGGGCGTTGATCGTCTTCACCACGACGGAGCGCGGGCGGGACAATCTTGCCGGCCTCATTTCCTCAATGGCTTCGACGCCGGGAAGCAAGGTCACGGTTGCCGGTATAGACGGGATCTGGTCGGGTGCGCTGAGGGTCGATCATGTCGTGCTGGAAGACAGCAAGGGCCCATGGCTGGTGCTGCGTCAGGTTGCGGTCGACTGGTCGCCGTTTGCATTGCTGACAAAGACATTCAGCGCCGACCGCGTCGCGGTCGGGCGCATCGAGGCGGCGCGCTTGCCGGTATCGGAGGGCGAGCCGAAGCGCGACACCGAAGGTGGCTTCAGCCTGCCGGTTTCGCTCGACATCAAGGCGATTGATCTGCCCAATATCGCACTCGGCGAAGCTCTGGCCGGCGCAGGCATTGCGGAACTGGCGGCCAAAGGGTCGGTGAAGGCTGATGCATCGCCGCTAGCAGTGGCAGCCAAACTCAACGTGGCACGCAATGACGGCAAACAGGGTACCGTCGACGCGACTGTCGATTTCGCGCCGGCCGACAACAAGCTCGACCTCGATGTGAAAGCGTCGGAGCCCGCGGGCGGTATCCTGGCCAACCTGCTGCAACTGCCAGGCGATCCGTCGGTCGACATCACGCTTGCCGGCAAAGGTTCGCTGGCCGACTGGAACGGTACCGGCAGCTTCAGCGTCGACGGCCAGGTGGTCACGCAACTGACCGGCCGCAACCAGCAGACCCAAAAGGGCAACCGCATCGAGGCGAAAGGTGAAGGCGACTTCGCGCGTTTCCTGCCGGACCGGTTCAAGCCGCTGCTCGCCGGCAGGACGGATTTTGCCTTCACGGGCACCGCCACCAAGACCGGCGGCGTTGAAATCGAACAGGCGCAGATCAACAGCGACGCCGTGCGCGGTACCGCTGCCGGTCATGTCGATCCCAAGGGGGCGACAGATTTTTCGCTGCAGTTCAATTCCGTCGGCCCGACATTGCCGCTGGCGCTCGGCAGCAAGGAAAGCCCGATCGACATCGAGATGAAGTCGGCAACTCTGCGCGCCTTCGGCGAGGGCAGCGCGCCGGCGCTCGACATCGGCGCTTCGCTGGCCAAGGTGACCACGACCGTAACCAAGTTCGAGAACATCGATCTGACCATCCACTCCGACAATTTCGACGTTGCCAACCGCGTCGGGCCAATGACCGGTTCGCTGACCGTCGACAGGATCGGGTTCGACAACCCGACCATCGCCCCGCTGATCGCCGGCAAGATCAGGGCCGACGTCGCCGGCAGCCTCGCCAAGGAAACCATCAATGTCGACAAGGGCTCGATACGGTCAGACACGCTGATCGGCGATTTCAATGGCAAGATGGCGCTGGCCGACGGTTCGATCGAACTGAACGTCAAGGCGGATGCCGCTTCCTCGGCTTTGCCCGCTGCGGCGCGCCCCGTACTTGGCGAACGGGCCGTGCTTTCGGCGGCAATCCGGCGCGATTCCAAAGGCACAGTGACGGCGGACTCCATCACGCTCGATTCCGGCGCTGTTTCGGCCAGCGGCAGCGCCAGCCTGCACGAAGGCCAGATCGTTGCCGAGCTCAAGGGGGCGCTGGCCGATCTCTCGCTGCTTTCTAAAGAAGCCAAGGGCTCGGTCGGCCTTTCGGTCACTGCGAAAGGTGTCATGGTTGCCCCCGATGTTTCGGTGTCGCTGAGCGGAGACAAGCTGGAGGTTGCGGGGCGCGAGATCAGCGGGTTGAACCTCTCGGCTACTGGCAGGGCCGATGTCGCCAACCCTGCCGCCGACGTCACGCTGTCCGCCACAATTGCCGGGCAACCGCTTCAGGGCAAGGCGGTGCTGAAGACCGACAATGGCCAACGGCGCATCGACGGGTTGAAGCTTGCACTGGGCAATAACGGCGTGGCCGGTGATCTCGTTCTTGATGAGGCCTTCCTGCCGGAAGGTACGGTGACGATCGATTTGCCCGATATCGGACCACTGGCGGCGCTGACGCTGGAAAAGGCTGAGGGCGATGTGCGCGGTACGGTGCGTTTTGCCAAGCGCGACGGCGTGCCTGAAGTGGCTTTGCAGGCCAAGGCTGGCATCAAACGCGGTGACCTGATCGCCAGGAATGTTGCCATCGATGCGCTGGTGTCTAACTACGCTGCCGCCCCTGCGGTTTCCGGCACGGTGCGGGCCGATGCGGTTACCTCCGGCACGACAACAATTACCGGCATCGCAGTCGATCTGAAGCGCGATGGCGACTGGACCGGCTTTTCCGGTGGCGCCACGGTCAAGGACATTCCTGCCAGGGCGGTCGGCCGCGTGAAGTCGACCGGCGGTGTGACCACGCTGGAACTCGCCTCTGGCCAAGCCGTGATCCGTGGCCTGAAGGCGGTTATTCCGGAGCTGTCGACGGTGACGGTCGCCAACGGCACGACGACGATCCAGAAGCTGGTGGTCGGTGTCGATAGCGGCCGCGCGACGATCACGGGCACGGCAGGCAAAGCTCTCGACATCGATGTAGCCCTGACCAATCTGCCGGTCGCTGCTGCCAATACCTTCTCGCCGGGACTTGGTGCTGCCGGCACGGTGTCGGGTACCGCCAAAGTTACGGGCGCGGCCTCCGCCCCTTCGGTCACCTACAACATCAAGGCCAGCGGGCTTGGCGTTGCGGCGACGCGAGATGCCGGCATCGGCGCCATCAACGTCGCGTCCGGCGGTACCTTCGTGTCCAACAAGCTCACCTTCAATGCCGACATCGGCGGCGCAGCCGGGCTGGCGCTGAAGGGCGGCGGCTCGGTTACCACTGCCGGTACACCAAACCTGTCGGTCGATATCGCCGGCAACTTGCCGTTCGAGCTTCTGGCGCGCAAGCTGGCCGAGCAGGGGCTTTCGCTGACCGGCGGCGCCAATGTCGCGGTCCAGGTGCGTGGTCCGGCCAGCAAGCCAGTAATCTCCGGTTCCGTGCGTTCGTCGGGCGCGCGGGTCCTGGACGCAAACTCCGGGCTAGCGGTCAAGGACATCACGCTTGATATCGGCATGGCCAATGGCATTGCAACGATCAACCGGCTGACGGGTACATTGTCGACCCGTGGTACGTTGTCGGCCGGTGGCACCGTCGGCATCGATGCCGCCCGAGGGTTCCCGGCGGATCTGTCGATCAAGCTGGTCGACGGCCGTTACACCGACGGCCGCATCGTGACCGCCAACCTGGGCGGCGACCTCACCATCAAGGGACCCCTGGCGACAGCACCGGCGGTCGCGGGAACGATCAACCTCGGCAAGGTCGTCGTTACCGTACCGGAACGCCTGCCGACCTCGCTTTCGACCCTGAACATCAAACGCAAGGATGCGCCCGCTGCTGTGAAGGCACAGGACAAGGCGCTGCGTCCTTCCGGCGCCAGCAGCAGTGGTGGCGGCGGAAGCGGCGGCTTGACGCTCGACGTGACCGTCAATGCTCCCAACCAGATCTTCGTGATGGGACGGGGTCTCGACGCAGAGCTCGGCGGCAATCTGCGCCTGACCGGTCCTGCTTCCGCGCCACAGGCTGTCGGCAAGTTCACGCTCCAGCGCGGACGGCTTTCCATCCTCGGCAAGCGACTGACCTTCACAGAAGGCACGCTGACCTTTTCGGGCTCGCTGGTGCCGTATCTGAACATGGTCGCGGAATCGACTGCTGGCGACGCGACGGTGAACATCACCGTTTCCGGCGAGGCGACCAATCCGAAGTTCACTTTCTCTTCGGTACCTGCGTTGCCTGAGGACGAGGTTCTGGCACGCCTGATCTTCGGCCGGTCGATGTCCAACCTGTCGCCGCTGCAGATCGCCCAGCTTGCGGAAGCGGCGGCGCAACTCAGCGGTGTCGGCGGTTCGACGTCGCTGCTGGAAAAGCTGCGCGGCAAGCTCGGCGTCGATGATCTCGATGTCACCACCGACGAACAGGGCGGAACGGCGGTGTCGGCTGGCAAATATCTCAACGATCGCACCTATCTGAACATCCAGAAAGGCGAGAAGCCCGGCTCGGGCAAAGCGCGCATCGACTTCAACGTCGGCAAGGGCGTCAAGCTGCGTGGCGAGGCCTCCGACGATGGCGAGGCCAAGGGCGGTATTTTCTACGAGAAAGAATACTAGGTTGGGGTTCCCGGTGTAGCCGGGTGGACTGACAATGCGCCAGAACTGGCGCTGCCGCCGCCACGCCGATTGTATCATGACAGAAATGCACGCGGTTTACGCAGAACCGGTGACCGTCTGTTTTTTGCTCTCGATAGCAAATTTCCGCCAAGATTGTCGCTATCGCGCCAACTGCTCCCATTTCAAAGTTGCACTCTTGCTACGAGTTCTCACGCTGGCCGTTCTTTGACAACGGCGGTCAGGTGCGGAATGTTAAAAGGCGAAAAGCCAATAATGGGAGCTAGTCATGACAACTTATGAAAGCAATGGCGATCGCGTTCCGGATCATATCCTGGCGATGGCCGAACAGGCCAAGTCAGGTGGCATAGATCGTCGCGAGTTCCTGGCGATGGCCAGCATTTTTGGCGCTTCGACGGCGATGGCCTACGGCCTGCTGGGTATCGCCGCGCCGACACCCGCCCAGGCTCAGGAGACGCCGAAGAAGGGCGGTGTCCTGAAAGTGGCGATGAACGTCAAGGATCCAAAGGACCCGCGTACCGCCGACTGGTCGGAAATCTCCAATGCCGAGCGCCAGTCGCTCGAGCCGCTGGTGAAATACACCAAGCAATATACCTTCGAGCCGTATCTCCTGGAGAAGTGGGAGATCAACGACGACGCCACGGAGTATACGCTGCATGTGCGTCCGGGCGTGGAATGGAACAATGGTGACAAGTTCACCGCCGATGACGTGATCTACAATCTGACCCGCTGGGCCGACAAGGCCGCGGAAGGCAATTCGATGCCTGGCCGCCTCGGCAGCCTCGTCGACGAGAAGACCAAGAAGCTGCGCGAAGGTTCGGTCGAGAAGGTCGACGACATGACGGTCAAGCTGAAGCTGACCAGCCCGGATATCGCCATCATCGCCAACATGACCGACTATCCCGCACTCGTCGTGCACAAGACGTTCGACGAGAAGGGCGCCAACTTCAAGAACTGCCCGATCGGCACCGGCCCGTTCGAGCTGGTTTCCTACGATGTCGGTCAGAAGGTGGTCTACAAGCGCCGCGAAACCGGCAAGTGGTGGGGCGGCGAGGCACTCCTCGATGGCGTCGAGTTCATCGACTACGGTACCGACCCGGCTGCCACCGTTGCGGCGTTCGAGTCTGGTGAAGTGCACACCAATCACGAAACGACGGCCGACTACATCAAGATCATCGCCGACGTCGGCGCGCCGGCTTCGGAAGTTGTAACGGCAGCAACCGTGTGTTCCCGCTTCAACGTCAAGGCCAAGCCTTACGACAACCAGAAGGTGCGGCAGGCGATGTGCCTTGCGGTCGACAACGCGACCGTGCTGCAGCTCGGCTACGGCAATGCCGGCACGCCCGGCGAGAACCACCACGTCGCGCCTATCCATCCGGAATATGTCGAGTTGCCCAAGATCAAGCGCGACCCGGCGAAGGCCAAGCAGATGCTGCAGGAAGCCGGCGCTCTCGAGTTCGAGCACGAGCTGATCAGCAATGACGAGGACTATCACAAGAACACCACCGACGCGATTGCAGCACAGCTGCGCGAGGCTGGTATCAAGGTGAAGCGTACAGTCCTGCCGAGCTCGACCTTCTGGAATGACTGGACGAAGTATCCGTTCTCGGAAACCAACTGGAACATGCGTCCGCTTGGCATCCAGGTTATCGCCATCGCCTATCGCACCGGCGAAGCCTGGAACGAAACGGCCTACGCCAACCCGGATTTCGACAAGAAGGTGAACGAAGCGCTTGGGATTGCCGATGCCGAGAAGCGCAAGGCCGTGATGAAGGATATCGAGCAGACGCTGCAGGATTCCGGAATCATTATCCAGCCTTACTGGCGCAAGCTCTACATCAACATCAAGCCCGAGGTGAAGAACCACTCGATGCACCCCACCTACGAGCACGACTTCGGCAAGGTCTGGCTCGAGCAGGCCTGATTGATCGTTCGACGGGGACGAAAGGCAAAGGTCTTTCGTCCCCGTGGCATCGCCGGCGCGGCGCCCCTTGTCGCGACGGCCCTAAATCCAAAAAGATTTTTGACACAGGGTTGATCGCTTCTGACCCCAACCCGGCCGGCAGGGGGACGCAATGCTCTCATTCATAGCCAGACGTATCGGCACGATTATTCTGACCATGCTGTGCCTGACGCTGGTCGTTTTCTTTCTAGTGAATCTCGAACCCAATCTGAAGAAGCTGGCGATCAGCCAGACCGAGATGCACACGCCGCCAGAACAACTGGAAAGCTGGTTGGTCAATCACGGCTATCGGCAGAACTTCTTCGTACGTTATGGCCATTGGCTGGGCGTCCTGAAGATGGAGCCCATCGTCGATCCGGCGACCGGCAAGGCTTCTCAGCGGTTCTCCTACTGCAACGATCCGATCGAGCCGGCCTATTCGGGGGTGCTGCAAGGCAATTTCGGCTGTTCGACAAAATTCAAGACCACGGTTGCCGCCAAGCTGTTTCCGGCATTGCGCGCGACCGGTATCCTGATGTTCTGGGTGCTGGTGGTCATGGTGCCGGTGTCGCTGTTGATAGGCATCCTCGCCGGAATGCGGGAAGGCTCGCGCACCGATCGAATATTATCTGTTGCATCCATCGCGACGACAGCCACACCTGAATATGTCTCGGGTGTCATCTTCACCGTCATCTTCGCGTCCTGGCTGGGCTGGCTCAACGGTTCCGCAGCGTCGGCGGCGCAAGGCATCACCTTCTACAATTTCACGCTGCCGGTGATCACGCTTGCGATCTACGGCATCGGATACATCGCCCGCATGACGCGAGCCTCGATGGTCGAAGTGATGACGCAGCAATATATCCGAACGGCGCGGTTGAAGGGCCTGTCCTTTTCCAACGTGGTCGTCAAGCATGCGCTGCGCAACGCGCTGATCGCGCCTTTCACCGTCATCATGCTGCAGTTTCCCTGGCTTCTGACCGGTGTCGTCATCGTCGAGACGATGTTCCGCTACCAGGGCTTCGGCTACACGCTGGTGGAAGCCGCCGGCAACAATGACATCGACCTTCTGCTCGGCTGCTCGCTGGTCTCGGTGTTCATCGTTCTGATCACCCAGCTGATCTCCGATGTCGGCTATGCGTACCTCAACCCGCGCATCCGCGTGCAGTAGGGAGGGCAAGCAATGCAGATCGAATTTATCGGTGCCTTCAACATCATCATCGGCGTGCTGGTACGGTTCTGGCCGGTATGGCTGGGGCTGGCCATCGTGCTGGGCGCCAGCTTCACCTACAAGAAACGACTTGGCCTCTATGGCCAGCTCTTCGACAGCAGCGTCGGCATCGCCGGCGTCGTCATCTGCCTGTTCTGGCTGTTCACCGCGATCTTCGCATCAACCGTCGCTCCCTTCGACCCACTCAGCCAGATACCGGTGATGAAAGACGCGCTGCCAGGAGCCATCGAGCCTGCCTCCAAGGGCGTGTACCTGTTCGGTGGTGACAAGCTGGCGCGCGATATCTTCTCGCGCATGGTCTATGGCAGCCAGATCGTCCTGATCATTGCTCCCGCTGCCACCGGCTTTGCGCTGATGGTCGGCATCACGCTCGGCCTGCCTGCCGGCTACTATGGCGGCAAGATCGACACGGTGCTGTCGTTCCTGGCCAATCTGGTGCTGGCGTTCCCGGTGATCCTGCTGTTCTACCTGCTGGTCACGCCGGGCATCATGGATACGCCGATCCCCTATGCGATGGCGGGCCTGTTCTTCCTGTTCCCGATCATCTTCTTCTGCGTGCTGTTCTGGACCCGCTACAAGAACAGGCCCGACAGGCTCTACTGGCTCATGGGGCTGACATTGGTGCTCGGTGGCTGGATCTATATCGGCCTGGTGTTCGACGCCGACCCGCTCAGAATCGTGCACATCGAGCCGAACCAGCTCAACATCTTCGTGGCGGTGGTGTTCGCGTCCTCGCCTGGTGTGTTCCGCATTGTTCGCGGCCTGACCATGGACATCAAGACACGCGATTATGTGGCGGCGGCGCAGACGCGCGGCGAGACACCCTGGTACATCATGCTCTGGGAAATCCTGCCAAACGCGCGCGGACCGCTGATCGTCGATGCGTGCCTGCGCATCGGCTACACCACCATCCTGCTTGGTACGTTGGGTTATTTCGGTCTCGGTCTTGCTCCGGAAAGTCCGGACTGGGGAACCGCGATCAAGGATGCCAGCCGCCTGCTGCGCTCCTTCATTCACCCGGCGCTACCGCCGACGATCGCACTGATGTCGTTCGTGCTGGGACTGAACCTGCTCGCCGACTCGCTGCGTGAACAATCGATGAAAGACTAGTGGAGGGCGACGCCATGAACGAAGCCGTAAAAGCCACGAACACAGCCAATGCCCAGCCGATCATCGAGATCGAGAACCTGTCGATCTCGTTCTTCACCCGAAAGGGCGAAATACCGGCGGTGATGGACTTCTCCTGCACGGTGATGCCGGGCGAGGCGATGGGCATCGTCGGCGAGAGCGGTTGCGGCAAGTCGACCGTGTCGCTCGGCATCATGCGGGACCTGTCCAACGTCGGCAGGATCGTCGGCGGGCGCATCAAGTTCCAGGGCAAGGATATGGGCGACATGACCGAGGACGAGCTTCGCTCCATCCGCGGCAACAAGATCGCCATGATCTATCAGGAGCCGATGGCCTCGCTGAACCCAGCCATGAAGATCGGCCAGCAGCTGATGGAAGTGCCGCTCATCCACGACAAGGTGTCGAAAGACGAAGCCTACAAGCGTTCGCTCGAGATGGTGCGCGCAGTCAAGCTGCCCGATCCGGAACGCATGATGCGTTCCTATCCGCACCAGTTGTCCGGTGGCCAGCAACAGCGCATCGTCATTGCCATGGCGCTTTTGTCGAAGCCGGCGCTGCTTCTGCTGGACGAGCCGACCACCGCCCTCGACGTGACGGTGGAAGCCGGCATCGTCGAACTGGTGAAGGGACTCGGCCAGCAATTCGGCACCTCGATGATCTTTGTGTCGCACAATCTGGGGCTGATCCTGGAGACCTGCGACAAGATCACGGTGATGTATTCTGGCGAGGCAGTCGAAACGGGCAAGATCAAGGATGTGTTCGACCGCATGCGGCACCCCTATACGCAAGGGTTGTTCCGCTCGATCCCGCTGCCCGGCGCCGACAAGAATGAAAGGCCACTGATCGCCATTCCCGGCCAGTTGCCCCTGCCGCATGAACGTCCGAAGGGTTGTAATTTCGGACCGCGCTGCCACCACTTCGTCGAAGGCGTGTGCAACGCAGCAGAAATCCCGATGATCGACGTCGAGGGTCACGAAGGGCATTTCTCGCGCTGCGTGCGCTTCGAGGAGATCGACTGGGCAGCGTTGCCGCCAGGCGCGAAGAAATCCGCGGAGCCGGTCAAGCCCGGTGCGCCGGTCCTCAAGATCGACGACCTGAAGAAGTATTATCACGTCGGTGCCGGCGGTGTGTTCGGCGGTGGTGAGGGCCGCACGGTCAAAGCCAACGAGACGATCAGCTTCGAGGCTCGCGAAAGCGAAACCGTTGCCATCGTCGGCGAAAGCGGCTGCGGAAAGTCGACGCTGGCCAAGGTGCTGCTCGGTCTGGAGACGGCGAGCTCCGGCAAGGTGACGCTCGGCAACAGCGAGATCCAGTCCACTGGCATCGAGAAGCGCAACGTCGACACGGTGTCGGCCATCCAGATGGTGTTCCAGAACCCGTTCGATACGCTGAACCCCAGCCACACGGTCGGGTCGCAGATCATCCGTACGCTGGAGAAATTCAAGGTCGGCAAGACCGTGGCCGATCGCAAGCAGCGCATGCTGGAACTGCTCGATCTCGTGAAGCTGCCAAGGGCGTTCGCCGAGCGCAAGCCGCGACAGCTTTCCGGCGGTCAGAAACAGCGCATCGGCGTGGCGCGTGCCTTTGCCGGGTCGGCCAAGGTGGTTGTGGCGGATGAGCCTGTCTCGGCGCTCGACGTTTCGGTGCAGGCGGCCGTCACCGAGCTGTTGATGGACATTCAGCGCAAGAACAAGACGACGATGCTGTTCATCAGCCACGATCTGTCGGTGGTACGATACATCGCCGACCGTGTCGTCGTCATGTATCTCGGCCACATTGTCGAACAGGGCACGACTGACCAGATCTTCTCGCCACCCTATCACCCCTATACCGAAGCGCTGCTGTCGGCGATCCCGATCGCCGACACCTCGGTGGTGAAGAAACACATTGTGCTGGAAGGCGACATCCCCTCGGCGATGAACCCGCCGAGCGGATGCCCATTCCAGACACGCTGCCGCTACAAACATCTTGTTCCTGACGGCCGCTGCGAAAAGGAAGTACCGCCGCTGAAGGAACTCGGGGGTGGCCACAGGAGCCTCTGCTGGCTATCCGACGAAGTCCTGGCGACCATGGAGCCGGTGATCCGTTTCGACAAGGAACATGCCGCGCTGGAAGGCATACCGGACGACGCCGCAGGGGTTGTGGACGGTGTCGCGGTGGCCGGCGACGGCAAGGCAGTCCGCAAGGCTGCGCTTGCTCGCAAATCCACCAGGACGGTGAAGAAGGCGATCCCAGCCGAACTCCCCGCTGAAGCGGCTGCGGCGGAAAAGCCGGCGACCAGGAAGGTTGCCACCAAGGCGGCTGAAACGCCGAAGAGAGCCATCTCTGCAAAGCGTGCCAAAGCGAAGGCCGGGGCCAAGCCGGCCAAAATCGCTGCAGGCAAGAGTGTTGTATCAGCCCCCGTCGAAACTCCGGCCGAGCCCATCGATCCCGCCGATGTCGGCCGGCCGGCCGGCATGGTGCGACCTTCCCAACCCGACGATCTCAAGCTGATCGTCGGCATCGGGCCGCAGATCGAGATCGTTTTGAACGATTTCGGCGTCTATCGCTTTGCGCAGATCGCCGGTTGGTCCGAAACCGAGCGGGAGTGGGTCGACAAACGCCTGATGCTGCTGGGACGCTCCGAACGCGACGAGTGGATCAAGCAGGCCAAGGCGCTCGCCGATGGCGGTGAAGAGGAATATGTGCGGGTGTTCGGCCGGAAACCCAGATAGCCGTGGCCGCTAGCAGGCCACAGGCTTAGCGGCAGCTTTGCAGCTGACCACGATAGCGGTCAGCCATGGCCGATACATCACGCGCATAGCGTTGGATGCCGCTGTTGCCGCGCCAGTCTCCGCGCTTGTAGGCACCCCAGCCCATGTAATAAGCGAGGTAGAGGTTGTAGGTGTCGTCGCGCGCGACACCATAGGTGTCGACTGTCTTGGTGTGGTACCAGCCGACGAAATCGACGGCGTCGGCGAAATTGGTGCGGCTCGCGGTGAAGTTGCCGCTTTCGCGTCGGTACTGGCTCCAGGTGCCGTCGAGCGCCTGCGAATAGCCATAAGCGCTGGAGACGCGTGTCCAGGGGATGAAACCAAGCAGCTTGGTGCGTGGCGGACGGGCGTTGCTGTTGAAACCGGATTCCTTGCGCACGGTTGCCATCAGCACATGCACTGGAATGCCGTATTTCCGTTGGGTGCGTTCCGCCGACGAGCGCCAGTCATTGAACCAGCCGTCGCGCTGGTCGAACACCGCGCACACATCATTGATGCGGTTTGGCGCCGTCGCACAGGCGCCAAGCACCAGCACGAAACCGACCGCTAAAACTCGACTAAAACTGTACGCACGCATGGCGAAAGCATTAGTCGCAAATCATAAAAGGAGTCTTGCGCCGCTTCTTAACCTGTTGGGCGAATGCAAGGCACAGACAGAGGTCTGTAGATTTTTCGACGGAAAGTGTCGTTTTTAGTTTACTTTCTTCGAGAAAATGACGCTGGAGATAAAATCTCGTCTGCATGTGGCGTATTCTTGATAGTGAGATAGGCCAAATGGCGTTCTGATGCGGCATGACCGCACTTCGCGCCAGACGCAGCGCAGAACGCGTCCATTCCAGGGCCGGGGCACCGATCCCGCAACTGCCGCCTCGCCGGGTGGAAAATCCCTATCCGCCAATGGCACTGCTGTCTGCCGATCAGGTCGAAGCAATCCACGACGCGTCGCTGCATATCCTGGAAAACCTCGGCATCGAGGTGATGAACCGTCGCGCGCTTGAGGTGTTTCAAAATGCCGGAGCGGATGTCGATCACGGCACCATGACGGTGCGGCTCGACCGGGGGCTGATAGCCGAAGCGCTGAAGACGGCGCCGTCATCCTACACGCTGGCTTCCCGCAATCCAGCCCGCCAACTGACGTTCGGTGGCAACATCATCAATTTCACGCTGGTCGCCGGGCCGCCCAACGTGCACGATTTCGAGCGTGGTCGCCGCGCCGGCAATCTCCGCGACTATCACGAGCTGGTCAGCCTTGCCCAACATTTCAACTGCATTCACATGCTGGGCAACCAGGTCTGTGCGCCCATCGAATTGTCGGCGAACACGCGTCATCTCGATACTTACTTCGCCAATCTGACGCTGACCGACAAACCGTTCCATGTCTCGGCCATCGGCCGGGGCAGGGCGCTGGATGGCATCACGATGATGGCGATTTCGCGTGGGCTCTCGCTTGAGCAGGTCGCCGAGGATCCCGGTGTCGGTACCGTCATCTCGGTCAATTCACCGCGGCGCTTCGACGAGATGATGGCGGAGGGGCTGATGACCATGGCCGAGTTCGGCCAATCCGCCTGCGTGACCCCGTTCACCCTGATGGGAGCGATGAGCCCGGTGACGCTGGCCGGAGCGTTGGCTCAACAGAATGCAGAGGCCCTGTTCGGGATTGCACTTGCACAACTGGTTCGTCCAGGCTGTCCGGTGGTGTATGGCGCCTTTACCTCCAATGTCGACATGCGCTCAGGTGCGCCGGCCTTCGGTACGCCGGAAAACACCAAGGCCAACATCGCTTCGGGACAGTTGGCGCGACGATACAATCTGCCCTATCGCACCACGCCGGGCTCGGCCTCCAACGCCGCCGATGCGCAGGGCGCCTATGAGACGCTGATGGCGTTGTGGGGTGCCGTACTCGGTCATGGCAATCTCGTCTACCATGCGGCCGGCTGGCAGGAGGGTGGCCTGACCGCTTCTTATGAGAAGTTCATCATCGATATCGAGATGATCCAGCACATGATGGAATTCCTGCGCCCGATCGTCGTCGATGACGGTGAACTGGCGCTGGACGCGCTGGCGGGCGTGCCGACCGGTGGGCATTTCTTTGGTGAACCGCATACGCTGGAACGCTATGCCACCGCCTTCTACCAGCCGCCGCTGTCCAACTGGCAGAACTACGAAGCATGGACGGAAGCCGGCGCCCTCGATGCGACGCAGCGTGCGACCAGGCTTTGGAAAAAGGCGCTGGTCGAATATGTGCAGCCGCCGATGGATGCCGCCCGGCGCGAGGCTCTGGAGGCCTACATCGCCAGGCGCAAGGAGGAGATCGGAGCCGGCGATCCGTGATCGCCACGCGCCGACTTGCGAAACTGATTCAACTTCCTCCCGCGAAGATTCTCCAACTCCCTACAACCTGTTGAATTGTCAGGAAGAGCAATGAAGTCGCATGCAAAGGTCGTGGTCATAGGGGGCGGTGTTGTCGGCTGCTCGGTGCTGTTCCATCTCGCTCGTGCAGGCTGGACCGATGTCGTGCTTATCGAGCGGAACGAGCTGACATCCGGCTCCACCTGGCATGCTGCAGGTGGCATGCATACGATCAACGGCGACCCCAACGTTGCGAAGCTGCAGAAATACACGATCAGCCTCTACAAGGAGATCGAGGAGCTGTCCGGGCAGGCAACCGGCGTGCATCTGACCGGGGGTGTTTTCCTGGCGGCTACCGAGGCGCGCATGGATTGGCTGCGCAACATGGTGGCAAAGGGGCGTTATCTCGGCATCGAGCTGGAAGAGATTTCGCCCCGCGAAGCGGCAGAGCTGATGCCGCTGATCGATCCTGGCCAATTCGTCGGTGCCATCCACAACAAGGAGGACGGCCACCTGGATCCCTCCGGCGTCACTCATGCCTATGCCAAGGCGGCGCGCAAGCTGGGAGCGGGGATCGAGCGCTTCACCAAGGTCGAGGACATCGTGCGCCGACCTGACGGCCTTTGGCGTGTCATCACCAACAAAGGCGAGGTGGTGGCCGAACATGTCGTCAATGCCGGTGGTCTGTGGGCGCGTGAAGTCGGCAGGATGGTCGGGCTGGAACTGCCGGTGCTCGCCATGGAACACATGTATCTCATCACCGAGGACATGCCTGAGGTCGCAGCCTGGAACAAGAAGACCGGCACCGAGATCATGCATGCCGTCGACTTCGACGGTGAACTCTACCTGCGCCAGGAACGCGGCGGCATGCTCATGGGCACCTATGAGAAGGCCGGCAAGCCGTGGTCGGAGCGGGCGACGCCATGGGATTTCGGCCACGAACTGCTGGAGCCCGATATCGACCGCATTGCGCCGTCGCTGGAAGTTGGGTTTCGGCATTTCCCGGCGTTCCAGAATACCGGCATAAAGCAGATCATCAACGGCCCGTTCACTTTCGCGCCCGACGGCAATCCTCTCGTCGGTCCGGTGCGCGGATTGCCGGGCTTCTGGGCCGCCTGTGGCGTCATGGCGGGATTCAGCCAGGGCGGTGGTGTCGGCCTGGCACTCGCGAACTGGATGATGCATGGCGACCCTGGCGCCGACATCTTTGCCATGGATGTCGCGCGCTATGGCGATTGGGCTTCGATGACCTATACGAACGCCAAGGTGCGCGAGAATTATTCGCGCCGTTTCTCCATTCGTTTCCCCAATGAGGAACTGCCGGCGGGACGCGGTCTGAAGACGACGCCGATCTATGATCAACTCGCCGTGCACGGCGCTCAGTTCGGTGCATCCTATGGGCTGGAGGTGCCGCTCTGGTACGCGCCCGACGGCGTGCGCGATGAATTCTCCTGGCGGCGTTCGACGGACTTTGAGCACGTTGCCGCCGAAGTAAGGGCGGTTCGTGAGCGCGTCGGCCTGTGCGAAATCTCCTCCTTTGCCAAGTATAGGGTGAAGGGAGAGGGCGCGGAGACCTGGCTCGACGCATTGCTTGCCTGCAAATTGCCAGCGGCAGGACGCATCACGCTTGCGCCGATGCTGAAGGAAGACGGCAAGCTGATCGGCGATTTTTCACTCGCCAATCTGGGTGCGGGTCCCGATGAAGATGCGGAATGGTTCATCGCTGGATCGGGCGTGGCAGAACAATATCACATGCGCTGGTTCGAGCGGCATCTGCCCGGTGACGGCTCGGTGCGGATCGAGGCCCTCGGATTGAGCCGTGTCGGCCTGTCGATTGCCGGACCGTTTGCACGGGACGTCCTGGCCAAGGTTATCCATGCCGATGTGTCGGCTGCCGCCTTCAAATTCATGGACATCAGGCAGCTCGATATCGGCATGGCGCCGTGTCTGGTCGGTCGCGTGAGTTATACCGGTGATCTGGGCTACGAAATCTGGATGGCGCCCGAGTACCAGCGCCATGTCTTAGAAACGCTGCTGTCGGCAGGTGAGGAATTCGGCATCGGCCTGTTCGGTTCGCGCGCGCTCAATGCACTGCGACTTGAGAAGAACTATGGATCGTGGGCACGTGAGTACCGGCCGATCTATGGACCCCTGGAGGCTGGGCTTGACCGCTTTGTCGCCTATTCGAAACCTGCGGAGTTCATCGGCAAGAAAGCTGCTGCGGCCGAACGTGCGTCCGGCGGGACGTTGAGGCTGCGAAGCTTTGTCGTGGATGCCGTCGATGCGGATGTGATCGGCGACGAGCCGATCTGGCATGGCGGTGCTGTCCGCGGGTGGGTGACCTCAGGAGGCTACGCCCACCATTCTGGTGCGTCGGTGGCGATGGGCTATGTGCCGAAGGAGATCGCGGACGAGAGCGACGGCTTCGAGATCGAATATCTTGGCCGCCGCCATGCTGCCCGCATGCAGCCGGTGCCGCTGTTCGACGGCAATCAGGAACGACTGCGCGGGTAGCAATGTCGGCAGGAGGCGTGGTGTACCTCCTGCCGGCGTCGTCGCTCAGCGGTTCGGCGCCAGGAGCGCAAAATAAGCTCCCTGCGGATCCGTACATTGCACGATCCATTGACCGTTGGGCACTTCCATCGGTCCCATGACCACCTTGCCGCCATTGTCGGTGACGCGTTTGGCGGCGGCGTCGATAGCGGCGACGTTGAAGTAGAAAAGCCAGACCGGCACGGGAATCTGTTCGGGCTTGTTCATCATGCCGCCTGCACGTTCGCCATCGACGGAAAAGAGCTGATAGATGCCCATGGGACCCATGTCGAAGGGCTCGTCCTTCACCCAGCCGAACTGGTCCGAATAGAAGTCGAAGGCTTTCTGCCAATCGCTCGTGTAGAGCTCATGCCAACCAATATGGCCCGGGGTGTTCAGCGGGACCGGGGGCTGGTCGGGACCATTCGGTTCCAGGAACATGAACGCCGCCCCTTGCGGATCGGCGACCACGGCAAAACGGCCGACGCCGGGGATATCATCGACCGGTCGATGGACAGTACCGCCGGCTCCCTTCAAGGCTTCGACCGAAGCATCGATATCCTTGGTAGGAAAGTAACCCATCCAGGCTGTCGGAACGCCCATCCTGGCGGCTTCTTCCGGGAGCGTCATCAGGCCGCCGACGCCGCGATCGCCTGCATTGACGACGATGTAGCGCGGCGAACCGGGCGCCTTGTCAAACGGTTCGGTGCGCCAGCCAACTACGGCAGAGTAGAAGGCTTCAGCGGCATCGAGGTCTGTCGTCATCAATTCGTACCAGAAGAAGGATTTAGCAGAATTGGGCATGTCGTTCTCCTTTGCATTCCTGATCATTCGCGCCGGCGATCGGAGTAGGATCTGCTGCCGACAATCATAAGACGAAACAGCGGGTGTGTTTTCGACAGCAACGAAGAAAATTTTGCAGCGCAGCAAATATCAGAGTTAAATCATGACTAGAAAAGTCATGTTATTTTCGTGATTTTTCAGGCGTTTAACTCGAAAATTGACCAATTGATAAAAAAATAAAACGTGCTAGCCTTCCTTCAAAACCACAACAATGGGGAACCGGAATGACGACAGGTCATTTCAAGGAAGGCATAGCCGGCGGCCGGCTGTCGCCCGACGTTTATGCCGACAATTTTTCCGATCTGCATCCGCCGCTCGATCATCATGAGGCGCTGGTCGAATCCGACCGCTGCTACTTCTGTTACGATGCGCCGTGTATGCAGGCCTGCCCGACATCCATCGATATCCCGATGTTCATCCGGCAGATTTCGACCGGCAATGCGCTCGGTTCCGCCAAGACCATCTTCGACCAGAACATCCTCGGCGGCATGTGTGCCCGCGTCTGCCCGACGGAGACGCTGTGCGAAGAAGTCTGCGTGCGTGAAACCGCTGAGGGCAAGCCGGTGCAGATCGGCCGATTGCAGCGTTATGCCACGGATGTGGCAATGGAAGAGGGCAAGCAGTTCTACAGCCGCGCCAAGTCGACAGGCAAGAAAGTCGCCGTCGTTGGCGCCGGGCCTGCCGGGCTTGCAGCCGCACATCGGCTTGCGCGCCATGGCCATGACGTGACCGTGCTCGAGGCGAAGCCGAAATCGGGCGGCCTGAATGAATATGGCATTGCTGCCTATAAGAGCGTCGACAATTTCGCCCAGGCCGAAGTCGACTACGTGACCGCGATCGGCGGCATCGCGATCGAGAATGGCAAGGCGCTGGGCCGCGACTACCAGCTTTCCGATCTGACCAAACAGTACGATGCCGTGTTCCTCGGCATGGGGATGGGCGGCGTCAATGCGCTGCGCGCCGAAGGCGAGGACAGCGACGGCGTCGCCAATGCGGTCGACTTCATCGCCGAACTGCGTCAGGCGAGCGACCTCGGCAGCCTGCCTGTTGGTCGCCGTGTCGTCGTCATTGGCGGCGGCATGACGGCAGTCGATGCGGCCGTACAGTCGAAGCTGCTCGGCGCGGAAGAAGTGACGATCTGCTACCGCCGTGGCAAGGAAGACATGAATGCCTCGGAATTCGAGCAGGATCTCGCGGCCGCCAATGGTGTCACCATCCGGCATTGGCTGCAGCCCAAGAAGGTTATTGCCGACGGCAGCAGGGCGATTGCGATCGAACTCGAATACACCGCGATGAAGGACGGCAAGCTCGTCGGCACCGGCGAAATGCTGAGGCTCGCCGCCGATCAGGTGTTCAAGGCAATCGGGCAGTCCTTCGTGCCGGCGGCACTGAACGGCAGTGGCCAGGCAATCACGCTTGAGAATGGTCGCATCAAGGTCGACGGCGAGGGGCGCACTTCTCTGACCAAGGTCTGGGCAGGTGGCGACTGCGTGATCGACAGTCGCGAAGACCTCACCGTCTCGGCCGTTGCCGCAGGACGCGACGCTGCCGAAAGCATCCATCGGACACTGATGGGCTGACGATGAATCAGCCGTTTCTCCACAAGGCAAATTCCTTGGGTCTTTGGGGTGACGGCGACGAGGTCGAGATGGTCGAGGCCATCGAACAGGCCTTTTCCATCAGGTTCGAAAAAGCGGAAGCGGAGCAGCTCGTTACAATGGGGCAGCTGTTTGATCTGGTGAAAGCGAAGATCGGCAAGCTAGGCGCCGAGACCATTGCTGGCGCTGTGCTTTGGACCGAACTCGTCAAGCATGCCCGTGACGCCGGCGCCGATCCGCGCCGTACCGTCGATCGCAACACAACATTCTTTTCCCGAAGCGCGGAGTAAGAAGCCATGGCGGACATCCGCAACAATTTTGTCGGCATCAAGTCACCCAATCCGTTCTGGCTGGCGTCCGCGCCGCCGACCGACAAGGCCTACAATGTCGAGCGTGCCTTCAAGGCGGGCTGGGGCGGCGTGGTCTGGAAGACATTGGGCGAGGAAGGCCCGCCGGTGGTCAACGTCAACGGACCGCGTTACGGCGCGATCTGGGGCGCTGATCGCCGGCTGCTTGGTCTCAACAACATCGAGCTGATCACCGACCGCGACCTGCAGACCAACCTGCGTGAAATGAAGCAGGTAAAGAAGAACTGGCCGGATCGCGCGCTGATCGCCTCGATCATGGTTCCCTGCGAGGAACAAAGCTGGAAGGCGATCCTGCCGCTGGTAGAAGAAACCGGGGCAGACGGCATCGAGCTCAATTTCGGCTGCCCGCACGGCATGAGCGAGCGCGGCATGGGTGCGGCGGTTGGCCAGGTGCCAGAATACATCGAGATGGTGGTCCGCTGGTGCAAACAATACACGCGCATGCCGGTGATCACCAAGCTGACGCCCAACATCACCGACATTCGCAAGCCGGCACGTGCGGCCAATGCCGGTGGCACCGATGCGGTGTCCCTCATCAACACCATCAACTCGATCACCTCGGTCAACCTAGACAGCTTCTCGCCGGAGCCTTCGATCGACGGCAAGGGCAGCCATGGCGGCTATTGCGGTCCGGCGGTGAAACCCATCGCGCTGAACATGGTTGCCGAGATCGCGCGTGATCCGGAAACGCGTGGCCTGCCGATCTCCGGCATAGGTGGCATCACCACCTGGCGTGACGCGGCCGAGTTCCTGGCCCTGGGTGCCGGAAATGTGCAGGTCTGCACGGCGGCGATGACCTACGGTTTCAAGATCGTGCAGGAAATGATCGCCGGCCTGGAAAACTGGATGGACGAGAAGGGGCACCGTTCGCTTGATGACATCATCGGGCGTGCCACACCCAATGTGAGCGACTGGCAGTATCTCAACCTCAATTATATTGCCAAGGCGCATATCGACCAGGATGCCTGCATCAAGTGCGGCCGCTGCCACATCGCCTGCGAAGACACGTCGCACCAGGCGATCACCGCGATGGTCGATGGCGCGCGCCATTTCGAGGTGATGGAAGACGAGTGCGTCGGTTGCAACCTGTGCGTCAATGTCTGCCCGGTCGACGGCTGCATCACCATGGTGCCGCTGGCTGCCGGCACGCTCGACCAGCGCACCGGCAAGACGGTTGAGCCTGTCTATGCCAACTGGACGACACATCCCAACAACCCGATGGCCAAGGTTGCTGCCGAATAGATACTGGCGAACAAAAAGCGGTGCAGCGATGCACCGCTTTTTTCATGCGTAGGTTGACGATAAGAAATATCCACGATATAAATTATCCATGATTAAGGAAGGCAACCATGAAGCTGAGTGAAGGCGTTGAAGCCGCGATCCATTCCGCGGCAATGCTCGCCGGCCTTGAGGGCGGGGCGACCATGCCTGGCTCTGCCTTGGCTGAGGCTTTCGGCCTTTCTCCAAGCTATCTGCTGAAACATCTGCAGGCGCTGACGGCTGCTCGCATCCTGGAATCCGTGCCTGGTCCAACCGGCGGATATCGGCTGGCTCGAGTGCCGGAAAAGATCTCGATGCTCGACATCGTGCTGGCGGTTGAAGGTCCGCGCCCTGCCTTCCGTTGCGGCGAGATCCGCCGAAACAGTCCTGCCAGGATAGATGCGTCTGCCTACGTGCAGCCGTGCGGCATCAATGCAGCCATGCTGCGTGCCGAGCGCGCCTACCGAGCGGCGCTCGCCGCAGAGAAGCTTTCCAGCATTGTCGCCGAATTCATGGCTGATGCCGACCCGCGCGTCGTCAAAGCCAGCTGCGCCTTCGCCGCACAGCATGCGCGACCGCAGAAAGCCGCTTCCAAACAATAACCGGTAACCCCAGGAAAGGACCGATCATGCAACCCAGGCTGGATTTCTTCGCCGAGGCTCCGCAACTGATGAAATATGTCGTCAGCCTGAACAGGGCGGTTGAAGAGTGCGGGCTCGACAAGGGTCTTCTGCATCTCATCAAGCTGCGTGCCTCCCAGATCAATGGCTGCTCCTATTGCGTCGAGATGCACAGCCGCGAGGCACGCGAGGACGGCGAGAGCGAGCAGCGTCTCTATCTTGTCGCCGCCTGGAAGGAATCACCGCTGTTCACCGAACGCGAGCGTATGGCTTTCAAATGGGTGGAGACGGTTACCAGGATTGCCGATGCCGGTGTGCCGGACGAACTCTACCAAGAGGGGCTCAAGCATTTCTCCAAGGAAGAACTGGTCAAGCTGACAGTGGCGGTTTCCATGATCAACACCTGGAACCGGCTATGTGTGACGTTCCACGCCGTCCACCCGATGCCGACCGCCAAGGCTGCCTGATATCAGAGCTGTAGCTCGAACAGGGTGCAGGTGGGTGCACCCTGTTTTTCTTTTGGGGATCAAAAAGATGCTTGTCGATTTTCACAAAGAGATTCTGTTTGTTGGACGCCTTCTCCTGGGCGGAGCCTTCATTTTTGCTGGCATCCGCAACATCCTGAACCGTGCATTCGTGGCACAGCTCATGAGCGCGCGCGGCGTGCCGCAGGCGCCAACGGTGCTTTGGCTGGGTATCGTGGTGCAGGCTATCGCTGGTGCCCTGCTGATCGCCGGTGCCTGCACCGCAGCCTCGGCGGCGTTGCTGTTGCTGTTCCTGATTGCTGCCACGCCGATGTTCCACAATTTCTGGGACTACCAGCCGGGGCCGGACCGCGTCGCCAAGATCAACGGCGTCGTCGGCAATGTTGCGCTGGCCGGCGCCATCCTGACGCTGATCGCAAATTCGCTGCAGGCTTGACCGCGTGCCGGGAGAACGCTTCAAGGTCGAGAGTAATTCCAGCAAAAGTGCGTAGCGGTCTTGCGTCCGGAATTGCGTCAAAACAAGGCGCTGTGCTCAGTGCTGCTTCGAATGCCCGGGGGAGGGATGGCATGGAAACCTTGATGCTGATCGGACGGTGCATCTTTGGCGCGTTCTTCCTGATCGCGGGCGTCCGCAACATCGCCCGTTTCAACGAACGCAGGTCCGGCGCCACCAATTACGGGTGGCTGCTGCCAGCACCCGTCATGGCTGCCGGCTTCGCGGTTCAGCTGTTCGGTGGCCTGCTGCTCGTCCTCGGTTTCTGGGTCGTCCCAGCGGCGCTGGCGCTGATCGTTTTCCTGGCGCTGGCAACCGCGCTCTACCACAACCTGTTTCTTTTTGAGGGGCGAGAGCGCGACCCCCATCTCTATTTCACGCTCGTCAACATCACGCTGGCCGGCGGTCTTCTGATGGTCATTGCCGGCGCTGGCTGACGCCTACAATTTGCTCTCGGGTGGCAGGCTCTTGTCCTTCCTGCAGGTGGCCAGAGGCAGGGTCTTGCCACCGATGATGCTCTTCACCGATTTGGTCGCCGGGTCGGTGATGAGTTTCACACAGGCGCAGCCATAGCCATAGTTGCCGTTTGAATTGACGTATTGGGTCGGATCGAAATCCGGCAGCTTGTCCATGCCGGCGGCCCCGGCACCTTCGGCATTGCCTTGCGTTGCGAATACCCACATCGCGTCCTTGTCGACCAGCCACCAGTTGCCAGGTGTCGGGTTGACCAGCCAGCCACAACGGTTTTCTACCTGTCCGGCTGCGCCCTTGTTACCGGAAGCAGTTGACGCGGATGCGCCGGCGCAGCGCTTGTAGAGCACCGGTTTGCCCATGCCGAACCCTTCCGGGTTGTAAAGCATCTGGTCCTTGTCGTCGGCATATTCGAAATTGTCGACGTTGCCTTCCTGCTTGTAGTGGATGGCGCCGTAGCCACGCGGGCTTTCCTTCGGTGCGAAGAAGACAGCCTGAGCTTGCTGTCCTTTGTATTGCAGCGTGTTGGCGGTGAAGGTGACCGTGCTGCTGCTGCTGCATTTGCCGGCTTCGGCCCAAGTGCCCTGTGCGGCCGCCGGAACCTTCGTGTCGGCGGCTGAAGCCGGCGCTACCAAGGAAGAGGCTATGGCCAGGCTGGCGGCGAGCAGTGTCAGGCGCATCATTTTCCCCCTATATGCACGGCTGCTAATTCTGCATGCGGGCAGGTTGGGTGCAAGGCGAGACGCACGCTTTCTCAGGCAAGATGCAGGCGTTCGATGACCTGATCCGCTTCTTCGGTCGGGATATCGCCGATGTCGATGACGATGCCGGCCTCATCCGGTTGCAAGGGTTCCAATGTCGCGAGCTGCGAATCGAGCAGGCTGGCTGGCATGAAATGACCCTTGCGGGCTTTCATGCGCTCCATGAGGAGCTCACGCGAGCCGGAGAGGTGCGCAAAGGCGACGACGCCTTTTGAGTTCTTACCGCGCAGGATGTCGCGGTAGGATCGCTTGAGCGAGGAACAGGTGACAAGGGCGGGACGCCCGGACTGGATGCGGTCCTCGATCCAGCGTGCGATGGCCTCTAGCCAGGGGCGGCGGTCGTTGTCGTCGAGCGGGATGCCATGGCTCATCTTCTCGACATTGGCCTTCGGGTGCAGCTCGTCGCCCTCAAGCAGGTCCCAGTGCAGTCGCTCCGCCACCAGGCCGGCGATCGTCGATTTGCCGCAGCCCGATACGCCCATGACGATGACGACAAGAGGGCTCACAGGAAAGCTCCGAGGATCAGGACGCCGATGAGGCCGCAGACGGAAATGATGCACTCCATCATCGTCCAGGTCTTCAGCGTCTGGGTGATGTCCATGTTGAGATAGCCCTTCACCAGCCAGAAGCCGGCGTCGTTGAGATGCGAGAGGAAGAGCGAGCCGGAGCCGATGGCAAGAACCATCAGCGCACCCTGGGCAGGAGGCAGGCCGGCCGCCACCGGCGCCAGGATGCCAGCCGCCGTCACCGTTGCGACAGTTGCCGAGCCGGTGGCGATGCGCACAAGCACTGCGACGAACCAGGCCAGGAACATCACCGGCAGGCCACTGCCGGTGATGGCATTGGCGATGACCGCGCCGATGCCGGTGTCGACCAGGACCTGCTTGAAGCCACCGCCGGCGCCGACCACGAGGAGAATGCCTGCGATGGGGCCCAGCGAGGTTTCGAGACTATGAGCCACGGCCGCCTTGGGCATCCGGAACATCAAGGCGCCGGCAATCACGGCAATTCCCAATGCGATCAGCGGCTCGCCCAGAACGTGCAGGGCGGATGGAAGCAGGGCCTTGGAGCCGGGCGCAATGACTTCCGATATGGCGCGGGCGAGCATGAGCACGACGGGAAGCAGGATCGCGGTGACCGCCGTGGCAAAGCTAGGTTGCGTGGCCGCCGCATGCTGACCGCCCCCTGCTTGCCCGAACAATTCCGGTGTCGGAACATTGACCCAGCGATCGGCGAGGGTGGCGAAGATAGGTCCGCTGATGATGACGGTCGGGATGGCTATGAGCACGCCGAGGCCGAGCGTCAGGCCAAGATTCGCGCCGAGCGTGCTGACAGCAACGAGGGGGCCGGGATGGGGCGGCACAAGACCGTGCATGGCGGAGAGGCCGGCAAGTGTCGGAATGGCAATCTTGACGATGGACTGACCGGACCGCTGGCTGACCAGCAATATCACCGGCATCAGCAGCACGAGGCCGATCTCGAAGAACATCGGCAGGCCGATGATGGCGCCTACCAGTCCCATCGTCCACGGCAACATCTCGGGCCTGGACCGCCCCACCAGCGTGTCGACGATACGGTCAGCGCCGCCGGAGTCAGCCAGCAGCTTGCCGAACATCGCCCCCAGTCCCATCAGGAGGCCGACACCGGCCATGGTCGTGCCGAAGCCCTTGGTGAAGGAAGCGACGGAGGCCGCGGCGCCAAGATTGGCGGCGAGACCAACGCCGAGCGCGCCGATGGACAGGGACAGGAAAGGATGGAGTTTAAGCCAACTTATCAGGAGGACGATGGCGGCGATGCCGGCCAGTGCGGCAATGATCAGTTGGGCATCGCCAGCGGTGGCAGCGTGTTCCATGCAATATCCTCTATGCCCCACGCGCATTACTTCGCACGATTGCCGGCAAGGTCAACGGCGCAGAGGCAAGTTTCCACTTGCTGAGGGAGGGAACGCCGGGAGACCGAAATGACGGCAGGAGTCAGCCGGCGATGTTCTTCGGCTTTAGCCCGTCGAGGAAAAGCTGCTCCAGGAAGCGTGCTGCATCTTCGAAGCGGCCGTCGCCGCCAAGGTCGGGTCCAAGCACCGCGCGCACCTGCACATCGAAATCGGCGTAATGCTGCGTGGTGGCCCAGATCGAGAAGATCAGATGCCAGGGGTCGGTGCGCACGATCTTGCCGGCGCGCATCCAGCCCTTGATGATGGCGACCTTCTCCTCGACAAGGCTTTTCAGCTCACCCTCCAGCAGCGGCATAATGCGCGGCGCTCCTTGCAGGATCTCGTTGGCGAACAGCCGGCTCTCGCGCGGATAGTCGCGCGCCATCTCCAGCTTGCGGCGGATATAGCTGCGCAGCTCCGTAAGGGGGTCGCCGACATCGTCGAGTTCGCGCAGAGGCCCCAGCCAGGTGTCGAGCAGGCGCTGGATCAGTGTTTCGTGGATTTCTTCCTTGCGGCGGAAATAGTAGAGCAGATTCGGTTTCGACATGCCCGCTGCTTCGGCGATCTGGTCGATCGTCGCCCCGCGGAAACCGTGGGTGGAGAACACTTCGAGCGCAGCCTCAAGGATCAGCTCACGCTTTTCCTGCTGGATACGTGTACGGCGCGGGGCAGGGGCGTTCATGTCGTCAAAAGCCCTTTGTAAGACAAGGCGTTCAAGACAAACTGGACCAATTGTCTGGACCAGTTTTTGCTGGGCTGTGGAGCGCGCTTCGAATGCGGCATTTCCGCTAGTAATCCCTTGACCGTCACCATGGCGGTGCTAACGTTTGTCCATCCGGTCAAAAATTTGCGTAGCATGAAAACGCGCCGAAGACCAAGCGTTGGCCGCACCGAAACGAAGCAGTGAAAGGAAAGGCTTGGTCATGTCCAATCGGCTCAAGGTAACGCCGAACGATCTCAGTGCATTCTGGATGCCGTTTACGGCGAACCGGCAGTTCAAGCAGGCGCCGCGCATGCTGGTTGCCGCCAAGGACATGCATTACACGGCCTCTGACGGTCGCAAGATCCTCGATGGCACCGCCGGCCTCTGGTGCGTCAATGCCGGCCACTGCCGTCCGAAGATCACCGAGGCGATCCAGAACCAGGCAGCAGAACTCGACTACGCGCCTGCCTTCCAGATGGGCCATCCGATCGTGTTCGAACTGGCAAACCGGCTGGTCGACATCGCGCCCAAGGGGATGGACCATGTCTTCTTCACCAATTCCGGCTCGGAATCGGTCGACACCGCGCTCAAGATGGCGATCGCCTATCATCGCGCCAAGGGCAATGGCTCTCGCTTCCGCCTGATCGGCCGCGAGCGCGGTTATCACGGCGTCAACTTCGGCGGCATCTCCGTCGGCGGCATCGTCAACAACCGCAAGATGTTCGGTACGCTGCTTACCGGCGTCGACCATCTGCCCCATACCCACCTGCCAGAAAAGAACGCCTTCACCAAGGGTGTTCCGGAACATGGCGCCGAGCTCGCCGACGAACTGGAACGTATCGTCACGCTGCATGATGCTTCGACCATCGCCGCCGTCATCGTCGAACCGGTCGCCGGTTCTACCGGCGTCATCCTGCCGCCGAAGGGCTATCTGCAGCGCCTGCGTGAAATCTGCACCAAGCACGGCATCCTGCTGATCTTCGATGAAGTCATCACCGGGTTCGGCCGCCTCGGCGCGCCGTTCGCCGCCGACTATTTCGGCGTGACGCCCGACATCATCACCACGGCCAAGGGCGTGTCCAACGGCGTCATCCCGATGGGCGCGGTGTTCGTGACCAAGGAAATCCACGATACGTTCATGAACGGCCCCGATCACATGATCGAGTTCTTCCATGGCTATACCTATTCGGGCAATCCGATCGCCTGCGCCGCAGCACTGGGCACGCTGGACACCTACAAGGAAGAGGGTTTGCTGACCCGTGGCGAGGAACTCGCGCCTTATTGGGAGGATGCGTTGCATTCACTCAAGGGAGAGCCGAATGTCATCGACATCCGCAACATCGGCCTGATCGGTGCCATCGAGCTCGCACCGATTGCCGGTCAGCCAACCAAGCGCGCCTTCTCGGCCTTCGTGAAGGCATTCGAGCGTGGCGCGCTCATCCGTACCACTGGCGACATCATAGCGCTGTCGCCGCCGCTCATCATCACCAAGGGCCAGATCAACGAACTGATCGACCACGTGCGCGAGGTTTTGAGAGCTGTCGACTAACGCGCCTTAGGGCGCAAGCCAAACATTGCGGCCGGCGTCGGGAACCGCCGGCCGCAATGTCAAAAGACAATGAGAGGACCATAATGGCCGCACCCGGCGAGAACCTGCGCATCAATCCCGATCGTCTGTGGGACAGTCTCATGGAGATGGCCAAGATTGGTCCGGGCGTTGCCGGCGGCAACAATCGCCAGACCCTGACTGATGCGGACGGGGAAGGGCGGCATCTCTTCAAGCGCTGGTGCGATGCCGCAGGTCTGGAGACTGGCATCGACAAGATGGGTACCATGTTCGCCCGTCGTGAAGGCACGGACCCAGACGCGCTGCCGGTCTATGTCGGCTCCCATCTCGATACGCAGCCGACAGGCGGCAAATATGACGGCGTACTCGGTGTGCTCGCCGGGCTGGAGGTCGTCCGCACGCTGAACGATCTCGGCATCAAGACCAGGCATCCGATCGTCGTCACCAACTGGACGAATGAAGAGGGCGCGCGGTTTGCACCGGCGATGCTCGCGTCCGGCGTCTTTGCCGGCGTGCACACGCTGGACTATGCCTATTCGCGCAAGGATCCCGACGGCAAGATCTTCGGCGACGAATTGAAGCGCATCGGCTGGCTGGGTGACGAAGAGGTTGGTGCGCGCAAGATGCACGCCTATTTCGAATATCATATCGAGCAGGGACCGATCCTCGAAGCTGAAAACAAGCAGATCGGTGTCGTCACGCACGGGCAGGGCCTGTGGTGGCTGGAATTCACGCTGACCGGTAAGGAGGCGCATACCGGTTCGACGCCAATGAATTTGCGCGTCAATGCCGGGCTTGCCATGGCGCGTATCTTCGAGATGGTGCAGAAGGTGGCGATGGACAACCAGCCGGGCGCCGTCGGTGGCATCGGCCAGGTCAAGTTCGCGCCCAATTCGCGCAACGTGCTTCCAGGCACCGTCGTATTCACCGTCGACATCCGTTCGCCGGAACAGGCGAAGCTCGATCGGATGCGTGCCGCGATCGAAACCGAAGCTGCCAGGATCGCCAGGGAACTGAGTGTTGGCTGCTCTGTTGAGGCGGTCGGTCATTTTGACCCCGTCACCTTCGATCCCACGCTGGTCGCCCGGGTGCGCGCGGCGGCGGAGAAGCTCGGCTATTCGCACATGAACATCATTTCCGGCGCCGGCCACGACGCCTGCTGGACGGCGAGGGTTGCGCCTTCCACGATGGTGATGTGTCCTTGTGTTGACGGGCTTTCGCACAACGAGGCCGAGGACATCTCGAAGGAATGGGCAGCAGCCGGCTGCGACGTGCTGTTCCATGCGGTGGCAGAGACTGCGGAGATCGTCGAATAAGGCGACTTTGGAGGACAAGCCATCGATCTCCGGCCAAATCGATACACTTGTTGTCCAAAGTCGCTTGATCTGAATCACTTACCGAACGCAGCTCACAAGAAGCGCGAACGAAACGAGGGAACTGAATATGACCAGAGTGATCAGGAACGGCACCGTCGTCACGGCCGACCGGACGTGGAAGGCCGATGTGCTGATCCAGCACGGCAAGATCGTCGCGATCGGCCAGAACCTGCATGGCGACCATGAATTCGATGCCTCCGGCTGCTATGTGATGCCGGGCGGCATCGACCCGCACACCCATCTCGAAATGCCTTTCATGGGCACCTATTCAGCAGACGATTTTGAAAGCGGCACGCGGGCCGCCCTGTCCGGCGGCACGACCATGGTGGTCGATTTCTGCCTGCCGGCGCCGCAGCAGTCGTTGCTCGAGGCGTTGCAGATGTGGGACAACAAGACCTCAAAGGCGGCCTGCGACTTCTCTTTCCACATGGCCGTCACCTGGTGGGGCGAGCAGGTCTTCAACGAGATGAAGACCGTCGTAGACAAGGGCATCACCTCATTCAAGCACTTCATGGCCTACAAGGGCGCATTGATGGTGGATGACGACGAAATGTATGCGTCGTTCCAGCGCTGCGCCGAACTGGGGGCGCTGCCGCTGGTACATGCCGAAAACGGCGATGTGGTGGCGGCACTTTCTCAGAAGCTGTTGGCCGCCGGCAACAACGGACCGGAGGCGCATGCCTATTCACGCCCGCCGGAAGTCGAAGGCGAGGCAACCAACCGCGCCATCATGATCGCCGACATGGCCGGTGTGCCGCTCTATGTCGTGCATACTTCCTGCGAACAGGCGCATGAGGCTATCCGGCGAGCGCGCCAGAAAGGCATGCGCGTCTATGGCGAGCCGCTGATCCAGCACCTCGTGCTCGACGAGACCGAATATTTCAACAAGGACTGGGATCATGCTGCGCGCCGCGTGATGAGCCCGCCCTTCCGCAACAAACTGCATCAGGATTCGCTTTGGGCCGGTCTGCAGGCGGGTTCGCTGCAGGTGGTCGCGACGGACCATTGCTCGTTCACCAGCCAGCAGAAGCGTTTCGGTGTCGGCGACTTCACCAAGATCCCGAACGGGACCGGTGGTCTCGAAGACCGCATGCCAGTGCTCTGGTCGGCTGGCGTCAACACCGGTCGGCTGACCATGAACGAGTTCGTGGCGGTGACGTCCACCAATATTGCCAAGATCCTCAACATGTATCCCAGGAAGGGCGCCATCGTCGAAGGCGCGGATGCCGACATCGTGGTGTGGGATCCGAAGCGCAGGAAGACGATCTCGTCCAAGAGCCAGCAGTCGGTGATCGACTACAATGTGTTCGAGGGCTACGAGGTGACCGGCCTGCCGCGCTTTGTTTTCTCGCGCGGCGAGCTCACCATCCAGGAAGCCGAAGTGAAGACCAAGGCCGGCCATGGCGAATTCGTGGCGCGTGAGCCCAATGGCGCAGTCAACCGTGCGCTGTCGACCTGGAAGGAAATCACTTCGCCGCGCAAGGTCGAGCGCACCGGCATTCCGGCGACGGGGGTGTGAGTTTGCGGCGGCTTTTTCTTGTCGCTGCAGCCGCTGTCATCGCGGCGCCGGCTCTTGGAGCCGGCATTGATCTTGCGAAGCCCTATGGCAACAAATCGGGTTGCATCAACAGGGATGGGCAGCAAGTCTATGCCGAGGATATGCTGCTGGTGACCAAGACCGATCTGGTGACGGCGGCCAGTGCCTGCGCCATCAAGGAGACCAAGGCGAACAGCGATGGCTCCCTGCTTTTGAAGACCGAATGCGAGGCCGAAGGCGAAGAGGGCAAGGCGCCGGCGGATTTCGTTCTCAAGCCAAGCCCGAAAAACAAAAAGAAGCTTATCGTCACTGACGATAGCGGTTTCGTCATGGGGGAAGTGTCACGGTGCAAATGACTGCCGTAAAGCCAGCCGTCGTAGCGGCAAGCAAACTCGGCCTTACCTTCCAGACCAATGATGGACCGGTCCAGGCGCTTTCCAATGTCGACCTCACCATCGGCAAGGGTGAATTCGTTTCCTTCATCGGACCATCTGGTTGTGGCAAGACGACTTTCCTGCGCGTCATCGCCGATCTCGAAAAACCGACCTCCGGTTCGATCACAGTTAACGGCATGACCCCTGAACAGGCCCGCGAAAAGCGGGCCTACGGCTATGTGTTCCAAGCGGCAGCGCTGTTTCCATGGCGAACCATCGAACGCAACGTCGCGCTGCCGTTGGAGATCATCGGCCTACCCAAGGCCGAGCAGGCGGAGCGCATAAGACGCACGATGGAACTGGTCAACCTGGCCGGCTTCGAGAAAAAATATCCCTGGCAACTGTCGGGCGGTATGCAGCAACGCGCCTCGATTGCACGCGCGCTCGCTTTCGACGCCGACCTTCTCCTCATGGATGAGCCGTTCGGCGCGCTGGACGAGATCGTGCGCGATCATCTCAACGAGCAGTTGCTGCAGTTGTGGGGGGCGACCAACAAAACGATCTGTTTCGTCACCCACTCCATCCCGGAGGCCGTTTATCTCTCGACCCGCATCGTGGTGATGTCGCCGCGCCCGGGCCGTGTCACCGATGTGATCGAGTCGACGCTACCACGCGAGCGCCCGCTGGATATCCGCGAGACGCCGGAGTTCCTGGCGATCGCGGCGCGTGTCCGCGAGGGCTTGCGCGCCGGTCATTCCTACGAGGACTGACCGGACATGGACTCTCTTCGCTCCAAGATCATCCCGGTCACCACCATCCTGTTGATCATCGTCGCCATCTGGTATGTCGGCGCGGTGGCGATGAATGCACCGTTCCAGCGCGACATGGACAGCCGCAACAATGCTACGCCGGGCACGATCGAATTCATCGGCAAGACGCTGTCGCAACCCAAGCCGACACTGCCGGCGCCGCATCAGGTGGCACAGAATTTCTTCGAGAACACTTTTGCACGCAAGATCACCAGCAATCGCAGTCTCGTCTACCATGCCTGGGTGACACTCTCCTCGACACTGCTCGGTTTCGCCTTCGGCACCGTGCTGGGCATCGTGATCGCCGTCGGCATCGTGCATGTGACCACGCTCGACCGCAGCCTGATGCCGTGGATCATTGCTTCGCAGACCATACCGATCCTGGCGATCGCGCCGATGGTGATCGTGGTTCTGGCGGCCGTTGGCATCACCGGGCTTATCCCGAAGGCGCTGATCTCGACCTATCTCTCGTTCTTCCCAATCGCGGTCGGCATGGTGAAGGGCCTGCGCTCGCCCGAACTGATGCACCTCGACCTCATGCACACCTACAACGCAAGCCGTTCGCAGACTTTCTGGAAGCTGCGCGTGCCGGCCTCGGTGCCGTTCCTGTTAGCCTCGATGAAGGTGGCGGTGGCGGCGAGTCTCGTCGGCGCCATCGTCGGTGAGTTGCCGACAGGTGCTGTCGCCGGCATCGGCGCCAAGCTGCTCGCCGGTGCTTACTACAGCCAGACCATCGACATCTGGTCGGCATTGGTGGCGGGCTCCGTGGTGGCCGCCCTTCTGGTTGCGTTGGTGGGGCTGGCTGGCCGTCTCGTCGACCGCGCCATGGGCGGGAGGCTGGCATGAAGGCCTTGAAACCGTCCTGGCAGGCCGTGCTTGCGATTGTATTGTGTCTTGTGGCGGCACTGCTAGGGGCGATGAGCGCACCGGAAGTGTCGGCTGCTGCGCAGCCAACAGCAACGATCGATTACCCCTACATGGGCACCAAAAGCCTGATGTATGGCATCGTCGCCGTCGCAGCGGTTCTGTCCATGCTTTTTCTCGCTCCGGCGCTGGAAGCACTGATCCTGTTTGCAGGCTCGACCGTCGCCGCACTCATGCTGTTGCGCGGCATTGCCGGCTTCGAAGGCACGGCGCTGGCGCCGTTTTACCTTTTGCTGGCTGCCGCCTGGCTGCTCGGCTGGCGTTGCGTGGCAGTGCTGTCATCGATCAGACCGTCCAGTCGTGGGCTATCGACCGCGTTGAAGCTGGCCGTTCCGGCATTGTTCGGCGTCTGGATCCTGGTCTGGTGGGAAGCGATCACGCGTGGCGCCGGCATCCCGTTTATCCTATTGCCGCCGCCAAGTTCTGTCGGCGTGCGCATCGTCAATTCGTTGCCGGTTCTGTGGGCTGATGTGAATCAGACCATCTTCCATTCCGTGCTGATCGGTTATGTGCTGGGCTGCGCCAGCGGGTTCATCGCGGCAGTCCTTGCAGACAGGTTCGTTTTCCTGCGACGCGGGCTGATCCCGATCGGTAATATGGTCTCTGCGCTGCCGATCATCGGCGTGGCGCCGATCATGGTGATGTGGTTCGGTTTCGACTGGCACTCGAAGGCGGCCGTCGTCGTCATCATGACCTTCTTTCCGATGCTGGTGAACACGGTGGCGGGGCTTGCAGCCTCGGGGCACATGGAGCGTGACCTGATGCGCACCTATGCCTCGAATTACTGGCAGACGCTGGCGAAGCTCAGGCTTCCCGCTGCCGCGCCTTTCATCTTCAACGCGCTGAAGATCAACTCCACGCTGGCGCTGATAGGAGCCATCGTCGCCGAGTTCTTCGGTACGCCTGTGGTCGGCATGGGCTTCAGAATATCGACCGAGGTCGGCAGAATGAATGTCGACATGGTCTGGGCCGAAATCGCGGTTGCAGCGCTCGCGGGTTCGGTTTTCTATGGCGTGGTCGCGCTCATCGAACGAGCAGCCACGTTCTGGCATCCGTCTGTCCGGGGAGGTTAGAGCATGATCCCGAAAAGTTGCAGACTTTTCGGATGAAGATCATGCGGCCAAAAAGGTCGGCGGAGAAGAACAAGAAGGGTTTGGGTTCAACTTCAGAGGGTAAGAACATGAAAAGAACGATTGTTTCGATGCTGGCGGCCGGCATGTCGCTGATCGCTTTCCAGGCAATGGCCGAAGATAAGGTGACGCTGCAACTCAAGTGGGTCACGCAGGCACAGTTCGCCGGCTACTATGTTGCCAAGGACAAGGGCTTCTACAAGGAAGAAGGGCTCGACGTCGAAATCAAGCCGGGCGGCCCAGATATCGCGCCGGAGCAGGTGATCGCGGGCGGCGGCGCCGATGTCATCGTCGACTGGATGGGTGGTGCACTGGCCGCACGCGAAAAAGGCGTCGGGCTGGTCAACATCGCGCAGCCCTTCAAGAAGGCGGGTATGGAACTGGTCTGCCCGAAAAACGGGCCGATCAAGACCGAGGCCGATTTCAAGGGACGCACGCTGGGTGTCTGGTTCTTCGGCAACGAATATCCGTTCTATGCCTGGATGAACAAGATCGGCCTGAAGACGGAAGGTGGCCCGGATGGCGTGACGGTGCTGAAGCAGAGCTTTGACGTACAGCCACTGATCCAGAAGCAGGCTGACTGCATCTCCGTGATGACCTACAACGAGTACGGGCAGGTGCTCGACGCGGGCTACAAGCCGGAGGATCTGGTCGTCTTCAACTACACCGCAATGGGCAACGACCTGCTTGAAGATGGGCTCTACGCGCTCGAGGACAAGCTGAAGGACGCGGCCTTCGAGGACAAGATGGTGCGCTTCGTGCGCGCATCGATGAAGGGCTGGAAATACGCAACCGAGAACACCGACGAAGCAGCCGATATCGTCGTGGAGAATGGCGGTCAGGACGAAAACCACCAGAAGTTCATGATGAAGGAAGTGGCGAAGCTCATCGACAATGCCGATGGCAAGCTGATCCCTGAAGCCTATGAGCGCACTGCCAAGGCGCTGCTCGACCAGAAAATCATCACCAAGCAGCCCGAGGGTGCCTACACGACTTCGATCACTGACAAGGCGATCAAGTAACGCTCGGCAGTTTGCCAGGATTGGAAAGGGGCGGGAGACCGCCCCTTTTTGTTTTCCGCCTGTGGTGCCTGGCTGAATCTCGAAAGTGGTTTAACGCTGTTCGCGGATGTCGGTCAGCGTCCTGGCTGGGGTAATTGCTTCGGGGTCGAGCTTCACCTCGATGATGGACGGCTTGCCGCTGGCACGCGCACGCTCGAAAGCCGGGGCGAATTCATCGGTTTTCACAACCGTCTCACCATGGCCACCATAGGCGCGGGCAAGCGCTGCGAAATCCGGATTCCTGAGGTCGGTGCCTTCGACCCGACCGGGATACTCGCGTTCCTGGTGCATGCGGATGGTGCCGTAGATGCCGTTGTTGACCACCACGGTGATGATGGGCAGGTCGTACTGCACGGCTGTGGCGAATTCCTGCCCGTGCATCATGAAACAACCGTCCCCGGCGAAGCAGACGACTTCACGTTCCGGAAACACACTCTTGGCCGAGACGGCCGCTGGCAGGCCATAACCCATGGAGCCGGAAGTCGGTGCGGCCTGGGTGCCGTAACGGCGGAAACGATGGAAACGGTGCACCCAGGTAGCGTAGTTGCCGGCGCCGTTGGTCAGAATGGCGTCCTCCGGCAGCACGCTTTCCAGATAATCCATGATCGGACCCATATGCACGGCACCCGGGCCGGTTTTCGGTGTCGTCGACCACGCGAGGTAGTTGTCATGCAGTCTTGCGGTTTCAGCTGTCCATGCGGGCGCGGCCTTGGGCCGGCGCCTGGCGAAGGCTTCGACGAAGGCCGTCGGCGATGCGTTGATCGCCAGGGTCGGGCGATAGACGCGTCCGAGTTCGTTGGCGTCGGCGTGCACATGCACCAGCGTCTGGTCCGGGTAGGGGCTCTTCAGGATGGTGTAGTCGGACGAGGGCATCTCACCCATGCGCCCGCCGAGCAGCAGAACCAGATCGGCCTGCTTGATCGCGTCGGCCAGCTTTGGATTGATGCCGATACCGACATCGCCAGCATAACCAGGATGCTGGTGATCGAACAGCATCTGGCGACGGAAGGAGCAGCCGACTGGCAGTGCCCAGGCCTCGGCGATGGACTGCATCCCGGCGACAGCTTCGGCATTCCAGCGCGTGCCGCCAAGGATCACAAAAGGACGCTTGGCTGCTGCTAGCAGCGTTTCCAACTGGTCGAGCTCGGCGTCGCCAGGGCGTGTTTCCACCGGTGTTGCCGGCAGCGCTTGCGGAGCCTCCACTTCGCTGACCAGCATGTCTTCGGGCAGGGAGATGACGACTGGACCGGGGCGGCCCGAGGTGGCGACCGCAAAGGCGCGAGTGACCAGTTCGGGGATGCGTTCGGCGCGGTCGATCTCGACTACCCATTTGGCGATGTCGCCGAAGAAGCGCTTGTAGTTCACCTCCTGGAAGGCTTCGCGCTCGCGTGCGTGGCCGGCGATCTGGCCGATGAACAGGATCATCGGGATGGAATCCTGCATTGCGATGTGTACGCCGGCCGATGCGTTGGTGGCACCGGGGCCGCGTGTGACGAAACAGATGCCAGGCTTGCCGGTGAGCCTGCCTTGGCAGTCCGCCATCATCGCGGCGCCGCCTTCCTGACGGCAGACGACGGTGCGGATCGGGGAGTCGTAAAGCGCGTCGAGGACGGCGAGATAGCTTTCGCCCGGTACGCAGAAAATGCGGTCGACGCCGTTTGCTTCAAGCGCTTCGACGATCAGCTTACCACCGGTCTTCATGGGTCCCGTCACTCCAGTTCGGCAAGGATTTCAGCGGTGTGTTCGCCAAGGCGCGGCGAGGGGCGGTCATAGGTGAGCGGCGTGACCGGCATCACCATCGGCGCGCGCACGGAAGGCAGCGTGTTGCCGTGCCCGTCGTCGAGATCGAGCCGCATGCCGCGTGCGATCGCCTGCGGATCCTCGAACATCTGCCCGATGTCGTTGATCGGGCTTCCCGGCACGCCGGTGGCCTCCAGTTTGGCGAGGAGATCATCGCGGGTGAACCTCTCCAATGCGACCAGCATGTGCTCGCGCAGCCTGACGCGGTTGGCGACGCGGGCTGCATTGGTAGCGAAGTCCGGATCGGCCGGCAGGCCATCCAGTCCGGCTACGGCACAGAACTTGCCGAACTGGCTGTCGTTGCCGATGGCCAGGATGAAATGACCGTCGGAAACCGGCAGCACCTCATAAGGCGCGATGTTGGGATGGGCATTGCCCATGCGCTGGGGCGGCGTGCCGGAGATCAGGAAGTTGAGGTTCTGGTTGGCGAGCACGGAGATCTGGGAATCGAACAGCGCCATGTCGACATGCTGGCCCTCGCCGGTCGCTTCCGCATGGCGCAACGCTGCCTGGATGGCGATGACCGAATAAAGCCCGGTGAAGATGTCGGTAACCGCGACACCGACCTTTTGCGGCTCGCCGTCGGGAGCGCCCGTGATCGACATCAGGCCGGACATGCCCTGGACGATGAAATCGTAACCGGCGCGTGGCGCATAAGGGCCAGTCTGTCCGAAGCCGGTGATCGAGCAGTAGACCAGCCTGGGGTTGATCGCCTTCAGGCTCTCGTAATCGAGGCCGTATTTCTTCAGGCCGCCCAGCTTGAAGTTCTCGATCAGCACATCGGCCTTGGCGACCAGCTTGCGCACCGTTTCGGCACCCTCCGGCGTAGAGAAGTCGACGGCGATGGAGCGTTTGCCGCGGTTGCAGGCGTGATAGTAGGCGGCGGAAAGGTTCTCGCCGTCCTTGCCCTTGACGAAGGGCGGTCCCCATTTGCGGGTATCGTCACCCTCCGGGCTTTCCACCTTGATTACGTCGGCGCCAAGATCGGCCAGCATCTGTCCTGCCCAGGGGCCAGCGAGGATGCGGGCGAGCTCGATGACACGCACGCCGTTCAAGGGAGGGTTGGCCATGAAACACCGCAGGTTTGTTTGGTTGCGCAGGCTCTAGCAACCCAAACGGGTCCTGTCACGGCTCTTGCGCTGGACCAGTGCAGCAATCGTCGGGACTCAACGCGAAGTAGTGATTTTATCAGCCCAGGCGGCGAAGTCTTCCATGATAATGTTTCGATTCACCTCGTTCAGGCTTTCGTGCCGCGTTTCGGCGTAAACCTTTGAAACGAGATTCGAAAAACCCATCCGGCGCATGCGCCCGGCAAGATGCTCGACTGCCTTGCCGCCGCTGGTGGCAGGATCCTTCTCACCACCAGCGAGATTGACGGGCAGGTTCCTGGCTATGTCTGCAAAGCGACTGTCATCGGCGCCGTTGAAGATGAAGCCGAACAGGTCACGCCACAGCGATACCGAGGCATCCCAGCCGCAAAGCGGGTCGGCGATGTATTTGTCTACCTCGGCCGGATCGCGCGACAGCCAGTCGAACAGCGTGCGGTGACCGGGCACGGCCTTGCCCCAGGCCTGGAAAGTGAGCCGCGGCAGCAGGCGTGAAGGCACGTCGGAACCCAACCGGAACCGTTCCCAGGCAAGAATGGCGAGTGCAGCGCGGCCGCTGATGCCGGCGGTGAAATTGGCGTTCCAGACCGCGGCGCCTTGAATACGCCTGGAGTGTTTCTGCACGAAGTTGAGCGCGACCAGCCCGCCCATCGAATGGCCGAAGGCGATGACCGGAAGTCCCGCGTGTTCGGCTGTGATATGGTCGTGGACAGCAAGCACATCTGCAACGACCTTGTCGCCACCGTCCTGATCGCCGAACTTGCCAAGTGGCGCATCGGGAGCAGTGGTAAAGCCGTGGCCGCGATGATCATGCGCGTAAGTGTGGTAGCCGCGAGCGGCAAGGAAATCCGCAAATCCGGCATAGCGGGCGGCGTGTTCGGCAAGGCCATGATTGATCTGGACGACGCCACGCGCCTTGCCTTCGGCACTGCGCGCATAGAGATTGATTGCTGCGCCCGTGGGTGAGGCAAGAGCGCGCTGGTCGCTGAACGGCATTGTCTTCTTCTCCCCCTGGCGCGGTTGAATCCGCGCTCGCGACGTCATCCACCTTTTGTTTGCGCCCGAGGCCGTTTGGCGTCAATCGGCCATCGTGATACCGCAGCGGAAGAGCGGCTGCCTATGCATCGCAATTCTGACATGTCGGTCAGGCAGATGCGCAGGACTGAACGAGAGGGATTCGTGCATGCGGACTTGGCTTGGTCTTGGGATGGTGTTCGCCACTGCCGTGTTGGCGGGTACGGCGCAGGCGGAAACGAAACTCACCGGTACTTTTGTGGCCGATGCGGCCTGTCCGGCAACACAAGCAATAAAGAGTGGCAAGAACCCCGGCAATGTCAGTACCGAGACAGGGCAGAGCTATAACCTCGTCGCCGGCAACAAGGACGAACCTACACATTACATGATCCAGGTGCCCGGTGCCGACCCGGAACGGCGCTGGGTCAAGGTCAGCTGCGGCCATCTGGCGGGCGCGGCGGCCGCGCCGGCAACTCCTGCCGCTCCGGCAGAACCGGATGCACCGCAGAAGAAGGCGGCCGGCGGCAAGCCGGAGTATGTCTTCGCGCTGTCCTGGCAGCCGGCCTTCTGCGAGACGAAGTCGAAGAAGACCGAATGCCGGACGATGACCGGTGCGAGTTTCGCAGCAACGAATTTCACGCTGCATGGCCTGTGGCCGCAGCCGAACGGCAATTTCTATTGCCAGGTCAGCGCGGCAGACCGCGCCAACGACAAAGGCAATTGGGACGACCTGCCGGCTGTCAACCTCGACGGTGCAACGCGCGCCGAGCTCGACAAGGTGATGCCGGGCACGGCTTCGCAGCTCGATCGGCACGAATGGATCAAGCACGGCACCTGTTACGGCAAGGATCAGCAGGCCTATTTCGCTGATGCGTTGGCTTTGATGCGGCAGGTCAATGCCTCGCCGGTGCGCGCGTTGTTCGAGAACAATATCGGCGGCGAGCTGACGGCCGGCCAGATCCGTGCTGCCTTCGACAGCGCATTCGGCAAGGGAACCGGTGACCGCGTGCGCGTGTCCTGCTTCAACGATCGTGGCCGGCGCATGATCGGAGAACTGACGCTGGGCCTCGCCGGGCCGATCGGCGCGAACAGTTCTCTGAAGGATTTGATGCTGGCCTCGGCTCCGACCGACAATGTCGGCTGTCCGCGTGGTGAAGTGGATCGCGTGGGATTGCAGTAGGCTAGAGCATTTTGTAGCCAAGTGGAATCCCTTGGTGTTACAAAAATGCTGCAAAAACAAAAACTTAGAGCGTTCCGCGTTTCCGTGAAAGACGGAAACGCTCTAAGCCTTGGCCTGCTTCAGCAGCAGGCAGGAAGCGTGCCGCCGGTTCAAGCCACCATTGGCAGAAGGCGACGGACTTCGGTGAGCAGGTCCGGAATAGCCCGTTCGTCCTTCGACAGGTGTTTCAGGAGGTATTTCTGGAACAGTCCGTCGAAAACGGCATATAGCGCGGCGCGCGTAACCACCGGCTCCTTGCCGCCAAGCTCGGCGTAACGTGATGCGACCCGCCACACCATGTCCTCAAGGCTCTGGTCGATCTCTGTGACGTCCTCCCGGAAGACGTCCTCGAACAGCGCCTGCGCGCGCAGATCATACCATAGCCGGTGCATGCCGGATTCCTCGCGAAGCGTCTCCGCAAGCTTGAGCAGGAAACCTTCGAGCAGGGCTTCGCGTGTCTTGGCGGTGGCCGTGACCTGATCGTAGCGGGTGACGCATTTCGCCTTGTAGTGGCGAACGCAGCAGGTGATCAGGTCAACCTTGTCGGTGAAGTAATAGTGCAGGACGCCATGGGTGAAATCGGACTTCTGGGCAATCTCGCGCAGGCTGGTGCGAGCGTACCCGAGCTCGGCCAGGGTCTCCAGAGCAGCTTCTGCCAGTTCCACACGCCTGGCCGTGAACTTGTCGATGCGCAGGCGTTCGGCACCGCGCGGCGCCCGCATCTTTTCCATCACCTGGCCAGCCATGGCTGCCTTCCTAGCTCCGAGCGCCGAAAAAATACCAGCAGGCATCGCTGAAATAAGTTTGCCTCTGCGTCAATAGTCTTTGCCGATATCGTAGACCGTAACACGCAGGGAACCGAACAAAAGCTTCCTCGACTTTGCCGGACAGCCATCAAAACCATTTGCCAAGCCGAGGCGGCTTGCTAAAGAAGAATTCCGGCTCACGTCCAAAAGGAACTGATCATGCCGGATTTCTCCACTCTCATCCTGTTTGCGGGCGCGGCGTTTGTGCTGACTGCGACGCCTGGCCCCGACATGCTGCTGATTGCCTCCCGAAGTGTCAGCCAGGGGCGCTCGGCCGGCTTTCTCACCTATGCCGGAATTGCAGCCGGTACCTATTGCCATGCACTGGCGGCGGGACTTGGACTTTCGCAGCTGTTCGTGGCTGTGCCCATCGCCTATGAGATCGTGCGCTGGGCTGGCTGTGCCTATCTTCTGTACCTGGCTTACAAGACACTGCGCAGCGGGAGCTCGACCCTCACACCTTCCATCGCGCTCCGGAAAGTCTCCAACAGGCGGATATTCACGGAAGGGCTCCTCACCAACCTGCTCAATCCGAAGGTGGCATTGTTTGTGCTGGCGCTGTTTCCGCAGTTCGTGAACCCGGCTTACGGTTCGCTGCTTTTGCAGATGGTTGTGCTGGCCACGGTGCTGAACGGAATCGGCTTCTTCGTGAATGGCGCCGTGGTGATGCTTGGCGACAGAATTCAGCGTTCCCTTTCCGGCTTCCGGAGATTTCCCAGGCTTCCCCAATATCTCCTGGCGACGGTCTTTGCCGGGTTAGCGGCTCGTTTGGCGCTCGGAACACGGAATTAGCAGGCGTCTTGATTTGCATCGGGAGGCCAGACGCAAAGTGGCCTCCGCTGAAACACATCGCAACAAACTGGAGCGAGCTGTCGGAAACGGGGCGGCTGGTTCGTCCTGGGGACGCAACCACGAGAATTGCCGCGAGAGAGGAGCTGCCGTGATCCCTACCATCACAGCTTTTGCCATGTCGCCTGACGGGGGGCAGGGGCTGGCGCGCGACATGCGCCTGCGCTGGGCCTTCGAAGAGGTGAGGCAGCCTTATGACGTCCGTCTTGTTTCCTTCAAGCAGATGAGAGAACCGTCGCATCTGGCCCTCCAGCCATTCGGGCAGATCCCGACCTATGAAGAAGATGATCTCGCCTTGTTCGAGAGCGGTGCCATCGTTTTTCATCTCGCGCAGCGCCATCCCGGCCTGTTGCCCGATGACGCGAATGCCAGGGCGCGCGCAATCACCTGGATGTTTGCCGCGCTCAACACCATGGAGTTGCCGATCGTCGAGTTCGACCAGGCTCCCTTTGTGGTGGGTGACAGGCCATGGTTCAAGGAGTTCATGGCGGTGCTCGAAGATCGGGTCAGGATCCGGCTGAACGAGCTTTCCAGGCGGCTTGGCGACGCAGATTGGCTCGAAGGTGCGTTCAGTGCCGGCGACCTGATGATGATTACCGTGCTGCACAGGTTGGATGGATCGGGCCTTGTCGAGGAATACCCAAACCTTGCCGCCTATGTCGCGCGTGGCAAGGCGCGCCCGGCGTACAGGCGGGCCTTCGATGCCCAACTGGCGGTTTTCATCGCCGCATCGAACCCTTGATGAAAGCTGTTATGGTGTGACGGGCGATTATTCGCCCGCCACCACTTCGAACCCTTCGTCCACCCATCCGACAAGCCCGCCACTCATGATCTTTACCGGCCTGTCGAGGTGCGCAAGGCGAAGCGCGCCCCGAGCGGCGCCATTGCAATGCGGACCAGCGCAATAGGTGACGAAGATGGTGTCTTCACTCCATTGCTGCATCTTGGAGCCAATGATCTTGCGGTGCGGTAGGTTGATCGCGCCAGGCACATGGCCTTTCGCATAGAGGGCAGGGCTGCGTACGTCGAGCAGCACGAAATCCGCGCCCTGGGATAGCGCCTCGTGGACATCCCAGCAGTCTGTCTCGAACTCGAATTCGCTGGCGAAGTGTTCCCGGGCGCGGTCGCTGGTGGCAGGTCTGGTTGCGGTCACGGCGGTGGGCATGGCGATCTCCTGTTGTGATGGTCCCTTATCCCGCGCTGCCAGATCGCCTTGCAATTGGCGCGAATGACAATATACGTAAAGATCATGCCAAATGCCTCCGGTACCTCGGGCCCTCTCGTCGTTGCACTGCTCTATGACGGCCTGTGCACTTTCGAGTTCGGGATTGTCGCCGAGATATTCGGCCTTGCGCGTGTGGAGATGGGCGTAGGCTGGTATCGGTTTGCCAGTTGTCCGATCGACGACGGTCCGTTGCGGGCACATGGTGGCTTGACGCTGGTGGCAGACGGTACGCCAGACTTGATCGATCAGGCCGACATCATCGTGGTGCCGGGCTGGAAGGGAGCCGATGCTCCTGTTCCCGAGCAACTTTGCCAAAGACTGCGCAACGCACATGCCCGCGGTGCGCGGCTGGCCTCGATCTGTTCGGGCGCCTTTGTGCTGGCGGCGACCGGCCTTCTGGACGGCGGCACGGCAACCACCCATTGGCGTTATGCCGACGAACTGCGCCGTCGCTATCCGAAAATCGAGGTCGATGACACCTCGCTCTACCGCGACCATGATCGCTTGTTCACGTCCGCCGGTAGTGCGGCCGGAATCGACCTGATGATCGAGATCGTGCGGCGGGATTTCGGGGCGGCCGCCGCGAACTCGGTCGCGCGACGGCTGGTGATGCCGGCACATCGCGCTGGCGGGCAGGCGCAGTTCCTGGAGCGTCCCGTGCCGCAACGCAAAAGCGCGGAGATCGCGCCGCTGCTCGACCGGCTGCGGGCCAGCCTGCAGTTGCGCTGGACGGTCGAGGAGATGGCCGCCGAATGCTCGATGAGCTTGAGAACCTTCCTGCGCCGTTTTACAGAGGCGACCGGAACCTCCCCCGGCGAATGGCTGACGGAAGAACGCGTCGCCTGGGCCAAGCAGCTCCTCTGTCAGCACCGCCTGAACATGGATGAAATCGCGGAAACCGTCGGCTTTGGCAGCGCCCATACGCTGCGGCATCATTTTCGCAGGCAGATGGGCATCAGCCCGACCGAATATCGCGCGCGCTTTATTGCCGAGCCAGCGTGAGGCGCACCAAGCCTTGGCGGCCAGCCGGTGGTGTCGTCAAGCTGTATGGATACGGTCGAACATCCGCACCAGGTCGGCAAGCGTCCGTGTCCCCATCTTCCGCATCAGGTGGCTGCGGCGCACCTTGACGGTGATTTCGCTGACTTTCAGCTCCGCTGCGATCTGCTTGTTGAGCAGTCCCTGGACGACCAGCCTGGCCACATCCTGTTCTCCCGGAGACAGGGTTTTCCAGCGCTGCTGCAGTTCGGCTTCGGTCACCTCCCTGAGGCGCCGGGTCTTGTCGATCTCGATGCCGCGCTGGATGGCATCCAGCAGATCCTGATCGCGAAACGGTTTGGTCAGGAACTCGATCGCGCCATCCTTCATGGCTTTGACGCCCATGGCGATGTCGCCATGGCCGGTGACCATGATCGTTGGCAAATGCAGGCCCAGGCCGGTCATGTGGGACAGAAAATCCATGCCGCTCTGACCCGGCATGCGGACGTCGAGCACCAGACAGCTCGGCGCCTCCGCCAGGTCGGTGTTCAAGAAATCCTGTACGGAACCGAAGGAGCGGGCGCGAAGCGCGACTGAGGCAAGCAGATCCTCAAGCGATTCACGAACCGAGCGGTCGTCATCGACGATGTAGACGATAGGTTCCTCATCGAGATGCCCGGATGATTGCCCATTCATTGCTTCAGGTCTCCAGCGAGCGGCAGACTGAAGGAGAGCACGGCGCCGCCTCCCTCGTTCCGCTCTGCCCAGATGCGGCCGCCATTCGCTTCGATGATCGAGCGGCTGATGGTCAGCCCAAGGCCGATGCCATCTTTCTTGGTTGTCCAGAAGGCGTCGAAGAGATGTTCCGCCTCTCCGGTGCGTAGCCCGATGCCGGTGTCTGCCACCGAGAAACGGACCCTGTCGTGGTTGTCGCTTTGGGTGGTGATCTCCATTTCTCCCGTCTGGCCGGACGAGGCCGCAAGCGCCTCGACCGCGTTGAGAACCAGATTTCCGACCACTTGCCCGATCTGGACGCGGTCGGCCATGACCATCGGCAGGTTTTCCGGAAGGTAGAGCCTGAGCGTGATGTCGTGGCGGTCGATCTGGTCATGCGCGAGGCCAACAATTTCGCGGACAAGTTCATTGAGGTCGAAGGGCGCTTTCTCCGATGCCTTGTTGCTTGCCAGGCCGCGCACGCGCGTGATCACGGCGCTCGCGCGGTTTGCTTCCTCGACAATCCTGTCCACGGTGCGGCGGGCGCTTTCGATGTTGGGTGGATCCTGCGCCAGCCAACGTTTGCAGGCACCGGCGCTTGTGACGACCGCCGCCAGCGGCTGGTTGACTTCATGGGCAATGGAGGCGGTCAATTCGCCAAGGCTGGTGACACGTGCCATGCGCAGCAATCGTTCGCGGCTCTCATGGGCGGCTGCTTCGGCGTTCACCAGTTTCAGCGACAGATATGTGGTCACGCCTATGGCCACGATGCTGATGGCGGTGTTGACAACGCCTACCTCATAAGCGCCGGAATGGGTGAGGGCGACACTCAACAGCGTCAGCGCGATACAGACGCAGGCCAGCACGACGACGCTGCGCGCAGGCAGTACACGGGTCGCAAAAAGGATGACCGCCGTGTAGAAGACCGCAGCTGCGATCGCATAGTCAGTAATGGTGTCGGCGACGAAGATGACCACGATCGCCACCAGAAGCGCTGCAGCGACGAGCATCTGATTGCGCCGCATCTGGGTTCCCTGTCCATTTTCCATCGCTGCGATAGTCCGTCAAAACCTGCATTATGCAAGCCGTGCCAGGCAATGAGCGGAGCACCAAAGGTCAGACGTCAGTCCTTGGTGCTGCCGTCCCAGGTTGCATTGGAGACACCGGCCTGTTTGGCCAGATAGGTCGTCACCTCTTCGATCTCATGCGGGTTGACGGCGGTCGAGACAAGAGTGGCCACAATCTCGACCGTATCGTCGCCACGATCGACGATCTCAACGTCGCTGACCGGATAGTTGGCCTGTTCAAGGCGTTCGACGAGGAGGTCGCGCATGTCCGGCATGGCATCGCGGCTGGAGAGAATGCTGACCTCGTAGGTCGCTTCCGTGGCCCGGTCGTCGATCGGGATACGGTTGATCATGTTGACCAGCGGCCTCAGCAGCGTGTTGCCGGCAAGCACGAAAACGGTGAGCAATGCCGCTTCGGCGATCATATCGGTGCCGGCACAGGCGCCGACCGCTGCTGAGCACCACAACGTCGCGGCGGTGTTCAAACCGCGTACATTCATGCCTTCCTTCATAATTACGCCAGCACCGAGGAAGCCGATGCCGGAGACCACATAGGAAATGACACGCACGGCCTCCGTCGTGCCGGCTATCCGCTGGGCCAGGTCAACGAAAGCGGCGGCACCGACGGCGACGAGGACGTTGGTGCGCAGGCCCGCCGTTCGCTGGCGGTACTGGCGCTCCGCACCAATCAGCGTGCCAAGCACGAAAGCCGCAGCCAGCGCCACGACAGTGTCCAGGAACGGATAAAGTTGAAAAGTCTGCAGGAATTTCATGGCGTCGACTCACTTGTCCCGGCGCCAATACAGGCTCCTGTTTGCGCGCGGATGACGGCGATCCATCTTGATCATCAGCGCCGTCGCCGCAAGATGCGGATGGCAAGTCCGTGAAAATGCATCGAGCTGCGCATCAGACCCAGCGACTGCCGGCGCGTGAGCAGGCCGCCTCGTGCCAGGCGCACCGTGATCGCAAAAAGCGTTGCACCGGTCGCTGCCAGTACCCAGCACAGATAACGATTGGCAAGATCGAGAATCCGTTCCGGTCCGGCGTGCATTTTTCCTGCCCGCATGAGGATCTCCACATCGCCACAGGTGGACAGCCACCTGCGCCGGTAACAATCGGTTTTCGGTTCGGAAAGGAGTTCGGGCGGACTGGGCCGCCCGAACCTTTTCATTCGGCAGGATCAGAACCACTGGCCGAAGCGGCGGATGTAAATCGTCTTCATTGTCTGAGCGACAATGCAGTAGCTGAGCAGGGTCCCGGCAAGCCAGGGGAAGTACTGCCATGGCAGCGGCTGCAGGCCGACCATCGCGCCGAGCGGTGAGAACGGGATGTAGATGCCAAGCACGCAGACCAGTCCGGTCATCAGCATCACCGGCAAAGCGGCCGTGCTCTGGATGAACGGTATCTTCTGGGTGCGCAGCATATGCACCACCAGCGTCTGCGACAGCAGTCCTTCGATGAACCAACCTGACTGGAACAGCGACTGCAGCTCCGGCTTGTTGGCGGCAAAGACGTACCACATCAGCGCGAAGGTGGTGATGTCGAAGATCGACGAGGTCGGCCCGATCCAGAGCATGAAACGGCCGATATTCCTTGCGTCCCACTTGCGCGGCTTCCTGAGGAATTCCTTGTCCATCCGGTCCCAGGGCAGCGACAGCTGCGAGATGTCGTACATCAGGTTCTGGATCAGCAGGTGGATGGCAAGCATCGGCAGGAACGGAATGAAGGCGCTTGCCACCAGCACCGAGAACACATTGCCGAAGTTCGAGCTCGCCGTCATGTTCAGGTATTTCATGATGTTGCCGAACGTCTCGCGACCTTTGACGACACCTTCCTCCAGCACCATCAAGCTCTTCTCGAGCAGGATGATGTCGGCGGATTCCTTAGCGATGTCGGTGCCGCTGTCGACGGAAATGCCAACATCGGCGTCGCGCAAAGCGGGTGCATCATTGATGCCATCGCCGAGGAAGCCGACGGTATGGCCATTAGCTTGCAGTGCCATCAGCACACGCGACTTCTGCAGCGGCGTCAGCTTGGCGAAAATCGTCCGCTCTTCGACGATGCGGCCGAGAGCCGCGTCATCCAGCGTCTCGATCTCCCGGCCGAGAACCGGCTGCCCGGGCTCGAGGCCGACCTCCCGGCAGATCTTGGCGGTGACGACCTCATTGTCGCCGGTCAGTACCTTCACCACCACACCATGCTCGGCGAGCGCCTTGATCGCAGGGCCAGCGGTCTCCTTGGGCGGATCGAGGAAAGTGAGGAAACCCTGGACGACCAGCTCGTTTTCATCGGCCACGTCATAGCGGGTCTTGCGAGCAGCGTTGGCAATCTCGCGTGTGGCCACGACAAGCACGCGGAAGCCGTCGCGGTTGTAGGCGCGAGCCATATCGACGAGCGCCTTGCGATCATCATCCCCGAGTGGACGAACTGCCTTGCCGTCCTTGATCGCTGTCGAGATCGCCAGCATTTCTTCCACGGCGCCCTTGCAGATCAGCAGGTGCTGGCCGCTGACGTTTTCGACGACGACGGACAGTCTCCGACGCACAAAATCGAACGGCAGTTCATCGATCTTGCGGTTGGCAGAGTTTGTCTGGACGATGCCCGGCACATGTTCGGCGAAGCGAATGACCGCCTGGTCCATCAGGTTCTTCACCCCGCTCTGGTGATGGCTGTTGAGCCAGGCCAGCAGCAGAACGCCTTCGTTGGTCCTGCCGTGGACGTCGACATGATGCTCCAGGATGATCTTGTCCTGCGTCAGCGTGCCGGTCTTGTCGGTGCACAGCACATCCATCGCCCCGAAGTTCTGGATGGCGTTCAGGCGCTTCACCACGACCTTGCGCCGCGCCATTGCGACAGCGCCCTTGGCGAGGTTGGATGAGACGATCATCGGCAGCATTTCGGGCGTCAGGCCGACAGCCACCGCCAGTGCATAGAGCAGGGCTTCGACCCAATCGCCCTTCATGACGCCGTTGATGAGGAAGACAATCGGCACCATCACCATCATGAAGCGGATGAGAAGCCAGCTCACGCTGTTGATGCCGCGATCGAAGGCGGTCTGCGCACGCGAGCCGGAGATGGCCTTGGCAAGCGAGCCGAAGTAGGTCCTTGGCCCGGTGGCGACCACGATTGCCGTTGCCGTGCCGCTGACTACATTGGTGCCCATGAAGCAGATGTTGGGCAGGTCGAGGAGATCCATCTGGTCGTGCGCGACAGCACCTGCGGATTTCTGCGCGATGGCGCCCAGCGTGTCATATTTTTCGACAGGCAGAGCCTCGCCGGTGAGTGCTGCCTGGCTGATGAAAAGATCGCGCGATTCAATGAGGCGAATATCGGCGGGGATCATGTCGCCTGCGGAAAGGCGGATGATATCGCCTGCCACGACCTGCGCCATCGGCACTTCGATAAGATCGGGTTTCGTGTTCGGGGTGACCTGTCGCAGGACAGTCGCGGTGGTACGAACCATCGCCTTGAGAGCCTCGGCTGCCTTGCCGGAGCGATACTCCTGGACGAAGCGCATGACGGCGCTCGTTACCACCATGAACAGGATGATGGCGACCTTGGTCGGGTCCGGGTCCTCGCCGGCCTGAAGGGGCAGCCAGATATCGGTGAAGGCGCTGATGGCGGCCAGCACCACCAGCACCAGGATGAAAGGGTTCTTGAAGGCCATCAGGAACTGGACGAGCGCGTGCGGGCGTTTGTCGTGCGCGACCTCGTTCGGGCCGTCCTTGGCCAGGCGTTCAAAGGCCTCGGCGACAGTCAGTCCATCGAGCCGCCCCTTGAAGTTGGCGAGCGTGGTATCGATGGCGTTCTGCGCTTCGCGCACCGCCCGCATGGACAGTTTCCTGTCCTCCTTCCGGGCGGCCGGAGGCGCACCTTTCAGCATCATGTTCATGGTCTCGGTCCTCAATGGTTCTGGAGATCAGGCTGGGGGCCGCGGCAGGGCGAACGCACAGGATCGCCCTGCCGCGGCGATCCCGGCGGGTGTCAAAAACATTCTGTTGGGGACAGTCCTCCGCGGATTACCCGGCGGGGGACCGTTGTCGTCGCATCATGGCAATGAACATGGCCATGGCGTCATGGGTCAGTTCCATGGCCGGGCGTTCTGGCGGAGGGCAAGGATGGCCCCGATGCTTTCAAAGCCTGAGAGTTCGGTGCCATCGGCGGCATGATGTCCTGCAACCGTCCAGCGGCATTCAAGCCGCCCCGAAACAGGATTCATCCGCCAGCGTACGGTCGGCTTCGGCACTGCATGCCGATGGATCGGCATGCGAATGACAGGGAAGGCTGTTTCTATCGCCGGGTGCCGCCGCAGGTCAAAGCCCCAACGGCCGACAAGTGCCCGCAGGAAACGGTTGGCAAAGGTCTTCATATCTCACCTCATTGACGCGCCACCGCGGCGTCAAAGGCGAGAAACTAGTCTCGACACGACGGCCGCAGCGGCGTGCTTTCTCGACTACTGTCGCTGGGCATGGTTCCAGGTTCCTTGGGTTCGCGGTGGGCAGCACCCTCCGCTTCACGAGTGACGGCTTACGCCTTGCGCCTGGCCGGCGCCAGTATCTTGGTCGGATGGATCGATATGCTTTGGCATTGCCGAGCTATACCAACGTATATCCGGCGGCCGATGACGCCGGCCCGGGCCTTCAGCCTGGCAATGCCAGATGTCGATGTCTCGACACATTGGTCCTGTTTTGCCACGTTGCCGGCATGGAAAGACTCGCTGCGAAAGACCTGCGGCTGATGCAGGAACTGGCCCAGCAGGTGACGGCCCTGCGGCCGGATCTGCTCAATGCCGATGCGACCGTCGGTGAATTGGCCTGGGTTTGGGGCAAGGATTTCGATGCCCTCGGGCCGTTCTGGTCGCACCGGCTGTGGCTGGTCGACGGCAAGGCGGCTGCGTGGGGCTGGGTGCATCATCCCTATCGGATTCCGCGCGAGGACGGGACATTTCGCGAAACCGCTACCGTCAACCTGATCTGGCAAACCCATCCCGATCAACCTCAACTGCTGCACGACATCCTGGACTGGTATGACGAAGTGGCCGGTGACGTCGATCAATCGCTGACGATACAGTCAGCCGATATTGCGGCGCAGGCCATCGTTCCCGGGCATGGATATGTGTTCGACGCGGAAGCGGGAGCGGACAATGGCTCGTGGGTGCAATTCAACAGGCGCGCACTGCTCGATCTGCCGGACCCGGAATTGCCCGCCGGCTTCCGTTTCGTGACAGCGGAGGATGTGTCGTCGGCTGACGCTGTCAAAGCACATCGGGACGCCTGGCAATCGTCGAGCTTCGGCGAGACTGCCTTCGAGCGCGTCCGGCACACCTGGCCATATCGCGGCGATCTTCACCTGCTCGTCGAGGCACCGGATGGTAGATTGGCCGCCACCGCGATCATCTGGCTGGACGAGGCGACACAGACCGCCGAATTCGAACCCGTAGGCACGCACCGGGATTTTCGCCGGCGAGGGGTGGGCACCGCGCTGCAACTGCATGGCATGCATCTGGCAAAAACAGCCGGTGCCAGGCATATGCTGGTTGCCTGCCTTGGCGCGCCGGCGCACGCTGCTGCCCGCAACATGTATTACGGTGTCGGCTTTCGTGCATTGACCCGTGACCTGCCGCAGATCAAGGTCGCCCGCCAGCGGGCTTGAGCACCGCTGTTCAGCCTTGCGGCCCGGATCCGAGGTCCAGTCGTCGATCCAGGGCTAGGTTATCGAGAAAAACCGCGTCGTGACTGACCACCAGGATGGCTCCGTCGTAGGTCCGCAATGCAGTTTCCAAGGCCTTGGTCGCATCCAGGTCGAGGTGATTGGTCGGCTCGTCGAGAAGCAGGAGCTGTGGCGGCATGGTGCGGCCCAGCACACAGGCGAGACCGGCACATAATCTTTGACCACCGCTGAGTGCACGAACTTCCTGAAGAGCGTCATCGGCCCGAAACCGGAAGCGTGCCAGGGCTGCCCGGCATTCGTTCTCGTTGGCGTCGGGATTCAGGCGAAGGAAGTTGTCCCGCAGCGACCGGATGGGGTCGAGCAGCTCAACGCCCTGATCAAAAAAAGCATGGGGAACGTTGAGATCGATCCTGCCGTTTTGCGGCTCCAGTTTGCCGACGATCAACGAAAGAAGGGTGCTTTTCCCACAGCCATTGGGCCCGGTGATTGCAACGCGCTCGGAGCCGGTGATGGACAGTGACAGGTCGCGGATAGTCGGATGTGACGGATCGTGTCCTCCCGTCACCGCACTCAGCCTGAGAACCTGCCGGTTCGGGGAAAGGCCCGTCGTGGGGATGTCCATCCGGATCGGTTGCAGGATCTCGGTCTGTGCCCTGGCTGACGACAGTGCTTCCCGGGCCTTGTCACGTCGCATGTCGCGCAAGCGCGTGTTTGCTCCGCCAGAAGCTTCCGATCGTCCCTTTGCAGCGTCGAGCATGATCTTTGGCGCGTCTCCGCGTGCGCGCGATTTCAGTCCCACGCTATCCTTGCGTGCCTTTCGCTCCAGTGCCTGTTGGGCATCGCGTTTTGCCGCAGCGAGCTGCTTTTCGGCATCCGCCAGCCTGCGATCGGCGGCTTGAAGGTCTTCGGACTTGCGGGCCCGGTAGGTGCTGTAGTTTCCACCGTAGCGCGTCGCCCCGAGGGTGCTGAGCTCCACGATGGCGTCCATCTCCTCCAGCAGTTCGCGGTCGTGGCTGATCACGATCGCGCCGGCCCGCCAACTGGCGAGAAGATCGATCACGCCCTGGCGTCCGGCACGGTCGAGATTGTTCGTGGGCTCGTCCAGCAACAGGAAGTCCGGCTCCTGAAAGATCAGGGCGGCAAGGCTCGCGCGTGTACGCTGGCCGCCGGACAAGGTGGATATGGGGGTCTTCGGGTCGAGTTCCAGGCCGCAGCGCAGAAGTACTGCCTCGATCCTCGCCGGCAGCGTCCAGTCGGCGTCGGCCAGCTCTTCGGTGCTGGCCCCTCCGGCCGCCGCGCGCTCCAGGATCGCCAGCGCGGATGAGGCGGCGAACAGGTCACCAACGCTTTCTCCGGGGCGCGGCTGAATTTCCTGCTGCATCCAACCCAAGGTTCCGTGAACCCGGACTGCTCCCGTTCGTGGTGAAAGTGTTGCCGTGATCAGGCGCAGCAATGTCGTCTTGCCGGTGCCGTTGCGTCCGACAAGTCCGGTCCGCTCAGGCCCGAAATTCAGGTTGATATCCGACAAAAGGGAGGTGCCGTCAGGCGTGGACCAGCCGAGGCCGGCAAGCGTAATGGATGCAGACATGGGACACTCGTTGCGTAACCGAAGTGGCGAAGGCAGCGAGGGGCTGTCACATGTCAGCGAAACTCCAATGGCGTTGTCTCGTGCCAATTTAGGGAAGGCCATTGAAAGAACAAGGCCCTCAAGACAACCTCTCTTCGATTTGGCGGGTTCCAGGCTTAAATCAACGTCCATCGGTGCCTATCTGACCGATACCGCTGATCGCGGAGTTCATTCGGTCATTTTTGTTCAGGAAGGCGCACCTGCTTGCACGAACGTCTGCTCGAAATCGACGGCAGCCTGCTCCTGGCGCTCGACGCCTTGTTGCGTGATCGCAACGTCACTCACGCCGCAGCGCGGCTGGGTATTACACAGCCGGCGCTTTCCGCGCGGCTGACGCGGCTCCGGCATGTTTTTGGCGATCCACTGCTGACGCCGGCAGCGTCTGGTCGCGGCATGACGCCGACACCTCACGCGGCAGCACTGCAGCCGGAATTGACCAAACTCATTGAACGGCTGCGCGACTTCACGAACGCCGCGCAGGTGTTCGACCCGGCGACAAGCCAGCGCGTTTTTCGCATCGCGGCGACTGACAATCCTGCGGCGATTCTTGCTCCGGATCTGATCCCGCAACTTAATGCCGTGGCGCCGAATATCCGTATCGCACTCGTCCTGCCGGACAAGCCGCGGATCGCGGCTTCGCTGGAGGAGGGGGAGGTCGATCTCTATCTTGGTCTTGCCGAATGCGTCGCCAACGGCCTGATCGGCCGTGCCCTGTTCGACGAGGAGTTCGTAACCGCACAGCGCCGTGGCCATCCCAGGGGCAAGCGGCCGTTCGATCTCGACGAATTCTGCTCGCTCGACCATCTTTTGATTTCCGCGGACGGCGGCAATTTCACCGGTATGGTCGACGAGGCCCTCGCCGGTTTGGGGCGCGAGCGCCGCGTGACGGTATCGGTACAGAGCTATGCACTGGCGACACTGGTCCTGATGAACAGCAATTGCATCTGCACCTTGCCACACCGCTTTTTGCAGCGTTTCACATCGTCGCTCGATCTCTTCGAGCCGCCGCTGGAACTGGCCAGGTTCCAGCTGTCGGCCTTCTGGCACCAGCGTATGAACGGGGATCCCGCTCACAGCTGGTTGCGCGAGCAGGTCTTCCTGACCGCGAAGGCGCAAGGCCGGTCGACGAACTGACCAATGCGGACCTTGCCTATTGTCCGGCTGCTCCGGCCCGGTTTCGATATTCGACCGGGTGCCAGCTGTAGGAGCCATTTCCCTCGGCGCGAATATGCCCGACGCCGGGGAACTGCAGATGCGGGGCAGCTATCAGCTGGCGCGTATCCGCGAAATCGGGAAACACTTTCTGCCGTACGGCTGCTGCCTGGTCCGGCTTCACGTCGTAGACGATGGTGATCGCCGGTTTGGGAAACTGCACCGATTCCACATGGATGATGTCACCGACGAAGACGATCGACTGTCCTTTGTTCGCCACGGTGAAGAAGGCCGTACCTGGTGTGTGTCCGGGATGGAAGCTCGCCACGATGCCGGGCAGGACGGTTTCGTTGTCGGTGAAGGTTTTGACCTTGCCGGCCTTTGCCAGAACGCCAACAGTCTTTTCAGCCTCGTCGAAATAACGCCGGTCGTAACCCGTTCGTTGGGCGTTGGCTGGGTCGAGGAAGAAGTCGATGTCGGGTGCTCCGACATGTACCGTCGCATTGGCAAAAGCTGGTTTGCCATTCTCGACCAGACCACCGGTGTGATCTGTATGGACATGGGTGATCAGGATATCGGTGATGTCTTCGGGCTTCACGCCGATGTTGGCGAGACTGTCGCGCAGCTTGCCGCCGAAACCCGGCCCGAACAGCGAGCCGGAACCGGTGTCGACGAGAATGCGCCTGTCGCCGGCGCGCAGCAGGTAGACGTTGATCGACGCTTCAACCGGATTGGCCAGGAAGGAGCGGTCGAGGAGCCCATCGACCTCGGACTGAGACACACCGGTCAGGAGCTTATGCAGGTCCTGCGGGACAGTCCCGTCCGACAGGGCGGTGATCTCGATGTCGCCAAGCGGGAAGGAATAGGAGTCGGCGGCCTGCGCATAGGAAGCCGTCGCTTGCGCGCCGTTGCTTTGCGCGAAGGTCGGCATAGCCGTGCTGACAAGCAGGCCAAGTGCCATGGCCGCAAGAAGGGAACGACGATTCATGAAGAGGTCCTTTGTTACGAATGGACCCCAGTTATGTGCTGTCACGACGGGCTTGAAATCGGAACGCTGGATCGGACCGATAGACCACGTTTATACCTTGCCGGACCCGTGCCGCATCAATACGTCACCGTTACCACAACGGTGTCGGTATAAGTGCCCGGCGCCGGCGTAGTCTGCGCTGGCACGCGCCCATAGACGGGAATGCCCTGCGCGGCACCTGTGCCTGTGCCTGCGACGGTGTTGGTTCCGATGGTGTCTCCCCAAGGAAGGCTGCGAGCAGTGTCCCGGTAAAGCCCGTAGGTTATGCCCTGATTGCCCAGAGCCATGCGTCGGTTCGTCGGACCGGTGCCGGTCTGGCCGTTGCCCAGGCTAACGGAGTAGGTCGTTCCGGGCGTGCAGTTGACGGACACCTGTCCGGTTGCGTCGACGTTACCGCTCAACACGCCGGTCGTGCCGAAGTCGACGGGCAGTGTCGAGATCAGGCAGTTCGCTGCGACCGTTGCGGTGGTGTTGAAGGATGGCCTGGCAACGACGACGCCGGTGGTGACGGTGCAGTCGTTGCTGACTGCCGAATATCGGTAACGAAACTCCACATGGCTGCCGGAAAAGGCGGACAGATAGCTGCCTGGGGGCACGGTGCCTTGACCGCCAGGCACGGCGCCGTAGAGCACGGTGCTTCCGGTTCCCGAACCCAGCAGGCTGAGCGTCATGGCAAGAACTGGAGGGCGGGATGGATAAGGCCACAGATATGAACCCCAGACGGTGCTGCGGCCCGCATCCGAATAGATCTGGAAATTCATGATATTCGTGCCGTTCAGCATCTGTCTGCTGGATGCCGTCGCTCCGCCAGAGCCTTCGCCCAGATTGGGACAGATCAAGATCCTCGACAACGAGGTGCCCGTGCAACTCACGGTCATGTTGGCAGTGGTATTCGTCTGCACGCCGGATAGCGTGTCCACCTGGCCAAAATTCATTGCGGAGATGCCGAACGTGCAGCTCTGCGCCCAGGCCGCCGAAGGAAGCGAGTTGCCAACGAGGAGGCCGGCGAGCGTCCCAAGAAGCAGTCTCACTGGCATACCACCTTCCTGATCGCCACCTGCTTGCCCGGATTTTCGCGATACGGGAACGTCGCCTGGCAGGAATTGCCGTTGCCCAGATCGATGGTGACGCTGTTGTCCGTCTTGAGCGCCCGGACGTAGGCTTCGCCGTCATAGCCGATGACGAAGGGTTCGGGGTTGCCCGCAAGTGTGCCTGTGGAACTGACGGGCAGAGCTGCTCCTGCGGCATCGACGAAAGAAACCAGTGCGGCGGCGGGTCTGTCCAAGACACCGAAGTCGACGACCACGCCGCTGCGGTCGGCTGGAACCACGATTTCCTTCGTTGCAGGAATGTCGGCATCGACGGGCAGATTGCCGGGATTGATCGAAACTGTGTTGTCTTCATAAGAGCGCAGGTCAGGAACGATGATCTTGCCGCGTCTGCCCGTCTTGCCCACAGGCCGGTTCTGGTACTGGACTTCGACGTCAGGTGCGCCAACGTCGACGACAGCGAACGCATCGTCGATCCGGTTCGTGGCGAAGACACCGCCACCTGCGACCGCAATTGCACCCTCCAACTGCGCGGTGGCGCGGATATCCTTGTCGAATTGCTCGACGGCGGCTTCGGCTCGTCCGACGGAAGAGCGGTAGCTCACAGCTGCCGACCGATGCGGCGTTTTTCCTTCCGACGTTCTCAGTCGCCAGCCGACACTTCCATTTTCGAACTGTTCCGACTTGGTGAGGTCGGCAAAGCCACGCGTCCCATCCGGACCGTTTTCAACGCCGGTGGAGGCGGTGATGTTGTCGTCGAAGGGGATGGAGAGGCCGGCGAATATACCAAAGCTATCCTCGTTTTCGATGTCCTTGAAGGCGGTGGCATAGATGGTGCTGCGTTTGAAAATCTGCTGGCTGTAGGAGACGCCGACGATCCGGTTGCGCTCACCCTCGGCATCCTCGAAATTGGTGAAGGAAAGCGTGAGGCTGGACAGATCGAGCGGCATCGGAATGCTCAGTGTCGCCTGGTCGATTGCACGTGGCACTCCGGCACTGAAGAGTGGCAGGCCGTCCCGTCCAAAGGCGGGTTCTGCGGTAATGGCGGCGATGTCCTGATAACTCCCGAAGACGCGCTGGATGCGTCCATAGAGGGTCCATCCTTCATAGCCGAGCTCCACCGTTGCATTCACCAACGAGCCTGAGCGTCCGTCGTGATAGCTGCCGGCAACCGCCATTGACGCCGCGCCGTAACCCGCAAGCGGAAAGGCGATGCCTGCACCGCCATTGACAAGCTCGGCGCCGCCCTCGGCATGGCCTTCCAGCGTCAACCAGTCGGTGAGCCCATAGCGGGCGCTGATCGAGCCCATGAGCCTCTGGTCATAATTGTTCGATTCGATACCGAAATTGCGCCGGGGAAAGCCAATATCGGCGGAGAAATCGAGCAAGCCGCGACGCAGCAGCATACTCGAGGAGTAATAAGGCAGCGACGTCGCGGTTTCCCGGCCGAGACTGTCTCTGATCACGACCCGCGCCTGGCCTTGTCCGGTGAAGGCGGGGATGTTGACGACCTCGAAAGGACCGGCGCCAACCTGACCCGCATAGCTTCTTGTGTTCTGTGTGTAGATTTCCAGTGTGGAGGGCACGGCGGCGGTACCGGAAAAGGAAGGCAGCGGCAATGTCACCAAGTCTGGGCGCAGCGCAAAGTTGCGCTCGATCTGCATGCCGCCAAGATAGACCGGTCGCGTCCAGGCGAGGCCGCCGGAGATGATGTCTCCCGCCCGGTAGGTCACCATCCTTTTCGGATCGGAGTAGGACCAAGTTGTCTTGAGCCTGCGAAATTTGTCGAAATCGTTGTCCGAATAGCCCGCGAGAAAGGACTGGCTCAGGGTGCCATAGGGGCTGAACAGGCGTGCGTCGAAACTGCCTGAAATCCCCCGGAAGAGGTCTGCTTCCTTATCGAACAACGTGTTCGAGCTGGCAAAGAGCGAATAGTTGAGTACGCCGCCGTAACTGGAACGCGGTTCGAGGCGGTCGCGCTTGTCCTGCGTCTCCACATCGACCACTTTCGCTTGCCGTGCGTCATTGATGGTCGCGATGAAAATGCGCTGAGCAGCCTCATCGACACGGAAGGAGACTGACGGCAGCCGATCAATGATGATGAGACCGTCGTCCGCCTTTGCAGTGTCGACCGGCTTCAGCCCGACCTCGGACAATTCCTGTGCGGTCACGGCAAGCTGGCCGTCCGGCAACTGCTTGAAATTGCCGATCAGATTGGTCGACGCATCATTGATGAAGACCTCCAGGTAGAGGTCCCGTGTTGCTGTCGTTGCAGGCTGTGGATTCGTTATGTCGATTGCCTGTGGTTCCGACGATGCGGAAGACACAACGAAAACCGAAGCCAACACACAAAGTGACAGCCTAGCGGCTGCCCGCAACACTTGCCGTGATAGGACCGGCGCCGCTCTGTGCGGAGAGCTTCACCGCCCCTGCGCCAAGCCGCCCGGCCGCCCCCACCGGCCATTGCATGACGGAATCCCCAAGAATGTAGCCGACGAGACCCTTGCGGCTGGCGATCGTCTTTCCGCCTTGCGTCAGGGTCATATCGGCCAGGCGAAGCCTGCTGCCGCCCTTGTTCTCGCCGATCAGCATCAAGCCTCGCCCCGAACGGGCGAGCTTCCAAGTCACTTGCGGACCGCCGGCGTCGGCATTTCGAAAGAACACCGGGATCATGTGGCGAACGACCAGATTGACCGTGCCCGCCTTCTTGCGGGAAGGGTCGGGAAGTTCATCGACCACCACACGGTAGCTTTCCTCACGCCCGACCGGTGTCTTGTCGACGCGCACGACGCGGATCGTGTAGTCCTCGTTGGGTTTGAGCTTCATTGATGGCGGACTTGCCACAACTTCGGTTGTGGGCTCGAGCTGCTCGGAACCGCCTTGCTGGGTCCATCGAAAAACGCGCACCTGCACGTTGAGCGGTCCGCGCGCTTCGTTACGCAGATTGAGAGTGCCAGCGCTGTCCGGTCCAATGAGTTCGACCGTTGTCGGAGCGACCCGAAGTGAAGCAGCTTGCACCGGGGGCATGCCTGACAAAACAAGCGCGACTACCGCGCCAAGTCCTTTCAGCCAAGGATGCATATGTTTTACTCCTTCGCCGATCAGTATGTCACGGTGATTGCAACGACATCGGAATAGACGCCCGCAGCAGGCGTGGTCTGGGGCGGCACGCGGCCATAGGCTGTGATGCTCTGGGCAGCACCGTTGCCCGTACCGGCGACGGTATCGGTTCCGGCAGTGTTACCCCAGAGTTGGGTGCGGGCAGCGTCTCGATAGATCGTGTAGTTGATGGTGGCTGATGCAGGGCCGGTCATCTTGCGCACGGCCACGGTTGCGCCCGCACCATTGCCGGCATTCAGACCTACCGTATAAGGCGTGGTGTTGGTGCACTGGACCGAGAGGGTTGTCGTCTGATCCAGATTGGCGTCGATGACACCCTTGGTGCCGAAGTCCAGGTCCGCGGCGCTGACGACTTTGCACTCACCTTGAATGGTGATTCGAACATTAAGGTTGCCCGTTGCGGTCGCGGCGAAAGTACTGGTGGGTATTATCGACGCCGCCGCGCAAACAGCAGCAATTGAGCAGTTCAGCAACCTCATAAGATGCTCCCTGTTTCGGTTTCCGCTGTGAACGGAAACTCTGGCGAAGCACCCCTGCCTGTACGTTGTATGCCATCGCATCGAGCGATGATCAATAGAAGTCCGCGCTGCATTTGACAGAAGGCGATTTCGTGCCCTTGACGATTGCCGTTTCGGTCGCCATCGCCTAAATAGCGCGCAACCTCCGTTCAATTCGGCTTCCAATCCGTTCGATCCAAGGAAAGCGCGCGTGGCACGCCAGTTTATTTATCACATGTCCGGCCTTTCGAAGGCCTACGGCACCAAGAAGGTGCTGGAGAATGTTCATCTCTCCTTCTATCCCGATGCCAAGATCGGCATTCTCGGCCCCAACGGCGCCGGTAAGTCGACCATCCTCAAGATCATGGCCGGGCTCGACAAGGAATTCACCGGCGAAGCCTGGCTGGCCGAGGGCGCGACCGTCGGCTACCTGGCGCAGGAGCCGCAGCTCGACCCAAGCAAGACGGTGTTCGAGAACATCATGGAAGGCGTCGCCAAGAAGACGGCCATCATCGAGCGTTACAACGAGCTGATGATGAACTACTCCGACGAGACGGCCGATGAATCGGCCAAGCTCCAGGATGATATGGACCGCCTCAACCTCTGGGACCTGGAACAGCAGGTCGAGATGGCGATGGAAGCGCTGGCCTGCGCACCCAAGGATGCCGACGTGACCAAGCTTTCGGGCGGTGAGCGTCGCCGCGTGGCGCTGTGCAAGCTGCTGCTTTCCGAGCCTGACCTTCTGTTGCTCGACGAACCGACCAACCATCTGGATGCCGAGACCACTGCCTGGCTTGAAAAGCATCTGCGCGCCTACAAGGGCGCGGTGCTGCTCATCACTCACGACCGCTACTTCCTCGACAACGTCACCGGCTGGATTCTCGAGCTGGATCGTGGCCGCAGCATTCCTTATGAGGGCAACTACACCGCCTATCTGGAAGCCAAGGCCAAGCGCCTCAAGCAGGAAGGCCGCGAGGACGATGCGCGCCAGCGCGCCATCGGCCGCGAGCGCGAGTGGATCCAGTCGTCGCCCAAGGCCCGTCAGACCAAATCCAAGGCGCGTATCCAGGCGTTCGAAAATCTGCTCGAACAGGCCAACAACCGTCGTCCTACCGACACGCAGATCGTCATCCCGCATGGCGAACGGCTCGGCAATGTCGTGATCGAGGTCGCCGATCTCGACAAGGGCTTTGGCGAGCAGCTGCTGATCGAGAACCTGACCTTCAAGCTGCCGCCCGGCGGCATCGTCGGCATCATCGGCCCGAACGGCGCCGGCAAGACCACACTGTTCAAGATGATCACCGGCCAGGAAAAGCCTGATGCTGGCACCATTCGCATCGGCGAGACGGTCAAGCTTGGCTATGTCGACCAGAGCCGCGATGCACTCGACCCGAACAAGACCGTCTGGGAAGAGATTTCCGGCGGTGCCGAAGTGGTCAAGCTCGGCAAGTTCGAAGCCAATACCCGCGCCTACTGCTCGTCGTTCAACTTCCGCGGCGGCGACCAGCAGCAGAAGGTCGGCAACCTGTCCGGTGGTCAGCGCAACCGCGTGCACCTGGCCAAGATGCTGCGCACCGGCGGTAATGTGCTGCTGCTCGACGAACCGACCAACGATCTCGACACCGAAACGCTGGCCGCACTTGAAGACGCGCTCGAAAGCTATGCCGGTTGCGCGGTGATCATCAGCCACGATCGTATGTTCCTCGACCGCCTGGCGACGCACATCCTGGCCTTCGAAGGCGACAGCCATGTCGAATGGTTCGAGGGCAACTTCGAGGACTACGAGAAGGACAAGATCCGTCGTCTGGGCCCGGAAGCGGTCAACCCGCACCGGATGACCTACAAGAGACTGACGCGATAAGAATACCGACGCCCCGCCCAAAGCGGGGCGTTTTTCATTTCGAGCATTTTTTCGACTGGAGTTCGTACAATGAAAGACTGGTCCGCTTCGCTTTATCTGAAGTTCGAGGACGAGCGCACGCGCCCTGCACGAGATCTGCTTGCGCAGGTGCCCGTCGCCAATCCGCGCCGGGTCGTGGACATTGGCTGCGGACCGGGCAATTCCACGGAACTTTTAGCCGAGCGCTGGCCGGAGGCACAGGTGACCGGCTTCGACACGTCACCCGACATGATCGACAAGGCGAGGGCGCGGCTGCCGGAACTTTCCTTCGAGCTTGCCGATGCAGGAAGCTGGACGCCGGTTGAGCCTGTCGACGTCATCTTTGCCAATGCGGTTTTCCAGTGGCTGCCGGAGCATCCGGCGGTGTTGCAGCGATTGCTCGGCCTTCTCGCCCCTGGCGGCGCGCTTGCCATCCAGATGCCCGATAACATGGATGAGCCGACACACCGGTTGATGCGCGAGACCGCGGCGTCGATGCCTTTCGCAGAAAAACTCGCGAAGGCGGCACGCGCGCCGTTGCCTCCGGTGTCGTTCTACTACGACCGGCTGAAGCCGCATGCGGGCAGGCTGGATATCTGGCATACGGTTTACAATCATCCGCTGGCGGATGCGGCCGCGATCGTCGAATGGGTGAAGTCGACAGGGCTCAAGCCGTTTCTCGACCCGCTGGATGAGGCGGAGAAGAACCAGTTTCTCCACCACTATACGGCGAAGGTCGCGCAGGCCTATCCACCGACCGTGGACGGCAAGGTGTTGCTGCGCTTCCCGAGGCTGTTCATCGTCGCCACGCGCTGATACCGCGGCTTGTCGGTCGACATCTTCGTCGGTGTCGCCGTTGTTTTGCCGTCTCTCGGGCAGACGCAACGTCAACAGCCTTGCGCGAAGCGGGATCAGGAAAGGCTCGCTTCGCGCCGGAAGGTAGCGTAAACCGCATAGAAAAGCCGGCCGCATCACCTCCCAGGATGCTAGCGACGGCGCGGCTCCCAACCGCCAGGAAAACGAGTTGAACATGCATCGCGTCATCATCAGCGGTATCGGTGTTGAAATCCCGGAAGCGTCGATCAGCAACGACGAATTGGTCGAAAGCTTCAACGCCTGGGTCGATGTGGAAAATGCCAAGCGGGCCGCAACGGGCGCGGAGCCCCTGCAGAAATCCGACGCCGATTTCATCGTACATGCCTCGGGCATCAGGAAGCGCCATGTCGTCGAGCGTGCCGGCATTCTCGATCCGGCGCGGATGGCGCCGCGACTGCCGGCCCGGCCGGACGAGGCCCTGTCGCTACAGGCCGAGTTCGGCATTGCTTCGGCGCGCAAGGCACTGGCTCATGCGGGTAGGGAACCCGGCGAGATCGATCTGGTGATCGTGTCGTCTTCGCATCTACAGCGGCCCTATCCAGCGATCGCCATCGAAATGCAGGAAGCGCTTGGCACCAGGGGGGCCGGCTTCGACATGGGGCTCGGCTGTTCTTCCGCGGCAGCGGCACTGCATGTGGCGGTCAATCTCGTGCGCTCGGGTGCGCAGAAAAAGGTGCTGGTGACGACGCCGGAAATCATTACCGGCCATCTCAATTTTCGTGACCGCCAGACGCATTTCATCTTCGGTGACGCTTCCGTCTCGATGGTGGTGGAAGCCGTCGGCGAGGAGGAGGCGCGGCCAGGTCGTTTCGAAGTGCTCGACACCAGGCTGTGGACGCAGATGTCCTCCAACATCCGTACCAATCTGGGCTATCTGACCCGCACCACGCAGGACGATCCCTATATGATCGACCTCGAGGGCAACATGATCAAGCAGGTCGGCAACAAGGTGTTCAAGGAAGTCACCGTCGCTGGCCACAAGTTCATCGTCGAATTCCTGGCCGAGCATGGCTTGACGCCCGATGGTATCCGCCGGTTCTGGCTGCACCAGGCCAATGCGCGCATGAATGCGATGATCCTGAAGCTCGCCTTCGGTCACGAAGTGGGACACGACCGTGCGCCGATGGTGCTTGAGCGGCTGGGCAATACGGCGGGTGCCGGCGCCATCATCGCGCTCAGCGAAAATCATGCCGATATGAAACCGGGCGATTTCGGATTGTTGTGCGCATTCGGTGCTGGCTATTCGATTGGCGGTGCGCTTTTGAAAATGCAGTAGGCGCGGACTGCATCAGAAACCTTCATCGGTTCATCAGCGCTTTCGACTGGACCGCACGAGAGCATTGCGACAGGTTGCGCGTCCAAATGTGCAGACTGTGGACAGGTAGACCATGCTCGATACACAGCCCGAGATCGTGCCGGGGAAAAAGCTCGGCGCTAAAGTCGCCGGCCTTTATGCTGCGCCATCCGATGAGTTTCAGACCCGCGCAGTAGAGCGGCTGCAGCTTGATTTTGACGGCATACCCGGGGACTTCCATGGTGGCCAGACGCGTCGGTCAGGCGGGCGTGAACCATGGTATCCGCGCGGCACGGAAATCCGCAACGAGCGGCAGGTGTCGATCGTTGCCTTCGACGAACTTGCCGTGGTCGCCGAGCGCATGGGACTTGCCGAGATAAGGCCCGAATGGATCGGTGCCAATCTCGTGATCGAGGGCTTGCCGAACCTGTCGATGCTGCCTTCGGCCACGCTGCTGTTCTTCGCCGGCGGGGTGACATTGAAGATCGACGCGCAGAATGGCCCATGTCGTCTTTCAGGTCGTTCGATCGCTGAAAATGCCGGCATGGAAGACCAGGATGCCGGTTCACTGCTGTTCCCAAAGGTGGCGAAGCGCCTGCGAGGCCTGGTTGCCTGGGTGGAAAAGCCCGGCGTGATCGAAGCTGGAGAAGCAATTTCGGTGCGTGTTCCCGAGCAGTGGATCTATCAGGCCTGAGAGTGTCTCCAGAGCAGTTCCAGGGAAGGTGTGTATCGGTTTTCCTGGAGCGTTTCGCGTTTTTGTGAAAACGGCAACGCTCTATTGGACGGCACGCAGCTGTCGGTAGGCCAGGGCCGCGAGCACGAGCACACCAATCAGCATGACGGTGTTGACCGTGTATTTCACCGTGACTGCCGCTTCGCCGGCCGGCTGAACGGCAAAGGACGTCAGCGCGTAGGCAAAAAGGGCTGCGGCTGCTGCGCCGAGCACGTGGATGGCTTTCCACGCCGTGCGACCAGACCACATCGTAATCAGCATTGCACAGCCGGCGAAAGCGAGCAGCGAGACCGACACGCCTGTCCAGTCCGGCGAAGAGAAGATGTGCAGGGCAAGTACAGCCAGAACAAAGACGGCAACCAGCCATGCTGCCGGCACGTAGCCGGGTCGTTTTCCGGTGTAGACGGGTGCGAGAAGGGCGGCGATGCCGAGAAGCAGGGCGCAGGCAACCGTTGCCACGAACTGCGCCTTTGTTGCCATGAAACCGGTGACCCTGAGATGGTCGTCGAAGACGAAGGCGGCGGCGGCCAGATAGAACGATACCATCAAAAGGATGCCGATGCGCCCGAGCCATGGCCGATCAGCAATGCGTGGCGCACAGCATTCCACCACCGCGATCGGAGCGGCGAAACTCCAGACGACATGGGTGCTGACGAAGTCGAGGGTCAGGTTGGCGCTGATTCCGAGCGGGCTTATCCAGGTCGGCAGCCTTTCGGTATCCCAATAGGCGATGTTGAGATCGGTGCCGTAGTGAGGGTTGAACAGGCTCTGGTCGATCAATCCCGCCTGGATGAGGCCGAAGGCGGCGGCGAGCAGAAGCATGGTCGGCCATCCGCGTCCGGTGCGTCGCGTGATTTCGCGGATGAGCAGCGCGACCGAACCGTAGAGAGGGGCGAGAATCAGCAGGCCCCACAACATTTCCAGCGGGTGATAGGTGCTTTCGGCATAACCGACCAGATATTCAGCCGAGATGGGCGAGAGCAGGAACAGGCCGATCACTGGCAGCAGGCGCCGACCAAGCTCTGGCTTCGACAAGACCGTCACCGCGGAAGACATCGGAAAACTCTTGGCTAATAATGGAGTATATGCTCTATTAATGAGTGAGATGTGGAGAACAGTCAAGCGTCCGAGATCGCCCGATGCGCACCGTCGATCCTGAGAGACACGCCCGCAAGCGCGCCGACATCCTTGTTGCAGCTGCTGGGGAATTCGCTGCCAATGGCGTCGACGGCACTTCGACCGCTGCGATCTGCCGGCGTGCCGGCATCGGTTCCGGCACTTTGTTCCACTATTTTCCGACAAAGCTCGACATCGTGCATGGCCTCTTCGGCGATGCTTTCGAGCGCATGGCGGCGGTCTATCTGGAAGCCGAGGCTGAGGACGATCCGCAAGCAGGGTTCAACCGTATCCTGCAGCATCTGTTCGATGACCTTTCCAACCCGATGACGCCGGGGCTGATGGCGGTCGCGCTGCTGCAAATCGGCCGCGACGAGGCATTTGCGCGGATGTTCAGCGAGGACGAAGAACGAGCCAGGCGTTCGCTCACCATCCTTCTGGAGCGGATGGCCGATCGCGGCACACAACTCGTATTCCCGCCAGAACGCGCCGCTGTCTGGATTCAGCACCTCTTCGATGCCAGCTTCCTGGCTTCCGGCAACGCCGGGTTCGACGCCGCCCTTCAGACGACGGAACTGCGAATATTGATCGCTTGGCTGGTCGGCGTGAAAGTCGGGACCCAACTCAGCCGGGATAGGTGACCGGGCTCGACCAGACGGGGTCTTCGTGTTTGGCCCAATAGAGCTTTTCAAGTCGTCTGGTGACCGGCCCAACCTTGCCGTTGGCGATCGGACTGCCGTCAATCACTGTCACTGGCATGATACCGCCGGCGGTCGAAGTGATGAAGACCTCGTCGGCCCCCTTGAGTGCCGCCACGCTGACATCGATTGCGTTGCAGTCAAGCCCGAGTTCACCTGAGATCTCGAAAACCGCGCGCCGGGTAATGCCGGCCAGAACGCCGACCGCCGGCGTTACCAGCCTGCCTTCCTTGACCGCGAAGACGTTGAAACCCGGACCTTCTGCGACATTGCCGTTGAAGTCGAGCAGCAGCGCTGTTTCGGCCTTGCGATCGTAGGCATCGTACAGGCCGCGCACGAGATCGAGCCAATGGTAGTTCTTGATTGCCGGGTCAACCGATGCGGGTGGGATGCGGATACGGTCGCTGATTGCGACATGCAGCCCGCGCTCGCGCTGCTCTGCATTGGCCACCGAGCCGAAAGGCACAGCGAACGCCATGAAGCGGTTGATGGCATCGCGCGGATCGCGGCTGAAGGTCGGAGAAGCGCCGCGCGTGCACAACATCTCGACATAGGCGGCTCGGTGGCCGGAGAGCGCCACGCAGTTGTGCAGGATTTCGGCTACTTGTTTCTGCGTGTACGGGATCGACATGCGCAGCCGTTCCAGGCCACCAAAGAAACGTTCGATATGAAGGTCCAGCCGGAAGAACCGGCCGTTCCAGACATGAACGGTGTCGTAGGTGGCATCCGAATGCAGGAAGCCCCAGTCGAGCACCGAGATCTTGGCCTGCGACATAGGCAGGTATTGTCCATCGAGGAAGGCGACGCCGGCCGGATAGCCGTGCGGGTCGACATGCCGGCTTTCCAGGGCGGGCAGGGTGCTGACGGTCTGGTCCATGATCTCTCCTCCGGCCGACTGCATCTTCAGACGAAGAATGCCCGAGCACGATGCGCCATTTCCATCAAAATGGCGGTCCACATAGGCTCGATGTCGCCAAAACGACGGGGCTGCTGAAACGGAACGATCAACGCAACAGCTGTTTCAACTCCGCCGCTTGCATGGCCGACGCGTTTCACCGATTGCCCTTCTTTGGCGCCCTTCGTCCCGGCGATGGCATAGGCTGGCCTTTTCGAAATGGAGACTGTCGATGGCAGTAAGGGAAGTCGTTCTGATCGGTGACGAGCGGTTGCGGCAGGTCGCCAGGACAGTCGACCTGGCTGAAAGCAGTTGGCGGCAGGACGCCATCGATCTTGCCGATACGCTGGCTAACCTCAAGGCACGCCTCGGTTTCGGCCGCGGGCTCGCCGGGCCGCAGGTCGGATCGCCCTGGCGTTTGATCGCCTTCGACTGCCGGTTGGGCCGGTTCGTTGCCGTCAATCCCCGGATCACCTGGCGTTCGGGCGAGACTTTCTCCGTGCAGGATGACTGCTTCAGCATTCCCGGACGGAAAGTGCGGGTGACGCGCGACCGTTCGGTCTCGTTCGAATATCTGGACCTGGGCGGACAATCGCGTATCCACGAACGTCTCGAACCCGATCTTGCCGAACTGGTGCAACATGAGGTGGACCATCTCGACGGCGTGCTGATGGTGGACCGGGCCCAAAAGGAAGGTTCCAGACATCGCGTCTGGAGTTGACAGACGAACGGGTGCGACATAGTTGAGTGGCATTAGCCAGTTTTACTGGCCGTAAGCGTTAACGTCACCCAACGCGCAAGATCGAACGGCTCACCGCCTCGATCTGCGCGGCTGTGTCCAGCAGATCGAGGCCAAGAGCCTTGAGAGGACACAGATGAATATCCAGACCACTCCAAACACGCCTGCGGATGCACCGCACATCGAACGCGTTCGCTTCGAGCCCAGGCGTCGCTCGCTTCAGGTCGAGCGCAGTATCCGTCTGACGCCCGGCATGCTTCGCATCGTCTTTTCGGGCAACGATCTACATGACTTTGCAAGCCTCGCTCCCGACGATCACATCAAGATCTTTGTGCCGACCCCATCCGGCGAGGTCGTGCCGCGGTCCTATACGCCGCGGTCCTGCGATGCCGATGCGCGCATGCTGGCGATCGATTTCGCACTCCACGATGCCGGCCCGGCAACAGACTGGGCGATCGGTGCCCGGCCGGGCGACCGTCTGGAAGTCGGCGGTCCGAAAGGTTCCACGATCATTTCGCCGGATGTCCGACACTGGCTTCTGATCGGCGACGAGACGGCGCTTCCGGCCATCGCGCGCCGCATCGAGGAAGCCCGCGAGGGCAGCCGCGTCACCAGCATCGTTGCAGTAACCGGACCACAGGAACATCTGGTGTTCGATACGCGTGCCGATCTGCTCGCGCTGTGGGCACACCGTTCGATTTCGGACAGCAGTGATCCCAGCACGCTGCTTGCGATCCTGAAGACGATCGGCTTGTTGCCGGGAACCTTCGTGTGGATCGCGGCCGAAGCCCTGGTCACAAGGGCCATCCGCAGCTACCTCGTCCAGGAACGGGGCCATCCGCTGAGCTGGATGAAAGCATCCGGCTATTGGGTCATGGGCCGTGCGGATGCCCATGAGAAGTTCGAGTGATCACGGGCAATTCCAGGAACAGTGTTGGGTGTTTTCCGTCCGGAATTGCGTCAAGAGCCGGAAATGGTGCGCATCGCCGTTTCCATGGGACGGTGAATCACTCTAGCTGTGGGGCGAACTTGACCGGCTCCGGAGCCGCGATCATGCATGTGAAGAGCATGGGAAAAGCCGATCATGAAGAACGACAAATCCCCACCTGAGCTGAGCGAGACCCTGCGTGATCTCACCAATGAGGGCAGGTCGGCGGAAGCATTGCGGCTCGCGGAAGCTCATCTTGCCAGCGGGCATGGCGATACGGAGATATTGGAATGGCGTGTCCGCCTGCTTGAGCAGCTGGGGCGCAGCGAAGAGGCGCTCGTTGCATTCGAGACATACAAGACGGCAATCCTCGCCCAACAGCCTGAAAGTCCGCATCGCTGGCAGGAACTTGGTTTCGCACTCTATTGGCAAGCCAGGATCTGCCGCGCCCTCGGCCGCAGGGAGGAGGCGCGCCAGCTGGTTCTGGAAGCGGTTACCAGGATCGGCAGCTTCGCCGATCACGCGGCCTGGATGACGGCAGCGCGATGGTTCTGGGACGATGGCGAATTCGATGGCGCCGGGCGGCTGTGGTACGACGTCATGTTCAGGAGCAATGCCGATGTCGGTATTGCCGCCGAAGTTCTCGAAACCACTACCGCTCTGGGCGACGAGCACAAGCATGATTGGGTGTGGCTCGCACGCATGCGGGCAACGCTGACCGTTCCGGCGCAAAGACATGAGCGTATCGAGGCCATGTTTCACCGTGTCACGCACCAGCCCCTGGCCTGGCGCATCAGGGCCAGGGCACGCGCCATGGCGGATGATCTCGATGGAGCTTCCGCCGATCTTGACCGCTATCTTGAATTCGGTGGCGACCCCAGGGCACAGCTCTGGCGGGCGCAGCTCAACCATCTTATGGGGCGAGCCCATGGTCTGGAACAGATCGTGTGGAACCGGACACCCGAGGCGGGAGGACGCGATTATTACGCCGCAGGCTGCGACGTCGCGGAGTTCATCGAGGAACTGCAGCAAGAGGGGGAATATGTCGGTGCCGACGATTTCGCCCGCGCCCGTCGGGTGGAGGCTGAGGTCTACAAGCTCGGAGCGGAGCGGTTCGAACATTATTTCAGGACGGGGGACGGCAACAGCGAGGATGCCGATCCGCACGTCTACGCAATGCTGTGCAACAATCTCGGCTCATCCTGGGGCATCAACCAGGAACGCTACCTGGAGGGCATTGCCTGGCACGACAAGGGTTGGGCCGTTTCGCCCTTCTGGGAACAATACAGCAACAGGCTGCGCAACCAGCTCCATGCCCGCCAATGGGCGGGCGTGATTGAATCCTATGAAGTCCTGCGTCGGGCTTTCGGCAGGAATTGGGAATATGAAAAACGGTTGAATGGCGTCGGCTATGCCTATGATCAGCTCGGACGCCATGGCGATGTACTCGCTCTCTATGACGAATTCGACGACTGGTGTTGGGCATTCGAGACGAGCTGGCTCGAGTTCGACGAGGAAGAGAACCAGATCGGGCTGGTTCTGCGGGCTGCAAAGGCAGCCGCACACGAGGGCCGCGACGATCTGTTGCGTGAAATCACGCGCAGGCTCCTGGCCTCCGATCGCCTGACCACCAACATGACGGGCTTTCTTGCCACGGTCTGGGCGGATCATGCTGTTCCGGTGGAAGCGGACAGCTGCAGGCAGGCGCTCATCCCACAGGAGCCGCCGGCGATGTCGAACGCAGCGAGGCTCCCTGACCTGGAGACCTTGCAGAGAGTCCATGACGACGCTTTGTTGAATTCGGGTTATGGCGCTCTCACCCTGGCCGCGGAGGATGAACAAGCCTGGCATTTCGTCGTCACGCGCTATCTTGCGCCGGCCGATGGCGGTCCATTTTGTCCCGTCAACATCGAAGCGCAACGCGGACCAGAACCCGGCACCCAGGCCTGGCAGGTCGGCCTGGTCGAAGAGCCGGCCGGATGGCTCGGGCGCCTCGGAGGCCGCAAGGTCAATCGACGTGTTCAGCTCACCCGATCTGCCACCGGCTCGCTCGACGCCGAGGCACTCCAGAGCGCCGACGACAAGGAGATCGAGGCGTTCTGGCCGCAATTCCTGCAAGATTACGGGAGGGCGGGCAAAATCTGGCAGCAACTGTCGGGCACGATCACCATCGAGCACATCAGAGCGCTTCTCGCAGAACTCGAGGCTGCCGGTTATGGCTATGGCCAGTCGCTGGATCTGGGCATCTGTCTGGCTCAACGTTCGTTGATCAACGGCCGCGAGGAGCTCAGCCTTTGCTTCGATCGTTTGCGGGACGGCGACCCTGCTCGACCAGGTAAGGCCTGCGATTTCTACTATTATCGCTATCAGATCGCCGGAACTGAAGCGGGGCCTGTTCTCTGTTACATGTATCAGGACAAGAACCATCAGGCAGCCGGGGATATCGAGCCCAGCGCTCCCGATCTGGCGCTGGCCTCGCTCGATCACTTCCGGCGCATGACGCGTCGCCTGGAGCGTTGGCGCAGACAGCGGTAGAGTTGAGCGCCCGGACTTTAGGCCGCCTGCGCCTTCGGACATGGTCCGAATGGACCGCTAGAGTGCGACGCGCGGCTCGAACTTCACGCGGTCCAGCATGATCATGGTGCGGAACTTGCGGATGTTGGGGTTGGCATAGAGCCGCTCCCTGGTGAAGGTCTCGAACGCGGCGACGTCCTCGACCATGACGATAACCACGAAATCGGCATCTCCGGTGACCATGTAGCACTGCGTCACTTCCGGGGCACTGCGCATCTCTCGTTTGAAGGCGTCGATCAGGTCAAGCCGCTCGCTCTCCAGTTCGACGTTGACCACCGCGGTCAGCGATCGACCGACGGCTTGCGGGTCGACCAAGGCGATATCGGCTACGATGACGCCGTCCTCTCGCAGCCGTCGCACCCTGCGCATGCATGAGGCGGCAGAAGAGGAGACGCGCTCGGCGAGCTCGGCAAAGGAAAGGCGGTTGTCCTTCTGAAGCGTTGCCAGGATACGTCGGTCGAGATCATCCAGAGGCATGCGGAGCGTGTCCTTGGCCATTGCTACCTTTGTCGCCGAACGGGCTTCAGCGCTCGCTCAGCAGATGTTTGATGAACAGATTGAACAGTTCTGTCTGGCTCGAGATATCGAGCTTGGCGTGGATGTTCTTGCGATGGATTTTTACCGTGCCCTCGGCGATGCCGAGGATGCGTCCGATCGATATGGATGAATGGCCGCGCAGTACCAGACTGACGATGGTCTGTTCGCGTCGCGTCAGCCGCGACGGTGCGAAGGTGGCGAAGGCACGTTCGACATCGTCGGCATCACGTGGCTGGCTGGGTTCGGCCGCTGCTTCCAGCGCCAGATGCTCCCAATGCCGGCTGATGAGCATCGTCACCAGCGCCGCGGTCTGTTGCAAGCGTTCAAAATCGGCGGCCGAGAATGTGACGCTGGAATTCGTCCGCAGCAGCGAATAGGCGAGGTAGAAGCCAGGCCGCAACGGCGCCAGGAAGACGATCTCTTCGCTGAGCGAGCCGGTCTCCATCGAGATGCAGGGATGGACGTCTGGGGAATTATAGTATTCGGCTTCGAAGAAGGCGTCCGGCGCCAGATCGGCCAGCCGATGCAGGCCGTTGGGAGCGCGGCGCAAGCAAGCGGAATAAACAGCGTCGAGCAGGTAGGTGCCGTCGAGATAATTGCGCATGATCTGCTGCGAAGAGACCTCACCCAGCCCGTCATGGAGCAGGTGAGGGCGGTCTCGCCCGGGATAAGCGAAGATGCAGGACAGATCGAAGGGCGCAACGGCGCGCAACGCAGCGTCCAGCCGTTGGGTGAAACCCGGCTTGCCGAGGTGCGCCACCAATTCCGGTGTTGCCGCATGCCAGGTGGCAAGCGCTATCTGGTCGTTCTTTGCCATCGAACCTCCCTGTCCGACGGATGGTCAGTCTGCATTTCCAGTGTCGCGATTCTGAAACTCGCGCGTTGCTCTGTCCGAGTCGCCGCGCGACCTTACCGGGGATCACGCGAACTTCGAAATCACGACACCAGCCTATCCCTCAAGCCATATCCCTTTGGGGATATTTCGTCGTGCGCGCGGCGCTGAAACTATGCCGGATAACCAAGGGAGGGGAACAGCACCAATCGACGATGATTGGTGCCGACCCTCTTTGAAGGAGGGGACAGGGATGAGCAAGAGTTCGAACGGCAGAACAGCCGGTGTCACATATCAGACCGTAGACCAGAGTTATTTCGAGCAACGCCAACTGCAACGGCACGCCGGCTTGTTCTCGCTTTGGATGATGGGCGTGGGCGCCGTCATCGCCGGTGAATATTCAGGCTGGAACATCGGCTTCTCGCAGGGCGGCTTCGGCGGCCTGCTCCTGGCAGCACTGATCATCGGCTTCATGTATATCTGCCTGTGCTGCTCCATCGGCGAGATGAGTGCCGCGCTGCCGCATACCGGTGGCGCCTACTCCTTTTCGCGCACGGCGCTCGGGCCCTGGGGCGGCTTCACCACCGGCCTCGCCGAAAACATCGAGTTCGTGCTGGCGCCGGCCGCCAACATGTTCTTCATGAGCTCTTATCTTGCCGCCATATTCGGCACGCCGGAAAGTGTCCTTCCGCTGTGGTGGGTCGGCGGTTATGTGGTGATGCTGGGCCTGTCGCTGCGCGGTCTCGAGCTTTCGATGCGGGTCGTCATCTACATTACCGTTGCGGCGATCGTGGTGCTTCTGTTCTTCTTCGTGGTCGCCATCCCGCATCTGGACTTCACCCGCTATGCGCTGAACATCGCGGCCGGCCCGCAGGGATCGACACTGCTGCCGGAAGGCAACGGTGAATGGCTGCCCTTCGGCTTTACCGGCGTGATGCTGTCGCTGCCGTTCGCGGTCTACATGTTCCTGGCAGTCGAACAACTGCCACTCACCGCCGAGGAGGCGAAGAACCCGACGCGCGACATGCCGCGGGCGCTGATCCTGTCGATCCTGACCCTAGCGGCATTGGCACTCGGCGTGCTGTTCTTCAGCGCCTCCATCCCGCAGGGCGCCCATGCCATGGGCTCATCCGGCGAACCGCTGCTCGACGGCTTCCGCACCATCTTCGGGGATGGCTGGGCGAAGCTTCTGGCCTCCGTTGCGGTGCTTGGGCTTGCGGCTTCCTTTTTCGCCGGCTCCTTCGCCTCGGGCCGCAATATCTATTCGCTGTCGCGCGCCGGCTATCTGCCGACGGCGTTGTCGGTGACCAATGCCCGCACCAAGACGCCCAACATCGCGCTTGCTGCCGGCTCGGCTTTGGCACTGTTCATGCTGCTGCTTGTCTGGTTCCTGGGCGGCCGGCACAATGTCGCTTTCATGGGCGGGTTCCTGGTCTCGATGATCGTCTTTGCCGGCATGGTGTCCTATGTGATGCAGAGCATCGCTTTCCTGAAGTTGCGCAAGCTCTATGCCGCAATCGAACGGCCTTTCGTCAGCCCCTTCGGCCGATTCGGCGCCTACGCCACGATCCTGATCTGCCTGATCACGCTGGGGTATCAATTCTTCGATCCGCTCTATCGCTGGGCGGCCATCGCAGCTGCCGTCTGGTATGCGATCGGGCTCGCCTATTTCGCCTTCTACCGCCGGCACCGTCTGGTGCTGTCACCGGAAGAGGAGTTTGCCGTATCGGGCGGCATGCGCGGCCATCCTGCCGAGTGAGATCGGGTCGAGCCGGTAGCAGGACAACAACAGCAAGGACAGACACATGACTGGCAGACTGCAGGGTAAGGTCGCGATCGTCTCGGGTGGTGCGACCGGCATGGGCGGCGCGGCTTCAAAATTGTTCGCGGCCGAAGGCGCGAAGGTTATGATCGTCGACCGCAACGCGGAAGCTTCGGCCGCCACTGTTGCCGAGATCAAGGCGGTAGGCGGCCAGGCTGCCTATTTCACTGCCGACGTATCCGACGAGGCTGAGGTAGAGGCAGCCGTGAAGGCGGCAGCCGAGACCTTCGGGCCGGCGACGGTGCTGTTCAACCACGCCGGCACCATCGTCATCAAACCGTTCCTGGAAACCACTGTCACGGAGTGGGACTGGCTGCACGCCGTCAACGTGCGCTCGATGTTCCTCATGACACGCGCCGTGCTGCCGGGCATGATCGCGGCGGGCGGCGGCTCGATCGTCTGCACCTCGTCGATCTCGGCGGTGGCGGCGACCCCCATGGAAGTGCTCTACGACACCACCAAAGGCGCCTGCCACATGTTCGCGCGGGCGATTGCGGTCGAGTTTCGCGACAGGAATATCCGCTGCAACGCGGTCTGCCCGGGCTTCATCCGCACGCCGCATGGCTTGCGCGAAGTGGCGGAGCTGCAGAGCCTCGGCGTCGATGTCTCGGAAGCAGCCATTGCCGCCCAACAGGGGCGTATCGGTGAACCGGAAGAGGTTGCCAAGGCCGCGCTGTTCCTGGCTAGCGACGAATCGAGTTTCGTCAACGGCGCGCATCTGTTCGTCGACAACGCTTTCACGGCGATCTGAAGCGGCTAGAGCGATACCAGGAAAACTGCGTAGCGGTTTTCCGTCCGGAATTGCGTGAAAACGAAGAATAGAGCGTTTCCGAGCGGAAACGCTCTATTCTTCGTCGTCGTCAGGATCGAGCAGGCGCGTGGCGCGCCAGCGTGTCAGCACCGCGTTGGTCTGGTCTACGACGAAGAAACGCGCCGAGTCGCGGTCATATCCTTCTGACAGCAGCTTTTCGTAATCCGTGTGCTGATGGCGGACATGGGCGATAGTGGCCAGCCACACTGCTATGCCCGGCGGCAACGTTTTCATATGCACTGCGCCGGCATCGGCGCGGATGCGCTCCATGTCGGCATAAGGCGCAAGCGGCAGAAGCGCTGTGAGTGCCTTGGCGATGGCGCGGCGGCGGCCGGTCGGGGCATTCATTTGTCGTTTCGATTCGGCATGAGCGCATCGACCAGAACATCGACGGACGGGAAATAGGGCTTGATGTCGATAACCGGCGTGCCGTCGAGCGCGTCGATTGCATCGAGTTCGATCTTCCCGGTCTCGATGTCGAATGAGAGCAGTCGCGCCGAATGCAGGCCGACAGGGTTCGGCCGGGCAGGGGACCGCAACGCAAAAACACCTTTGGCTTCAGTTGCATGGCGCGGTTTCTGCACGATTAGATTCCGCGGCGCGTGATGCATCCAGGTGAAGACATGGATGTGGGTGACACGCTCCAGTCCAGCCAGACCCGCACGATAGGATTCATCGATCATCAACGATGCCGTTTGGCCGGTCTCGCGTGCGGCGCGCATGTTCTTGGGGCAGCTTTCACGATTGACCCACGGCGACAGGACACGGCCGATGAACACGACGTGGCCATCCGGTCGTTGTCCGGCCGGATCCTGCTCCAGCATCTCCTCGCCACCACGCATCTCGAACATCGCCCGTTTCTCCGCGCAGAAGGGCTGCGCCATTTTCTGTTCGCAGAACGACATTCGCAATTGCGTCGCAATCGAATTTGACATAAACATATGTTTATATCTTTTCGAGGAATGCCGCTCATGCATGTCGCACTCGACACGATGGTAGATACATTGAAGGCTGCTGCTGAATCCAGTCGGCTGCGCATTCTTGCGCTGCTGGCGAGGGGCGACCTGACGGTCTCGGACCTGACTGAGATTCTGGGCCAGTCGCAACCGCGTGTTTCGCGCCATCTCAAGTTGCTCCTGGAGGCCGGGCTGATCGGTCGCTACCAGGAGGGTTCGTGGGCGTTCTTCCGCCTCGCGGATCTCGACAATGCGCGCGACTTCGTGCTGCGGCTGATTTCCGGCATCCGCGCCGACGATCCGCAGATCGAGCGCGATCTCGAGCGTCTGGCGACGGTAAAGCGCAAGCGCCAGGACCGCGCCGCTGAATATTTCTCGACCAATGCCGCGAGCTGGGACGAGATCCGCTCGCTGCATGTGCCGGAACGCGCAGTCGAAACCGCGCTCCTCAAGCTGGTCGGCAAGCGGCCATTCCAGTCCATGCTCGACCTCGGTACCGGCACGGGCCGCCTGCTAGAGATCTTTGCGCCGCTCTATCGGCGTGGCGTCGGCATCGACATGTCGCGCGAAATGCTGGCGGTGGCTCGCGCCAATCTCGACCAGGCGGGTATCGCCCACGCACAGGTCCGGCAAGGCGACATCTTCTCACCGCCCGTCGAGCGCGATTCCTTTGACCTGATCACCATTCACCAGGTGCTGCACTATCTCGATGACCCTGCACCTGCGATCCGGGCTGCAGCGCGGCTGCTGCGCCCTTCCGGACGGCTGATCATCGTCGATTTCGCTGCGCACACGCTGGAGTTCCTGCGTGACGAACATGCGCATCAGCGCCTCGGTTTTTCCGACAGGCAGATCGCCGACTGGTTTACCGAGGTGGGACTCGACCTTGAGGAAAGCCAGGACTTCGAACCGCGCGGCGGCTCTGACGCCAAGCTTACCGTCAAGCTGTGGCTGGGCCGAGACCGCCGCCTGCTGATCGCCGATCCCAATCCTGAAACCCAACCCGCGCGGGAAGTTGCCTGATGAACCAGTTCCGTTTTTCCCGCCGTCCCGACATTGGCGACAAGATTAGGGTATCGTTCGAATTCTTTCCGCCGAAGACAGACGAGATGGAAGCCCGGCTGTGGGAGACGGTGAAGCGGCTGGAGCCGCTGAGGCCGAACTTTGTTTCCGTCACCTACGGCGCCGGCGGTTCGACGCGCGAGCGCACGGCGCGCACCGTGCGACGCATCCTCAATGAAACGAGCATTCCCGCGGCTGCGCATCTGACCTGCGTAGGGGCGACACGTGAGGAAGTGGATGCGGTGATCCGTGACTACTTCTCCACCGGTATCAAGCGCTTCGTGGCGTTGCGCGGCGATCCGGCCTCCGGTGTCGGCCAGGCCTACACGCCGCATCCGGGGGGCTACCAGAATGGTGCCGAACTGGTGGATGGGCTGAAAGCCATCGCCGACTTCGACATCTCCGTTGCCGCCTATCCGGAAAAGCACCCCGAGAGCCCGGATTTCGCCACCGATATCGAGATGCTGAAGCGCAAGGTGGACAATGGCGCCAAGCGCGCGATCACCCAGTTCTTCTTCGACAACGACCTCTACGAGCGCTACGTCGAGCGGGTGCGCCGCGCCGGCATCTACATCCCGATCGTGCCGGGCATCCAGCCAGTGCACAATTTCCGTCAGGTGGCGAACTTTGCCTCGCGCGCCGGCGCGCATGTGCCGGCCTGGCTGGCTGAACGTTTCGAGGGGTTGGACAACGATCCGCAGACGCACATGCTTGTCGCTTCGGCTGTGGCGGCGGAACAGGTGCTTGACCTGGTCGAACGCGGCGTCGGCGATTTCCATTTCTACACGATGAACCGTGCCGACCTTGTCTTCGCCATCTGCCACATGATCGGTATCCGTGCGCATCAGACAGCGCCGGAAGTGCCGGAAAATCAGCCCAAGACGGGTTCGGCAGCGGCGTGAGCAGGCGGCCGGCTATTCGTCCGCAGGCATCCTGCTGACGCTCGCATTGCTCTCGGCCAGCGCGATCGTCTGTTGAATGCGGTGGCGGCGTGCCTCCAACTGTCCTGCCTTGTCGATCCAACTCAGGATAAGTGCTCTGGAAGGCGAGGGCAGTCGCTCGAAATTGCGATAGGCGATGCGGTTCGCGTCGAATTCCCGCTGCAGATCGGCCGGCAGGTCCATCTGTTTCGCGCCCATAGGCGCTTCCCAGGTGCCTGCGCTTCTGGCGCGCCGGATAGCAGCCAGACCTGCGTCGCGCATGCGGCCATGGTCGATCAGTTTTTCAGCACGCTCCCGGTTGATGCGGTCCCATACACTGGTGGTCGAACGAGGCCGGAAGGTGAGGTAGAAGCTGTCGCCGTCGCGCCTGGTTGCGCGTCCGTCGGCCCAGCCGTAGCAGAGCGCGTCTTCGATCGCCTCATGGAAATGGACACCGGGTGTTTCGCTGGTCTTGTGGTGGATGACCAGGCGCGCGCTATTTACCGTGTCGCCATTTTTCTCAAGCCAGTCCCGCCACTCCGCACGGTTGGCAGGAGAAAGCGTCTGTACGTCGCTTCGGGCACTGGATTCGTCGATCCGCATCGCTCGCCATCCTGATCCCGGTCCCATCGCGACTATAGAGGGGAGCTTATGCGAATGCAAAAGTCCAGAATGGAAAAAGGCCGGGTTTCCCCGGCCTTTTCAATGGTTTGAACTATATGGTGCTGCCTTCCCCCGCTGCTGCGGCCTTATGGAAGAACGCCCACAATAAGGGCGCCGATGAACGCAAATGCAGCACAAATCATCAGTGCATTGAGTGGCCTTGTAAGTCCCATGACATAGCCTCCTCGTTGGAAAACTATGGACCGAGTCTAGAAGCATTTCGGTCACACACAAGGAGAAAATGTGCTGCAATGCGACAAGGCTTTAGAAATTTCGACCTCGGTTTCGCCGCTGTGCCTTGAATTCCTTGGCGAAATGCAGGCTCGGCCGCTGTGCATAAATTGTGGCTGAAAGGTGTCGAGACACTGCTGGAAAGGGACGATTTCGCGCCAGGGACGACAGCCCGTTGCACTGCGAAAATTATCTGCCGAGGCTCTCTTCCCTGTACCTCTAACTCTTAAAAACAGTCTCTCGCCGGCGCACAAAGAGACGGCCGTCGATAGTGACCAGCCCGAGACCGATCAGGAGCATGCCGAAGAGCTCGAATGTCTCGATATGCTCGCCGAGGAATGCAATCCCAAGCAGGATGGCGCTGACCGGTACGATCAGCGTCACCAGAGAGGCATTGGTGGCGCCGGCAGAGGCGACCAGGTTGAAATAGAGGATGTAGGCGAAGGCGGTCGAGAGCAGCGCCAGTCCGAACACCGCGGCCCAGACGGGGATGCTGGCCGAGAACAGGCCGGTACCGCCAGTGGCCAGAAGAGTTACCGGAATCATGATGATGGTCGAGGCAGTCAGCTGACCGGTTGCCAGCACCGGAGGCGGCACCCCCTTTAGCTTTCGGGCGACCATCAGCGCGAAGGCATAGGACAGCGAAGCACCGATCAGCGCGAATTTCGGCCACACTGGTCCGCCGAGACCGGCAAACGCGCCTGGACCAACCATGACGGCAGTGCCGGCTATGCCCAGGCCGATGCCCGCGAGTTTGTTCCAGGACAGTTTCTCGTCGGCAGTCATGGCGTTGGCGACGATCAGCGTCCAGAACGGGGTGGTCGCATTGAGCACCGAGGCGATACCCGCGCCGAGTTCGGTCTGGCCTGCAAAAATCAGCGAAAACGGGATGACATTGTTGGTGAGTGCCAGCAGGAAGAACAAACCGATATGCGGCAACGCCAGTTTGAACGAGGGGCCCCGGATCAGGAGGTAGATGTGCAGCGCAGCCGCCGCGATCGCGACGCGAAACAGCACAAGAACGAGAGGATGCATCTCAGCCACAGCAATGCGGGCGAAGAAGAAGGAACCGCCCCAGATCGCGCCGAGCAGCAGGAGCTGGCCCCAATCCTTGAGGCTCATCGGGCCGGTCTGGACGGTTTGGGTGGTGGTGCTCATAGCGATTCGTGCCCCTCGTGTGCTGCTCTGCAGCGCCACGAGACTAGCCGCATGCAGGCAGACCGCCACCCGAATCCTGCCGGCGCGGCAGAAGCTCCTGACACCTGCGCCAGTCGGTCCCCCGGCGAAACGAATGGACACGTTCCTGTTTTCTTTCCCGGCTAGTGAGGTTTAAGTGCGCATACCGAGAAAGGGATTCGCCTCATGCAGCGATTCGAAAATGCCCGCGAGGCAGCTCTCGCCCTTCGCCCCGACGATCCGGTCTACTGCTTCCGCCCGCAAGTACTGAAAGCCGACGCGCGACAGTTCATGGATATGTTTCCCGGCAAGACCGCTTATGCGGTGAAGACCAATGGCGAGCAGATCGTCCTGAAGGCGCTGGCCGAGGCAGGCGTCACCGCCTTCGATGTGGCTTCTCCCGGCGAATTCGCTGCCGTGCGCGCGGTCTCGTCGGATGCGGAAATGCTCTACATGCATCCGATCAAGGCACAGTCGGACATCAAGCTGGCGCTGGAAAAATATGGCATCCGCGTCGTCGTCGTCGATCACGAGGACGAAATCACCAAGCTGACGCGCGTGGTCCGAGCGCTCGACATCGATCCCGGCGCCATCACCGTTTTCGTACGCGTGCAGACCAAGGGGCATGCTGCCTACGAGCTGTCCAAGAAGTTCGGCGCCGGCCCGGCCAATGCGGTGGAGCTGGCGGAGCGGCTGGCACGCACCGGCTACAAGGTCGGACTGTGTTTCCATGTCGGCAGCCAGATCGAGGATCCCGACACCTACGAGCGGGCGCTCGCCTCGGCGGACTGGGTGCGAAACCGGCTTTCCTTTGATCTTGCTGGCCTCGATGTCGGCGGTGGCTTCCCGGCCGAGTACGGTCACGATCCCAATCGTAAGCATGTCGAAATGCCGTCGCTTGGCCAGATCATGTCCAGACTTTCCGGGGATCTCAAGGAATACGGCTTCGACCAGATGCCGCTGGTGGCAGAACCGGGGCGTGTGATCGTGGCGCGCTGCCTCTCGCTGATCGTGCGTGTGCTCCTGCGAAAGGGCCGGCGGCTTTACATCAACGACGGCATCTGGGCTTCGCTGTCCGATTCCTGGACTGGCAAGATCACCTTGCCGGCGCGCTTCATTCCTGATCCGGCGATCCGTTCGCGCAATGGGTCAGAGAAGAACATCGTGCCGTTCAAGGTCTGCGGGGCGACCTGCGATTCCGTCGATATCCTGTCGCGTCCGTTCTGGCTGCCGGAAACGGTGGACACGGGCGACTGGATCGAGATCGGCCACATCGGAGCCTATTCTCTCTCTCTGAGAACCCGCTTCAACGGTTTCTACCCCGACACGTTCGTGGAGGTGACGACGCCTTTCGACGAGGGCGACGCGCCGCAAGGGTTTGCCAGTCTCGAGACGATGGCGGATTGAGGAGAAGATCGTGAAAGGTGCCGTATTTCTTGGAAGCGCGTTGCTGGCGATGACCGTGGTGGCCTCGGCCACCACCGTGACGCTCAAGCTACCCGGGAAGGAGAAACCACAGACGACCAGCGTGGCTTATGCCTGCCCGGGCCAGAAAGTAGCCGTTACCTATATCAACACCAGCGGCAATCAGTTCGCCGTCCTGGATCTGGGTAAGTCCACCGTCGTCGCCGTGTCCGTTATGAGCGGCTCCGGCGCACGCTATGTCGGGCAGCACTATGAATGGTGGACCAAAGGCAATGAGGCCACCTTTACGGACCTGATGCAAAGTCCGCCAAAGCCGGTCACCTGCAAGCAGATCAAATAGTTACGACGAGATCTTCTCAAGTAGTTCCGGCGTCGGCCAGCCGTCGGCGGGGATGCCGAGCCTGATCTGTTCCTTGCGCACGGCGTCGCGGGTGTTGGTGCCAAGGATGCCGTCGACCTTGCCGACATCGTAGCCCCTGGTTTCCAGCTTGGTCTGCAATTCCTTCATCTGTTCCAGGCTGAGGCCGGGTTCGGCGTTGCGCGGATCGTAGGCTGGAGCGCCGGCGAAACGGGTGGCCATCACCGCCGCGGTGAGCGCATAGGTGAAGGACTGGTTCCACTCGATATAGACGTCGAAATTGTCATAGGTCAGGAAGGCTGGACCCTTGCGGCCCATCGGCAGGGCGAGGCCGGCCTTCAGGCCGTTGTCGGCGAGCGGCGAGCCATCCGGATTGGTGACGCCCCACTGGTTCCACTGGCTGATCGGCATCTTGTTGGTGCGCGCGGTCTGCTCCCAGGGCAAGGTATCTGGCAGGCGGACTTCCTGAACCCAGGGCTGGTCGCGTTTCCAGCCCTTGATCTCGAGCTTCTTGGCGGTGGTCATGATGACATCGGGCGCGCTGTTGCGCAGGTCGACCTTGCCATCATTGTCGCCATCGACGCTGTCTTCCAGATAATCGATCGGCAGCATCTGCGTCTGGCCGATTTCGCCGGCCCAGGCGCCCTTGACGTCCGCTGGCAGGTCGCCGCGGTCGATGAGTTTGAGCAACGGTACGATCTGACGACGGAACACCGCGGGGCGGCGGCAATCGTTCGAAAGTGTTACCAGTGCATTGAGCGTGTTGAAGTCGCCCTGTACGGCGCCGAAGTCGGTTTCCAGCGCCCAGAAAGCGGTGACGATAGCCGGCTGAACGCCGAATTCCTGCTGGGCGCGGGCGAAGACCGAACCGTATTTCTGCAGCATGGCATTACCCTGCTTCAGCCGGTAGGCCGAGATCATGCGCCCGGAGAACTGAGTGAAGGTCTGTGAGAACACGCCCTGGGCGCGGTCACGCGCCAGCACGCGTGTGTCGAAGCTTGCATCTTCGAGTGCGTCGAGGCCTGTTTCGCCGACGCCTGCGGCCTTGGCCTCTTCGGCGACGCCCTGCTTCCAGGTTTCGAAGTCACCGCCGCACGGAGCAGCAGTCGGATCCAGCTTCTGGCCCGCTGCCGGAGCAGGCTGCTGGTCCGAGGGCGCGGATTGCTGCGCCATGGCGGTGGTCGCTGCCATTACCGGCAGCAGCGCCGCGATGAGGCTGGAGCGCAGTCGCATGGTCTTCCTTTCGGACTGATTTCGTGGCGCGGTGCATAAGACCGGCGAAAGTCAGCCCCGAAAAGCAGGCTGTGGCCGCCCTGTCAACGGGTGTTCTGCCGCAGCCACTTGTTCCAGGCCGCCTCGGAGCCGTTGAAGACGTTGATGTCGGCGTCGCCTTTCATGCCGGGAATGACGCCGGTTCCGGTGTATTGCCAGAAGGTGAAAGGGTGGCTGCCATATTTCTGGGTCGGGTGGCCGGCCACCGAGCGCAGCCAGTAGGGATAGCCGCGGAAGGTCGACAGGTCGTTGTCGTCGAAGAAGTCGACGGATGTGTAGATGATCGGCTTCTTGCCGTAATGCTTCTCGACCATCTCCAGGAAAATGCGCATCTCCGAACGCACTGTCTCTGCCGGTGGCCTGAGCTTGCAGGTGGGCGACTGCGGGTTCCATTCCATATCGAGTACCGGCGGCATGGACGAGCGTTCATTGGGTACGTTTTCGATGAACCAGCGGGCCTGTTCCGCAGCCGGCCGGCAGAAATAGTAGAAATGATAGGCGGCGCGCGGCACGCCGGCCGCCTTGGTGCCGCGCCAGTGGTCGGCAAACATGTCGTCGACGCGGTCGCCGCCCTCGGTTGCCTTGATGAAGGCGAAGGAAACACCGCTGGCCCTGGCTTTCGGCCAATCCACCGAGGTCTGGTACTTGGATACGTCAGTGCCGTGAACCGCATAATTCCATGGCGCGCCGCTGTCCCATTCATGTGGCTTGGAATCGGCGAAACGTGGTGCGCGCAAGGCAACGGAAGAGCCACTTGAGCCAGATGACACCGGAGCAAGTGCGTCGACGGTCGAGCAGGCGGAAAGGGCTGTGAGGCAAAACAGGATCGCGAGACGACGCATCCGAAATTCAGGTCCAGACCGGTGGCCGCCGGTCGCGGATGGGTCGTTCTTTCCGGTTGTTAGCCGGTTGCGGTGCCCCCACTTGCCGCCACGCATCTCCACTCAATCACCCAACATGGTTGATAATCGGTTGATGCGGGCGAATACGCAAGGATCGTGATGGCTCAGGCTGGCTGGATGGGCAACTGAGCAAGGGCCGACTCGCGGTTCTGTGAATAGAAGCCAAGGTGTTGGCACCTCAACATCTCCAGTTGCAGCATGGCGGGCAATCGCGGCAGATTGGGTTCGAGAAATGCGGCTGGGAGGCTGTGCATGCGCGTCGTCGGTAAAATCCTGAAATGGTTGTTGGGGCTTGTCGTTGTTGCTGTCGTTGGCGTGGCGATCTGGTTATGGACAGCGCCGCCGGCGCTGATACGGATTGCCGCCAACTACACCGCCAAGATTGTATGCTCGAATGTTTTCCTGGCCGACCGGGACGCGCAGCAGGTGCTGGCGGTGGATGTGCAGGCTCCGGGCCATCCGATCCTGAAGCTGATGATGCTCGATGTCGACAAGGATGCCGGCACGGTCAGCGCGGGTCTGCTGGGCATCTTCGGGAAGGGCACGGCGGTGCTGCGGCCCGGACTCGGTTGCGCAAATGTGCCGGACGGCAATGTGACCGTGGCCAAGACGATCTCGACCGACGTTTCCGTCCCGTCGGCGGTGCCGGATGTGCTGTGGCCGGAAGGCAGCCGTGTCGAACCCTCCCAGAATCCGGAAGTAAGCAAGATCCTGGACGATACCTCACTGACTGGTCCCGGCATGCGGGCCGTCGTGGTGGCGCAGAATGGCCGTATCGTTGGCGAGCGATACGGGGCCGGTTTCTCGGACAAGACACCGCTGCTCGGCTGGTCGATGACCAAATCGGTCAACGCCGCCATCGTGGGTACCCTGGTCAAGGAGGGCAAGCTTGCCATCACCGATCAGGGCCTGTTTCCCGACTGGAAGGCTGACAAGCGCGCCGCCATCACGCTCGCCGACATGATGGCGATGTCGAGCGGTCTTGAGTTCAACGAGGATTATGGCGACGTCACCGACGTCACCCGCATGCTTTATCAGGAACCGGACATGTCGGCTTTCGCCTCGGCCAAGCCGCTGACGGGCGAACCCGGCAAGGCCTATTCCTATTCCAGTGGCACGGCGGTGATGCTGTCGCGTCTGTGGCAAAACACCTTCACCGATCCCAAGCAGGCACTGGCCTGGCCGCGGCTCAAGCTGTTTGTGCCGATCGGCATGACCAGCGCGATCATGGAGACCGACGAACACGGCACTTTCGTCGGCTCGTCCTATCTCTACGCCACCGCCCGCGATTGGGCGCGCTTCGGCCAGTTCCTGTTGCAGGACGGCGCGTGGAACGGACAGGAAATCCTTCCCCCAGGTTTCGTGGCCTGGATGCGCGAGCCGGCGCCGGCGTCCGACGGCGTCTATACGCGCGGGCAACTCTGGATCGAGGCCCCCGGCAATGAACATGAACCCGGCGCCACGGCAAAAGCCGGCGTGCCGGCGGATGCCTATTGGCTGGAGGGCCATGACGGCCAGACGGTCGCTGTCATCCCCTCGCAGAAGCTGGTCATCGTACGGCTGGGCCTGACGCCGTTCAAACTCGGATATCGTCCGCAAAATCTCGCAGCTGCGCTGGCAAAAGCGCTGAAATAGCGGGATCGGCGCAGTTCCAGCAAAAGTGTGCGGCATTTCCGCGTTTCCACTGAAGTGTAAACGCTCTAGCGCCGTATCACCGCCAGCCAGGCATAACCACGATAAAGCCTTTCGAATGAAAGGCTTGCGCCGATTTTGGAGGATTCCGATTCAAGCACTTCGCGCAGAGATCCACGCGGGCTGACGTGGAATTTTTTCAGCCAGGCCCTGAGCAAGGAACGGAACCAGCCGGGCAGGCGCTCCTGCTGGCCGAAGTCGACGATATGCAGCGAGCCGCCTGGTGCCAGCACGGCAAGGCCGGCGGCCACCGTCTTTTCCCAGCCTGGGATCATCGACAGAGAATAGGAGACGAAGACGCGATCGAAGCGGGCGACACCGAACAGCGCCTGCGCATCGAAGTCGGTTGCGTCGGCGCGGGCGAGCAGGGTCCTGCCGGCGATGCCTTCACGAGCGATCGCTGCCTGGGCGCTGACCAGCATCTCGGCGGAGATGTCGAGGCCATAAAGGCGGGCATCGCGGTAACGCCGTGCAGTCAGTGTCAGGTTGCGACCGGTGCCGCAGCCGAGCTCCAGCACGCTACCGTTGGCCGGAACATCAAGGCCGGCGATCAGCCTGTCTCGGCCGAGCAGGTAATATTTGCGGGTCAGGTCGTAGATGTGGCGCTGCCAGCGATAGACGCCATCCATGAGATCGGCATGGTTCGCCGGCAGGTCCTGAGTGCTCATCAGCCGCGCTTCACATAAAGGTGGAAACCGCCGTAGATCGCCGAGCGGTCGCGAGCGGAGTAATCTCGCGAGGCACCCTCCTCATAGACCCACTGGTCGAGCAACGAAGACGAGACGCGGCCCGGCAACAGGCTCGGCTCGGCCGCAGTGCGGAAAATAACCCGGGCGCCCGGCGCGGCGCTGCGGGTGATCTCCGTCCACAGCGCGTTCAGCTGATCGTCTGTCATCCAGTCCTGCGCGTCGAGCAGGATGAAACGGTCGACGGTGCCGGCATCCTTGCCGGCGAGGAATTCGATCATGTTGGCGTGGTTGATGGTGACGCGATCGACGTTCTCCTTGAGGACCGGGTGGTTGTCCTTTTCCAGATAGGCGGGAAGGGCGGCTTCACCGGGATTGGGATAGCGCCGCGCGAAAGCCTGCCAGGCGAAATAGTTGTCCTTCAGAGGAAAGTCGCAAGCCAGCTTCTCGAGACGAGCCTTCAGCACACTGGCCATCGAGCCGTCGCCAGAGGTGATCAGCGAGTCGTATTGCGCCGGCGGGATGCCTAGCCCGAACAGCGAGGCCTTGCGCGAGGTGGCCCAGCGCAGGAGCTTGCGGTCGAACACCGGCGCCAGTTTCTCGTCAAAGAAGCGGCGCTGTTCGGCGAGATCCCTGGCAGCCATGATGCCGGTCGGGTTGACGCCGAAAAGACGGCCGGTGCGGTGGCCGGCGGCAATGAACAGGCCAAGCAGGCCGGTACGGTAGAAGTTGCGATCGAACACCTCGATGCGACGGCGGCCGCGCCAGCTGCGCTTTTCCCAGTAATGCCGGCTGACCGGGTCGAGATTGGGGGCGATGAAGCGGTCGTAGGCGGCTGAATTGTGCTCCATGCCGGCCGCACCGAAGAAGCGGAACAGGTCGGTCTGGTTGGGCAGATGGCGCACTGCCGCAAGTTTCATGCGATTCAGCGCGATATGGGCGGCGTTGAGGTCGACGGCGTCGATTCTGGCCGGCGAGCGCGTCAGGTAGGCCAGGATGTTGCAGCCACCGGATGCGATGGTGACGACACGATGGCCTTCACCCAACTGCATCGCTTCCATGTCGATGTCGGGGTCTTCCCAGATCTGCGGGTAGACGAGGCCGGAAAAGAGCAGGGCAAACAGGCGTTCCGAGATACCGGCCTTCGAAAGGGCGCGGTTCTGGTAGACCGCTTTTCCCACTTCCTTGCCGCGCCTGAAAACCAGTTCCGCAGAAACGTCCGACATGGCAAGGCGATTCCCCGTTTACATTGGGCGAAGCGCGTAGCGCAGCGGCATGACAGTGGGGTGACAGCAGCAGTTGATGAACAGCCTAGGCCTTGCTGAAGCCTCCCGGTGTCGGGGTGGCGACAACGACCGCTTCGCCGGCTTCCAGAACGGTCTGATCGCAGGCCTTCAGCACGTCTACCCGGCCATCAAGTCGGCGCACCTTGGTGCTGCCGACCTCGCCATCGCCGCCGCCATCCAGGCCTTGCGGCGGGCGCGAGCGATGCGACGACAGGATCGCGCATTGCATCTTCTCTAGGAAGCGGATGGAACGGCGCGTTCCATCACCGGCACTCCAGCGTCCCTTGCCACCAGAGCCCTCGCGGATGCGGAAGTCCTCAAGCAGCACAGGAAAGCGCAGCTCCAGGATTTCCGGATCGGTCAGGCGCGAATTGGTCATGTGGGTGTGCACGCCCGAGGTGCCGGCGAAACCGCGCCCGTCGTTCATGTGGCCCGCCGGCGAACCCGAGCAGATCGTCTCGTAATACTGGTGGCGGTCATTGCCGAAGGTGAGGTTGTTCATCGTGCCCTGGGCGTTGGCCATCGCACCCATGGCGCCGAACAGCGCGTTGGTCACGTGCTGCGAGGTCTCGACATTGCCGGCGACGACGGCAGCCGGATAGGCCGGCTTCAGCATCGAGCCATCGGGAATGACGATGTTGATCGGCCTGAGACAGCCGGCATTCATCGGGATGTTGTCCTCGACCATCACCCGGAAGGCGTAAAGCACGGCTGCCCGCGCCACGGGTTCCGGCGCATTGAAATTGTTCTTCATCACCGGCGACGTGCCGGTGAAGTCGACGGTTGCCTCGCGCCTGGTCCGATCGACGCTGATCTTCACCTTGATCACCTGGCCTGTGTCGGTCGGATATTCATAGGCCGAGGTGTCCGGCAGGCGTTCGAGCACACGGCGCACACTTTCGGCGGCATTGTCCTGGACGTGGCCCATATAGGCCTTGACCACGGGCAAGCTGAAATGCGCCACCATCTTGCGCAACTCGGCCACGCCTTTCTCGTTGGCGGCAATCTGTGCCTTGAGGTCGGCAACGTTCTGCGCCGGGTTGCGGGCAGGGTAGGCATGATCGGAAAGCAGGTTCACCAGTTCGGCTTCGCGGAAACGTCCGCGTTCGACGAGACGGAAATTGTCGAACAGAACGCCTTCCTCGTCGACGGTGGTGGCGAGCGGCGTCATCGAACCGGGAGCCGTGCCGCCGACATCGGCGTGATGGCCGCGCGAGGCAACCCAGAACAGGATGTTTTCCTGCGCATCGTCGAATACCGGCGTGACCACGGTGATATCGGGCAGGTGGGTGCCGCCATTGTAGGGGGCATTCAACGCGAAGACATCGCCGGGGCGGACATCACCAGCATTGAGCCGGATGATGGTTTCGACGGAGCGGTCCATGGAGCCCAGATGCACCGGCATGTGCGGGGCGTTGGCGACCAGCGCGCCATCACTGTCGAAGACCGCACAGGAAAAATCGAGACGTTCCTTGATGTTGACCGAATAGGCGGTGTTCTGCAGCGTCACGCCCATCTGCTCGGCGATCGACATGAACAGGTTGTTGAAGACTTCGAGCATGACTGGGTCGGCTTCGGTGCCTAAAGCCGCTTTGCGCTGTTTCCTTGCGGTTCGGCGCAACAGCACGTGGTTGCGCATCGTGATCTCGGCCTGCCAGCCATCTTCGACGACGATCGTCTGGTTAGGCTCGATGATCAGTGCCGGGCCGGAAACCCTGTCCGATGGGCGTAGCGCTTCACGGCGCCAGATATCGGCGACGCGCCATTCTCCTTCCGAGAAGATGCGGCGCTTTTCCTGCGCATCGGCCATGTCGCGTGGAGGTCCAGAGGGGGCCAGCGCTTCCTGATGGTGGCTATCGCCACCATTGCTGCCTTCCACTGCGACGGTCTCCACGACCAGTTTCTTGTCTTCGTAGATGAAGCCGAACTGCGCCTTGTGGGCAGCCTCGAACGTCGCCCTGGCGTTGCCGATCGAATGGTCGGCGAAGCTGATCGGCAGCGTGGTATCGGTGCCGTCGTAGCGGATATGGAGGACAGGGCGCATCGCCATGTCCTCGTCGGCGACGCCTTGCAGGGTCAACTCATCGGCCACATCCCTGGCAAGGTTTGCGATCAGCCCTTCGATCGCAGGCAAGGATTGATCGGCAAGCGGCTCGAGCAGCGCCTGCTGGCGTGTCGCGAAGATCGATGCGAGTCCGATGCCGTAAGCTGAAAGCAGGCCAGAGAACGGGTGTATGAGCACGGCCTCCATGCCGAGTGCATCGGCGACAAGGCATGCATGCTGGCCACCGGCGCCGCCGAAACAGTTGAGCAGATAGCCCGTTACGTCGTAGCCACGCTGGACCGATATCTTCTTGATAGCGTTGGCCATGTTTTCGACCGCGATGGTGACGAAACCCTCTGCCACGGCTTCCGGGGAGCGCCCATTGCCCGCTTCGGCGGCCAGAGCCTCGAATTTCGAATGCACTGTTGCGACGTCCAGCGGCTCGTCCTGGTTCGGGCCGAAGATCGACGGGAAAAAGTCCGGCTGCAACTTGCCGAGCATGACGTTGGCGTCGGTCACCGCAAGTGGTCCACCGCGTCGATAGCAGGCAGGGCCGGGGTTGGCGCCAGCCGAATCCGGGCCGACGCGAAAACGGCCGGCTTCGAATTGCAGAATGGAACCGCCGCCGGCAGCAACGGTATGAATGCGCATCATCGGCGCGCGTACCCGCACGCCGGCTACCTCCGTGTCAAAGGCACGCTCATACTCACCGTCACTGTGGGCGACGTCGGTGGAAGTGCCCCCCATGTCGAAGCCGATGACCTTGTCGAAGCCAGCAAGCTTCGCCGTTTCGACCATGCCGACGACGCCGCCGGCCGGGCCGGACAGAAGCGCATCCTTGCCCTGAAATTTGTCCGCTGCCGTAAGGCCACCGGATGACATCATGAACATCAGTCTTGGGCCTTCGGGCGAGTGCTCGCCCTGGCCGTCGGTGGCAACGGTGCCGAGTTCTGCCGCAACCCGTTGCACGTAACGCGACAAGATCGGCGAGAGATAGGCATCGACGACCGTGGTGTCGCCGCGGCCAACCAGCTTGATCAGCGGCGAAACCTCGTGGCTCACCGAAACCTGGGAAAACCCTGCATTTCGGCAAACCCTGGCCACGGCTCTTTCATGCTCGGGATATTTCCAGGCGTGCATGAAGACGATGGCGACGGCATCGATGCCGTCGGCTCTGGCTTGTTCGATCGCAGGCTTGATGTCGGCAATGTCGAGCAGCCGTTCCGCGCAGCCATCGGCACGCACGCGCTCGGGCACTTCCACCACACGCTCATAGAGCTGCTCCGGGAGCAGAATTTCCTTGGCGAAGATGTCAGGCCTGGCCTGATAGGCGATGCGAAGCGCGTCGCGGAAGCCCTTGGTGATCAGGAGCAGAACCCGATCACCCTTGCGTTCGAGAAGCGCATTGGTGGCAACCGTCGTGCCCATGCGCACCTCGCCGATCAATCCAGACGGTATTGGCTCGCCTGTCTTGGCACCGAGCAAGCTACGGATGCCGTGGATGGCCGCGTCCGGATAAGCCTCCGGATTTTCGGAGAGCAACTTGAGCGGTGTCAACGAGCCGTCGGGCGCCCTGCCGATGACGTCGGTGAATGTACCGCCGCGGTCGATCCAGAAATCCCATTTTGCGCTCATCGACCATCCTTTCGAGTGCGTTCCTTCTCCTGTTAGTGCCGAAGGCCAAGGCCGGCAACGGCTCAACGAAGTCCGAACGCTGTTACAGGACGAAACGCAATGTGACGAAACCGAAGCGCGAGCCCCGCATTTCTATTGTGCCGCCCTTCACAGGGGGTGAAGTTGCGAAGGAGAAATGCGATGAATAAGCTCGTCCTGGCCTCGGTTTCCGCGCTGCTTTTGCTCGGCGTTGCCGCCTGCAGTGAAAACAAAGGCGGCGGTACCGGAGGTACCGACAACACCACGACGCAAGCCACGCCGCCTGCGGCCGAGCCGATGAAGCCGGCTACGCCTGAGGCACAGCCGCCGGCCGACGCTTCGAAGCCGGCACAGCCGAATTCCACCGCGCCTGCACAGTAAGCGCGACGGTCGGCCAAACGGCTGGCATCTGCGGCTGGCAAGCGTCAGCCCATGAATCGAAAAGGCCGGGACGTGTCCCGGCCTTTTTCATTGCCGCTTTCACCTGACACTTTGTTTTGCGTAATTCCGGACGCAAAACCACTGGAATTGCACTAAGCGGACGCCGGCTGCTCGCGCCGCGCCGGTGCGAAGGGTGGGAAGGCGAGTGCGATCAGGAAGGCAGCGATGCCGATGATGGATGAGCCGATGAACAGCCAATCATAAACGTCGAAGCGGTCGAATATCCAGCCGCCGGCTACAGGCCCCAGAGCCATGCCGAAGCTGGATGCCATGGCTAGCGCGCCGAGCACCGAGCCCATCACCTGCTGGCCGAAATAGTCACGAGCCAGCAACGCATAGAGCGGCATCACCCCGCCATAGGCTGCGCCGAACACAACGGCCAGTATATAGAATGTGCTAAGCTGAGCGGCTGAAAGATAGGCTGCAATCACCAGTGCCTGGACGAGCAGGCCGATGACGAGAACCCGCTTTGGGCCGAAGCGATCCGCCGCCACGCCGAACAGCAGTCTGCCGCCCAGCCCGGCGATGCCTTCGACACTGTAGACGCTGACGGCAGCCATGGACGAGATGCCGCAGCTGATGGCGTAGCTCATGATGTGGAAGATCGGGCCGGAATGCGCGGCGCAGCACAGGAAGTAAGTGCCGGCAAGCAGTGCAAACTGCGGCGAGCGGAAAGCTTTCGATAGCGGATTGTCCATTGCTCCGACGGTGACGGTCGCACCACTTTGAGCCGGCTGGTTTGCTGGCGCCTGCCGAGCGTTCCTGACAAAAAAGGCGGCCGGAAGAAGCAGGGCCGTGGCGAGCAATCCGATCGTCATCATCGCGGTGCGCCAGTCGTAGTTGGCCAGCAGCCAGGCTGCAAATGGCGAGACGGTCGCGGGCGCGACACCGACGCCGGCGGAAACCAGCGAAACGGCGAGGCCGCGATGCTTGTCGAACCATCCGGTGACAGCGGCCATCATCGGCGCAAAGAATGCACCACCGGCAAGACCGACGCCGATACCGTAAGTGAGCTGGAACAGGATCAGGTTCGTCGCACGACTGGCTAGAACCAGCACCACTCCGAGCAGGACGGAGCCGATCAGCACCACGGGGCGGGTGCCGATGCGGTCCGTGAGCATGCCCCAGCCGAAGCTCGATACCCCCATCATCAGGAAGTTGAGCGTCATTGCACTGGAAATACCCGCTCGCGTCCAACCGGTGGCGGCGGCGATGTGCGGCATGAATACAGCCAATGAAAACATAGCGCCAATGGTCACACAGGTCATCAGCGCGCCGAGGGCGACGATCACCCAGCGATAGGAGTTTTGCATCTCGGTGGTGGACATGGGAAATCCCTGGTTCTGGCGCGGGGCGCGATTGCTCGCGGGGAAAATCCATTCAGGGGACGCGTAAGGCCGCTGAACGGTCTCCAGGTCGACGGAACCGACGGCCTTGAGCGACTGTCGGTTTGGGTGGAAGAGGCGGGAGTGTCCGCCGATCCACCCCGGATCGCTTATTCGACCGTGTCGGGCTGCCCGTGGCCGGTTTCGATCAGCTCTCGAAGACTATCGTGGATCAAGCCGCTCCAGGCATCCCTGCAGATGTCGAAGCATTCCACTTCGGGGACCAGGCCGGCGTGGGTAAAGCGGATTTCCGTCTTGCCGCCTTTGCTGGCGATGTCGAACACGATCTTCGTGTCTTTCCATTCTTCCTTGTCTTCGAGGAAGCTCATCTGTGAATCGATGACGTGCCAAACGACCTTGCGTTCGGGGACCAGCTCCGTCGTCCTGTGCCTGGAAAAATGCATATCCTTGTAGCGATAGGTCCATTCGCCATCGAGGATATTGGTAGAGCCCTCGATCTCCTTGCCCCACCAGTCGCGCGGGCGATTGATCGCGTCGAAAGCGGCCTTTGCGGGTTGGTCTACCAGAATCGTGGTGGTGAAATCGCGCGTTGTCATCGTTCATTCCTCTTTTCGATGCCGTCGATCTCCTGATCGGTGCGGCGGGTCGTTGGTGTCGGTGGACAAGGTAGCTGTGGGGAACCTGAGGGTGAGAGTGACAAGTGTGTCGGGATTCCGCTCGGGTCGCTGCCGCGGCCATCTCAATGGTTGCCGTGTTCCAGGCAAAGGATGTCGCGATAGGTGCAGAGGTCGTCGAGCAGCACCTTTTGATCGGCAAGGATCTTTGCCTTCTCGGCATCGCCGACGAGCTGGATGATGTAGCTGTGTTCGGCGGCACCTTGCCTGTCGATGAACGGGCTGAGCAGGCTGGTGGAATCCGCGAGGTCGGGTTTGGCGCCGAGGTCCTCGTTGGTGACGCCCGGCGCGTAGAACATCACATGCGGCATCGCCATGGTATGCACCTTCATGTCGGGCGGGCCGATGGTGCGCATGATGGGAGCCACCATGTAGGAAACGCCCGGCTTTTCGGGGGTCTTGAAGATCTTGTCCTGATACCGTTTCCGGTACTCGGCGTTCAGGGTGTCGGCGTCCATGCCCTGGGCGCGCAATGCCGCCGCCGCCATGATGTGCTGCAGATAGGTGCTGGTGCCAGCGGCGTCGTAGCAAAGCGGAATGTAGATGTCGTCGCGGAAGTCGCTGAGGTCCCAACTCGTGCGCTCGACAATGCAGGTGACACCGCTGCTGCCCTGCTTGGAGAGCTGATATCCCTTTGCCGGGTCGAGCAGATAAACGGTTGCACTGTCACGCAACGCTGGCGGGGCTGCGCTGAGCGCCAGCCGGGTTTCCAGGTCGGCAGGCATACGGTCGAGCACAGTCCCGGCAGGGCTGGCGGGAACAGTTGCTGCAAGAGTTGCAACGGCCAGTGCGGCCAGCATGCTGCATTGTTTGATTTTCATGGCTTTGTTCCTTCCCGATGTGGTCAACTGGCTGACCGTCCCTGAGAGGTTATGGGCGGATACCGAATGGCGAGAGTGACAAGTGTGACGGGATTTCGATGGACTCACTGATCACGGCTGCGGGGCAGGCGCTTGCCCGGGGCGATCCCCTCGGTGCGTTGAAGCGGGTGGCCCTGCGCGATGACGCGGCCGCGCTGGCGCTGCGCGGTATCGCCATGGCGCAGCTCGGTGATCTTGTCCGCGCCAAGGCGCTTCTGAAGAGTGCAGCGCGTGCCTTCGGCCCGAAGGAAGCGGTCGCGCGCGCGCGCTGTATCGTCGCTGAAGCTGAAATCGCGCTCGTCTCGCGGGATCTTGCCTGGCCTGCCAGGGCGCTCGATACAGCCCGTGCTACGCTGGAGACACATGGCGACCACGCGAATGCCGCGCATGCGCGCACGCTCGAGATACGGCGCCTGTTGCTGATTGGCCGTCTCGATGAGGCAGAAAACCTGATCGTAGACCTCGACCTCGCACTGCTGCCGCCGCCATTGCGGAGCGCGCTCCAGCTCGCGGTGGCTGGCATCGCGATCCGGCGCCTGCGCCTCAAGGAAGCGCGCAAGGCGTTGATGCGGGCCTGGCAGGCGGCTCAACAGGCCGGGATCCCGGCGCTGGGGACGGAGGTGGAAAGTGCCGCACTGGTGATCGATACGCCGGCCGCGCGGCTGATTTCGAAAGGCAAGGCCCGACCCTTGCTGCTCGAAGAGGTAGAGGAACTGTTCGCGACGGGCATGTTCGTGGTGGATGCCTGTCGCAATGTGGTGCGTGCCGGCAATATGGTGGTTTCACTGGCAACACGCCCGGTGCTGTTCGCATTGGCCCGGGCACTGGCCGAGGCGTGGCCGAGCGACGTGTCGCGAGAAAGGCTTCTGTCCCGTGCCTTTGGGGCCAAAGATGCCGACGAATCACATCGGGCACGGCTGAGGGTGGAGATCGGACGGCTGCGTGCCGAGCTGCGGGGCCTTGCCGACATCAGCGCCACGGGCGAAGGTTTCAAGCTGGGGCCGCGTCGGCGTGGCGAGGTGATGGTGCTCGCGCCGCTGGTCGAGGAGGAGCATGCCGCGGTGCTTGCCTTTCTGGCGGATGGCGAGGCGTGGTCCAGCTCGGCACTGGCGATCGCGCTGGACGCCAGCCCGCGCACGGTTCAACGGGCATTGGAACAGCTTGCCGCCAGCGGCAAGGTGCAGTCCTTCGGGAGGGGGCGGGCGCTGCGCTGGGTGACGCCGTCGGTGCCAGGCTTCCCGACAACCTTGTTACTCCCCGGGCCGCTGCCAGGCAGCTAGGGTCTTGTCGACGACCGCAGCCGATGCTGGCCATCAATGTCAACTTGGGAAAGAAAACCATGAAACCCACCCCTGCCGAGATTCTGCGCGAATATGGTCCGTTTTCGGGGGACGTGCATGGCGTGACCTTCGACGGCGAGAATGTATGGTTTGCCAGCGGCGACAAGCTGAATGTGCTCGATCCCAAAAGCGGTGAGCCTGTTCGCACCATCGATATGATCGCTCATGCCGGCACCGCATTCGATGGCCACAACATCTATCAGATCGCTGAAAGCCAGATCCACAAGATCGATCCGAAGACCGGCAAGGTGCTTTCCACGATCCCGGCGCCGGGTAATGGTGGCGATTCCGGAATGGCCTGGGCCGAAGGATCGCTCTGGGTTGGTGAATATCGCGCCCAGAAAATCCATCAGATCGACCCCGAGACCGGCAAGATAATTCGTTCCATTGATTCCAATCGCTTCGTCACCGGGGTGACCTGGGTGGACGGTGAGCTGTGGCATGGGACCTGGCAGGGCGAGGCAAGCGAATTGCGGCGGATCAACCCGCTTACCGGCGAGGTCCTGGAAGAGCTGACAATGCCGGACGGGACCGGTGTCTCCGGCCTCGAATCCGACGGCGCCGACACGTTCTTCTGTGGTGGTGGCAACAGCGGCAAGCTCAGGGCCGTGCGCCGGCCCAGGCGCGACATTGCGGCACAGCCGGCCTGAGGGCGCAACCTTTCGACCTTGGGTCCGTTTCTTATGGACCAATCGGCGTTGTCGATTGGCTACAGCACCAACGCATAGGCGCGATCATGCCTTGATAGCGCCACGTGCTTGGTTCTAAGAGGGGCACATGTCGATTTGGGATCGTATAGGCGATTTCATCGCCCGCGTTTCAGCCTCCGCCTCGGCCGGCATCGCCGAGGTGGTAGAGGCGGTGCGCACGGTCTTTTCAGGTGATGCCGAACTGCGTCGCCGCGTCTCTTTCTCGGTCGCGATGATCGCGCTTTCGGCCAAGATGGCCAAGGCCGATGGCGTGGTCACCCAGGACGAGATCCGTGCGTTTCGTGAAATCTTCGAAGTGCCACCGGAAGAGACGCACAATGTTGCGCGGCTTTACGATCTGGCCAAGCAGGATGTTGCCGGTTTCGAGTCTTATGCTGAAAAGCTCGCAAATCTGTGCGGGTCCGGTCATGCCAACTGCATGATGCTGGAAGACATCCTCGATGGTCTCTTCCATATCGCCTCAGCGGATGGTGTCCTGCACGAGCGCGAGGGCCAGTTCCTGCACCGGGTGTCTGAAATCTTCCGGATCGAGGAATCGCACTACAAGACGATCCTTGCGCGCCACGTGCATCTGGGGGCGGACGATCCCTATGTCGTGCTCGGTATCGAGCGCGGGCGGCCGTTCGATGAAGTGAAGAAGCGTTATCGCAAGCTGGTGGCGGAAAACCATCCAGACAAAGTGATCGCTCGCGGCCTGCCGCAGGAATTCATCAAGATCGCCACGACCCGTGTTGCCGCGATCAACGCCGCCTATGAGATGATCGAACGGGATCTTGCGCCGGCATGAGTGGCTTCTCGCCCGATCACGCTGGGGCCGAGGTCAGGGTATCGCCGAATTTCGGACCGCGTCGTGGCCCGTTTCATCCCGATATGGTCGTGTTGCACTACACCGGCATGGAAACCGGAGCGGGTGCCGAAGCATGGCTGTGCAATCCGGTCAGTGAAGTGTCCGCCCATTATCTGGTGCATGAGGACGGCCGTGTCGTGCAGATGGTGCGTGAAAGTGACAGGGCCTGGCATGCAGGCAAGAGTTCGTGGCGCGGTCATACCGACCTGAACTCGGCCTCGGTTGGCATCGAGATCGTCAATCCGGGCCATACGCTGGGGTACAGGGCATTTCCGAAGTGCCAGATCGAGGCGGTGATCGCGCTCACCGCCGATATTGTGGCCCGTCACGACATCGTGTCCGAACGGATTCTGGCTCATTCGGATGTGGCACCCGGTCGCAAGGTCGATCCCGGCGAAAAATTTCCATGGAAGGCGCTGCACGCCGCAGGCGTCGGCCATCTCGTGCCGGCATCTCCGATCCGACCTGGACCGATTTTGCAGGAAGGCGATACAGGTCAGAACGTCGAGCAATTGCAGTCCCTGCTTGCTCTTTATGGTTATGGCATTGAAATAACGGGTGTTTTCGATCCTTTGACACGCATCGTCGTCGAAGCCTTCCAGCGCCATTTCCGGCCACGCCTGGTTGACGGAATTGCCGATGGCTCGACAATCAGGACGTTACGGCGCCTTGTCGTTTCCGTCACGGCAAGTCTCGGCTGACTATTTCGATCGGCTACTTAATATTACATTCTGTAACATGAATTGAATTGCGCGGCCTTCATTGCCGCCAAATCCGGTTTCAAACGCAAATCCACACCGATGCAGGACAAATGCCAGTCTAGTCCGGCATTCATTACAGGATGCCGCGCGTAGTTCTTCGCGTGGCCAAGAAAAACAGGACCACATGCAGAAACCGTTCATTGTAGCGGCAGCTGTTGCTGCCGGCGTGATTTCTTTTGCCTTTGCTTCGCAGGACAGCATGGCCGCTAGTCTCAGAGCAGACCAGGGCACTCCGGTCGTCAAGCAGGTGGCGGCCACAACGCCGGCCAAGAAGGTGACCAAGGTCACGAAGACCGTGAAAGCCAGCAAGAGGGCGAAGGTTACCAAGGCACCCAAGGTTGCCTCCACCGCCAAAGCCACAAAGACCGTGAGCGCCAAGTCGGCGGTCGAGCCTTGCCCATATCTGTTTGGTTGCTCGAAAGACGCCAAGACCACCGCAAATGCAAAGGCTGGCAAGAGCGTCAAGACGGCCAAGGCGAAGACCAAGGTGATCTACGACACCATAACCACCGCATCGATCACGCCCGGCGCGGTCAAGCCCAGCATCTCCGGAGCGGGTTCCCGCTATTCCACCATCGTTTCGCGTTATGCCGCAGCCTATGGCGTGCCGGTGTCGCTGGCACATGCAGTGATCAAGGTCGAGAGCAATTATCAGCCGGGTATGGTTGGTCGTGCCGGCGAAATTGGCCTGATGCAGATCAAGCCTGCCACCGCGCGCATGATGGGCTACAGCGGTTCGGCCAAGGGACTGCACAACCCCGAGACCAACATCAAATATGGCATGAAGTACCTTGGCATGGCCCGCGAGCTTGGTGGTGGCTCCACGTGCGGCACCATTCTCAAGTACAATGCTGGCCATGGCGCCAAGCGTATGAACCCGACATCTTCCGCCTATTGCCGCAAGGTGGTGGCGCAGATCGGCGGCGCTGGCTAAGCACACGGCTCCACCGGCTTTGCCGCCATTGGAGTCAAGGGCTCACCGCTCGAACTCGTTTCGAGGCAATTGCGGGTAGCGAGAACGGGGGCTCTTGCCTTTTGGATCGCGAACGCCTTTATACGCCTGCCAGCCGGCCGGGCGGCCGCACCAGCGAGAGTCGAAAGGCTGCGGGTGAGGAAAGTCCGGGCTCCATGGAGACACGGTGCCGGCTAACGGCCGGCGGGGGCGACCCCAGGGAAAGTGCCACAGAAAGCAAACCGCCGCGGTTTCCGCGGTAAGGGTGAAAGGGTGGGGTAAGAGCCCACCGCGCGACCGGTAACGGAAGCGGCAAGGCAAACCCCACCGGGAGCAAAACCGAATAGGGGCGGTACGAGGGGAAACCCTCAGGGCTGTTTCCGGCCCACTGCCCGGGTAGGTTGCGTGAGGCGCATGGCAACATGCGCCCAAGATGAATGGCCGCCACGTTCCCGCTTCGCAAGGAGCGGGGGCCATACAGAACCCGGCTTACAGGCCGGCTGGCATTTTTCTTCTAAATTCAGTGGCTTAATGCCATCGGTGTGGGGTTTGATTCAAGTTGCTGTCGCGCTGCTTCGGCGATCGCGACGCAGCCGCTCGATCCATTCGCGTTGCGTGCATTTCAGGCCCTGCAATCGTCCGTCAGGAATGGAGCCGGTCCAGCGAAGCCTTGATGGCTGCCCATAACTCTTCAGCCGGCTCGCAGCCAACAGCCAGTCGTACGAAGCCTGCCGGAACGGCATCACCACGTTTGGTGCGACGCTCGGCCGAGGTGTGCACGCCGCCGAAGGATGTGGCGGCGGCCATCAATTCGCAGCCGTCGATGAAAGCCTCGGCATCATCTTCGGAATCCAGCACGAAGCTGATCAGGAAACCGAAGCGCTCCATCTGGGTGCTGGCGAGATTGTGCGAAGGGTCGCCCTGAAGGCCAGGGAAGCGAAGTGACCTGACCGCAGGATGTGCCTTGATCCGTGGCGCAAGAAGTTCTGCGGTGTTGCACATGCGATCGAAGCGGACCTCCAGCGTCTCGAGGCCACGATGCAGGAGCCATGCGTCGAACGGGCTTGGAATGCTGCCAGAAGTCGTGCGCCATTCCCTTATCGCCGCCATGATATCGGTGTTTCGGCTGGCGACGTGACCGGCGAGCACGTCGGAATGGCCGTTCGGCGCCTTGGTATCGGCGGCAACGACGATGTCTGCGCCAAGATCTAGGGGGCGCTGCCCAAAGGGCGTCATCGTGGTGTTGTCGACGACAAGCTGCCCGCCGGCGTTGTGGATCGCTTCAGAAGCGGCCGTGATGTCGCAGATGTCCAGGGTCGGGTTGGACGGGCTTTCCACGAAGACCAGCCGATAACCGTCGAAGCCACCATCGAGGAATGACGCGGTTGGCCTGGTGTGGAACTGCACTCCGAACGCGCCAAGGAAACGGTCGGCCAGGATGCGCGTCGTGTGATAGCCGTCGGAAGGCAGCAGGATGCGATCTCCCGTCTTCAGCAGCGCGAAGAACACTGCAGAGATCGCTGCCATTCCCGAGGGAAAGGCGAGCACCGGCGCATTTTCCAGGCGCGACAGCATTTCTTCCGTCCCGTCCCAGGTCGGATTGGAGAAACGGCCATACTGATGGAAACCGCTCGAATCCCCAGGCGCATGGAAGATCGATGCCATCGTCAGTGGCAGGGGAATGGCGTCGCCCCTGGAGAGACCCTCGCGCCTCAGATGAAGAAGCCCTGCGGCGCGGGAGGAGGCTGTGTCGGACATGGCGATCTCGGAAGGGCTTTGGAAGGGCCTGAAGGCTGGATTGAGCATGCTCTCGGGAGCAATTCCGACGCTAGGCCCAGCGGCTGGTCGGGGCAAGTGCCAAGCCGGCTTTAAACACTTCGTTAGGCTTAATGGAGGATAAACACGGCAGTGCCCGTATTGTCGCCTTCAAAGGGGTTTGTGAAGCCTGTTCCCGTTGACGCCCATGATGCCCCATGATATCCCATCTCGCTAATCAAGCCTTCGTTTCGTGTCAGGGTGAAGCGTGCGCCGAACGGCCAGTCGCGGCGGCTGTGCGTTCGTCGATTTTCGCTCAGTTCGAGGCTCAGGGTCTGGCGAAGGGATCGTGCCGCGGCGGCATGGCCACGAGGAAGTCGGAGGGTGCGGCGGCGCAAGCGGCCGCGATGCGTCATGGACCGTTTTCTGTCAAATGCGGTGAATCGGATCGACGCCAAGGGGCGCGTCTCGGTGCCGGCGCATTTCCGAACGGTTCTGCAGAAGCGCGGCTATTCGGAACTCTATGCGCTGCGCTGCCTGGATCAGGCTGCAATGGATGTCGGAGGGCTCGATCTGCTCGATCGCTACGAGCAACGCATCGCGCAGGAAGATCCGTTCCTGCAGACGGCGGACGATATGTCCTTCTTCTATCACGGCGATGGCACGTTTTTGAAGCTGGATCAGGATGGGCGCGTCACGTTGACCGATTTCATTCGCGAACATACGGGAATAACAACCGAAGTGGCCTTCGTGGGGAGGGGCAGTTTTTTCCAGATCTGGGAGCCGGCACGGCTGGCCGCCTACGGTGCGGCGGCGCGAGCCAGGCTCTTGCATCTTCGGCAGGGGACGAAGCCAGGGGAGCGACCGGAATGACGGTGGGCCACGGCGATGATTTCCACGCCGATGGCGGACCGGCCCGCCACATTCCGGTCCTCCTCGCCGAGGTTCTGGAAGCGCTTGCGCCGCAGCCGGGCAATGTCATCATCGACGGCACCTTTGGCGCCGGCGGCTACAGCAAGGCGATCCTGGAGAGGGGGGCATCCGTCATCGGTGTCGACCGCGACCCGGATGCCATCGACGCGGGCAGGGCACTGGAACAGGAAACAGGCGGACGGCTGAGGCTGGTGCATGCACCATTCTCGACGCTGGACGAACATGCCGAAGCAGTCGATGGCGTCGTGCTCGACATCGGCGTTTCTTCCATGCAACTCGACCAGGCCGAACGCGGCTTTTCCTTTCGTTTCGACGGTCCGCTCGATATGCGCATGGCGCAGGCTGGCGTCAGCGCTGCTGATGTCGTCAACACTTTCAAATCCAGCGACCTTGCCCGCATTTTTGGCTTCCTCGGCGAAGAGCGGCATTCTGGTCGCATCGCGCGCATGATCGAAACGCGACGGGCCAAGAAGCCGTTCGAGCGTACGCTCGACCTGGCTGACGCCATTGAAACGCACATCGGCCGCAAGCCGGGTGACAAGATTCATCCCGCGACGCGCGTCTTCCAGGCACTGCGCATTTTCGTCAACGACGAGTTGGGGGAACTGGCGAAAGCGCTGCTGGCAGCCGAGCGCGTGCTGAAGCCGGGCGGCCGGCTGGTGGTCGTGACCTTCCATTCGCTCGAGGATCGCATCGTCAAGCGTTTCATCGCCGATCGTTCGGAGCAGGCGGCGGGCTCGCGCCATATGCCGGAGACGCAGCTGCGTACCGCAACCTTTCGCAAGCAGGGCGGTGGCGTGACGGCAGGAGATGCGGAGCTTGCCGTGAATCCGCGCGCGCGTTCCGCCAGGCTGCGAGGCGCGATCCGGACCGACGCACCCGCTCGCGCTGGCGATCTTGCCCAGTTCGGTCTTCCAAAGCTTCCCGGCGTCTCATTGCCGGGCGAGAGGTGAGCACGTGTTTCGTACCAGTGACATCATCCTGATCGCCGTAATGGTCTCGGCTGCCGCCATGACCTACAAGATCAAGCGCGACGCCGAGGTGCAGCAGACTGCGGTCTACAAGATCCAGGCGCAGATACGCACCGAAGAAGACCAGATAGACCTGCTGAAGGCCGACTGGAGCCTGCTGACACAGCCATCGCGGCTGCAGCGGCTCTCCGATCTCTACAAGGACCAGCTTGGCCTTCAGACGGCCGATGCGCGTCAGATAGTGCGGCTGGATGAATTGCCCGAGAAGCCGCCGCTGACCATCGAGGACATCATGGCCGACAACGGCGCGCCCGGTGTCGACAAGGAAAAGACGGCTTCGATCTCCAAGGACAAGGCTGCGACGACCGACAGGTCAAAGAGCGCAAACAAGCCGAAGTCAGGCGACAAGAGACCGGTGGTGGCAATTGCGAAGCCGAAACCGGCAGCCAAGGACAAGCTGGCCAGCAACGCCAGGGTCGCCGCCACGGACAAGATCGCGGAACAGATCGAGGATGGGGCTGACGAATGATCGGCGTTCTCAACAAGCTCCTGAAACGCTCGCGGCGCGGCAAGGACGGTTCGATCGTCCTGGACAGTGCCCGCAAGGTAACCGGTGGCAAGACCCGTACCCGCGTGGTCATGACGATGGCCGTGTTCCTCGGAATTTATGTCGCGATCACCGGCAGGCTGGTGTGGTTCGGCTTCCAGGGGCCGACCGATTCCGGCCCGCCGCCCAGCCGCGTCACAGCCTCGCGGCCAGACATCGTCGACCGCAATGGCGAGGTGCTGGCGACCGACATCAAGACTTCCTCGCTGTTTGCCGAGCCACGTCATATCGTCGATGCCGACGAGGCGATCGAGAAGCTGGCGACCGTCCTGCCCGAGATCGACTATGAGCAGACCTACAAGAAGCTGAAGAGCGGAGCTGGTTTTGTCTGGCTGCAGCGCCAGCTGACGCCGAAGCAGCAGTCAGAGATCATGCAGCTCGGCGTTCCGGGTATCGGTTTTCGCACCGAAAAACGCCGTTTCTATCCGGCGGGTGAGACCGCGTCCTACATTGTCGGCCTGACCAATATCGATAATCAGGGCATCTCCGGCATGGAGAAGTATATCGACGACCAGGGTTTGGCCGATCTGCAGCTGTCGGGCCTGGCTGTCGCCAAGGATTTGAAGCCGGTCAAGCTGTCGATCGACCTTCGCGTGCAGCATATCGTGCGCAATGTGGTTGCGGAGGCGATGGAGAAATATCACGCGATAGCCGCAGGCGGCGTCGTGCTGAACATCAAGACGGGCGAGGTGGTCGCCATGGCCTCGGTGCCGGACTTCGACCCGAACAACCCCTACAATGCCCAGGACAAGGACCGCCTGAACCGCATGTCGGCCGGTCTCTATGAAATGGGTTCGACCTTCAAGAGCTTCACCACCGCCATGGCGCTGGATTCCGGCAAGGTGACGATGGAATCGAAGTTCGATGCTTCGCGGCCCATCACCATCGGCCGCCAGACCATTCGAGACTTCCACGGAAAGGGTCGTGTCCTGAGCGTGCCGGAAGTGTTCATCTACTCTTCCAATATCGGCTCAGCCAAGGAGGCCGACGTCGTCGGCATCGAAGGTCATCGCGAGTTCCTGCACCGCCTGGGCGTGCTGGAGAAGATGAAGACAGAGTTGCCGGAAGTGGCAAAGCCGACCGAGCCGAAAGTCTGGAAGAAGGTGCATTCGATCACCGCTGCCTTCGGTCACGGCGTCTCGACGACCCCGCTGCAGACGGCAGTGGGCTGCGCGGCACTGATGAATGGCGGTTTTCTGATCGAGCCGACGTTCCTGACCCGCAGCGCCGATCAGGCGATGGAGGTCGCCAAGCGTGTCGTCAGCGAGAAGACCGTGGAAGGCATGCGCTACCTCTACACGCTGAACGCCGAAAAGGGTTCCGGCAAGAACGCCCGCGTGCCCGGTTACCGGGTCGGCGGCAAGACCGGCACGGCCGAAAAGGTGGTCAACGGCCGCTATTCCAAGGACGTCCGCTTCAATGCCTTCGTGGCAGCGTTCCCGATGGACGATCCACAATATATCGTGCTGACCATCATCGACGAACCAAAGCCGGAAATGCCCGGCCGTGGCGCCACGGCCGGCTCCAACGCCGCGCCGATGGTGGCCAACATCATCCGCCGTGCGGCACCGATGCTTGGCGTGAAGCCAGATTTCGGCCAAGAAAATGCTGCAACGCTGGTGTCCTACTGAGTGATTCTTTTGGCGCGCCAGCCAAAGCGCGCCGTTTTGTTAGACTGGGGATCGATGAAGCTTAGAGATTTAGCCGGTATCCTGCCTGTCGAGGCTTCCTCCGACATCGCGGTGACCGGCATCACCTCGGATTCCCGGCAGGTGCGGCCGGGCGATCTGTTCTTTGCCCTTGTCGGTACAAAAGCGGATGGTTCAGCCTATGCGGCTGAGGCGGCAAAACGCGGCGCAGGCGCCGTTGTCGCCGCAAAAGGTGCTGAGATTGCCGGCCTCGGCGTTCCCGTGTTTTTCACTGACGATCCCCGGTACGCACTTGCGCTCGCTGCTGCGCGTTTCTTCGGCCGCCAGCCGGAGACGATGGTCGCTGTCACGGGCACCAGCGGCAAGACTTCGGTTGCGGCCTTCACGCGCCAGATCTGGGAGCATGCCGGCTTTGCCGCGGCATCGATCGGCACCACCGGCGTGGTTGCACCAGGCCGCAATGAGTATGGCTCGCTGACGACGCCGGATCCGGTTGCGCTGCACAAGCTGCTCAAGGAACTTGCCGATGCTGGCGTGACGCACGCCTCGATGGAAGCCTCCAGCCATGGCCTGGACCAGCGCCGCCTGGACGGTGTGAAACTGTCGGCCGGCGCCTTCACCAATCTCGGTCGCGACCACATGGACTATCATCCCACGGTCGAGGAGTATCACAAAGCCAAGCTGCGCCTGTTCGATTCACTTCTGCCCAAGGGTTCTCCGGCGGTGATCTTCGCTGACGACCCGTGGTCGGAGCCGACGATTGTTGCTGCCAGGGCTGCAGGACTTTCGGTGCTGACCGTTGGCCGCCACGGCAAATTCCTTGAACTCAAGCGCGTCGAGCATGAGCGCCACCGCCAGCGTGCGGAAATCATGGCCGATGGCGCCATTTACGAGATCGACCTGCCGTTGGCGGGCGACTTCCAGATCTACAACGCCCTGGTTTCCGCGGGCCTGGCAATTGCCACTGGAACACCTGCTGCCAAAGCGTTGCCTGCGCTGGAGAAACTGAAAGGCGCGCCCGGCCGGCTCGATCTCGTTGGCACCACGGGGGCTGGTGCCCCGGTCTATGTCGACTATGCCCACAAGCCGGATGCGCTGGAAAACGTGCTGGCTTCCGTGCGCCCGTTCACGACCGGTCGCGTGCTGGTGGTGTTCGGTTGCGGTGGCGATCGCGATCGCGGCAAGCGTCCAATCATGGGCGAGATCGCCACGCGGCTGGCGGACGTCGTCATTGTCACCGACGACAACCCGCGGTCGGAAGTGCCGGAGGAGATCCGCGCCGCCATTCTTGCCGCGGCACCCGGCGCCATCGAGATCGGCGACCGCCGTCAGGCGATTCATGAAGCGGTTGGCATGCTGCATGCCGGCGATACGCTCATCGTGGCCGGCAAAGGCCACGAAGAGGGGCAGACGGTTGGCTCGCAGACCTTCCCGTTTTCCGACCATGAAGAAGTGCGTGTGGCGCTCCGGGAGCGCGCGGCATGAATCATCTCTGGACCGCCGAAGCCCTTGTCGCAGCCGTTGACGGTCGCCCGATCGGCAGCATGCCCGAAGGCATCAGCGGTATCTCCATCGACAGCCGCAGCTTGCAGCCGGGCGAAGCCTTCTTCGCCATCAAGGGCGATACGATGGATGGGCACGACTTTGCCACGGCCGCCATCAAGGCAGGGGCAGGCGTGCTGGTGGTCGCGGAGGGCAAGTTGCCGGCACTCGGTCGGCTGACAGCACCCATGATCGTCGTGCCCGATGTGCTTGCCGCTTTGGAAAAACTGGGGATCGCCTCGCGCGCCCGTTCACGGGCGCGGATCATTGCCGTGACCGGTTCGGTCGGCAAGACCTCGACCAAGGAGGCGTTGCGCCATGTGCTTTCAACCGTTGGCAACGTCCATGCCTCGGCTGCCTCGTTCAACAATCACTGGGGCGTGCCGCTGACGCTGGCGCGCATGCCGCATGACACGGATTATGGCGTGTTCGAGATCGGCATGAACCATCCGGACGAGATCCGCCCACTGGTGAAGATGGTGCGCCCGCATGTGGCGATCATCACCGTGATCGCGGCTGCTCATCTCGGCTTCTTCCGCAATCTCGACGAGATCGCCCGTGCCAAGGCGGAGATTTTCGAGGGACTGGAGCCCGAGGGCGCCGCACTGCTCAACCGCGACGATCCGCGTTCGACATTGCTCGCCAAGCTGGCGCGGCAGGTGGGTGTTGCCCATGTCTTCGGCTTTGGCGAAGCACAGCGGTCAACCTACCGCATGATCGACTGTGTGGTCGAGGCCGACCATTCGATCATCACCGTCAAGATTGCCGGCAAGGAGCTGGTAGCGCGTGTCGGGGCCCCGGGCCGCCACATTGCGCAGAATGCGCTTGCGGTGCTCGGCGCTGCTCATCTGGTTGGTGCCGAGGTGACACGGGTGGCCGAAGCGCTCGCCGATCTTTCCGCCGCGCCCGGACGTGGCGCGCGCCACGTGCTGTCGCTTTCGGATGGTCCGTTCACATTGATCGATGAGAGCTACAACGCCAATCCGACTTCGATGCAGGTGGCACTGACGCTGCTCAGGGATACACCGGTCGCTGAAGGGGGCCGCCGTGTCGCTGTCCTGGGCGACATGCTCGAACTCGGCACGCAGTCGCAGAAGCTGCATGCGGGGCTCGCCGAGCTGGTTGTGGATTCGGGAGCGGACATGGTGCTGCTCGCCGGACCGGAGATGCAGGCGCTGGCCGATGCGCTCCCCGATGGCACCAATGTCACCTACCAGCCGACGACCGAGGCTTTGAAGCCCTTGCTGCTCGGCGCCCTGCGGCCGGGCGACGTGGTGATGGTCAAGTCATCCAAAGGCATCGGCTTCGCCAAGCTGGTCGATACGCTGATCAAGACATTTCCGGCGCACACCGCCGAAACGAGAATTTGAAGGGTCCGGGGGACGAAAACGCATGTTCTGGCTTCTCGTCGACTTTGCCGACCACGTCACGGTCTTCAATGTCTTCCGCTACATCACCTTCCGCACCGGCGGCGCGTTGATCACAGCGGCGCTGATCGTGTTCATCTTCGGACCGACAATCATCAATTCGCTGCGGGTGCGCCAGGGCAAGGGCCAGCCGATCCGCGCGGACGGCCCGCAGACACATTTCAAGAAGGCAGGCACGCCGACCATGGGCGGCCTGATGATCCTCACCGGCATCATCGGTTCGTCGCTGTTGTGGGCAAACCTCACCAGCATCTATGTCTGGGTGGTGCTGTTCGTGACGCTGGGCTTTGGCGCCATCGGCTTCTATGACGACTACCTGAAGGTCACCAAGCAATCGCATCTCGGGTTTTCAGGCAAGGCTCGCCTGGCGCTCGAGTTCATCATCGCCGGCATTGCTGCCTGGATCATCATGCGCAGCGGCCAGCCGCCATTCTCCTCCTCGCTGACCTTTCCGTTCTTCAAGGAACTGATCATCAACCTCGGTTTCTTCTTCATCCCCTTCGCCGCTTTCGTGGTGGTGGGTGCGGGCAATGCAGTGAACCTGACCGACGGCCTGGATGGGCTTGCGATCGTGCCGATCATGATCGCGGCGGCTTCCTTTGGCGTCATCGCCTATCTGTCCGGTAATGCGGTCTTTGCCGAATATCTGCAGATCCATTTCGTGCCGGGCACCGGTGAACTGGCGGTGATTCTTGGCGCTGTCATCGGCGCGGGTCTCGGCTTCCTCTGGTTCAATGCGCCACCTGCGGCGATCTTCATGGGCGATACCGGCTCCCTCGCGCTTGGCGGCCTGATCGGTACGGTGGCGGTGGCGGTCAAGCATGAGATCGTCATGGCCATCATCGGCGGGCTGTTCGTGCTCGAGATCCTGTCCGTCATCATCCAGGTCGGCTACTTCAAGATGACCGGCAAGCGTGTGTTCCTGATGGCTCCAATCCATCACCATTTCGAAAAGCTCGGCTGGACCGAAAGCCAGGTCGTCATCCGGTTCTGGATCATCGCCGTCATACTGGCGCTGATCGGACTCTCCACTCTCAAACTGCGATAGGAACTGCATGATCCCGGCAACTTCCTTCGCGGGCAAACGGGTTTCGCTGTTCGGGCTCGGCGGCTCGGGGATTGCCACCGCGCGCTCGCTGATCGAGGGCGGTGCTGACGTGCTGGCTTGGGACGACAATCCCGAGAGCGTGGCCAAGGCCATCGAGCAGGGGATTGCGACGGCTGATCTGCGCGGCGCCGACTGGGCAGGCTTTTCATCCTTCGTGCTTTCGCCCGGTGTGCCTTTGACTCACCCGAAGCCGCATTGGTCGGTGGAACTGGCGCGCGCCGCCGGTGTCGAAGTGATCGGCGATATCGAGCTGTTCGCACGCGAGCGAAACAGGCTGCAGGCAGATGCACCCTTCATTGCCATCACCGGCACCAACGGCAAGTCGACAACGACGGCGTTGACCGCGCACATCCTGCAGTCGGCCGGTCGCGACACGCAGATGGGCGGCAATATCGGCCGCGCTGTGATGACGCTCGATCCGCCGTCATCCGGTCGCCACTATGTGGTCGAGTGTTCGTCCTATCAGATCGATCTGGCGCCATCGATCAATCCGACCGCCGGCGTGCTCCTCAACCTGACACCGGATCATCTCGACCGGCACGGCACCATGCAGCACTACGCTTCGATCAAGGAGCGGCTGGTCGCTGGTAGCGATACCGCCATCATTGGTGTCGACGACAGCTTCTGCGTCCAGATCGCCGATCGACTGGAACGTGCCGGCAAGGATGTCATCCGTATCTCCAAGCGACTGCCGCTGACCGACGGCTATTTCGCCGACGGCACCAACCTGATGGAGGCCGTGCACGGTCGTTATAGCCGTATCGGCTTCCTGGAAGGCATCGGCTCCCTGCGCGGGCAGCATAATGCGCAGAACGCACTGGCTGCCGTAACGGCCTGCCTGAAGGTCGGGCTGGATCTTGGCGAGATCCAGTCGGGGCTGGAGAGCTTTCCTGGCCTGGCGCATCGCATGGAGCAGGTGGGCCGCAAGGACCATGTGCTGTTCATCAACGATTCCAAAGCGACCAACGCCGATGCGGCTGCACCAGCGCTTTCCGCTTTCTCTCGCATTTACTGGATCGCAGGCGGTTTGCCCAAGGACGGCGGCATCGAACCGCTGCGCGGCTTCTTTCCGCGGATCGCCAAGGCCTACCTGATCGGCGAAGCGGCGCCTGCCTTCTCGGCTACGCTCGGCGAGGCGGTGCCCTACGAGATCGCGGGCACATTGGCTGCCGCCGTCGAGCGCGCTGCCGCCGAGGCGGCCAGGGACGAGAGTGGCGAGGCTGTCGTGCTTCTGTCGCCGGCTTGCGCCAGTTTCGACCAGTTCAAGAATTTCGAAGTGCGCGGCGAAGCCTTCAGGCAAGCTGTCGCTGCTATTGAAGGCGTGAAACCCATCGGAGGGACACGATAATGGCTGCCAGTCGTCTTGACAAAAGCCCCGTTGCAACCTGGTGGTGGACCATCGATCGATGGTTCCTGGCGGCGTTCCTGCTATTGATGGGATTGGGGATCGTCCTTTCCTTTGCGGCCAGCCCCGCCGTTGCGCAGCGCATCGGCCTTGGCCCGTTCTATTTCGCGACGCGCCAGATCATCTTCACCGTGCCGGCGCTGTGCGTGATGCTGGGCGTTTCCTTCCTCGAACCACGACAGATCCGGCGGATGTCCATCGTCATGCTCTGCATCATGCTGGTGCTGATGGTGGCGGTGCTCTATGTCGGCGTCGAGGTGAAGGGCGCGCGGCGCTGGATATCGCTTGCCGGTGTTTCCATCCAGCCTTCCGAATTCCTCAAGCCGGCCTTCGTGATCCTCTGTGCCTGGCTCTTTGCAGAGCACAAACGTCATCCGGATATTCCAGGCAACGTGCTGGCCATGATCATGCTGGGCCTCGTCGTCGCATTGCTGCTGGCGCAGCCTGACTTCGGCCAGACCATGCTCGTCACCGGCACCTGGGGCATCATGTTCTTCATGGCGGGCCTGTCGTGGCTGTGGATCGTCGTGCTCGGTGCGCTCGGCATCACCGGCGTGTTTGCCGCCTATACGATACTGCCGCACGTCGCTGGCCGTATCGACCGCTTCCTGACCGGCGAAGGCGATACCTATCAGGTCGACATGGGCAAGGAGGCGCTGATCAATGGTGGCTGGCTCGGAGTCGGGCCAGGCGAGGGTACGGTCAAGCGCGCCATCCCGGACAGTCACGCCGACTTCGTCTTTTCGGTCGCTGGTGAGGAATACGGGCTGATCATGTGTTTCTTCATCATGACCATATTCGCCTTCATCGTGCTGCGCGGCCTTAATACCGCGCTGAAGGAGCATGATGATTTCACCCGCTATGCCATCGGCGGCCTTGTCACCATTTTCGGCCTGCAGTCGACCATCAACATGGCGGTGAACCTGCAGCTGATGCCGGCAAAGGGCATGACGCTGCCCTTCATTTCCTATGGCGGTTCCTCGCAGATCGCGATTGCCATCTCGATGGGCATGGTGCTGGCGCTAACCCGCAAGAAGCCAGAGAAGCGCAAGACACTCGGCGGCCTGCAAGGCTACCAGCGTTTCTTGCCGGCGGAATGATCGACGGACCGCAATGGCTAAAGGCACTATTCTATTGGCGGCCGGTGGCACCGGCGGGCATCTGTTTCCCGCTGAGGCTTTGGCGCACGAGTTGATCGCCCGGGGCTGGGACGTGCACCTGGCGACCGATGACCGCGCCTCGCGTTACGCCAACCATTTTCCGGCGAAAGAGGTGCATACCATTCGCTCGGCGACATTCGGATCGAAGAATCCGTTCGCGCTGATCGGAGCCATGTGGCGCATCTGGCAAGGCGTGCGGCAGGCTTCCAGCGTCATCCACCGCATCAAGCCAGCGGTCGTCATGGGCTTCGGTGGCTATCCGACATTGCCGCCGCTCTATGCTGCCACGCGGCGCAAGGTGGCGACCATCATCCACGAGCAGAATGCCGTTATGGGCCGCGCCAACCGTGCTCTTGCCCCTCGGGTTGATGCCATAGCTGGCGGCTTCCTGCCCGAGGATGCAAGCGCTGCCGGTGCCAAAACCGTCACCACCGGCAATCCGGTGCGGCCCGCTGTACTGGAAGCAGCCAGGACGCCTTATGTCGTTTCGTCAGGAAGAGACCCATTCCGGCTGCTGGTATTCGGCGGCAGTCAGGGCGCGCAGTTCTTCTCCGATGCCGTTCCCGCTGCTGTCGCCCTGCTGTCCGATACCCAGCGTGCACGGCTCATCGTTACGCAGCAGGCGCGTGCCGACGACGTCGGTCGGGTCAAGGATGTCTATGCCAAGCTGGGCATCGACGCGCAGGTTTCGCCTTTCTTCACCGATATGGCGCAGCGCATGGCTGCCGCTCATCTGGTGATTTCGCGTTCCGGCGCCTCGACGGTTTCCGAGATTGCCGTCATCGGGCGGCCGGCGCTGCTGGTTCCTTATCCGCATGCCCTTGACCACGATCAGGCCGCGAATGCCGCGGCCCTTGCGGCCGCCGGTGGTGGCGAGGTTCATCCGCAGTCGACGCTTGATCCGGAAACGGTCGCGGGTCTGATAAGCGCGGCAATGGAAGAGCCTGAACGTCTCGAAACGATGGCCGCGGCGGCGAAGTCGGTCGGCCGTCCAAACGCGGCGCGGTTGCTCGCCGACCTCGCAGAGGCTATTGCGTCGCGCAAGACGATAGAAGAATTCAGGAAGGAAACCCGCGCATGAAGATGCCGCAGACGATCGGCCTTGTGCATTTCATTGGCATTGGCGGCATCGGTATGAGCGGCATCGCCGAGGTTCTGCACAATCTCGGCTACCGGGTTCAGGGTTCCGACCAGGCTGAAAGCGCCAATGTCCAGCGCCTGCGCGACAAAGGCATCGAGTGTTTCGTCGGCCACAGGGCCGAGAACCTTGGCGAGGCTGAGGTGGTGGTGATCTCGACCGCCATCAAGAAGGTCAATCCTGAACTGAAGGCCGCACGCGAAAAGAACCTGCCGGTCGTTCGCCGTGCCGAAATGCTGGCGGAGCTGATGCGTTTCCGCCAGGCCGTCGCCATCGGTGGCACGCACGGCAAGACGACGACGACCTCGATGGTGGCGACACTGCTGGAGGCCGGCGGGCTCGATCCGACCGTCATCAATGGCGGCATCATCAATGCCTACGGCACCAATGCCCGCATGGGCGACGGCGAGTGGATGGTCGTGGAGGCCGACGAAAGCGACGGCACCTTCCTGAAGTTGCCTGCCGACATCGCGGTTGTGACCAACATCGACCCCGAACATCTCGACCATTACGGCTCATTCGACAAAGTGCGCGAGGCGTTTCGCCAGTTTGTCGAGAACGTGCCGTTCTACGGCTTCGGTGTGATGTGTACCGACCATCCCGAGGTGCAGGCGCTGGTCGGGCGCATCGAGGATCGTCGTGTCATCACCTATGGCGAGAATACACAGGCCGACGTTCGTTTCTCCAATCATCGCATGGACGGCGCTGCATCGGTCTTCGATGTGGCCATCCGCAATCGCAAGGGCGGCGGCGAAACGGCGATTGCCGGCCTGCGGCTGCCGATGCCAGGCCGTCACAATGTTTCCAACGCAACGGCGGCGATCGCGGTCGCCAACGAGCTCGGCATCTCTGCGGAAGCGATCAAGAAGGGGCTGTCGGCATTCGGCGGCGTCAAGCGCCGCTTCACCCATACCGGTTCATGGAATGGTGTCGAAGTGTTCGACGACTATGGCCACCATCCGGTCGAGATCAAGGCGGTGCTGAGGGCGGCGCGCGACGCGACCAAGGGCCGCGTGATCGCGATCGCCCAGCCGCACCGTTTCACCCGCCTGCATGATCTCTTCGATGAATTCGCTTCCTGCTTCAACGACGCCGATACGGTGATGGTGGCGCCGGTCTATGCGGCCGGCGAGGACCCGATCGACGGGGCGTCTTCGGATGCGCTTGTGTCTCGCATCCGCTCCGGCGGCCATCGCGACGCCCGCTACATCGAAGGGCCAGGCGATGTTGGGCCGATCGTGCGCCAGCTGGCAAAGCCGGGTGATTTCGTCGTCTTTCTCGGTGCAGGCAACATCACGCAATGGGCTTATGCCCTGCCGAAGGAACTCGCCGGAGCAGGGTCATGACACGCGGCGCGGCGCTGCTTGAGAAACTCGGTGACAGGCTGGCCGATCTGCGTGGCCGCATCACCCCCGACGCCGAGATGGACAAGATCACATGGTTCCGTGCCGGTGGTCTGGCGGACGTGCTTTTCCAACCAGCTGACGAGGATGACCTCGCTGCTTTCCTGAAAGCCGTGCCGGAAGAGGTTCCGCTCACCATCGTCGGCGTCGGCTCGAACCTTCTGGTGCGCGACGGCGGTATCCAGGGCTTCGTGGTGCGGCTCTCGGCGAAAGGGTTTGGTGCAGCTGAAGTAATCTCGCCGACACAGATCCGGGCAGGCGCTGCCATTCCTGACAAGCGGGTTGCGGCCGTGGCGCTCGAGGCAGGCATAGGTGGATTTCATTTCTACCATGGCATTCCCGGCGCCATCGGCGGTGCGCTGCGCATGAATGCAGGCGCCAACGGCGTCGAAACGCGTGAGCGTGTGGTTGAGGTGAGGGCGCTTGACCGCCAGGGCAATGCGCATGTGCTGTCAAATGCCGACATGGGTTACGCCTATCGGCATTCTTCGGCGCCGGCGGGCCTGATCTTCACCTCGGCGCTGTTCGAGGGTTATGCCGAAGACAAGGCAGCGATCAAGGCTGCGATGGATGCCGTGCAGCATCATCGCGAGACGGTGCAGCCGATCCGCGAGAAGACCGGCGGTTCGACCTTCAAGAATCCGGAAGGCACTTCGGCCTGGAAGGAAATCGACAAGGCCGGCTGTCGCGGGCTGATGGTGGGCGGCGCGCAGATGTCGCCGATGCATTGCAACTTCATGATCAACACCGGCACCGCGACCGGCTATGATCTGGAAAATCTCGGCGAGACTGTGCGCGAGCGTGTGCTGGAGCATTCGGGCATTCGTCTGCACTGGGAAATCAAGCGCATCGGCAACTTCCGGCCAGGCCGAGAAGTGCAGGAATTCCAGGGGCAGTTGCTGTAGCCTCGGCAATCTTCAGATGTCGATGCCTGAACAGCGGATCGCGCTTGCAGTCCGACCGGAAGCATTTTACGTCTATACATAAGCTAGGCTGGACCAGCCGACCCGGGGAACAATCAAACGGGCTGGACCAGTGTCGTCAAAGCATGATTGTGCTTTGACTTGGCGTTGTATTGAACAATTCCAGCAAAAGTGCGCAGCGGTTTTGTGTCCAGAATTGCGTGAAACAAAAGTTAGAACGTTGCCGTAAAAAACGGAAACGCTCTATTGTCGGCCGAGACAGCAGGGAGGCATCCAATGAAACTGAAAAATGCAACGAAACTGGTCGTGGGCGGGCTTCTGGCCGGCATGATCTCAACGGCGCATGCCGGCGAGACACTCGACCGCATCATGAAGAACAAGGTTCTGGTCGAAGTCACCGACCAGGCCTATCCGCCCTTCTCCTACATCGATGACAAGGGCGAGGTGGTCGGTTTCGACGTCGACATCGCGCGTGAAGTCGCCAAGCGCCTCGGCGTTGAGCTCAAGGTCGAGACGCCGTCGTGGGAAATCATCACGGCGGGCAACTGGAAGGGTCGCTGGGACGTCTGCATCTGCTCGATGTCGCCGACCGCCGAGCGCGCCAAGGTCCTGACTTTCGTCAATGAATATTATGGCGCGCCTGCGGTGGTTGCCGTCAATTCCGACAACACGACCATCAAGAGCGTCAAGGATCTCGGCGGCAAGAATGTCGGCACGCAGGGCGGTACGCCTTACGAGAAGTACCTGCAGAAGGAACTTGTCATCGAGGTGCCGGGCAAGGAACCGGTCAAGCCGGAATTCCCCTTTGGTGATGTGACGGTCAAGCCGTATGACACCGAGGACTTTGCGTTCCAGGATCTCGGGCTTGGTGATGGCAAGCGTCTCGATGCGGCGGTGGCCGGTTACCTGACGGTCGCTGAGCGCATCAAGAAGTCGGGAGGCAAGCTAAAGATCGTCGACGATACACTCTTCACCGAGCCTCTCTGGGTTGCCGTCGACAAGGGTGACCCCGAATGGGAAGCCAAGATCAAGGAAATCTTCAAGGCGATGTATGACGACGGCACGCTGAAGACTATTTCCGAGAAGTGGGTCGGCCGCGACATTTCGGCAAAGCAATAACGGCAGGGGCGATCGGGCGTGGCGTCAGAGCAAATAACCGGCCAGGCACGTGCCGGCGCGGGGGACAAGGCGTTCCGTATTCGTGTCGCCATCGTCTGGCTGCTTCTGCTGGCGCTGTTCGTTGCCTTCTTCCTGTCTTTCGGGCTCGACCTGCCCTTTATCGTAGACAAGTTCCCGGCGCTGGCTGGCTTCACGCTCAGCCGCGCCGGGTTCATCCAAGGGGCGGTTCTCACGCTCTATGTCTGTTTTTTTTCCATCATAGCGTCGGTCGTTCTGGGGCTGCTGGCGGCGCTGGGGCGTCTTTCGAAGAGTTCCGTCGCCTGCGGAATCTCGACCTTTTACACCTCGTTCTTCCGTGGCACGCCGCTGCTGGTGCAGATTTTCCTGATCTATCTCGGCATTCCGCAGATCGGTCCGGTGCCGGCAGCGATCCCGTCCGGGATCATTGCGCTCTCGCTGAACTACGGCGCCTATCTGAGCGAGATTTTCCGTGCAGGGCTATTGTCCGTGCCTGCCGGCCAGCGCGAGGCTGGGCTGGCGCTTGGCTTGCATCCCTGGCAGTTGATGGTGAAAGTGGTGATGCCGCAGGCGATCCGTGTTGCCATCCCACCGACCGGTTCGCAATTCATCGCGATGCTGAAGGATTCCTCGCTGATCTCGGTGATGGGTGTCACTGAAATCATGTTCGTGGCGCAGTCCTATGGTCGTGCCAGCTACCGTTACATCGAAATGCTGACGACGGCCGCCGCGATCTACTGGTTCCTGTCGATCATGTTCGAACTGGTGCAGGCGCGGCTGGAGAGCCATTTCGGCAAGGGTTACCGCGCCCGCTAGTTCATCGGTTTCAAATACTCTTCGGCGTCCTTCGTTGCGAGACCAGCGCAACGAGGATGCTGAGTGCGACACCTGCGACCGCGATCCAGAGAGCGGATTGCATTCCCGCGGTGGTCGCATGCTGGAGTGTGGTGCCGCTCAGGCCTTCGACATGACGGTTTGCGACCGCGATCAGCAAGGCAAGGCCAATGGCGTTGCCGATATTGAGAGTGGTTGACGCCATGCCAGAGGCTACGCCCTGTTCTTCATGACGCACGCCGGAAGCCGCTGCGATCCACATGGCGGTCCAGACGATACCCTGGCCGATGCCGGATACGATCAGGCCAGGCGCGAGCGCAAAGTAGGTGCCTTCAGGTGTCATTGCCGGCACCATCAGTGCGGTGCCGATAGCCCCGATCACCATGCCCCCGATCAGGCTGGAGCGGTTGGAGAGGCGGGTCGACAGACGCGCGCCGAGTTGCGTGCCGGTGGCGATCGCGATCGACGGCACGAGGAAGGCAATGCCGGTTTCCAACGCGGAGTAACCCTGCACATTCTGAAACAGCACGGTGAGGAAGTAGGGCAATGTGCCGAAGGTCGCCATGTAGAGGAAGGTGATCGTCATGCCGGCAACGAGGCTGCGGTTGCGGAACAGCCGCAAAGGCATCAGAGGATCGCTGCTTTTCGCTTCGATGATGCCGAAGGCGACGAGAAACAGGACCGCGAGTCCCGCGCTCCACAGGATGGAAGGCGATAGCCAGCCATAGTCCGGACCCTGAACGAGGGTAAAGACCAGCAAAGTCGCACCAACTGTAACAGTGAGGGCGCCTGCAAGGTCAAAGCTGCGGCGTTCGTGTCGCCTGGGGTCGCGCGGAATGACGAAGAAGGCCGCGACGATGGCAGCGCCGGCGAGCAGCACGTTGACATAGAAGACCGACGGCCACCCGAAGGCGGCCGTGAGGAAACCGCCGGCCAGCGAGCCAATGGTCAGGCCGCTGGCGCCGGCGCCACCCCAGACCGCAAGCGCACGGTTTCGCTCAGGTCCTTCCTCAAACAGCCGGTTGACGAGGGAGAGCGTCGCGGGAAACAGAAACGCACCGCCAATGCCTTGCACAGCGCGCGCGGCGATGATGATTTCGGGCGCCCAGGCGAGGGCACCGAGAAGCGAGGACAGCGCATAGAGCCACAACGCGAAGATGAACATGCGCCGCTGACCGATCAAATCGGCGGCTCGTCCGCCGAACAGCAGGAAGCCGCCGGTGAAGACGGTGTAGACGCTGACCACCCATTGCAATGTCTGGTTCGAGAAGCCGAGACCCGCGCCGATCTCGGGTAAAGCCACAAAGACAATGTTGAGGTCGAGTGCGATGATCAGCTGCGCGAAGGCAAGCAGGGCAAGGGTGGCGCCCCGCCTTGCTCCGCTTCGGTCGATTGGTGTTGGGGCGTGGGTTATGGCTTCGCCTGACGTACTCATCGGGGGCAATCTCCTGAATGATTCTTTGTCGATCGACAAATAACGGGAGCTTGCATAAGACTGTCAAGCGAATTATTTGTTGATCGACCAACAACGGAGAAGCCGATGGCGCGCCCTCGGGAGTTCGATCGCGATGAAGCGCTTGTGAGGGCGCGCGATGCATTCTGGGCGCGTGGCTATGAAGGCACGTCGATGGCCGACCTTGTTTCGGAACTCGGCATCGCTTCCGCCCGCATCTATGCCGCCTTTGGCTCCAAGGAGGATTTGTTTCGCGAGGCGATCGGTCTTTATGAAGCCAGGGAGGGTGGCTTCGTGGACAGAGTTCTTGCCGAAGAACCGACGGCGTATCGGGCGATCGAACGCATCCTGCGCGATGCCGTGGAAACCTACACACGGCCCGGCAAGCCCTGGGGCTGCATGGTGGTGACGGCAGCGACGAATTGTGCCGCCGAAAACAGCCGCTTGCAGGATTGGCTGGCGGATCGGCGTCGTCGGCAAACAGCAGTGATTGTCGGGCGCCTGGAGCAGGCGCGGCGCGGTGGCGAGTTCGTCAAAGACGCCGATGTGGAACGTCTTGGTGATTACCTGACGACAGTCATGCACGGCCTTTCCGTGCAGGCGCGCGATGGTGTTTCCGCTGAACGGCTGGCGGCGCTGTGCGACTTGTCGTTGCGTACGGTCGCCGATTTCCTGAAGCCTGGCGCGAACTGATTTCTGCCGGTTGCGAGGGGACGGTTTCCGCTGTTGGACCGCTCGGGTGGAAGGCGGTGCGCCGTTGCAGGAAAGACTCAAAAGCCGGCTTTCGAAGCGCTTTTTTTCAGAAAGTGAATCCGCTGGAATCATAGGGGCTTGTCAGTGAATCAACTCTCTGATTCTTTGGGGCAACAGCGTTTCCTGATTTGAGTCGTTCGACGCGTGGGGCCGCGTTTCATCTGGGGAAGTCATTCTCCGGGCATGGATGACTCATGTCTGGGAATGGAAGTGTGAACCCGCCGCTAGAGGGATGACGGGGTGATGAAGAAGAAACATGTGGCCGTACTGCTGGGAGGTTTTTCGTCCGAGCGGCCCGTGTCCTTGTCTTCCGGGAAGGCCTGTGCCGATACGCTCGAGGCGGAGGGTTATCAGGTTACCCGTGTCGATGTCGGGCGCGATGTTTCCTCTGTCCTGGCTGAGCTGAAGCCGGATGTCGTTTTCAACGCCTTGCATGGTCCTTATGGTGAGGACGGTACCATTCAGGGTGTGCTCGAATTCCTTGGAATCCCCTATACGCATTCCGGTGTGCTGGCCTCGGCGCTCGCCATGAACAAGGAGCAGGCCAAGAAGGTGGCGAAGACGGTTGGTATCCCGGTTGCTGAATCCCGGGTCATCGACCGTTTCACCATCAAGAATGAGCACCCGATGCGGCCGCCTTATGTGGTGAAGCCTGTCAATGAGGGTTCCAGCTTCGGTGTCGTCATCGTCAAGGAAAATCAGTCGCATCCGCCACAGCTGATCTCGTCGCCGGAGTGGAATTATGGCGAAGAGGTCATGGTCGAGCGTTACATCCACGGGCGCGAATTGACCTGCGCTGTGATGGGCGACGTGGCGCTCGGTGTCTGTGAAATTATCCCGACCGGCCATTCCTTCTACGATTATGATTCAAAATACGTTCCGGGTGGATCAAAACACGAGGTCCCCGCTAAAATTTCACTAAATATTTACCAAAAAATACAGACACTGGCGCTCAAGGCTCACCAAGCGATCGGTTGCCGGGGCGTCTCCCGGTCGGACTTCCGTTACGACGACCGTCATTCCGAAAACGGCGAGGTTGTCTGGCTCGAAATCAATACGCAGCCGGGTATGACGCCGACGTCTTTGGTGCCGGAGATCGCTGCCCAGGCGGGGCATTCGTTCGGCGAGCTGTTGAGTTGGATGGTGGAGGACGCGTCGTGTCGGCGTTGAACTGGGGACAGAACGGAAGAAAGGGTGCGATGCCGCGCGCCCGCTTCGGTGCGTCCTCATGGCTCGATCGTTTCGTTCTGCCCAGGATGCTGCGCAAGCCCGTGCGTACGCTCGGCAGGCTCACGCGTGGCGACTTCGATGCTCCGCCGTTCGCGGCGACTGTGATCAATACGGTCTTTCTTGCTTCCTCTCTGACCTATGGTGCCTATCTTGGCGGTCATCTCGATGGCTTCGTGCAGGACGTGACTGCCCGCACGGGCTTTGCGGTCGATCAGATCAAAGTGGTCGGCAATCGCGAGACATCGGAAATCGACATTCTCGACAAGCTTGATCTGAATGGCTGGACCTCGCTGGTTGGTTTCAGTGCTGAAGGCGCGCGCGAGCGCATCTCGCTGCTGCCCTGGATCCAGTCGGTGGCGGTGCGCAAGGTCTATCCGCATCTTCTCGAGGTACGCATAGACGAGCGTCAGGCTTTCGCCATCTGGCAGCGAGGCCCGGAGCTCTCGGTGATCGAGAAAGATGGTCGGATCATTGCGCCCTATACGGGCGGCGATCAATCCAAGCTGCCGCTGCTGGTCGGGCAGGGAGCGCCTGAACATGCTCCGGCGCTGATGGCCAAGGTGGTCGGCTTCCCGGAACTTGCCTCCAGAGTTCGTGGCTACATCCGCGTCGGCGACCGGCGCTGGGACATCAAGCTGGACAACGGCGTCGTCATCAAGCTGCCGGAGTTCGATGTCGATCAGGCAATGGCCGAACTGGTGCGCCTTGATCGCGAGAAGGGGTTGCTGTCGCGTGACATTGCTTCGATCGACATGCGCCTCTCCGATCGTCTGACGGTGCAGTTGACGCAAGAAGCGGCGACGGCTCGCGAGGCGGCGCTCAAGGAGCAGGCCAAGATGGCAAAGCGCAAGGCGGGGCAGCAGATATGAGTTGGCTCGGCGGCAACAATGACGGAGCCTCGCGCCGGTCCGGCGTGCTGACGGTTCTTGACGTCGGCTCGAGCAAGGTCTGCTGCGTGGTGGCGAAGCTCAAACCTTGCGAGGAAGGTCATCTGCTGCGTGGCCGCTCGCATCGCATCCAGGTCATCGGCATCGGTCACCAGAAGTCGCATGGCGTGAAGTCGGGCGTTGTCATTGATCTCGACCGCGCTGAACACGCTATCCGTCTGGCGGTGGATGCGGCGGAACGCATGGCAGGTCTCACCGTGGACTCGCTGATCGTCAATATGACGGCGGGTCGCCTGAAGAGCGAAACCTTCAATGCCACCATCAATCTAGGCGGTCACGAAGTCGACGAAAACGACATCAAGCGGGTGCTGGGCGCTGGCGCCAAGCAGGCGCTGAAGTCCGAGCGCGAAGTCCTGCATGCCTTGCCTGTGGGCTTTTCGCTGGATGGCGAGCGTGGCGTGCGCGATCCGCGCGGGATGGTCGGCGACACGCTCGGCGTCGACATGCACGTCATGACCGGCGACTCGGCGCCACTGCGCAATCTGGAGCTCGCGATCAATCGCTCGCATCTGTCGGTCGAGCGTCTGATCGCCACGCCCTATGCTGCGGGCCTCGCGGCGCTTGTCGACGACGAACTGGAGATGGGCGCCGCCTGCATCGACATGGGCGGTGGCACCACCACGATCTCCGTCTTCTCGGAAGGCAAGTTCGTCTATGGCGATTCGATCCCCGTCGGCGGTAATCACGTCACGCTCGACCTGGCCAAGGGCCTGTCGACCTCGCTGGACGCAGCGGAGCGGCTGAAGGTGATGCATGGCTCGGCCTTGCCCGGCAGCTCGGATGATCGCGATCTCGTCACCATCCAGCCGATCGGCGAGGAAGGCGAGGCACCGTTGCAAATTCCGCGTTCGGTGATGACACGAATCATCCGGGCCCGTATCGAGGAAACCTTGGAGCTGTTGCGCGAGCGGTTGAGCAAGTCCGGCTACGGCAATGTGGTGGGCAAGCGGGTCGTTCTGACCGGGGGCGCCAGCCAGCTTGCAGGCATGCCGGAAGCGGCTCGTCGCGTGTTGGGACGCAATGTGCGCGTCGGACGTCCGCTTGGGGTTGCGGGTTTGCCGGAAGCGGCGAAGGGACCGGCTTTCTCGACCGCGGTCGGACTTATGATTTATCCGCAGGTTGCTTCCTTCGAGAGCCACCCTGCCTTTGGAGCCTCCCGTTTCAAGATGACTGGAACAGGGGGAAGACTCCACCGCATGAGTCAGTGGTTGAGAGACAGTTTTTAGTTGAGTTGACGGGGACAGCCCCATAAGCGGCCGCGACGGCGAAGCGGCGGTAAAGGCAAAAGGACGAGGACTATGACGATCAATCTGAAAAAGCCGGACATCACCGAGCTCAAGCCACGCATCACCGTCTTCGGTGTCGGCGGCGGCGGCGGCAATGCGGTCAACAACATGATCACGGCGGGCCTGCGTGGCGTGGAGTTCGTCGTGGCCAATACTGATGCGCAAGCGCTCACCATGTCGAAGTCGGAGCGCCTGATACAGCTCGGCGCGCATGTCACCGAGGGCCTCGGCGCCGGTTCGCAGCCTGAAGTTGGCCGCGCCGCTGCGGAAGAATGCATCGACGAGATCACGGACTATCTGTCAAACACCCACATGTGCTTCGTCACGGCTGGCATGGGCGGCGGTACCGGCACAGGTGCTGCTCCGGTCGTTGCACGTGCCGCCCGCGAGAAGGGTATCCTGACGGTCGGCGTGGTCACCAAGCCGTTCCACTTCGAGGGTCAGCGTCGCATGAAGACGGCCGATCTGGGCATCGAGGAACTGCAGAAATGCGTCGATACCCTGATCGTCATCCCGAACCAGAACCTGTTCCGGCTCGCCAATGACAAGACCACCTTCGCCGATGCCTTCGCCATGGCTGACCAGGTGCTCTATTCGGGTGTTGCCTGCATCACGGATCTGATGGTCAAGGAAGGCCTGATCAACCTCGACTTCGCTGACGTGCGTTCGGTGATGCGCGAGATGGGCAAGGCGATGATGGGCACGGGCGAGGCCAGTGGTGAAGGCCGCGCAATGGCGGCAGCCGAGGCTGCAATCGCCAACCCGCTGCTTGATGAGACTTCGATGAAGGGTGCAAAGGGCCTGCTGATTTCGATCACCGGTGGCCGCGACCTCACCCTGTTCGAGGTGGACGAAGCCGCCACCCGTATCCGTGAAGAAGTCGATCAGGACGCCAACATCATCCTGGGTGCGACTTTCGATGAGGATCTCGAAGGCGTCATTCGCGTCTCGGTCGTTGCGACCGGTATCGACAAGTCGGCGGAGCAGATCGCCGCTGCTCCGATTTCGATCCGTGCCGCGCAGCCGAAGGCGCCGACGCGCCCGGCGGCCATTCCGGCCGCCGAGGTGCGCACTGCTCCGATGCAGCAATCGGCACTGCATGAACCGCGCGCCGCTGACCCGGTCGCGGAAGCCATCCAGCAGGCAGAGGCCAATGCGGCTGCGTTTGCCCAACAGCCGCGCGTTGCCCAAGCTGCCCCGCAGGATGATTTCCGTCCGCAGAGCAAGCTGTTCCAGGCACCTCCGGCTCAGCCGCAGCCTCACCCCGTGATGCAGCAGGTTGCACCGCAGCCGGCTCCGCAGCCTGTGCGTGAAATGGCTCCGCCGCAGCCGGTCGCAGCCCAGCCTCGCATGCCGCGCGTGGAAGATTTCCCGCCGGTTGTTCGAGCCGAAGTCGAGGCAAAGCAGCATCCCGTTGACCACGAGGAGCGCGGACCGATGGGTCTTTTGAAGCGCCTCACCAACGGCTTGACCCGTCGCGAGGAAGAGCCTGCCCGCCTGCAGCCGGCACAGCCACGGGAACCGAAGCTGCGTCAGGCGGCCCCCGAAGTGCGTCGCCTCGCGCCGCAGGATGCGCAACTTTACGCTCCGCGCCGGGGCCAGGCCGACGACCATGGCCGCTTCGCTCCGCAGCCGCGGGCGACTCATGAGGACGATCAGCTCGAAATTCCGGCCTTCCTGCGCAGGCAGGCCAACTGATCTTCTGACGGATTGTAACAGTTGTTAACAGGCAGGCGGGTAACCGCCTGCCTGTTTGCTTTAATAGTCGTGGAAAAACAAACACTTGTATGTTGCTTTTATACTCCCTTAGCCGTTACATCGGGTAAGAAAGCGTGATTTGGAGTATGCCTGAGGGGCCACTATCTTCCGCGGGCAACAACGGCAGTGGGTGTTTTGGGGATGTGCCCCGCTGACTGGAAGATCAAAGGCAGCGACCGAGAAGCCGATTGGCCGCGCCATCAGGGCACATGGGGATCAGCTTGCAGGACTACCAGACAACGCTGAAATCGCGGGCGACATTGACGGGTATTGGCGTTCACAGCGGCAATACCGTAACCATCCATTTCCTGCCTGCCGATGCCGATACGGGCATTGTTTTTCACCTGACCGATGGTGAACAGCCGATGCGGGAGTTTCGTGCGCTGGTTTCCGAGGTGGGTGCGACCGACCTCTGCACCATGCTCGGCGACCCGGCCGGCCAGCATATTGCTACCGTTGAACATTTGATGGCGGCCGTGCTTGGGCTTGGCATCGACAATATGGTCATCGAGATCGACGGGCGTGAGGTGCCTATCCTGGATGGCAGCTCGATCGAGTTCGTGGAGGCTATCGATCAGGCCGGCATCGAGATTCTCTCGGTGAAGCGCCGCTTCATCCGGATCCTGAAGACAGTCCGTATCGAGAGCGGTGCTTCCTGGGCCGAATTCCGTCCCCATTCGGGGACCCGTTTTGAAGTCGAAATCGATTTCGAGAGCCCGGCGATCGGTCGGCAAAGCTATGCCACGGACCTTACCGCAGACGCTTTTCGCAACGAGATCGCGCGAGCACGCACCTTTGGCTTCATGAAGGACGTCGAGCGCCTGTGGGCGGCCGGTTATGCTCTTGGCTCCTCGCTCGACAATTCGCTGGTGATCGGCGACGACCATCGCGTCATCAACGTCGGCGGCTTGCGCTATCCAAACGAGTTCGCGCGGCACAAGACGCTGGATGCCATGGGTGATCTGGCCCTGGCTGGCGCGCGCTTCATCGGCTGCTTCCGGTCCTATCGCGGCGGCCATCGGCTGAATGCTGCGGCGCTTCGTCGTCTGCTGTCGGACCGCACTGCATTCGAGGTGGTGGAAACGACCCGCCGCGGCCGTTCCGGGGAGATGAGCGCGATCAGCGCGCCGGTATACGCACCCTGGACGATCTGAATTTCGTCGGCTTCGTGATCGAAAATGCGCCTGTTGCACAGGAGCACCACTTCGGTTGGGAAATCCTGATCCCCAATTCATGGCGGATTGCGCCACAAAATTGCACGATTGCGGGGTGATAGCGTTGCCGCGCGCGCTGTTTTTGGTTTATGGCTGCTCGCCGACGTGGGCAATGGCGCCGAGAGGGCGAATTTCGATCATGTTTTTCAGACAGGCCGACCAGTTGAAGGCGCCGTTCGCGGCGGCTTTTCTCGCACTTTCGGTGCTCGCTGCTCCTCTGGCACTTTCGGGCTGCATGTCCTCGGAAAAGGATATCGACCTGTCGACCTATGTCGATCAGACCGAGCCTGCCGACGTGCTTTATAATCAGGGCCTCGCAAATATGAATGCCGGTCGCCTCGACGAGGCGGCCAAGAAATTTGCCGCCGTCGATCGCCAGCACCCCTATTCGGAATGGGCTCGCAAATCGATGGTGATGGGGGCTTTCACCAACTATCGTCAGGGCAAATATGACGACGCGATCAGCGCGGCCAAGCGCTATCTGACGCTCTATCCTTCTACCGATGAGGCCGCCTATGCGCAGTACATCATCGGTCTCAGCTACTACAAGCAGATCGAGGACGTGACCCGCGATCAGAAGGAAGCCAAGCTTACCATCCAGACCATGCAGGAACTGGTGACGCGCTGGCCGAGTTCTGAATATGTCGAGGACGCAAAGACCAAGATCCGTTACGCCAACGATCAGCTGGCGGGTAAGGAAATGCAGGTCGGTCGCTATTACCTGGAGCGCAAGGAATATCTGGCGTCGATCAAGCGCTTCCGCAATGTGGTCGAGAACTATTCCAACACCCGCCATATCGAGGAAGCGCTGGCGCGCCTGACCGAAGCCTATTTTGCGCTCGGCCTTGTCGACGAGGCGCAGACCGCAGCGGCGGTCCTCGGCCAGAACTATCCGGACAGCCAGTGGTACAAGGACTCCTACAAGCTCCTGCAAAGCGGTGGCTTGCAGCCACGCGAGAATGCCGGCTCGTGGATATCCAAGGCTGGCAAGCTGATCACCGGCGGCGCCTGATCGTTCATGCCGCGCGCCTCATGGGGCGCGCGCAGCCATCCTTGATGCTATAGAGCGCCGATGCTCTCCAGGCTATCGATTCGCGATATCGTCCTGATCGAACGGCTCGACATTGATTTCGCGCCGGGCCTTTCCGTTTTGACTGGTGAGACCGGCGCCGGCAAATCCATCCTGCTGGACGCTCTGTCGCTGGCGCTTGGCGCACGTGGCGACTCCTCCCTGGTGCGGCATGGTGCGGCGCAAGGCCAGGTTACGGCTGTTTTCGATGTTCCGCGCAATCACCCGGCGCGCGAAATCCTTGCCGAGAATGCCATCGAGGATGATGGTGACATCATCCTGCGCCGGCTGCAGACGGCGGATGGGCGCACACGCGTCTTTGTCAATGATCAGCCGTCGTCGGTCACGCTGATGCGCGATATTGGCCGTGCGCTGGTGGAGATTCACGGCCAGCACGATGACCGCGCGCTGGTTGATCCGGGCGCGCATCGCGATCTGCTTGACGCCTTCGGCGGTCATCTCGGTGTCGTGCATCGCACCGGTGAGGCCTGGCGTTACTGGCGGCAGGCCGAGCAGGACCTGGCACGTCACCGTGCCAAGGTAGAAGCCGCGGCGCGGGAGGCCGACTACCTTCGTGCTTCCGTTGCGGAGCTTGCCAAGCTCGATCCGCAACCTGGTGAAGAAACGGAATTGGCCGAGCTTCGCTCGGTCATGATGCGGGCTGAAAAGATCGCTGCGGAAATCCACGATGCCCAGGACGTCTTGTCCGGACCGGCCTCGCCATTGCCGCAGCTCGCAAGCCTGCTCAGGCGTTTGCAACGCAAGGCCGGCGAAGTGCCTGGCCTGCTCGAAGACGTGGTGAAGTCGCTGGACGAAGCGATGATCTCGCTCGATGCGGCGCAGTCAGGCGTCGAGGCCGCGCTACGCTCGACCGAATATGATCCGCAGCGGCTGGAAAAGGCCGAGGAGCGGCTGTTTGCGTTGCGTGCAGCCGCACGCAAACACAATGTCGTCGTCGACAATCTCGCCCAGCTGCGCGACACGATGTCCGCTGACCTTGCCGATCTGGACGCCGGCGAGGAGAGGCTTGCCGCGCTGGAAAAGCATGCAGCCGCGGCGCGTGAGGCTTATGACCTGTCGGCCTCAGAACTGTCAGGGCTGCGTCATGTCGTGGCCACCGGGCTCGCCAAGGCCGTGATGGCCGAACTCCCGGCACTGAAGCTGGAGCGAGCCGAATTCATCGTCGAGATAGCCAGCGAACCGGCCAATCGTCTGGAGGAGGGCATCGACCAGATCGAGTTCTGGGTGCGCACCAATCCCGGCACCCGGCCAGGCCCGATGATGAAGGTCGCCTCCGGTGGCGAACTTTCGCGCTTCCTGCTTGCGCTTAAGGTGGCGTTGGCCGACCGTGGTTCCGCACCGACCCTGGTTTTCGACGAGATCGACACTGGCGTGGGTGGCGCGGTGGCTGACGCGATCGGCCAGAGGCTGGCGAGGCTTTCCACGCGTGTGCAGGTGCTGTCCGTCACTCATGCGCCGCAGGTGGCGGCGCGTGCGGCGACGCATTTCCTGATTTCGAAATCCGGTACGGATCGTGTTGCCACCCGCATTGCCGAGATGGACCGCGGGGCACGCCAGGAAGAGATCGCCCGCATGCTGGCGGGTGCCAGCATTACCGACGAAGCGAGAGCGGCGGCCGAGCGGCTGCTGCGCGAGAACACGGTCGCGTCGTGAACTGTCGGGAGTGACCGCCCCGAGCGGCGGAAGCGGTTTACTTTTCGAGGGAATTTGCCGATGACTTCAGAGCAATTCCAGCAAAAATGCGAGCGGTTTTGCATCCGGAATTGCGTAGAAACACAAAATTGGAGTGTTTCCGCGTTTCCGTGAATAACGGAAACGCTCCAGGTCCCGCAGTTGGGGAAGTGTCACGCCATGTCTGAACAGAACAAGTCCATCGACGCCCTGAGCGCAGAAGAAGCGGCGGCGGAGCTCGGGCGCCTTGCCGCCGAGATCAAGGAACACGACCGTCGCTATCATGGTGAGGATGCACCCATAATCACCGATGCCGAGTACGACGCCTTGCGCCGCCGCAATGCGGCGATCGAAGAGGCGTTTCCGGATCTGGTGCGCGCCGATAGCCCGACCGGCTCGGTCGGTGCGGCGCCGGCAGAAGGTTTTGCCAAAGTCCGCCATGCCGTGCCGATGCTCAGCCTCGCCAAGGCCTATACCGATCAGGATGTCGTCGACTTCCTGGAGCGGGCCAAGCGTTTCTTCGAGCGCGACAAGGATTTCGATATCGCGTTCACGGCAGAACCGAAGATCGACGGGCTTTCGGCATCGCTTCGTTATGAGAACGGCGCCTTCGTGCAAGGCGCAACACGTGGCGATGGCACGGTCGGCGAAGACATCACTGCCAATCTGAAGACCATCGCCGACATTCCGCACCGGCTGAAGGGCTCCGGCTGGCCGGAGGTCATCGAAATCCGCGGCGAGGTCTATATGACCTATGCCGAATTCCAGGCGCTCAAGGAACGCTCCGCCGCGGCGGGTGGCCAGGATTATGTCAATCCGCGCAACACTGCGGCCGGCTCGCTGCGCCAGAAGGATGCTTCCGTTACCGCCAGCCGCAACCTCAAGTTCTTCGCCTATGCGTGGGGGTACACCTCCGAGGATCCGGCGCCGACGCAATATGAAGCGGTGCAGAAATTCGCCGACTGGGGCTTCAGCATCAGCCCGCTGATGGTGCGCGCCAAATCCGTCGATGAGCTGATTGCACAGTACAGGCTGATCGAGGCGCAACGCTCTTCGCTCGGCTACGATATCGACGGCGTTGTCTACAAGGTCGACCAGCTCGAACTGCAGCGCCGCTGGGGCTTCGTCACGGGCGAGCCGCGCTGGGCGATCGCGCACAAGTTCCCAGCCGAGCAGGCGACCACGATCGTGCGCAAGGTCGACATCCAGGTCGGTCGTACGGGAACGTTGGCGCCCGTGGCCCGGCTGGACCCGGTGACGGTCGGCGGCGTGACCGTCGTCAACGTGACGTTGCACAACGAGGACTACATCAAGGGCTTCGACAGCAATGGCGAGCCGATCCGTGAGGGTAACGATATCCGAATCGGCGATACGGTGGTGATCCAGCGGGCAGGAGATGTCATCCCGCAGATTGTCAGCGTGGTGGTCGACAAACGTCCCGCCGATGCCGTGCCTTACGAATTCCCGCACACATGCCCGGTCTGCGGTTCCGCAGCGACGCGCGAGGTGAACGAAAAGACCGGCAAGGAAGATTCGCGCCGGCGCTGCACGGGCGAACTGATCTGCCCTGCGCAAGCTGTCGAGAGGCTGCGCCATTTCGTGTCGCGCGGTGCGATGGATATCGAAGGCCTGGGTGCCGAAAACATCGACCTGTTCTTCAATGCCGGCCTCCTGGAAACCGCTGCGGACATTTTCAGGCTGAAGGACCGACGCGCCGAGGTGCAGCAGGCGCTGTTCGAGAGACGCGAGGCGCAGGCGCAGGCGCGCGAGGCCGTCAAGGGCGCGACCCGCAAGAAGGTGCTTTCCGCCGAAGAGCGCACCTATGAAGGACTCGAAAAGCTCTTCGACGCGATTGATGCGCGCCGTGAACCGGAGCTCGATCGTTTCATCTTTGCACTTGGCATCCGCCACATCGGTGAAACGACGGCCGCTGCACTCTCGAAGACGTTCTCGACTGCGGAAGAGTTCATCCGCGTGGGCAAGGAGGCGTCGAAGGCAGATGATCCGAAGAGCGTCTTCCCGTCCATCAATGGGATCGGTGATACGGTGATCGGCGCGCTGTGTGACTTCTTCGGCAACGAGCGCAACGACGATGTTCTGGACGCATTGCTGCAGCAGGTTCACCCCAAGCCCTATGTCGTCAATGTGTCGGCCGACAGCCAGGTTGCCGGGAAGACCGTGGTGTTTACCGGATCTCTGGAGAAGATGTCGCGCTCCGAAGCCAAGGCGATGGCCGAACGGCTGGGGGCAAAGGTCGCCGGATCGGTCTCGGCCAAAACCGACCTCGTGGTTGCCGGACCTGGCGCGGGCTCGAAACTCAAGCTGGCGAGCGAGCTGGGCATCGAGGTCATCGACGAGGACACCTGGTTCGAGAGGGTTGGGCGAAGCGTGTGATGGCCGGTACGTTCTCCGGTTTCGGCCAGAAGGCCATTCCGTTCCTGAAGGCGCTCGATTTCCACCAGAACAGGGAATGGTTTCAGGAAAACCGCGACCTGTTCGAAAGCGAGTTGCGCGAGCCGCTTGGCAATCTGGTCGAGACGCTTTCCGAGCGCTTCGGCGCTGTGGGGCTTGGCTTGCGCGGCGACCGCAAGAAGTCGCTGTTCCGCATCAACCGCGACGTGCGTTTCTCCAAGGACAAGCGTCCCTACACCACGCATGTATCCGCGATCCTGTCACCCGACGGCACCAAGATGGAGCAGGGCGTTTTCTTCTTTCATCTGGGTCTCGACGCCTGTTTTGCCGCGGTTGCCTGGTGGCAGCCTGAGACCGCAATGCTGCAGGCAATGCGACGTGCCATCGAGACGAGGCCGGAACAGTTCCGCAAGCTGGTGGCCGTGCTGAAAAAGGGCAAGCTGGAGCTCGGCACGCAAGGCGCCATGAAACGCATGCCGCGTGGTTTCGAACATGTCGCCGATGCCGATCTTGCAGCAGCGATCCGCAACCGGCATTTCGTTGTGCGACAGGATGTCGAACCGACATCCATCCATACGCCGGAGCTGGCCGATATCCTGCTCGATTTCGTCATCCGCGCCCGGCCTTTGCTCGACTGGGGCAGGGCGATACAGGGCACGGCCGTGCTGCCCCCGCAGAACTGAAGCGCGCCGGAAAGCATCATTTTCGCTGATCGTTTGGCTCAAGCGAATTGGTGTGACATCCGGCAGTTGGCTACCTACATGTCACCCCTCCAGCGCGATACGCAGATTCAAGATGTTGGAGCGTTCCTTGCGCGTCCAAACGGATGCGCGGCGCACCAGAGGGAGTGGCCGATGTCATCTGAAGCAATCGCTGAGAAGTCCAGAGCAGGCGATTTCTGGGACGGCGTGCGGCTCAGCACGCCTGTCGTGGTGGCTTCCGCGCCATTCGCCATGCTGTTCGGCGCGCTTGCCGTCGACAACGGATTTTCGGTTTTTGAGGCGACGCTGATGAGTGCTGCTGTCTACGGCGGCGCCAGTCAGATGGTCGGCATCGAACTGTTCGGCCAGCATGTCGCGCCGTGGCTGATCGTGCTTTCCATCTTTGCCGTGAACTTCCGCCATGTGCTGTATTCGGCCGGCATCGGTCGGCGCATCTCGCACTGGCCGGTGGTACAGCAGGTGCTCGGCTATTTCATTCTCACCGATCCGCAATACGCTATTTCGGAGCGCAAGGCAGAAGCGGGGCAAGATGTCAGTTTTGTCTGGTATCTGGGACTCGGCCTGCCGGTCTATGTGTTCTGGGTGGTGGAAACGGCGCTTGGGGCCTATTTTGGCAGGCTGATCAGCAACACCCATTCACTCGGCATCGATTTCCTGCTGCCGATCTATTTCTTCGGGCTGGTCATGGGTTTCCGCAAACGCCCGCTGTGGCTGCCGGTGGTGGTAGTGAGCGCCGTCGCATCGATCATCGCATACAAGACGGTCGGTTCGCCCTGGCATGTGTCGATTGGTGCGGTCGCCGGCGTGCTGCTCGCCGTCATCCTGCCGCCGCATCACAGCGGCGTCGGCACCAAACCTGGTGTGGAAGCAGAGGAGCAGCCATGAGCGCGACATTCTGGATCATCATCGCGGCTGCGATCGCCACCTATCTGACCCGTGTCGGTGGCCATCTCGTCATCTCGCGCTTCGAACGCGTGCATCCACGTGTCGAGGCGGGATTGAACGCTGTTCCGGCGGCGGTGCTGACAACACTGGTTGCACCTGCGGTGTTGAGCGCCGGCCCTGCCGAGTGGGCAGCGCTGATCGTGGCAGGCGCCGTCTCGCTGCGAGGCGGCCTGTTGTCGATGTTCCTCGCCGGTGCCGCCGTGCTGATCCTGGCACGGCAGTTCATGGCTTAGACGCCCTCTGTTGAACCGGGACGGTACCCTAGAGAGGCGCCGTCACCTTTTCCAGCCAGGCCAGTGTTTCACCATCGACCATCGGGCCGATCTCGGTGAGCACGCGCGCGTGATAGGCGTCGATCCATTCAAGCTCCGCCTTGGTCAAAAGATCGGTGCGGATCAGCCGGCGATCGATCGGTGCGAGGGTGAGCGTCTCAAAGCCATGCATGGCAATGTCACCGCCCTCGATCTCTTCCGCCGGCGTGACGATGATCAGGTTTTCGATGCGGATGCCGTAATGGCCTTCCTTGTAGTAGCCAGGCTCGTTGGACAGCATCATGCCGGCCATCAGCTTTTCGGTACCGGTACGGGCAATGCGCTGTGGTCCTTCGTGCACGGCAAGATAGGAACCAACGCCATGGCCGGTGCCGTGCGCGAAGTCGCAGCCGTGGCGCCAGAGGGCCATGCGTGCGACCGCATCGATTTCCGAACCACGTGTGCCTGCCGGGAAGCGCAGCATCGAAATACCGATCATGCCCTTCAGTACCAGGGTGAAACGCTCGCGCATTTCTTCCGTCGGTTTGCCGACCGGGACCGTGCGGGTGATATCGGTGGTGCCGTCCTGGTATTGCGCGCCGGAATCGAGCAGGAACAGTTCGTCGCTGGCAAGCTTGCGGTTGGTTTCCGTCGACACGCGGTAATGCATGATGGCGCCGTTGGGGCCGGCGCCGGAGATGGTGGCGAAGGAGACGTCGCGGAGCGGCATCTGGGTTTCCTCGCCGGTCTGGCGGCGCGCCTGCTCGAGTTGTTTGACGACGGTGATCTCGTCGAGCGTGCCGGGCTCCTGCCGGTCGAGCCAACACAACAGCTTGGCCACCGCAGCGCCGTCGCGGCGATGCGCGGCACGGCTGCCGGCGATTTCGGCCTGGTTCTTGACGGCGCGCGGGATGCGGGCGGGATCTGCGGCTGAAACGACGGTACCGCCATTGTCTTCCACCAGTGTTCGCAGTCTGTCAGCGGCCAACACCGGGTCGAGCGCGATTTTGGCGCCGTTCTTCGCCAGATCCACGATGGCGCCTTCGAATTCTGCTGGTTCGTGCGGGTCGCAGAGTTGCGTGAGATAGGCCGCGACCGTGCGCGAGAATTTACGGCTGTCCATGAACAGCTGATGCTTGCCGTCGGCCGCAAGGATGGCGAAGCCGAGCGCCAGTGGCGTGTGTGGCACGTCACCGCCGCGAATGTTGAAGGCCCAGGCAATCGACGAGGGATCGGTCAGCACAGCATGGGTAGCGCCTTCCTTCGCGATCGCGGAAGCCAACCGTGCCAACTTGTCCTTGGCGAGTTCGCCGGCAAAAGCCTGCGGGTGCAGTTCTACCGGAGCGATCGGCGCATCGGGCTGGTCGTCCCAGATGATGTCGATCGGGTTTTGGGCTACCGGCACCAGCTCCGCGCCCGATTTTACCGCCGCGGTCTTCAGTGCCTTCACCTCGCCCACGGTGTGCAGCCATGGATCGAAGCCAAGGCGCGCACCCTTGCCGAGATTCTCCGGGATCCAGGAAGCCGGCGGATTGTCGATCAGGCTTTCGATCGCGAAGATGTCGAGATCGACTTCGGCGCGCACCTGCAGCGTGTAGCGGCCGTCGACAAAGATGAAAGCGCGGTCGCGCAGCACGATGGCCACTCCGGCCGAGCCGCTGAAGCCGGTCAGCCAGCGCAGCCGTGCCGCGCGGTCCGGAACGTATTCGCCCTGGTGTTCGTCGGCGCGGGGGACCAGGAAACCGTCGAGGCCATTCTCGCTCAGCCAGCCACGCAGCCTGGCGACATGTGGTTTGCCCACGGTGGGATCGCCAGCGGGGTCGAAAGTCTGGAACATCGATGCAAACCCGTCATTGTTCGATTGCGTGGCGGACCGTAGCCGCGCGGTCGACGCCTGACAATCGGCGGTCTGGAGCAATTCCAGGAAAAGTGTGGAACGGTTTTCCGTCCGGAATTGCGTAGAAACAAGGAGCCAGAGCGTTTCCGCGTTTCCGTAAAAACGGAAACGCTCTGAAAGCAATTCCAGGAAAAGTGTGGAACGGTTTTCCGTCCGGAATTGCGTAGAAACAAGGAGCCAGAGCGTTTCCGCGTTTCCGTAAAAACGGAAACGCTCTGAGAGCAATTCCAGGAAAAGTGTGGAACGGTTTTCCGTCCGGAATTGCGTCAAAACAAAGAGTTAGAGCGTTTCCACGTTTCCATGAATGGAAACGTGCCTTGGTCCAGCTCAGCGCTTCATATGGATCGCCACCCAGCCCTCGCGGTGGGTGGTGCGCACGTGCCGGAACTGCTGGCCGGTATAGGCTGCCACCACGGCATCGCGCTGACGATCCAGGATGCCGGAAAGCACGATGGAGCCGCCGGGCGTCAGGTACTTCGCCATCTCCGGCGCAAGTTTCATCAGCGGCTTGGCGAGGATGTTGGCGACGATAAGGTCGAAGGGTGCCCGGGCGGCGAAGATCGGATGATGGAAGCCAGGCGCGGTCACTGTCTCGACCAGGCCAGCTACATGGTTCAGTCGCGCGTTGGCGGCAGCGACGTCAACGGCGACAGGGTCGATATCGGTGGCGAGCACCGGAATGTGGGCGAGACGGGCCAATGCGATTGCCAGCACTGCGCTGCCGGTGCCGAGATCCAGCGCGTTGCGTGGTTTCTCGCGGATGGCGACACGCTCCAGCATGGCCAGGCAGCCGGCGGTGGTGCCATGATGACCGGTGCCGAAAGCCAGCCCCGCCTCGATTTCGATGGCGATGTCGCCCGCGTGGCGCTTCTGGCGGTCATGCGCGCCGTGAACCAGAAAGCGACCGGCGCGTACCGGCTTCAGGCCCTCCAGCGACCGCGCTACCCAGTCGACGTCAGGCAACACTTCCCGCTCTACCGGTCGGGCCAGTCCCAGGGCGGTCAGTTCGGCCTTCAGCCGCGTCTCGACCGGCTCGATGTCGCCATCAGCGTAAAGCGAGACCTCGTGCAGGTCGCGTTCCTCGTCGAGTTCCAGCACGGCGAGTGGCAGGCCGTCGTCCTCGAAGGCGGTTTCGAGGACGGCGAAGATGCGATCGGCCTCGGCCTTGGTCGCGATCAGGTAAAGGCGCGTCTGGCCCATGGGCACCTGTCTTGCGGCATGCGCCGCGTTGAAAAGCTTATTGGCCCTCTTTGGCCAGCCGCTTCAATTTGGCAAGTGCGGTATCGGGGTTTTCCTCATAGGCGATGGTGCCGAAGAAATCGCCGTTGCGTTTGAGCATCAGCACAGAAGCTGTGTGATCCATGGTGTAGTCACCGTCACCCGTATCTACCCGCTTGAAATAAATGCCGAAGGACTTTGCCATGGCGCGCACCTTGTCGGGCTCGCCGGTGATGCCGACAATGCGATCGGAGAAGTTGGTGACATAGTTTTTGATGACGTCCGGCGTGTCACGCTCGGGATCGATCGACACGAAATAGGCCTTGATGTCCTTGCCTTCATCGCCCAGCGTCTTAAGCCAGCCGGCCAGTTCAAACAGTGTGGTCGGACAGACTTCGGGACAATGGGTGAAGCCGAAGAACACGACGGTCGGCTGACCCCGGAAAGCAGCCTCGGTCACGGGTTTTCCGGTCTGATCGGTGAGTGCGAAGGGGGCTCCGAAAGGCTGCCCGCCAAAGTGGCTGCGGTACCAGTTGAAAGTCAGCCAGCCGATGCCGACAGCCATGAGAACGAGGATACCGACAAGAATAGAGCGCATTGCGGGGACGATCCGGGACAGGAGTCATTTCGAGGCCGCCAGCCTGGTTTCGCAGAACGCCAGGCGGCGTGTTCGGCGAAACCTTATCGCCTTGCCGGAATGAGCGCAAAGTGCGTCATTGCCGCAACCCAGTCGTCTAAAAAGCTTGCAAGATGGGATGCCTGATCCCAACTGAAATCGACAATCGCGCCAACACAAGGAGGGTTTCTTGTTCTCTCGGACCGGACGAAAACTGATGGGTGGGGCACTCGTTGCCTGTTTTGTTGGTATCGCAGGGGTGGCACTGGCGCAGCAGGTCGGCAAGGTCGGCGTCGACTGGCTTGGCAACGACATCATCGTGGAAGCGATCAAGGATCCGAAGGTCGAAGGGGTGACCTGCCATGTTTCTTATTTCGACCGTGGCGTCATCGATCGGCTGCAAAAGGGCAATTGGTTCGAGGACCCGTCGGACTCGGCGATTTCTTGCCAGCAGACAGGGCCGATCAGCATTGGGGACATCGACTACAGCAAGGGCGGCGAAGAGGTGTTCAAGCAGGGCATCAGCCTGATCTGGAAGAAACAGGTGGTGAACCGGATCTACGACAAGGCCAACGAAACGCTGGTCTATCTTTCGCATTCGCGCCAGGTGCAGGATGGATCGGCCAAGATGGCGATCTCGACCGTGCCCCTGTATGGCCAGAACGTCACCTGGAAGAACGGCAAGCCGCAATAGAACGGCTTGCGGGGTGTGCTGGCGGCGCGTAAAGCCGCGTCATGGACCGTACCGACGACCTCGTGCCAAAGGATCCGGAACCGCGCATTCATCAGACCGCGGAACTGAAATCGTGCCGGCTTGGCCGCTATACGGCCATCGGCGAGCGCGTCGTGCTGCGAGAGGTGACAGTCGGCGACTTCTCTTATTTCGAACGCCATGCCGAAGCGATCTATACGACCATCGGCAAATTCTGCTCTATTGCGGCGAACACGCGCATCAATGCGCTTGAGCATCCGATGGAGCGCCTGACCACGCATAAAGTCAGCTACCGGCCGAATGAGTATTTCCGCTGGCTCGGCGTGGACGGCAGTTTCCGTGAGCGTCGACGCTCGAAGCCGGTCAGCATCGGCCATGACGTGTGGATCGGCCACGGTGCGGTGATCCTGCCCGGGGTGACCGTCGGCAATGGTGCGGTGATCGGTGCCAATGCGGTGGTCACGATGGATGTTCCCGCCTATACGATTGTCGCCGGCGTGCCGGCCAGACGGTTGCGCCGGCGGTTTTCAGAAAGCATTGCCGCGCGTATTGAAGCGCTGACCTGGTGGGACTGGGCGCCGGAGAAACTTGCCAGGGCTATCCCCGACATGCAGGAACTGGACATCGAGAGCTTTCTCGATCGCTGGGAATCTCAAACCTAGAGCGTTCCAGCAAAAGTGGAAACGCTCCTGCAGTGTCCAGCGATGCACATCGCAGCATCTTAACCATGATGGCCTGCTAAGAGTTTTCGTGCAGGTCGATGGGGGTCTTGTCTTAACCAATCATGGTAACCAAATTATTTAACGTAAAAGATTAAAGTTAAAAAATGGAAAACGCCGTGTATTCGTAGATTATGACTTGCTCATACTTGTGCGTTTTTTGATGGTGTGTACTATCCAATCCCAGAGGTACTGATGAATAGGTGGAAGTAAACACTGTTGTAAATAGGAGAGAAGTCATGAAGAAATTCGCACTTGTACTCACTGTCGCAGTTGTTTCATTCTCGACTGTCAGCTCTTATGCAGGCGGTTTCGGTTCCCGGGGCAACAACAACAACTCGGGTGGTGGACTCATCAACATTTCTCCCGGCATTGCACTCGGTGATATCGGCATCCTGAATGGCTCGCCGATCCTGAGCGGCAACAACACCCAGGTGGGTGGCATTCTCAATGGCGTGGGCGTTGGCATCCTGGGTGTTGGCACCGGTGTCAGCAAGGTCACCAACAGCATTCTGGGTGGCGGCAACAACTACAAGCTGGGCCGGCACTAAACAAAGGGGCGGTTTGCCAGAACAAGGCGACCGAAGGGGGCGGGAGGGTTTGCAAACCCTTCCGCTTTTCTTTGTTCTAAGGGTGGGCGCATTTCCAGGAAAAGTACGCAGCGGTTTTCGGACCGGAATTGCGTAAAAACAAAGGGCCGGAGCGTTTCCCATTTCCGAGAAACGGAAACGCTCTCGTGGCGATCAGATCTTGGTGCGCAGGCCGATAAACGTGTCGACCGTGTTCTCGTCCACGTCGATTACGGTCTTGTGGATGCGATTGACATCCACGCGCAGCACGACTGATGCCTTGGCGCTGGCATCATAGGTGGCCTCGGCATAAAAGACGCGCTTGCGCTCGACATTTTCCCAAAGCAGGTTGCGCTTGAGCTCGCAGGCGACGCCGGAAGCCAGTTTCAGGTTCTCGCGCAGCTTGTAGGAGATCTCGAATTCACCACGGTTGACCCAGGAAGCCAGCGGATCGTCACTATCGGCGGTCTCATAACGGCCATACCAGGTCCCACGCAGCTCAAAACCTTTTGGCAGCGGTTTGACGACGGATAGCTGCCAGGCCGGACGAACACGCGAATAGGTGTCGTCGGCGCCGTGCAAAAGTTCCGCACCCAGAGCCAGCGCAGCGGTGGTGCCGCCGGCGCCGGTGTAGGTGATCTCGCCGCGCAGGCCGAACTGGTTGAGCGAGACACCAACAGGTGGCTCGCCCAGGCGTTCGACGGCGATGCGCAGCGCCGAGCCCTGAACACCAAAGGTGAACTGGCCGACGGTGCGGATAAGCTTGAGGGCGATCTGGACGTTGCGCTTGTCTGGATCCAGGCGGGCGGGCAGGAAGACGTCGTCTTCGAAGCGGGTGAGGCCGACCTTCTCCATGCTCGTCATGGCATCGACGATGAGGGCCATCTGGTTGCCCAGATCCAGGCCGACCTGGACCTGTCCGCTGGCGACCTGTTTCAGCGTGCGTGTTCCGATGGTGAAGGGGCCGATATCTATGTGGTCGCCGTCCCTGGTGGCATTGTAGGCGAGCGTGCCGCGCAACTCCAGCCCGCCGGCAAAGCGGCGAAAAGCCTGAACCTGAATGCCACCGGCGGTGTCGTCTTCGATGGTGACCGAGTCGTGCCGGGTCGCCCGACCTTCGGCGTTGAGCGAAATATAGGCGTCGTTGTCGCCCCATTTGCGGAACAGGGTGCTGCGCAGCAGCGAGTACCAGTCGGCGATCGGGCGGTCGCTTTCCATAGCATTGGTCGTGTAGTGGCGTTCGAAGCTGGTGGTGATGGTCGGCTCGACCGTTTCGCCAGCCTGCGCTGCTGTACCCGCAAGGCCGAATACGGCGCCGGCGGTTAGAAAGACAAATCCGCCGCGCGCCCTGGCCATCATTTATCCCGGAATCCGGTCGGTTGCTTCGGCGCTGGAATGTCGAGCCACATGCGGCGGGTCCCCAGGGGAGGCGGGCCCAAAACCCCTTCCGTCTGCGCATGCGAGGCGGAAGGGGCTTGAGGTACCGCTCAAGGCGGAGTTGCAAGCTTGTCGCCTGCAAGATCAGGCTCGCAGAAAATGGATAAGGATATATTACCTTTTCCATATGTACTGTAATAGAAATGGAGCTGATCTTGCTCAGTGTTCCATCGACGCCGCATCAACTTGCGGGCGCCGGTGCTTTTGTTTTCTTTCCCAAGAAGAGAAGGTTTTCTGCCGGCGGTTGGCGTATCCGGTCCAAACCGCTAAAAGAGGGCGGACTGAAAATACCGCAGGTTCTTTTCGTGACCGACTGGCTGGAGATATTGAAGCAGGAAACGGCGACTGGGGAACGCATGGGCCGCGAGGTGCCCGACATGCTTGCGCATCCCGACATCAGCGCCGAGCAGGTGCTGGCGCTGTTTTCGGCACTCGACAAGCAGGCCGACTTTGCCGAGAAGCTCAAGCAGGCACTGGAGAAATTCGGCCACGATTTTCCGGTGATCACCGCGGCCGAACGTCTGGAAGAACGCTATGCGGACCTTGCGGCAACTGTTGCCGACAAGTTGAAGGCGATGCGGAAGTAAGCATCCACCCCATCATCCAAAGTCGATCTGAGGCGATGCCGATATCGCGAAGGCCGCGGCCGTCGCGTTTCCGTTTTTAAGGGAAACGCTCTAACTATCTGTTTTTACACAATTCTAACGGAAAATTGCCGCGCGCTTTGCTGGAATCGCTTTATGCGCCGCGGCCGTTGTCAGCTACTGTGGTTGCCTTGGGGCGTGAACCACCGCCGCCGACGACAACCAGTCGTTTGATCTTGCCTTGTTTGAAAGCCGCGAGGAAGCGCTTGTAGTCCTTGAAGGCGACACAACCATGCGATTCCGCACGGCCGCCGCGCAGCAGGTAAGAATGTGCCAATAGTCCGTTGCGGCCATGCTTGACCTTGCCGTCCACGGGGGTGAGGCGGATCGCCTCGACGCCATGGAACAGAGATTCACGCATCGACAGCTTGTAGGTATCGGGCGGGGTAGGGCCACGCATCTTCTGGTTCACGTAGCGCACGTTGTCGGCCATCGAGCCGATGCCGGAATGGGCTTCCAGTCGAGTTCCGTCGGGCATGGTGACGGTGGCCGAGGCGATATCGTAGACGGCGGTGCCGTTGCCGGCCCTGGCGCTCGACCCGCCGGGTGAGGAGAACAGATTGCGGAAAGCCTGGCCGAGGCCGCCACTTTCGGATGGATTGTCAGGCTTCGCATAGGCAAGCACCGGCTGCGCCGGTTGGCTGATGCGCTTCGCCGGCTTGCGCACCGGTTCGTCATCGCTCTCAGGTTCGACATCGGCGCGACGGCGGGTCTCCGGTTTGCTGGCTTCCTCCGCACGCGGGCGGTAGGCCGGCAGCGGTGCATTTTCCGGCACAGCCGCGAAATCAGGACCTTCGATCACTTCACCGGTGTCGGCAAGCGCAACCTGTTGCTCGTCGTCAGCATCGTCTTCCTGGTCGGGCAGGACAAGACTCGCCACCAGGACCTCGCGCACGGCGGCGGCGTCGGGGCTGGGGGAGGCATTTGCGAAGCCGAGTTCCCTGGTGGACGGAGCGGACAAGGCGAGTGCAACCCGCGCCGCGCGTTCCGGCTCGGCAAGGCCCGGACCAAAGCGGTCGGCATCCGGCGTTCCGAGCGCGCGGGCGAAACGCTCGTCCAGCGGGTCCTGCAGGGTCTCGGCTGCGGCCAATCTTTCGGCCTTGTCGGCAGCTTCTGCTGCTGCCGCCAGTTGGCGGCGTTTGGTCCATTCATGTGCAACCAGCGCCTGTTTCAGCCTGGAGGCAGCCTCCATCGATTGCAGGTCGGCGCCGGCCACGTTGACGCGCGTGGGCAGGAAATGCGCATTGGCGCGGATCGATGTTGCCGCGGAATAAGCGCCAGCGACAGTCGCCAGCGACCACATCGCCAGCACGGCGCCTGCCGTGGGGATAGCAATCCAGGCCGTCACCCTTGCGGAGCGTGCCAGCACAGTCTTGAAACCAGAGGCGGGGCTATTGCCCCGGAATTTTTCACGCACGAACGCCATGCCGACCGAACTTCCTTCAATCGGCGCAACACGCAGAAACCGCCTTACCAATTCGCCCGCCGGGATACCGGTCGAGCGTGGCGGTCCTTTGCCGATTATCTCAAAGGATGGACAAAGATGGTTAACCAATCCCTGTGTCGCCCCTCGTTGGATTGGAGCCCGCCGCGAAAAACCCTCCTAAAAAGGCAAGAAAGCGGCAAAATCGCTCGCTGGCAAGAATTTTCGGCCTTTGGCGTGGAAAAAATGACGCAGGGGAAGGGGGCGAGAACGCGTTTACCTCTGATTTCTGAAGCAAGGCCGTCCTCTCCTGACAGATCTGTCAGCAAGCCAGTTGGAGAGACCGAAACGGATCGCCGTAGCGCCCTATATCGATCCGATGACGTACAAAACGATCACTGAACCGGCCCACACCGGCAAGCGCGAAAACGTTGCTGCCCTGGTCTCCGTCGCTGCCATGATCGCCGCCCTGTTCGCCGGCAGCACGGCGCTGACGCCACTTTATGTCATCTACCGGGAGGCGTTCGGCTTCTCGCAGATCACGCTCACGCTGGTCTACGCCATCTATGTCGTCGGTAATCTGGCGGCGCTCCTGCTGTTCGGGCGTATATCCGACGTGATCGGCCGCCGCCCGACGGTGCTGGTTGCCGTTATGGTGACGGTGGCGAGCGCGGCACTCTTCCTGTTCGCGCATAACCTGGCCGCGCTGGAGGTTGCCAGGGTGCTGAGTGGGCTGGGAATCGGGGTTGGCGTGGGAAGCGGTACCGCCTGGCTCAGCGAACTCGTCGTGACGGAAGACAAGACCTACGCATCGATGATCGCCACAGGCACGAACTTTGCCGGGTTGGGCATCGGCGCGCTGGTTGCCGGGCTGCTTGCCGAATACGCACCGCTGCCGCTGCGCCTTCCCTTTATCATCTATCTGGCGGCTCTTGGCGTCGTTGCAGTCTCGATCTGGCGCACGCGCGAGACGGTGCGTAAGCCCGGCCGGTTGGCGGATGTGTCGTTCCGGCCGCGGTTGGGGTTGCCGCCAGAAGTGCGGGCGCATTTCGTGGCGCCGGCCGTCACCGGTTTCGGCGCAATGGCCCTGGTCGGCTTCTTTGCGGCACTTGCTCCAGGCGTTTTGGCGGGGGACCTCCATATCGCCAGCCATGCCGCCGCTGGCGCACTGTTCTTCGAGCTGGCGTTGGTGGCGGCACTGACCATCGTGTTGACCGCGCGGCTGGCCAGTCGCAACGCCATGCTGATGGCACTTTCCCTGATGCCACCTGCGGTCATTCTGCTGGTGGCGGCGCAATGGTCCGGCTCGCTCGGCATCATGCTGATGGCCACAGCGCTGTGCGGGATTGCTGCCGCGCTTGGCTATCGCGGCAGCCTGCAGGTGGTGAACCAGATCGCGCCGCCCGCGCGCCGGGCCGAGATCGCTTCTGTCTATTTCATCTGCTGCTTCTGCGGCAACGCGCTGCCGGTTGTCGGCATCGGCATGATCTCGACGGTGGCCGGCGCGACCGCTGCCAGCATCGGGTTCGCCTGCATGATCACGGTCTTCGCACTGGCAGCGCTGGGGTTTGGCATGAAATACCGAGGGTAAGGGGGGCTTCTCGCACAATTTGAACTTGCATGCATACCATACGTACGGTATGTATCGGGAATGCCAAGACCGACCAAGACAAATCCCGACCGTGGTGATGCGCGAAACAGGCTGCTCGATGCGGCGCGCGATGTCATTCGCGCCCGGGGCTTCACCGCAACCTCCGTAGAGGACCTCTGCCAGGCAGCGGAGGTGACCAAGGGCGCGTATTTCCATCACTTCAAAAGCAAGGATGCGCTCGGCATCGCAGCGGCCGACGATTGGTCGGCGGGAACCACGGCCTTCTTTGCTGCTGCGCCCTACCATGTGCCGGACGACCCACTGGAGCGGGTGCTCGCCTATGTCGCGTTTCGCAAGTCGATCATCGAGGGCGAGATCGCGCAGTTCAGCTGCCTCGTCGGCACGATGGTGCAGGAGGTCTATGCGACATCACCAGCCATTCGTGAGGCGTGTGGGCGCAGCATCTTCGGCCACGCTGCCACGCTGGAGGCCGACATCGAGGCTGCCCGGATAAGATACCGCGTCTCAGGAAACTGGACGGCCGAGAGCCTGGCACGACATACGCAGGCCGTGCTGCAGGGAGCCTTCGTCATGGCCAAGGCCGGCAATGATCCGGCATTGGCGCGGGAGAGCCTCGACCATCTCGATCAATACATCAGACTGCTTTTCGGTCGTCCGGAGGAGGGACAAACATCATGAGTACGATGATCGGCTGCACATGCGGCAAGGTTCAGCTCGAAGTCGGTTCAACGCCGATGATGAGCGTGGAATGCTGCTGCAACAGCTGCCGCGAGGCAGGGGCGCGGCTGGAAAAGCTTCCCGGTGCAAGGCCGGTTGTGCATGCGAATGGCACCACGCCCTTCGTCTTTCACCGCAAGGACCACGTCCGGATCGTCCGCGGTGCGGACCATTTGAAGGAATTTCGCCTCACTCCACAGGCCGGAACTCGCCGGGTCGTGGCGTCCTGCTGCAACACGCCGGTCTTTCTCGAGTTCAAGGGTGGGCATTGGCTCAGCCTTTACGCAGGATTGTGGCCCAAAGGCGCGTTGCCGCCGCTCGAACTGCGGACGATGACGGGCGACCTGCCGGATGCTTCGGTGCTGCCGAACGACGTGCCGAACCTCAAGCAGCAATCGCTGGCATTCTACTGGCGCCTGTTCCGCGCGTGGGCGGCCATGGGCTTCCGCAGCCCGAAGATCGCGGTGAATGGAGAGATCCATGCCTGATCCCGCCGACAGGATAGAGATCGAAAACGTCGTCTCGCCGCATCACAGACAGAAGGTAGACCGCACCAAATACAGCGCGATGCGCGGGGCGCTGCTTGCCGTCCTGCCCGAAAACCCGCCCGGTTTGACGGTGGCGGAAGCCAAGGATGCGCTGTTGCCGGACCTGCCCGACGATCTGTGGCCGGGTGGGGCTAAGGCGGGGTGGTGGCTGAAGGCCGTCCAGCTCGATCTTGAGGCGAAAGGTGTCATAGGCCGCGCTGCGACGAAGCCTGTGCGGTTGTTCAGGCGGGCGGGGTCCAATTGATGCAACGGAAGTTGACGGAAGCCGTAGGTTGACCGGTCAAATAGCATTCACGAATCCGTCCAGCACCTTCTTCTGGCCGGCGCGGTCGAAATCGATGGTCAGCTTGTTGCCGTCGATCGCCGCGATGTTGCCGTTGCCGAACTTCTGATGGAAGACACGGTCACCTACCTTGAAGGCCGATGGCGCGTCGGCCACCGATTTCGCCACCAGCTCGCCTTCGATGGTGCGGCCCTTCACCGAGGTGCGGCCGGCGCCGTAGCCGGAATCGACCTCGCCATAACCGATGCGCTCAACCTGATGGCCGCTGCGCGTGCCCCAGTTGCGGTCAGTCGCTTCGGTGCGGTTCTGCTGCGCGCGCTGCCAGCCTGGCGTGGCGTAGCTGTTGGAAAAGGAGCCGCCCTGATCGCCGCGCGCCGCGCGCCCGCCCGACGGCGAGCCGATGCTGTCGAAGCGTGAGGCTCCGTAGGGGTTCTGGCGACCGGCAGAGAAGCCGCCTCGGCCTGAAGCGAACGCGCCGCCGCCATAGGGATTGCCATAGCCGCCGTAGCTGGAGCCATTGCCTTCCTGGACCTCGACATGCGCTTCCGGCAGTTCATCGAGGAACCGCGAAGGAATGGTCGATTGCCACAGCCCATGGATGCGGCGGTTGGAAACGAACCAGATGTGCAGGTTCTTCTTGGCGCGGGTGACGCCGACATAGGCAAGACGCCGCTCTTCCTCCAATCCGGAGCGGCCACCTTCGTCGAGTGCGCGCTGATGCGGGAAAAGGCCTTCCTCCCAGCCGGGCAGGAACACCGTCTCGAATTCCAGGCCCTTTGCCGAGTGCAGCGTCATGATGGAGACGGCGTCGAGACCCTCGTTCTGCTCGGCGTCCATCACCAGCGCGACATGTTCGAGGAAGGCGCGCAGCGATTCATATTCCTCCATGGAGCGCACAAGCTCCTTGAGGTTTTCCAGCCGCCCCGGCGCTTCCGCCGAGCGGTCGTTCTTCCACATGTCGGTATAGCCGCTCTCCTCGAGGATCATCTCGGCGAGTTCGGTGTGCGGTGTGGAATCGATCAGGCCCTGCCAGCGCGTGAAATTGGCGGCGACTTCGCGCAGTGCTGCGCGGGGTTTGGGCTTCAACTCGTCGCTTTCGGCCAGTCTGGCCGATGCTTCCAGCATCGGCACCCCGAGCGCACGGGCCGTATCATGGATCTGACGGATGGTGGCATCGCCCAGGCCGCGTTTCGGCACATTGACGATGCGCTCGAAGGCAAGGTCGTCGCCGTCATTGGCAACGACGCGCATGAAAGCCATGGCGTCGCGGATTTCCTGGCGTTCGTAGAAACGCGGACCGCCGATAACCCGGTAGTTGAGCCCGATCTCGATGAAACGGTCTTCGAAGGAACGCATCTGGAAAGAGGCGCGCACCAGGATGGCCATGTCGTTCAGCTTGTGGCGGCCGCGCTGATAGGCTTCGATAGCCTCGCCGACGGCGCGCGCTTCCTCGTCCGAATCCCAGGCGGCATGCACATTGACCTTGGGGTCTTCCGGATCCGGTCGGTCGGTGAACAGCGTCTTGCCGAGGCGGCCTTCGTTGTGAGCGATGAGGTGAGCGGCTGCGCCCAGGATATGAGCGGTCGAGCGGTAGTTGCGCTCCAGACGAATGACAGTGGCGCCCGGAAAGTCCTTCTCGAAGCGCAGAATGTTGTCCACCTCGGCACCGCGCCAGCCATAGATCGACTGGTCGTCGTCACCGACGCAACAGATATTGACCTTGTTTTCGCTCGCGCGCTGTTCCGCGCCTGACGGCGCTGGCGCTCCGCGGGGACCTCGCAACGGCTCGGCCGCCCGGTCGGGCTCGCGGCCATCGGCCGTAGCGTTTCCGCCTTTGGGTCGCTGCGCGAGAAGCCGCAGCCACATGTACTGCGCAGTGTTGGTGTCCTGGTACTCGTCGACCAGTATGTATTTGAACTTGCGATGATATTCGGCCAGCACGTCATGATGCTGGCGGAAGATGCGGATTGGGTGCAACAGCAGGTCGCCGAAGTCGCAGGCATTCAGCGTGGTCAGCCGCTGCTGATAGGCGCGATAGAGTTCGCGGCCGCGGCCATTGGCGAAGGCACGTGCATCGCCTTCGGGGATCTCGTCGGGGCCTAGACCCTTGTTTTTCCAGGTGTCGACCATCTGCGCGAAGGTACGCGGCGCCCAGCGCTTGTCGTCCAACCCCTCGGCCTGGATCAGCTGCTTGATCAGTCGGGTGACGTCGTCGGTGTCGAGGATGGTGAAATCCGAACGCAGGCCGGCCAGCTCGGCATGGCGGCGCAACAGCTTGACGCCGATGGAGTGGAAGGTGCCCAGCCACGGCATGCCCTCGACTGCCTCGCCGACCAGGACGCCGATGCGCTGTTTCATCTCGCGCGCCGCCTTGTTGGTGAAGGTGACGGCCAGGATCTGGCTGGGGAAAGCGCGGCCGGTGGCCAGGATGTGCGCGATGCGGGTGGTGAGCACGCGCGTCTTTCCAGTGCCTGCGCCGGCCAACACCAGCACCGGGCCTTCGGTGGTTTCCACCGCCTGCCGCTGCTCGGGGTTGAGGCCTTTCAGGTATTCGGGTGGGTTGTTGTGGCCCTGGCGCGCTGCCATGGCGCGGGCCGCGATGCCGGATGGAGCTGCCTGCGAGGATGGCGCACGCGCAGCGTCGAAACGCGGAGCGTCGTCCTCGTCGAAGAAGGGCATGTCGTGATCGCCGGCCATTTCGTCTCCGAATGTAGTGATTCGGTCGAGAAAGGCCAGCAATGTTCACACACTGTTCCCGGATTCGACGAGTTTGAGCACGGTTGACGGCCTGATGCCACATCGATAGCGTCCGGGAACGGCTCGACGCAGCCGGCAGTCCGCGCCTCGAAAAGGTATGGCGAATGCGTCGTCATGATCCAGTCTGGTCCTTGTCCCCGGGACGAAGGCACCGGCAATGCGGGCCCCGGTGATGCTTTTTGTCCCGACGAGAAGGATCGCAAAGCATGCGTACATTCCTGGACGCCAAGGCGATGGCAAAAGCCATGCGCGAGGCGCTTGCCACCAAGAACATTGAAATTCACCATTCCGAGGCGCTGGAGATCGTCGCCCGCCAGTTCGGGCTGGAAACCTGGAACATCCTGTCCTCGCGGATCGAGCGCGGCGAGGGCAGGGTACCCGGCGGGAAAGCCACGGGCGCCATCGCTTTCGAGCAGGCCGTGCCGATCGTGCGTATCTTCGACGTCGCCAAGGCGCATGAATTCTATCTCGGTTTCCTTGGCTTCGGCGTCGATTGGGAGCACCGCTACGGCGATAATTTCCCGCTTTACACCCAGGTGTCGCGCGCGGGGCTCAGACTGCATCTGTCCGAACATTCGGGTGACGCCAGCCCAGGCGGCAACATGGTCGTCTATATGAGCGGTACCGCAGCCTTCCAGCGCGAACTGGCGGCAAAGGATTATCGCTACATGAAGCCGGGGCTGGAAAAGGTGGACGATCGGCTCGAGGTCGAAGTCATCGACCCTTTCGGCAATCGGATACGCTTCATGGAGATCGTTGCAGACGATTGATCGGTACTGCGGCGTTCACCGCCGGCTTGCCGAAAATTTCGGCAAGCGTTTCCTGAAATCCACAGTAGCGCCTTGTTATCGTCGCGGCGGGCGAGTTTAGTCTTTGCTCCTTTGGTGCGGTCGGTTAAGTCTGTCCGCGCCAACCATTCAAGGCGAGGCCATGCAAGAACCGTTCGATTCCAAACCCCCGACCACGGTGGACGACAATTTCGACAAGGCAGCCATTGCCGTGATCGTGGTTTTCGGTGCGCTCATCATCGGCGGCTTGATGGCGGCCAATCTGGTCTATGGTCACCGCAACGGCTTCCTCTACGCACTGGGCGCGGCGGGTACCGCCTGGATCGCCGGCCATATGATTCTCTTTGATCTGCCGCGGGCGTATGCCGCCATGGTGGCGGCTTCGTTCCTGCTGGCGCTTCTGTCGACGCTGGCTCTTGCGTGAGCGGTTGCGCGCTCAGGCGGGGCCGCGTTTTGAACGCGCCTGCTTGATGACCGCGCGCCAGCGCAGCATGTCGAAGGGGATCGGCTCGTTCGAGTTGGCGATCTGGAAGATTTCGTTGTTGAGGTTCTTCAACGAACGCCAGAAATCGTAGTCACTGATGCGCGGGTCGGCGGCCAGCTTTTCCGAGAGAGCCTCGATATCGATTTTCATGCGCGTATCTGGCCAGACTGCGGCTGGCCTTCTCCAAGGCTTCTTGTTTACCCCTGAGATGGCGTTTTCCGGCGCGCCGCCGATTCGCTCAACGGCATCAAGCGAGTTCTCCCCGTTCAGTATTGATTAAGGTTAACAGCTTGGCCTGGAGGAGCTACCGCTTCACGGAACGGCGATCCGCTCGCCCTGTTGTTTGAAGCAATTGCGGACCGCTGCATGGAAGTGCTTCAGCCTGTCTTGCGGCGGATGCCGATGGAACGGCCGGCACGTTCCGGCACGGCCAAGCCGGAATGGGCCTCGTGCATCGCCTTGACCTTGGCCATCACATCCGCCGGGAAGGGGGCGACCTTGGGGCCGGCCATGTCGACATGCAGGGAAAGCGATTCCGACGTCGCGGCCAGCCAGCCGTCAACATGCCGGATTTCCTGGTAGACGCGCAGCCGCTTCTCGTCATGGTCGAGAAGCTGGAAAGTGGCCGTGACCTTATGGTCGAGATGCAACTCCTGCACGTAGCAGACATGAATCTCGGCGGTGTAGATGGTGAGCTTGCGGTCGCGGGCGTAGTTCGGTCCCATGCCCATCAACTCAAACGCATCGTCCGAGCAGCGATCGAACAGCACGTTGTAATAGGCCATGTTGAGATGACCGTTGTAGTCGATCCAATCCTTTTCGATGTCCATGACGCGTGAGACGAAAGGGGCGGGGATGGACATTGCGATGTTTCCTCTGGCGCTACCAACCGATGCACTGACGTCCTGCTGCCGGATCGAATGTCAAATTCGATCCGGCAGACACGGCGTGCAAGCAGATCTTTGTTTCGCGCATGTCGTTATCGCAAAACCGCTGCACACTTTTGCGCGACATGCTTTAAGCAGCTCTAACTCGAGAACAAGGGCCGCGATGGTCCAATCGCGGAGGAAAGCATGGCTCTGAGCGACCTCGTACCGGTCGAACGCAATGAGAATGGCATCGCTGCCGTGCTCGGCATCCTGAAGCAGCAGCTCGGCGAGCGGTTCCAGACCGGGCAGGCTATCCGCGAGCAGCACGCTCACACCACCACCTACATCCCGACGCAGGCGCCGGATGGCGTTGCCTTCTGCGAGACGACCGAAGAGGTTCAATCGGTGGTGCGCGCCTGCGCGGAGCATCGCGTGCCGGTCATCGCCTTTGGCGTCGGCACCTCGCTGGAGGGCCACGTCAACGCACCAGGCGGGGGGATTTCGGTCGATCTCTCACGCATGAACCGAATCCTTGCCGTCAATGGCGAGGATCTCGATTGCCGGGTGGAACCTGGCGTGACGCGTGAGCAGCTCAACCAGCATCTGCGCGACACCGGCCTGTTCTTTCCGATCGACCCCGGTGCCAACGCTACACTCGGGGGCATGGCGGCGACGCGTGCATCGGGCACCAATGCGGTGCGTTACGGCACGATGCGTGAAAATGTGCTGTCGCTGGTCGCCGTCATGGCGGACGGCGAAATCGTGAAGACAGGCGGACGTGCCAGGAAGAGTTCGGCTGGCTACGATCTCACCCGGCTGCTGGTCGGCTCGGAAGGCACGCTCGGGATCATCACGGAACTGACGCTGAAGCTGCAGGGTATCCCACAGGCGATTTCGGGAGGTGTGTGTCCATTCCCGACGCTGGAAGCTGCCTCGCAAGCGGTGATCCAGACGATCCAGATGGGCATTCCCGTCGCCCGCATCGAGCTGGTCAATGCCCTGCAGATGCGGGCGATGAAGACGTATTCCAAGCTGGACTATCCTGAGAGCCCATGCCTGTTCCTTGAGTTTCACGGCAGTGATGCCGGCGTGGCCGAGCAGGCCGAAACCTTCGGCATGATCGCGGAAGAAAATGGCGGCGGGCCGTTCCTGTGGACAGCGATCGCCGAGGAGCGCAGCAAGCTCTGGAAAGCGCGTCACGATGCCTATTGGGCATCACTGACACTCAGGCCTGGCGCCAAGGGATTGTCGACGGATGTCTGCGTGCCGATCTCGCGGCTGGCCGAGTGCGTGGCTGAAACCGAAGTCGATATCGCCGAAATGGGCCTGATCGCACCGATCGTCGGCCATGCCGGCGACGGCAATTTCCACGTGCTGGCGCTGATGGATCCCGAGGACGCCGGAGAGGTGGCGCTGGTCGAGCGATTCGTGGCCCGCCTCAACATGCGGGCAATTGGCATGGAAGGCACCTGCACCGGTGAGCATGGCGTTGGCCAGGGCAAGGTCGGGTTCCTCAAGGCCGAGCACGGCCATGGCCTCGACGTGATGCGGCAGATCAAGCGTGCGCTCGATCCCGACAACATCATGAACCCCGGCAAGATACTGCCAGCCTAGATCGTTCTTTGCAGGACGGTTGGAGCGGGTTGACCGTTTCCGTTGTGCGCTGTCACGACCGCGGACGCCCACCAGGATGTGATCTAACCGCATCCAGCCTTGATCCGTGCGCCTGTGGAACGTATGCATTTTGTCGACATGAGGGTTTTAAGATGACCGCTGCCGACAAGACCTCCCGCCCAGAACGCAAGCGTGGCTCCGGCGTGAAGGTCGTCTACGACCTCCTGCGTGACGAAATCCTCGATCTTGTGCTGCCGCCAGGCAGCCCGATCGATGAGGTGCAACTGGCCGAGCGGTTCAACATGTCGCGTACGCCCATTCGGGAGGCCTTGGTGCGACTGGCAGGCGAGGGACTGATCGATACGCTGCCCAACCGGTCGACCATGGTGTCGAACATCGATTTCCTGAACATGCATACGTATTTCGATGCATTGGTGCTGATGTATCGCATCACAACGCGCCTGGCTGCGGAATATCATCGCCCGGAGGATTTGAGGGTGATCCGCGCGCACCAGGCGGAGTTCGCCAAGGCCGTGGAGGAACAGGACGCGCTGGCGATGATCGCCACAAATGCCGCCCTGCATTCGGCAATCGCGGAAGCCGGTCGCAACCCGTATTTCACCAGCCTCTTCGGGCGGCTTCTCAATGAGGGGCGGCGGCTGCTGCGTCTTTATTATCAGTCCTATGACGATCGGCTGCCACAGCGTTTTGTCGACGAGCATGAGGACATGATCGCGGTCATCGCCGCGCGCGATGTCGAGGCGGCTGACCGGCTGGCGAAGGTCCATGCCGAGCAGATCGTCGACCAGATCCAGAAGCTTTTCACACGCGGCGGGCATCTGAACGTCGCTCTGTAAAATCATTGTCGATTTCTTGTCGACAAATAAAATCCAAAGAGTATAATCGCTGTCGAGGGCAGGGATTGCGCACGGCTGCGCCGGCTTCTTCTGCCGAAATGACAGGCCAACAGGAGCTTTTGAGATGAAGGCGAGGATTTTCTCCGGCGTAATTCCGGCTTTGATGACACCGTGCAAAGCGGACCGCAGCCCCGACTTCGATGCCTTGGTCGCCAAGGGCAAGCAGTTGATCGCCGACGGCATGTCGGCTGTCGTCTATTGCGGTTCGATGGGTGATTGGCCCCTCTTGAGCGACGGGCAGCGGATGGAAGGCGTCGAGCGCCTGGTCAAGGCCGGCGTGCCGGTGATCGTCGGAACCGGTGCCATCAACAGCGCCTCGGCCGTTGCCCACGCCGCACACGCCCAGAAGGTCGGCGCACAGGGCCTGATGGTGATCCCGCGCGTGTTGTCGCGTGGGTCGTCGCTGACGGCGCAGAAGGCGCATTTCAAGGCGATCCTGTCAGCAGCACCTGACCTGCCGGCCGTGATCTACAACAGTCCGTATTATGGTTTTGCGACGCGTGCAGACCTGTTCTTCGCGTTGCGCGCAGAGCATTCGAACCTCGTCGGCTTCAAGGAATTCGGCGGTCATGCCGACCTGCGTTACGCGGCCGAGAACATCACCAGCCGCGACGACGGCGTGTCGCTGATGATCGGCGTCGATACCGCTGTGTTCCATGGCTTCGTCAACTGCGGCGCGACCGGCGCCATCACGGGCATCGGCAATGTGCTGCCGAAGGAGGTGATCCACCTCTGCAATCTGTCCCAGGCCGCGGCGGCGGGCGACGTCGAGGCGCGTCAGCGCGCGCAGGAGCTGGAGCAGGCACTTGGCGTCCTGTCCTCCTTCGACGAAGGTCCGGACCTTGTTCTCTATTTCAAGCACATGATGGTGCTCAAGGGCGACAAGGAATACACGCTGCACTTCAACGAGACCGATGAGTTGAGCGACAGCCAGCGTGGTTATTGCGAGGCGCAGTTCAAGCTGTTCAACAGCTGGTACGCCGCGTGGAGCAAGCTGCCCGGCGCCGTGCAGGCACACAAGGCCTGACCTTCCAATTTGTTCCAGGAAGAAGCCCTCCGAGTCGGAGGGCTTTTTTGTTTGATGGCATATAGAGCGTCATGAGAGCGCTCGGATGTTTCACGCGACAGCCTCAAGTCCCAGCGCAATCAGCCTGTCGAGCTGTTCAATCTCTGCTTCTGTGAGCGTGATGCCATCGATTTCGGACCTTGCGCGAGCAGCGTAGCGGCGTTGCGAGGGCAGGCGGGCTCCCTGGCCGGCAATCGCATCGAACAGCGCTTCGGCGCGTTCCAGGGGATTGCCATCGCGGCCTTTCGCAAAAGCCTTGGGAGAGAAGGCGATGATGAGTTCCCCGTGCGGAGGGGCGAGGGTGGTGGTGCCGAGATAGTCGAGCACCTGAGGGCTGATCAGATCGCCGATCATGACACCGGCAAGCAGCTCGATCATGGTGCTGATGGCGGAGCCTTTGTGGCCACCGAAGGGCAGCATCGCACCGGCAAGTGCCGCGTCGGGATCGGTGGTGGGTTGTCCTTCGGCATCAATCGCCCAGCCTTCCGGCAAAGGCTTGCCGGCGCGGCGGTGCAGCTCGATTTCGCCGCGGGCGGCGACGGAGGTGGCAAAGTCGAACACATAGGGTGATCTGCCGGGCCGCGGCCAGCCGAAAGCCATCGGGTTGGTGCCGAGCAGCGGTTTGTTGCCGCCAGCCGGCGCGACGGTCGAGTAGCTCGGGCACATGGCGAGTCCGGCAAGGCCGTGTCCGGTCAAAGCCTCCACTTCAGGCCAGAGCGCAGAGAAATGTGTGCAATCGTTGATGACGAGCGCCGCCAGACCCAGTGCCCGGGTGCGTTCCACCAGGACTGGCAGGCCAAGTTCGAAGGCGGGATTGGCGAAGCCGCGCCGGGCATTCACCCGCACGATCGCGGAGCGGTCCTGCTGCACCAGTTCCGGCACGGCATCCGGCACAACTTTCTCCGCCCTGACGGTGCGCAGCGCCCCCTCGATCCGGTAGATGCCATGTGATTTGCAGGCGTCTCGCTCCGCCGCGACGATGACGCGGGCGAGCGCTCCCGCCTGGATGTCATTCAACCCCGCCTTTTTGAAGATTGCCTCGACGCGCCCATGAAGCATGACGGTTGGCATGGTGGTGGTTGCGGGCATGGTCTTCCTCTCGATACGGGCGGTGATTGGGTTGCTATCTTGCATACATAGAGTATACAAATAAGCGACAATCGCAATTCGCGCGACCCAATCCCCGCATATCCAGGACAGGAACCTCAAATGGCCTTCACTCCAAAGGGAAAACACCTCGTTGCGGGCGCATGGCTTGATGGCGCAGGCACTTTCGAGAGTGCCCCGGCGCATGGTCCCGCACACGTCTTTGCCGTCGGTACGGTGGATCTGGTGAACCGCGCCTGTGAGGCGGCGGAGGATGCCTTCTGGAGCTACGCCAATTCCTCGCGAGCAGCGCGGGCTGCCTTTCTGCGTGCCATCGCCGATGAGATCGAGGCACGCGCCGAGGCGATCACCGAAATCGGCAGCCAGGAGACCGGGTTGCCGGAAGCGCGGCTTCAGGGGGAGCGTGGCCGCACGACGGGGCAGCTTCGGCTGTTTGCCGACCATATCGAAAAAGGCGACTATCTCGATCGCCGCGTCGACCCGGCCATGCCGGAACGCCAGCCGGCGCCCCGCCCAGAGATCAGGCTGATTCAGCGCCCGGTCGGGCCGGTCGCCGTCTTCGGCGCCTCCAACTTCCCGCTCGCTTTTTCGACCGCAGGTGGTGACACTGCGGCCGCCTTGGCCGCCGGTTGCCCGGTTGTGGTGAAAGGCCATTCAGCGCATCCCGGCACCGGGGAGATCATCGCCCAGGCCATCGAGGCGGCGATCGTAACGACCGGAGTACATCCTGGCGTTTTTTCGCTGATCCAGGGCGGCAACCGTCAGGTCGGCGAGGCTCTGGTGCAGCATCCGCTGATCAAGGCTGTCGGCTTCACCGGCTCGCTTGCCGGTGGTCGCGCGCTCTTCAACCTTTGCGCGGCCCGTCCGGAACCGATCCCGTTCTTCGGCGAACTCGGCTCGGTCAATCCGATGCTGTTGCTGCCGGAAGCGCTCAAGGCGCGTGCCGAAACGCTGGGGCAGGGCTGGGCTGGCTCGCTGACGCTGGGAGCCGGGCAGTTCTGCACCAATCCCGGCATTGCCGTGGTGGTCGAAGGCTCCGATGCTGATCGCTTCATCGGGGCTACGACCGAGGCACTTGGCAAGGTCGGTGCGCAGACCATGCTGACGGACGGCATCGCCAAGGCCTATCGCGACGGGCGCGCGCGCTTTGCCGAACGCAATTCGGTCAAGGCCCTGCTGGTAACTGAGCCTTCGGGACGCGCCGCGACTCCCAACCTGTTCGAAACGACGGGGGCGCAGTTCACGTCCGACCATGCACTGGGCGAAGAGGTTTTCGGTCCACTCGGCCTGGTGGTGAAGGTCGGGTCTCTGGAGGAGATGGAAACAATCGCCCGCGGATTTGAAGGGCAGCTGACCACGACCCTCCACATGGATGAAGGGGACACTGAGGCCGCGCGCCGCCTGATGCCTGTGCTGGAACGCAAGGCCGGGCGAGTGCTGGTCAACGGCTTTCCGACCGGTGTCGAGGTGGTCGATGCCCAGGTGCACGGCGGGCCTTACCCAGCCTCGACGAATTTCGGTGCGACCAGCGTAGGTACCTTGTCCATTCGCCGCTTCCTGCGGCCGGTTGCCTACCAGAACGTTCCGGAAGCGCTGTTGCCCGAGGGCTTCGCCGGTTGAGAGGCCGGAAAGAGGTTCGCGGACAGGTAGAATTATTAAAATCGTATAATCACTGCATACAATTTGTATTTTGTGATTGATTTGTCCGCGACGACGCGAAATAGTGCGCGCGGTCAACCGACCGGCAACACTCAGGGAGAGAGTAGAACATGAAGATCTCGGTCCTCGCCTTCGGGCTCATGGCCGCAACCGCGCTGGGCGGTCAGGCATATGCCGACAAGCTCGACGACATCATCGCTTCCGGTACCTTGCGCTGCGCCGTGGTGCTCGACTTCCCGCCCATGGGAGCGCGCGATGCGAGCAACAATCCGATCGGCTTCGACGTCGACTATTGCAACGATCTCGCCAAGGCGCTCGGTGTGACGGCCGAGATCGTGGAGACGCCTTTCCCGGAGCGCATTCCGGCTCTGATGTCCGGCCGCGTCGATGTCGGCGTCGCCTCGACCTCCGATACGCTCGAGCGCGCCAAGACCGTTGGCATGACAATTCCTTATTTCGCCTTCGAAATGGCCGTCACCGCCAATGACAAGTCCGGTATCAAATCGTTCGAAGACATGAAGGGCAAGACGGTCGGCGCCACCGCCGGCACGTTCGAAGCCATCGCGCTCGAAAAGTCGGTCAAGGAATGGGGTGCCGGCGAATTCCGTCCCTACCAGACCCAAGCCGATGTGTTCCTGGCGCTGAGCCAGGGCCAGATCGACGCCACGGTTTCCACCTCCACGGTCGCGCAGGCGAATGTGAAGACGGGGAAGTTCCCCGGCATTTCGGTCGTCGGCAAGGCGCCGTATGACATCGACTATGTCGCGCTCTTCACCAATCGCGAGGAATACGGCCTCATCAACTACCTGAACCTGTTCATCAACCAGCAGGTCCGCACCGGTCGTTACGCCGAACTCTACAAGAAGTGGGTTGGCGGCGAGCTGCCGTCTTTGTCGGTGAACGGCGTTTACCGCTGATCTGACCGTTTCCCTGGCGGCGCAAGGCAAGCCTCGCGCCGCCGATCCGTTCGAAAGGCGAAGCGGCGATGTTCAGCTACACCTTCCATTGGAACCAGGCGTTCAGGGCATTGCCGCAAATGCTTGACGGCGCGCTGGTCACCTTGGAAATCGCACTTCTGTCGATGGCGATCGGGCTTGCGCTGGCCATCGCGCTCACCGTGTTCCGGCTTTCGGGCAACCGTATCCTTTCCGGGGTCGCCACCGCTTGGGTGGAAGTGGCGCGCAACACGCCGGCGCTATTCCAGATCTACATGGCGCATTTCGGCCTCGGCAATTTTGGTATCCACCTCAGTCCCTTCACGGCACTGCTCGCCGGCATCGCCTTCAACAATGCCGGTTACCTCGCCGAGAATTTCCGCGGTGCGCTCAAGGCTATTCCCGATACGCAGGCGCGCGCAGGCCGTTCGCTGGGGATGAGCCCGCTGCAGGCGTTCCGCTACATCGTCGCGCCGCAGATGCTGCGCATTGCCTTCCTGCCGGCTACCAACCAGATGGTCTGGGCAATTCTGATGACGTCGCTCGGCGTGACTGTCGGCATGAGTTCCGATCTCGCCGGTGTCACGCAGGAGCTCAATGCTCGCTCGTTCCGCACCTTCGAGTTCTTCGCCCTTGCGGCGGTGATCTATTACCTGATTGCCAAGGCTGTCACGCTGGCTGCGCGCCTGCTTGCCGCGCGCATGTTCCGGTATTGAGGCGGGGGTAGGGATGTTCAGCACAGCTCTTTCCTGGAGTGATCTCGCCTTCCTGGCACAAGGCGCCGGCATGACGCTTGCCGTGACGGCGGTCTCCGTCGCCGCCGGCACGGTGCTCGGCGTTCTGTTTGGCGTCATCCGCTTCCAGTTCGGACCCTACTGGTCGGCACCGCTCACCTTTGCCCTGGATATTTTCCGATCGGTGCCGCTGCTGATCCAACTCGTGCTGGGCAATGCCTTGCAGTCCATTGCGAAACTGGGCTGGCCGCCCTTCACGACGTCTTGCGTGGTGCTGTCGCTCTATACAGCGGCCTACTGCACCGAGATCGTTCGTGGCGGCATCGACGCCGTGCCGGTCAACACGCGCCGTGCGGCGCGCTCGCTCGGCATGACCTGGTGGCAGGATATGCGCTACATCGTGGCGCCGCTCGCCACGCGCGTATCGTTGCCGTCGTGGATCGGCCTGACGCTTGGCGTCATGAAGGATTCTGCACTCGTGCTCTGGCTCGGTCTCATCGAACTGCTGCGTGCTTCGCAGATCCTTGTCACCCGCCTGCAGGAGCCGCTGTTCATCCTGCTCCTGTGCGGCGCCATCTATTTCGTCATCAGCCTGCCTATTGCCCGGTTCGGCAGGTATCTCGAAGAACGCTGGTCACCCAATGATTGAGATCGAAAACGTCCACAAATCCTTCGGCACGCTGGAGGTCCTGAAAGGCATCGACCTGACTGTCCGCAAAGGCGAGGTCGTCACCGTCATCGGTGGCTCCGGTTCGGGCAAGTCGACGCTGCTCACCTGCATCAACGGGCTGGAGACGATTGCGTCGGGCAGGGTGGTCATCGATGGCACCGATGTTCACGCCAGAAGCACCGACCTCAACAAGCTCCGGCAAAAAGTGGGCATCGTCTTCCAGCAATGGAATGCGTTCCCGCACCTGACCGTGCTGGAAAACGTCATGCTGGCGCCACGCAAGGTGCTTGGTCTGTCGAAGGAAAGGGCCGAGGAAATCGCGGTGAAGCAGTTGACCCATGTCGGCCTTGCCGAGAAGCTTTCCGTTTACCCGAACCGCATGTCGGGCGGCCAGCAGCAGCGCATGGCGATTGCACGTGCGCTCGCCATGTCTCCCACATATATGCTGTTTGACGAAGTGACTTCGGCGCTTGATCCCATGCTGGTGGGCGAGGTGCTGGATACGCTCAGGATGCTCGCTTCCGAAGGCATGACGATGATTTGCGTGACCCATGAGATGAAGTTCGCCCGCGAGGTCTCCGACCGAGTCGCCTTCTTCCATCAGGGCATCATGGCCGAAATCGCGCCGCCGGAGCAGCTTTTCGACGCGCCGCAGCATGCCGAGACGAAGAAGTTCCTTGCGGCAACGCATTGAGAGCAAAATGGAAAAGCAGGTCGACGTCATCGTCATCGGGGCAGGGGTCGTCGGGCTCTCGGCGGCGATCGCCGCTCAGGGGCGCGGGCTGGATGTCACGGTGCTGGACCGTGAAGGGCCTGCCGCCGGTGCGTCCGCGGGAAACGCAGGCGCATTCGCCTTCACGGACATCCTGCCGCTCGCCTCACCAGGCATCCTGAAGAAAGCGCCGAAATGGCTGCTTGACCCGCTCGGGCCGCTGTCGGTACCGCCGGCCTACGCCGTGCAGATCGCGCCCTGGATGTTTCGCTTCTGGCGCGCCTGTTCGCCCGGGCGTGTGGCTCATTCCACCACGGCCCAGACCGCGCTGATGGACCTGTCTAAGGCTGAGCTTGAGCCTTTCCTGAAGCAGACTGGCACGCTGCCCATGCTGCGCAAGGAAGGCAATCTCCAGGTCTATGAGGGTGAGGCGGAATTCAAGGCTTCGCTGCCCGGCTGGGCTGCCCGGGAACAACATGGCATCGAGTTCCTCCACCTCACCAAGGCCGAGATCGAGGAGGTTCAGCCTGGCCTGGCGCCACGCTTCACCCACGGCACCTTTACGCCCGGCTGGTATTCCATCGCCGATCCCCGGCTGTATACGCTTGCACTTGCCGAGCACTTCCGCAACGCGGGCGGCACTATCGAGCGCGCCGAAGTCACCGCACTGCGTCCGGTTGAGGACGCTGTCGAGGTCATTGCTGCGGATGGCAGCGTGCGGCGAGCCCGCAAGGTCGTGCTTTCCGCCGGCGCGTTTTCGCATCGCATTGCGGCAACCATCGGCGAGACCATCCCGCTCGAAACCGAACGCGGCTACAACACCACTCTGCCGCAGGACGCCTTCGACTTGCGCACGCAGGTGACTTTCGGCGGTCATGGCTTTGTCGTCACCCGCCTGTCCACCGGCATTCGCGTCGGCGGTGCAGTGGAGCTCGGAGGTCTGAAGCTGCCGCCGAATTTTCGCCGCTCCGAAGCCATGATGAAGAAGGCACAGGCGTTTCTGCCCGGCCTGAAGCCGCAGGGTGGGGTGCAGTGGATGGGCTTCCGTCCGTCCTTGCCGGACAGCCTGCCGGCGATCGGCACCGCCCGCGCAACGTCGCATGTCATCTATGCCTTCGGTCACGGCCACCTCGGCTTGACGCAGTCGGCAGGGACGGCGCGTATCGTCGCCGATCTCCTGATCGGGCAACGGCCCGCCATCGACATTTCATCCTTCTCGCCGCAACGCTTTTGACCAAGGTCCAGCCATGGCAACCCATACCTTCTCCTGTATCGACGGACACACCTGCGGAAACCCGGTTCGCCTGGTTTCGGGCGGCGGACCGCGTCTCGAAGGCGCGAACATGCTGGAAAAGCGTGCGCATTTCCTGCGCGAATTCGACTGGATCCGCACCGGGCTGATGTTCGAGCCGCGCGGGCATGACATGATGTCGGGCTCGATCCTCTATCCGCCGACGCGGCCCGACTGCGATGTCGCGGTGCTGTTCATCGAGACTTCCGGCTGCCTGCCGATGTGCGGCCACGGCACGATCGGTACCATCACCATGGGCATCGAGAACGGCCTGATCACACCGCGCGAACCGGGCAAGCTCTCGATCGACGCGCCTGCCGGCAAGGTCGACATCACCTATCGTCAGGAAGGCCGTTTCGTAGAGGAAGTCCGCCTCACCAACGTTCCCGGCTTTCTCCATGCGGAGGGTCTGACGGTGGAAGTCGAAGGGCTTGGCGAAATCGTTGTGGACGTTGCCTATGGCGGCAATTTCTATGCCATCGTCGAGCCGCAGAAGAATTTCCGCGACATGGCCGACCATACGGCCGGCGAACTTGTCGGCTGGTCGCCGAAGCTGCGCGCCGCGCTCAATGCGAAATACGAGTTCGTCCATCCGCTGCATCCGGAGATCAAGGGCCTCAGCCACATCCAGTGGACCGGCAAGCCGACGCAAGCCGGTGCCCATGCGCGCAACGCCGTGTTCTATGGCGAGAAGGCGATCGACCGTTCGCCCTGCGGCACCGGTACCTCGGCGCGCATGGCGCAGCTTGCCGCCAAAGGCAAGCTGAAAGTCGGCGACGAGTTCGTGCATGAATCGATCATCGGGTCGCTGTTCAACGGCCGGGTCGAAGCGGCGACGAAGGTCGCGGATCGTGACGCGATCATTCCGTCCATTGCCGGCTGGGCGCGCATGACCGGCATCAACACCATCTTCATCGACGACCGCGATCCTTTCGCGCATGGGTTTGTCGTCAAGTGAACGAACGCGCTCTCGCCCGGTCGATCCTTGGCGGCGCGGCGCAAGGGGCCGTCATCGCGACACAGGAAGCCTTGAGTCTCTGGGGCGGCGTCGACCCGGCCACGGCGCGTGTGATCGACGTCCACCATCCGCTGCACGGACGCTGCCTGACCGGCGCCATCCTGATGATGCCGTCGAGCCGGGGCTCCTGCACCGGATCCGGGGTGTTGCTGGATCTCGTGTTGAATGGTCGCGCGCCGGCAGCCTTGGTCTTTTCGGAAGCCGAAGATGTGCTGACCCTCGGGGCACTGATCGCTTCGGAACTGTTCGGCAAACCGCTGCCGGTGCTGCGACTGACGCCGCAGGCTTTTGCCGCGTTGGCGCACGCCAAGACCGCACGGATAAGCGATACAGCGATCGAAGCTGGCGGCCTGAGCCTGTCGGTCAGTTCACCGGTTAGCGGCGCGCTCGACCTGACAGAAGCCGACCGCGCCATGATGGACGGGCGCAATGGCATTGCCGTGCAACAGGCCATGCGCATCATCTGTGCCATGGCCGTCCAGCAGGGCGCACGCAGCCTTGTGGACGTGACCCAGGCGCATATCGACGGCTGCATCTATGCCAGCCCCGCCAACCTGACCTTCGCCGAGAAGATGGCCGAGCTTGGTGCGCAGGTTAGGGTTCCGACGACGATGAATGCCATCTCTGTGGACCGCGCCAACTGGCAGGCACAGGGCGTAGCCCACGATTTCGGCGATCCCGCGGCGCGCCTTGCCGATGCCTATGTGCGCATGGGCTGCAAGCCGACATTCACCTGTTCGCCCTATCTGCTCGACAGCGCGCCGAAGGGCGGCGAGGCTGTCGCCTGGGCGGAGTCCAACGCGGTGATCTTCGCCAATTCGGTGCTCGGTGCCCGCACGGCAAAACATCCCGATTTCCTTGATCTGTGCATCGCCCTGACCGGTCGTGCTCCGCTTTCCGGCGTTTATATCGATGAACACCGCAAGGCGCGGCGCATCATCGAGGTGGAGGTTCCAAGTGGTGTTGACGATGCATTCTGGCCGCTGGTCGGCTATCTCGCCGGCCACGCCGCGCCGGACCGCATTCCGCTGCTGCGCGGGCTTGCAGGGGCCCGACCTTCGCGCGACGATCTCAAGGCGCTGTGTGCGGCGTTTGGCACGACGTCGGCGGCGCCGATGCTGCATGTAGAAGGGGTTACACCCGAAGCTGACGGGGTGGGTGCAGCCGACGCCGATCATGCCGTCATCACGCGCGCCGACCTGGCTGCAGCGTGGAAAAACCTCAATGCGGGACCTGAAGAGGTCGAACTCGTTGCCATAGGCAGTCCGCATGCATCGCTTGAGGAATGCCGTGCGCTCGCAGCCGTGCTCGACGGGCGCAAACGTCATCCGGATGCGGCGGTCATCGTTACCGCCGGCAACGCCGTCATCGCCGATGCCCGCACCGATGGCACGCTGGCGCGGCTTGAACACAGCGGCGTACAGGTGGTGCCGGACCTGTGCTGGTGCTCGATTTCAGAGCCGGTATTCCCGACGCGCACACGCGCCGTGATGACCAATTCAGGCAAATACGCCCATTACGGGCCCGGCCTGTCCGGCCGTGCCGTACGGCTCGGCAGCCTTGCCGATTGCGTGGCCGCAGCACTCACCGGGCGCGCGCCAGTGCGCCTGCCCGCCTGGCTTTCCTGAGGAGTTTCCGATGCGCAGCACAAAAACCATCCACGTGATTTCGGCGCATGCCGAAGGCGAGGTGGGTGACGTCATCGTCGGCGGGGTCACACCGCCACCGGGCGATACGATCTGGGAGCAGAGCCGCTGGATCGCCCGCGACAACACCTTGCGCAATTTCGTCCTGAACGAGCCGCGGGGCGGCGTATTCCGGCATGTCAATCTGCTGGTGCCGCCAAAACATCCGGATGCGGATGCCGCCTTCATCATCATGGAGCCGGAAGACACGCCGCCCATGTCGGGCTCGAATTCGATCTGCGTTTCGACAGTGCTGCTGGACAGCGGCATTCTGCCGATGCGGGAGCCGGTGACGGAGATTACACTGGAAGCGCCGGGTGGACTGGTGCGTGTGCGGGCAGAGTGCCGCAACGGCAAGGCCGAGCGCATCTTCGTGCGCAACCTGCCGAGTTTTGCTGATCGCCTGGACGCAAAACTGGAAGTCGAAGGGCTTGGAACACTCACCGTCGACACCGCTTATGGTGGCGACTCATTCGTCATCGTCGATGCGGCGGCGATGGGCTTTGCCTTCAAGCCGGACGAAACGCTCGATATCGCGCGGCTCGGCGTGCGCATCACCAACGCTGCAAACGCCGCTCTCGGTTTCAACCACCCGGAAAATCCGGACTGGAAACACTTCTCGTTCTGCCTGTTCGCAGGTGCCGTCGAGCGCACGGCTGAAGGTTTGCGCGCCGGTGCCGCTGTGGCGATCCAGCCCGGCAAGGTTGACCGTTCACCGACCGGAACTGCCTTGTCGGCGCGTATGGCCGTGCTGCACGCGCGTGGACAGATGGGGCTGGAAGATCGTTTGACCGCCGTTTCGGTGATCGGTTCGACCTTCACCGGCCGTATCGTCGGTACCACGACCGTGGGTGGGCGTCCGGCGGTGCTGCCTGAAATCTCGGGCCGCGCCTGGATCACCGGCACGCACCAGCACATGCTCGATCCGGAAGATCCTTGGCCTGAAGGCTACAGGCTCGCTGACACCTGGCCGAAGAAGGGGTAGCGGGTTCGGCATGGTCGATCGGCTGCAATACGGCGAGACAAGAGCCTGGCGGTCCTTCCGGGTCGGCCGGCCATCGTCCGCGGCAGCCGTCTACCTCGAGTTCTTGCCGTCGGTTCCGTCGCGGTCTTCGGGAAAGAACGGCTGCGTACGAACCCAAAGCTCCAGTGTCGTCTCGTCGCCCAAAGTCGCCGACCGGTGCGGGAGATGGGACTGAAAATGCACCGAGTCTCCCTTGTTCAGGATATGGCGCTCACCGTCTACCTCGAGCAGGATGCTCCCCTCCAGCACGTAGACGAAATCCTCGCCCTCGTTGTGCATGAATTCGGACATATGTCCCGGCGGGCGGCGCACCAGGGAAGGGTGCAGTTTGGCGCCGGGAAACCTGCTTCCCAGAAGTTCGTAGGTGCGCCTGACATCGCCGATGCTGAAGGCCTCGCGTTGACCCTGGCGGGAGACGGCACCGGATTGGCGCGAGGCGGGCACGAAAGTGTCGATGCTCGTGCCGAGCGCTTCGGCGATATTGCAAAGCGAGGACAGCGACGGCGTCGACATGCCGCGTTCGATCTGGGACAGGAAGCCGATCGACAGCCCGACACGCTCCGACACCTGCTGCAGCGTCATGTCGATGGCGCGGCGGCGATTGCGGATTTTCTTGCCCAGGGAGGATTGCGTGGCCTGGCCGGCCAAATCGGTCTGCCTAGCCTTTGGTTGTGAAGACATATTCAAATTCACCGTACCCCTGATCGCCGATGGCGACTATGCGGCACGCCTTTCATGGAGTCGATTAGAGGCTCAGCGCATACACGCCCATTTCAGTCTCGCAGTCATGCTTTCATACTACAAAAATTTCACAATAGCTTAAATTTATTTTGCTGACGTTTAAATTTTGTGCCAGACAACAAGCGGGAATTGATGGCTGTTGCTCATGGGAGGAGCGTATGCGCATTCGTAGGAGTTCGGTGCCGTTCTGGGTTGTGATGGCGCTGGCAGGCACCCTTTCGGCAGGGCAGGCGCAGGAGCCGCAAAAAGGCGGCACGCTGCACATTCTGGCCACCGGTGAGCCGGATCACATGGACCCGGCGCTTGCCGGCATGGTTCCGACCAACAATCTCATGCGTGCCATTTCGCGCCAGTTGATCAGCTACGAGGCGTCCACGGATGAGAACCTCGCGATCAAGCCGGTGGGCGATCTGGCTACGGACGTGCCGCAGCCGACCGACAACGGCCTGACCTACACCTTCAAGCTGCGCCAGGGCGCCAAGTGGAACGCGCCGTCAGGTGCCCGCCAGATCACCTCGACGGATGTAGAGCGCGGCTTCAAGCGCCTGTGCAACCCACATCTGCAGGCGGCGACGCTTACTTATTTCACCGCGCTCATCTCGGGTCTCACCGAGTTCTGTGACGGATTCGCCAAGATCGAGCCGACCGCCGAGGCGATGAAAAAATATATCGAGGAGAACGACGTCACCGGTATCGAGACGCCGGACGAGCAGACCGTGGTCTTCAAGCTCAAGGAGCGCGCAGGCGACTTCATCTACATGCTGTCGCTGCCGATGCCGGCACCTGTCCCGCTCGAGACGCTCGACTATATCCCAGACAGCCCGGACTACCGCACCCACTTCATCGGCAGCGGACCCTATACGATTGGCGACTACACGCCCGACACCAGTCTCAAGTTGATCCGCAATCCCGCGTGGAGCGCCGAAAGCGACCCGCTTCGCAAGGCCTATGTCGATGAGATCGAGATCACCATGGGCCTGCAGCCCGATGCCATCATGCAGCAGTTGCAATCGGGCGATGCCGACCTTGCCTATGACATCAATGTTCCGACCGCGATCCTGGCGACGTTTGTCGCCAACAATGACGAGAAGCTGATGGCGATGTCGGCCGGCAACACCAACTTCCTGTTCATCAACACCGTGTCGGGCAACAACAACGGCGCGTTGAAGAACCTGAAGGTGCGTCAGGCGCTGGCCTATGCCGTAGACAAGGCCGCCATTGCCCAGCAGTGGGGCGGATCGACGGTCGCTGAGCCCGTCGGCGGTATTTTCGGTCTTGGCGTGCTCGGTCACCACAAATTCGAGCTCTATCCATCGCAGGACTCCAAGGGCGACCCCGAGAAGGCGAAGGCGCTGCTCGCCGAGGCTGGCTTCCCCGACGGCATCACGCTGAAGATGCCGTATCGAAACAAAGATATGGAAGCGACCACTGCGGCCACGATTCAGGCCAGCATGGCACGCGCCGGCATCAAGCTCGAGCTTAGTCCGGTTACTGCCGCCGACTACTATTCCAAGTTCATGACCAACCCCGTCACCACCAAGGATGGCACCTGGGATATCGCGCCCGTGGGCTGGACGCCGGATTGGGTCGGAGGTGCCGCGCGTTCGGTGTTTCAGCCGCAGTTTACCTTCAATGGTACGCACCAGACCTACAACTATACCGACTACAACAACGCCAAGGCCAACGAGATTGCCGCACAGGCAATCAACGCCACGACACCGGAAGAGACCGGCAAGTTGTGGGCCCAAGTTGACGAGCTGGTGATGGCGGATGTGCCGGTCATTCCGTTGATTGCGAACAAAAATCCCCGCTATCGCAGCGAGGCGGTGAAGAATTACCTGCCTTATGCGCTCGGGGTGGAAGGCGACTGGACCAACATCTGGCTCGAACGCTGAGCGGGTAAAGGGACGGCTGGTGCCCGCTGCGGCGCCAGCATCACCCAGCGCTGAAAGGTGGAATGTGGCACTTCTCGAAGCCAGGGGATTGACGGTCGACATCCCGACCGAGGACGGCATCGTTCATGCCGTCCGCAACGTTTCGTTTTCAGTCAAACAGGGCTCTCTCTTCGGCATTGCCGGAGAGTCCGGCTCCGGCAAGAGCGTGTTGACCCAGGCAATCGTTGGTCTGTTGCGCAATGCCGACATTACGGGAGAGGCCCTGTTCGAGGGGCACAATCTGATCGGACTTCCACAGGAGGAAGTGCGTCGCCTGAGAGGCGGACGCATCGGCATGATCTTCCAGGATCCGCTTTCCAGCCTGCATCCCTATTACACGATTGGTGCCCAGATCGCAGAAGCCCTGCATGTGCATGAAAAGATCGCGCGTCGTGAGGCGCGGGCGCGCGTCATCGACATCCTGGGCAAGGTTGGCATTCCGTCTCCGGGGGACCGTCTCGACGACTATCCGCATCAGTTCTCCGGCGGCATGCGCCAGCGTGTCATGATCGCCATGGCGCTGATCCTGAAACCTTCGCTGGTGATCGCGGATGAGCCGACGACGGCGCTCGACGTGACCGTTCAGGCCCAGATCGTTGCGCTGCTCGATGTCATGCGCAAGGAGCTGGGCACGACGGTGATCCTGATCACGCACGATCTTGGCCTGCTGGCGAGTGTCGCAGACGATGTCATGGTCATGTACGCCGGGCATCGCATGGAATACGGCAAGGGGAGTGCCGTCTTCCGCTCGCCTGCGCATCCATACACTGCCGGCCTGCTGAGGTCGTCGCCTGCGAACTATTCACCGGGCGCGGAACTGGTTCCGATCAAGGGGCGACCGCCCAGCCTGCTCGCCACGCCCGCCGGTTGCGTTTTTGCGCCGCGCTGCAGCGATGCTCTGGCAAAATGTTCCTCGCAACGGCCGCCGCTGCGCATCTTCAGCGACGGCATAGAGGCTTTGTGCTGGAAAGAGCAGGGGGGGTCCGTTCAGCCTGCTGCCGGGCAGGCGGCCGTTGCCGTCCGCAGCCAAGACAAGGCCGCGGAGCCAGTCGTTGTGGCCCGAGACGTGCATCTGACCTATCAGGTCGGCAGCTTTTTCGGCAAGCGCCGCACGCTGGATGTGCTCAAAGGCATAGATCTCACCGTTGCCAAGGGGGAGACGGTCGGACTGGTCGGCGAGAGCGGTTGTGGCAAATCGACGTTCGCGCGGGTCGTTGCCGGACTGACCAGGGCGACCGGCGGTTCGGTGGAGCTGATGGGGCAGGATATCGGCGCTCTTGACCCGGGCCGTTGGCGCGAGATGCGCAAGCACGTGCAGCTCGTCTTCCAGGACCCGTTTGGTTCGCTCAATCCGCGGCGCCGCGTCGGCGCGATCATTGGCGATCCTTTCCGATTGCACGGCGTTGCCCATGGCGAGGTACGCAAGCAAAAGGTGCGGCATCTGATGGAGGTGGTCGGCCTCAATCCCGAACACTACAACCGGTTCCCGTCGGAGTTCTCGGGCGGCCAGCGCCAGCGCATCGGGATCGCCCGGGCGCTTGCGCTCAATCCCTCGCTGATCATCTGCGACGAGCCGGTCTCAGCCCTCGATGTGTCCGTGCAGGCGCAGGTCCTGAACCTTCTGCGTCGGCTCCAGAGCGAACTCGACCTGACCTATCTGTTCATTTCGCACGACCTCTCGGTGGTACGCCATGTTTGCGACCGTATCGCCGTCATGCAGGGCGGGCGCATCGTTGAGTTGGCCGACACCGAGACGCTGTTTTCTGATCCCCGGCATCCCTACACGCAAAAGCTGCTTGCCGCTTCGCATGTTCCACCGGCGCTCACAGGCCCGCCTGATCGCAGCCTTCTCGAAACACGGGCAGTCGCATGATGAGTGAGACGGCATCCACGATTGCCGCGCCGGAAAACGAGGTCGTTCAGCGCGGCTCGCTGGAGTTGACGATTCGACGATTGCGGCGTGACGGTGCGAGCATGATCGCCCTGGCGGTGATCATCGCCGTGGTTCTGCTGGCGATACTGGCCCCTGCGATCGCCATGCTGACCGGCCATTCGCCCATCGAACAATTCCGCGACATCGGCCTGACGCCCATGGGCATTCCAGTCGGGCCCGGTGCCGACTTCTGGCTCGGCAGCGACCAGCTCGGCCGCGACGTGCTGGTGCGGCTTGCCTATGGCGCGCGTGTTTCGCTGCTTGTCGGCGTTCTGGCTTCACTGGCTGCGTCGACAGTCGCTGTCATCGTCGGCGTTAGCGCGGGCTATTTCGGCGGTTGGGTCGACACGTGCCTCAGCCGGCTGACCGACCTCGTCATGAGCGTGCCTTTTCTGCTGTGTGCCCTGGCGCTGGTGTCGGCTTTCGGACCAAGCCTGTTGCTGAGTGTCGTCGTCATCGTGTTTTTCAGCTGGGCACCGATGGCACGCGTCATCCGCAGTCAGGTGATTTCACTGAGCCGTCAGGATTTCGTCCAGGCAAGCCGGTCTCTCGGCGCCGGCCCGCTCTCCATCATGACCGTCGATATCCTGCCCAATCTGTCGGTGCCGATCATCGTCTACACGACCATGCAGATCCCCAACTCAATCGTCTTCGAGGCGACGCTTTCCTTCCTGGGCATGGGCATCGTGCCGCCGACGGCGAGTTGGGGTGGCATGCTGGCGGACGCATCCTCCAATTCGCTTTACCTGATCGCCTGGTGGATGGTGTTCGTGCCGGGCACCGCGCTGCTTCTGACCACGCTGGCGTTCAACATTCTGGGGGACGGCTTGCGTGACGCGCTCGACCCGAAAAGTGTCCGCAGCGCACGCCGGTTTTCGAAGAAGAGCAGGGGAGGACAGAAACGATGATCCGGTTTCTGGCTCGTCGCCTGCTGTTCGGCGCAGGCGTTCTGGTGGCGCTCAGTGCTTTCGTCTTCTTTCTGTTTTTTGTAGCGCCCGGTGACCCCGCGCGCATGATCGCCGGTGACAAGGCAACAGAGGCGCAGATCCAGCTTGTGCGCAAGAACCTTGGTCTCGACCGGCCGGTCGTCGAGCAGTATGGCCGCTTCGTCGCCAGGGCTGCCACCGGCGACCTCGGCTTTTCCTATCGAAACCAGCAACCGGTGACGCAGATCATCCTGCGCCGTATCCCGGCGACGCTGTCACTGGTGGCGGGTGCTGTCCTGCTCTGGCTGGCGATCGGCATTCCAATCGGCATCAGCTCGGCCCGCAATGTCGGCAGCCTGCGCGACCGCTTTGGTCAGGCCTTTATCCTCGTGGGCTTGAGCTTCCCGACTTTCGTGCTGGGCATGATGTCGCTCTACTTTCTTTATTTCATGCCCAAGCAGTCCGGTTTCACGCTCTTTCCCGCTGGTGGCTACAAGGCTCTGACCTCAAATGCAGCGATCTGGGCGTGGCATCTGGTGTTGCCGTGGACGACGCTCGCGCTCACCATGGCGGCCATCTATGCGCGGCTGACGCGTGGCCAGATGCTTGAAGTCATGGGCGAGGACTATATCCGCACCGCCCGCGCCAAGGGTGTCAGCGAGCGCGGGGTCGTCTGGCGGCATGGCATGCGCGCGGCACTGACGCCGCTGGCGACCCAACTCGGTGCCGACATCGCGCTTCTGCTCGGTGGTGCCATCGTCATCGAGCAGGTCTATGGCCTGCAGGGGGTGGGCGCCCTTGCGGTGCAGGCGGTCAACAACCAGGACCGGCCCATCATAATCGGCGTGGTGTTGCTGGGCGGCGTCTTCATTGTCGTGGCCAACATCATCGTTGACCTGCTCTACATCCTTCTCGATCCACGTGTCCGCTGAGATTTTGTCATGTCCACCATTGAATACACCATTCCCGGAATGCATGTGCGCGATCACCGGCTATCGGTTCCACTCGACTGGTCGAAGCCGCATGGTGCGACGATCGAAGTGTTCGCGCGCGAAATCGTCGACCCGGCACGCCGTTCGGAAAACCTGCCTGTGCTGTGCTTCCTGCAGGGGGGACCTGGTGGCAAGTCGCCGCGCCCGACACGTGGTTCACCGTCGTGGCTGGCCGAAGCACTGAAGACGCATCGCATCGTGTTGCCGGACCAGCGCGGCACGGGGCGTTCGACGCCCATTGAGGCTGCAACCATGACCGGCTTCGTCGATGGCGAAGCCGCGGCCGACTATCTCGCCCATTTCCGCGCAGACTCCATCGTCGCGGATTGCGAGCATATCCGGAAGGCGCTGTTCGGCGACAGGCGCTGGGAGACACTCGGGCAGAGCTTTGGCGGTTTCATCACCATGACTTATCTCAGCCAGGCTCCCGAAGGGCTTTCGGCCTGCTACGTCGCTGGTGGGCTACCCGGCCTCAATCCGTCGGCAGATGCCGTCTACCGCCGCACCTACCCACGCGTCGCTGCCAAGAACGCTGCCTATTTTCGGCGCTACCCTGACGATATCGCGCAACTGGCCGCTATTGCCGATTTCATTTCCGGCAATGATGTTCGCTTGCCGGACGGTGATCAGCTCAGCGTCAGGCGCTTGCAGACCATCGGCCTCGATCTCGGAATGGGACCAGGATATGAGAACATCCACTGGCTGCTCGATGAAGCCTTTGCTGGTCAGGACCGGCAGAGGCTGACGGATGTCTTCCTGTCCAGTGTCATGAACCTGACCGCGTTCCGTGGCAATCCGCTGTTCGCCGCGCTGCATGAGGCGGCCTACATCCAGGGCAAGGGGGCGACGAACTGGTCGGCCGAGCGGCTGCGCGCGGACTTCCCGGAGTTCGCCGAAGACAGGCGCCCGCTGCTTTTCACCGGCGAGATGATCTATCCCTGGATGTTCGACGACATCGCCGGACTGCGACCCTTCAAGGCTGGTGCCGACAGGCTTGCCCAGCGTCGCCAGCACAGCGCGCTCTACAACACCGTGCGGCTCGCCGAAAACGACATTCCGGTTTCGGCCGTCATCTACCATGACGACATGTTCGTCGACGCCGAGCTTTCGCTGCAGACGGCGGCTCGCGTCGGCAATCTGGATTTCTGGATCACCAACGAATTCGAACACGACGGCATCCGGCAGGGCGGGGCAGTGTTCCGTCGTCTGATCGAACTGGTGCGTGAGAAGGGCGGCCCTCTCGCCACCGCATAGGAATTGGGGACCGCATGACCATAAAGAAAATGACCGGTCTTGCGCGCCTGCGCGCCTGGATGACCAATGCCGGGTTGGACGGCCTGATCGTACCGCGCGCCGACGCCCATCAAAGCGAGGTCACGGCTGCGCATGACGATTGCCTTGCCTACATCTCGGGGTTCACGGGGTCGGCGGGATTGGCGCTTGTCCTGAACGACCGGGCGCTGATCTTTGTCGATGGGCGCTATCAGATTCAGGCGCGCCATGAGGTGGATCCGGCCGACTTCGAAATCCACCATCTGCGCGACGAGCCGGTCGACCAGTGGTTGAGGGCGCAGGCCAGGCCAGGCTGGCGTATCGGCATTGACGCCATGAAAGTCACTTTGACGCTGCACGACCGGCTGGAAGCGGCCCTCGCCGCACAATCCGCGTTGCTGGTGCCGCTGGAGCGAGACCCATTCGAAGCCGTGTGGGACGATCGGCCGTTGCCACCGCTCGGAAATATCCGCGCCATGGCGGTCGAAGCCACAGGCGAACGTTCGACTGAGAAACGCCGGCGCATAGCCGAGCAGTTGCGTGAAATGGGTGCTGACTGGTTGATCGAGACGCAGCCGGACAACATCGCCTGGTTGCTCAATGTGCGCGGGTCGGATGTCGAAATGAACCCGGTGCCGCATTCTTTCCTTGCCCTTGGAGCGGACGGTACGACGGAATGGTTTGTCGATGCACGCAAGCTGGGCAACGATCATGCGGCCTTCGAGATAACCGGGGTGGCGCTGACGCGGCCCGAGGACTTTCTCGATCGCATTGCCAGACTGTCGGCCGGCAAGGTCATCGCCTTCGACGCGGATTTCACCCCCCATGCCGTACGCGCGCGCGCTGGCACGGGCGATGGCAAAATCCTTGCCCGTATGAGCCCGATCACGCTTGCGAAGGCGGACAAGACAGCGACTGAACTCGAAGGCTATCGCGCCTGCCACATCGAGGATGCTGTCGCTGCGACAGACTTCCTGGCCTGGGTGATGACGCACGCAGCGGAGCGGCTGGGCACGACAAACCCGCTGACAGAGTTGGAAGCTGAAACAAAGTTGCTGGCTTTCCGCAGCGAACGGCCCGGTTTTCTCGAGCCGAGCTTCCGTACCATTTCCGCCGCAGGCGCAAACGCCGCCATGTGCCATTACAAGGCTGAGCCGGCCACCAACGGCGTCATCGACGACAAGGCGCCTTATCTGGTCGATTCGGGCGGGCAGTATTGCACCGGTACGACAGACCTGACCCGCACGGTGATGCTGGGTTCAGCAAGTGCTGAGATGCGCATCGCCTATACGGCGGTGCTGAGGGGCTTTCTGTCGCTTCTGTCGGCACGGTTTCCAACCGGCACGCAAGGTCATCAGCTCGATGCCTTCGCACGCCGCGCCCTGTGGGACGCCGGCCTCGACTATGATCATGGCACGGGTCACGGTGTCGGCCACAATATGCTCGTGCACGAATACCCGCATCGGTTCGACAAGAAACCGAACCTGCACGGCCTAACACCTGGCAACATCATGACGATCGAGCCAGGCTACTACAAAGAGGGCGCTTTCGGCATGCGCATCGAGAACCAGGTCGAAGTGATCGCCGACGGTGCCGGCTTCTGTCGCTTCTCTTCACTCACCCTTGTGCCGATCGATCTGGCGATGGCAAATCTCGATGAATTGAGCATCGTGGAAATCCGCCAGATCGACGCTTATCACGCGCATGTCAGGTCGGTTCTGGAGCCGCTGGTGCGAGCACAGACAGTGCCTTTCCTGATCGAACAGACACGCCCGATCGTCGAGCGGCGGTCGCAATATCCGAATGTCATGCGCCCTGAACGCGGCGCGTCCATCATTGCCTCACGATAGGAGCTCGCCGCCATGTCTTTCTCCGTGCGCCCCACCTCGATTTCCGACGCCGAACGGCACGAGCGTCTGCGGAAATTGCGGGAGCAAATGGATATCAATCGCATATCCGCTGTCCTGCTGGGAGCCAGCGAAAGCCTTCGCTACTTCACCGGTCTTGTCTGGCACCAGAGCGAACGATTGCTCGGTGCGTTGGTGACGCCGACCGCACTCATCTACATTGTTCCAGCCTTCGAGCGCAGCCGGGTCGAAACATTGCCGCATCTTGCTGGGGACATCACGACCTGGGACGAAGAGGAAAGCCCCGCCGCGCTGGTCGCCTCGCTCGTTGGGCCCAAAGGCAACGTCGGGCTCGACGATGCCTTGCCTCTCTTCATCTATCATGCCCTGGCAACAAGCCTGGGCGTCGAGCGCCTTGTCGATGGAGCGCATCTGATACGCAAGTTGCGGCTTTGCAAATCGGCGTCGGAAATCGAGCTGATAAAATACGCCATGGAACTGACGCTTGACGTTCACAAGCGAGCTCATGCAATCATGAGCCCCGGAATCCGCGCCTCCGAGGTCGCCCGCTACATTGATGAACAGCACAAGGCGCTGGGCGCATCCGGCGGTTCAACGTTCTGCATTGTTTCATTTGGCACGGCCACTTCGCTTCCTCATGGCGCCGACGGCGACCAGATCCTTGAAAAGGGGCAGGCGATCCTCGTCGATACCGGGGCACGTATCGAGGGTTACCATTCCGACCTGACCCGAAGCTATATGATCGACGAACCCGACGCCCTCTATTCGCGGATGTGGCAAGCCGAACACGAGGCACAGCAGGCGGTATTCGAGGCCGCTCAGCTAGGCTCGCCCTGCCATCGTCTCGATGACGCGGCGCGGGCGGTGCTGTTACGCTACGGTCTTGGCCCGGATTACCGGCTGCCCGGCCTTCCTCACAGAGCCGGGCACGGTCTGGGACTTGAAATCCATGAAGAGCCCTACATCGTTCGCGGCAATGAAACACCGCTTCGTCCTGGCATGTGTTTTTCCAACGAGCCCATGATCGTGGTGCCCGAGCGCTTCGGAATCCGACTGGAGGACCATATCCATATGACCGAGGACGGGCCTCGATGGTTTACGAAGCCTGCGAAAGGCCCGAACGAGCCGTTTGGGTGAGGGAGGGGGCGAGGCTGCCCGGTATGGCCTTTAAAGCCTGTGAATGCGCCAAGCTGTAGTTCGAAAGCCCGCATGCCTTCGGGTGAGCGGGATTTCACCCGGCCTGCTTGCGATACGTCACCATTCGGCGAACGAGCCGTCCCTATGACGCCATATCGGGTTGTGCCAGTCGTGTCCTTGTTTCGCCCGTTCGATGACATAGGCTTCGTCGACATTGACGCCGAGACCGGGTCCGTCAGGAATCGCGACGAAGCCGTCTTCATAGCGGAAGACATCCTTGTTCACGGCATAGTCGAGCAGGTCATTGGAGGCGTTGTAGTGAATGCCCAGGCTCTGCTCCTGGATGAAGGCGTTGTAGCTGACAGCGTCGAGTTGCAGACAGGCGGCCAGAGCGATCGGGCCCAGCGGGCAGTGAGGCGCGACGGCCACATCATAGGCTTCCGCCATGGCGGCGATCTTGCGGCACTCCGTGATGCCGCCGGCATGCGAGAGATCCGGCTGGATTATGTCGACAACACCTTCCTGGAACACCGACTTGAAATCCCACCGGCTATAGAGACGTTCGCCGAGCGCGATCGGCGTGGAGCCGAGTGCGGCGATCTCCCTCAGTGCCTCTCGGTGCTCAGACAGCACAGGTTCCTCGATGAACATGAGTCGGTAGGGTTCGAGTTCCTTGACCAGGACCCGTGCCATCGGCCGGTGGACCCTGCCATGGAAATCGACGGCAATTCCGATGTTTGGCCCGACTGCCTCGCGAACCTTGGCGACACGTTCTACCGCGGCGTCGATCTTGTCATGGCTGTCGACGATCTGCAGCTCTTCGGTGCCGTTCATTTTCAAAGCGGTGAAACCGCTGGCGACGACGTCTCTTGCCCCTTGAGCCACCTCGTCGGGTCGGTCGCCACCGATCCATGAATACACCTTGATCCGGTCACGCAGCTTGCCGCCCAGCAATTCATGGACCGGTACGCCTAGCGCCTTGCCCTTGATGTCCCACAAAGCCTGATCAATGCCGGCGATCGCGCTCATCATGATCGATCCGCCACGATAGAAACCGCCGCGATGCATGACGGTCCAGTGATCTTCGATCAGACGCGGATCCCTGCCGACGAGGTAGTCGCCCAGTTCCTTCACTGCCGCCTCGACCGTCCGAGCCTTGCCTTCGACAATGGGTTCACCCCAGCCGGTCACACCAGCATCGGTCTCGATCTTCAGGAACAGCCAGCGCGGCGGAACGATGTAGGTGGTGAGCGATGTGATCTTCATGGCCGTCCGTCTCTTCCGCGTTGCTTCGCACTGGCCAGATCCCTGGCCGCCAGATCGAGGATACGGTCTGCTGCCAGCCGGGCAGCCTCACCGTCGCGTATGCGAAGCGCCTCGACCACGTCGCGGTGGGCGAGCACGGCTTCGGCGCGGCGTTCGCTGGAAATGGTCGCGGTTGTCTCCAGCGCGAAGGTGAGGGCGGCGTCGATCATGCCGCCGATCTGGCGAAAAACCGGGTTGTGACAGGCGCCGTACAAGATCCGATGGAACAGGATGTCGGACTGGGCAAACCTGGTCAGATCATCGCCGGCATCGGCCATGCCTTGCCATGCCGCTTCGAGATCGGCGATTTCGCGCAGCGTGGCTCGTGTCGCGGCAAGGCTGGCAACGAGCGGCTCGATCGCACGACGGGTTTCCAGGATAGCGTCAAAGAGGGTGTCATCCAGGGCGTGGGGAGCGTGCCAGGCAAGCACCTGCGGGTCGATGATGTTCCAGTTGTCGGCCTCGCACACCACCGTGCCGATCCGCGGACGCGTGACAACAAGGCCCTTGGCCGCAAGGACCTTCAGCGCCTCACGAATGACGGTCCGGCTGACACCATATTCGCCGCCAAGGTCGTTCTCGGTCGGCAGCGTTCCACCCGGTATGTAGCGACCCGAGAAGATGCCCGATGCAATTGCGGCCGTGATGTCCATCATCACGCGGGGCCTGGCCTTTGCCTGCCTCTGGCTTTCGCCATCAATGCCGTCCACCCGTGTCTCCTCCAAAAGGCGTATGATCGATCATAGCCGACCATTTGCTGATCTCGGCCATACCTTCCAGGCGCCGGGAATGCCAACGGGAATGACGTAGCTCATTTATCATACCAGAGCAATTGACTGGTATGATAAAAAGAATTATTGCGAATTGGTCTCCGGATCGAAGGTCCGGTCATCGTTGGGAGGTATCGATGAGATTCTTGAAGACCGCGCTTCTTGCAGGCGCGCTGGCCGTCACAGCCCTGGTTTCAGCCTACGCACAGGAAACCAAGATCGGCTTTATCGTGAAGCAGCCGGAAGAGCCCTGGTTCCAGGACGAGTGGAAATTCGCCGACCAGGCCGCCAAGGAAAAAGGCTTCACCCTGGTCAAGATCGGCGCCGAAGACGGCGAGAAGTTGATGTCGGCGATCGACAATCTCGGCGCGCAGGGCGTTCAAGGCTTCATCGTCTGCACGCCGGACGTCAAGCTCGGTCCTGGCATTATCGCCAAGGCCGAAGCCAACAGCCTCAAGCTCATGACGGTTGACGATCGGCTTGTGAGTGCCGATGGCAAGCCGATCGAATCCGTTCCGCACATGGGCATTTCCGCGACCAAGATCGGCGAAGCCGTAGGGCAGGCGATCGTTGAGGAAATGAAGGCGCGTGGCTGGAAGCCGGAAGAGGTCGGGGCGATCCGTGTTTCTTACGACCAGTTGCCCACGGCCGTGGATCGTGTCGAAGGTGCGATTTCCGTGCTCAAAGCGAACGGTTTCAAAGCCGAGAACATCTTTGATGCTCCGCAGGCCAAAACCGACACCGAAGCTGCGCTCAATGCTGCGACTGTCGTGCTCAACGCTCACGCCGGCCTCAAAAAATGGGTTGCCTTCGGGTTGAATGACGAAGCGGTTCTTGGTGCGGTTCGCGCGTCCGAAAGCGTTGGCATCGCGCCGGCAAACATGATCGGCGTCGGTATCGGCGGCGCGGATTCCGCAATCAACGAGTTCAAGAAGCCGGCCGCCACGGGCTTCGTGGGCACGGTGATCATTTCACCGAAGCGCCATGGCTACGAAACCGCGCTCAACATGTATGACTGGGTTGCCAACAACAAGGAGCCCGAAAAGCTCATCCTGACCTCGGGTGCGCTTGCCAAGCGCGATACGTACGAAGCAGTTCGCAAGGATCTCGGAATCGAGTGATCTTTCCAAGTTTGCGGGCGGCATGAAGAATGCCGCCCGCAGAGCAGATGGGGTCAAGCCGATGGCATTCCTTGAATTCTCTCGCATCACCAAAATCTATCCCGGTGTAACGGCGCTGGCCGACGTGTCGTTCGATGTCGCGAAAGGGGCGGTACACGGGCTGATGGGCGAGAACGGCGCCGGCAAGTCGACGCTCATCAAGATCCTGTCCGGGGATCTGCAGGCCAACGAAGGAAGGATCACCATCGACGGCGCGCCGCAAACCTACGCTTCAGCCAAAGGTGCCTACAATGCCGGCGTCGTGGTCATTCACCAGGAACTGCAACTCGTTCCTGAACTGACCGTAGCCGAAAACCTGGTTCTTGGCCGTTTCCCTGCCAATGCCGGTATTATTTCGCGCCGCAGGATGTTCGTGGATGTCGAAGCCAAGTTGAAAAGTGCCGGCATCGACATCGACCCGGCCCGCAAGATCAAGACGCTTTCCATCGGCGAACGGCAGATGGTCGAAATCGCCAAGGCGGTGATGCTCGACGCGCGGGTAATCGCGCTGGACGAGCCGACCTCGTCCCTGTCTTCGCGCGAAAGCGAAATCCTGTTCGCATTGATCGAGCGACTGCGTTCCGAGGGCAAGGTAATTCTCTACGTATCCCATCGCCTGGACGAGGTGTTCAAGCTCTGCGACAGCCTCACGGTGCTGCGGGATGGCAAGCTTGCCGCCCACCACGCTTCGCTCAAGGGCGTCACCCGCGATCAGGTCGTCGCCGAGATGGTTGGTCGCGAAATTTCGGACATCTGGGGCTACCGCCCGCGCAAGGCCGGACAAACAAGGCTTACGGTCAACGGGCTCCGCGGCGAGAAACTGCTGCAACCGGTCTCGTTTGAAGCACGTGCTGGCGAGATCCTCGGCTTTTTCGGTTTGATCGGTGCGGGACGCTCCGAATTGATGCGGCTGGTTTATGGCGCCGACCGGCGTCTCGGCGGCTCGATCGATATCGACGGCAAGCCCATTGACGCACGGGATCCGCGCGGTTCGATCCGTGCCGGCATCGTGCTGTGCTCGGAGGACCGCAAGCACGATGGTATCGTTCAGGGACGCTCGATCGAGGAAAACATCAACATATCCTCGCGCCGGCACCACAGCCGGTTTGGCATACTCAACCGCGTGCGTGAAATCGAAACGGCGGAGATCTTCATAAAGAAGCTGCGCGTTCGCACGCCATCACGCAAACAGGACATCGCCAATCTTTCCGGAGGCAATCAGCAGAAGGTCATCCTGGGGCGCTGGTTGTCGGAGCAGGGGGTACGCGTCCTGATTGTCGATGAGCCGACACGTGGCATCGATGTCGGTGCAAAATCGGAAATCTACGAGCTGCTTTACGATCTGGCGGATGATGGCCTGGCGATCATCGTCGTCTCATCGGAATTGCCCGAAGTCATGGGTATCTGCGATCGCGTTCTGGTGATGTGCGGCGGTCGTATCAGCGCTGAACTCGATCGCGATCAGTTCGCAGAAAAGGCGATCCTGGCCGCGGCTTTGCCTGACAAGAAAACTCCCGACGCGATCGCATCCAGAGAGCAAACGGCATGACCAATCAATTGAAAAGACTGCTGCTCGGCGAACAGGGCCTCGTCGTCATCTTCGTGCTCGCCTTCGCATTGGTATCGCTGCTCGTTCCAAATTTCCTGACCGAGCGCAACATGCTGGGGCTCTTCCAATCCGTTGTCACGGTGGGAATCGTGGCCTGTACGATGATGCTATGCCTGTCCGCGCGGGATTTTGACCTCTCGGTCGGGTCGACGGTGGCGTTTGCCGGCATGGTCGCCGTCATGGTGTCCAATGCGACGGGCTCGATTGCAGCAGGGTTGCTGGCGGCGCTTGCATGTGGGGCGGCGGTCGGATTCATCAACGGCTTCGTCATCGCCAAATTTCACATCAACGCCCTGATAACAACGCTTGCCACCATGCAGATCGTGCGTGGCCTGGCGCTGATCGCGTCGGATGGCAGGGCTGTCGGCATCAACGATCCGAATTTCTACCAGCTGGCTCTGTCCAAGCTGTTCGGTATCCCGACGCCGATCTGGGTTCTGGTGGTGCTGTTCGTCATTTCGGGTTTCGTGCTGAACCGGACCGTGTTCGGCAAGAACACGCTGGCGATCGGCGGCAACCCCGAAGCTTCGCGCCTTGCCGGGGTGAATGTCGACCGCACCCGCATCTGGATATTCGCGCTTCAGGGGATGGTCTGCGGCATCGCAGGCGTGTTGCTTGCTTCGCGGATCACCTCCGGTCAACCCAATGCGGCCGTCGGTCTTGAGCTGTCGGTCATATCTGCCTGCGTGCTGGGTGGCGTGTCGCTGGCCGGAGGCAGGGCGACGATGTCGGGTGTCATTGTCGGCGTGATGATCATGGGCATCGCGGAGAATGCGATGAACCTGCTGAACATTCCGGCCTTCTACCAGTATATCGTACGCGGCATCATTTTGCTGCTCGCCGTGCTGCTCGACAATCTGAGGTCGTCGGCACTCGGGCGGCGCTGACGGCTACGCCCTGATCGGAGCACCACATGACTGAGCGACTGGTGGGGAAACGTATTCTGATCACGGGTGCCGCCCAGGGCATCGGCCTTGCGATTGCGCGTGCTTGTCTGACGGAGGGAGCCCGGCTGTTCCTGCTTGATCAGGACGGTGGGCTGCTCAAGCAAAGTGTCGGCGATCTGGATGCACCGGTTGGGACGGTAGGCTTCGCGACGGTGGACATCACCGACGCCGGGGGTGTCGAAGCCGCTGTTCTGGAGGCGGCGAACCTGATCGGTCCGCTCAATGCGCTTATCAACAATGCCGGGGTGAACGTGTTTCACAAGCCGTTGGAGACGAGCGAAGCGGAATGGTATCGCGCGCTCGACGTCAACGTGAAAGGGGCATGGAATTGTTGCAAGGCGGTGCTGCCCTGCCTGATTGAACAGGGTGGCGGAGCGATCCTCAACATCGCCTCCACGCACAGCTTCACCATCATTCCGGGCACGTTTCCCTATCCCGTGGCGAAACATGCCTTGCTTGGGCTGACGAAATCTCTGGCGCTTGAATATGCCGGCCGGGGTATTCGGGTGAATGCCTTGGCTCCCGGCTATGTTGAGACGCAAAAGGCACGGGACTATTGGAACGGCTTCGAGGATGCCGAGGCGGCCCGAACCGCTACGTTGGAACTGCATCCAGGCAAGCGGATTGCCTCGGTAGAGGAAATCGCTCACGCAGCCGTCTTCATGATCTCCGACGAGTGTCCGTTCATGAATGCCGCGACGCTGGTCGTCGATGGTGGGCTGAGCCAGCTCCAGCATCCTGCGTAGCAATGGCCGGCAACGCTTGCTGGCCAAAGCTGTCGAACGAGCAGAAGACAGTGCACCAAAGCCGTCAGAACTACTCTGTCGGCCTTGGTGCAATCTCGATCAGCAGTCGCCGTTGAAGAAGCAGTCGTCGTCACGACGCTCGCGGTAGCGACGATCATAGTAGGGGTCGTAGCGACGTGGTTCGACAACTGGTGGTCCGAACGGGTCATCGGAGTAACGACGCACCACCCGACGGCCCGGCGAACCTTCGCCGAACACCGCGCGGCAGCCGCGATCAACCCAGATGGTGCCTGAACCGCGATCATAGCCCCAGGTGCGGTTGCGGACACAGGGGCTATCCGATTTTTGCCGTATGATGACGGCGGAACGGAAATCGGCCTGGCATTCATTGTACTGATCACCGTCGGACGAACACGTGACCGTGCGTCCGGCATTGGCCGGCAAGGTGGATATCCCCATGAGGGCTGCAAAACCAATCAGGGAAGCGGCAGCTATCTTGATCACAGTGCGATCTCTTTTTCGGTATGTGCTCATTTTATAAAATGTCCTAGGCCGTACAAGGTGGCGCAGGCTAATGACGAGGCGATTATCCCAATCGGATTTTGGCATTTTTCGATCAGCGGAATTCACGAATGCACCGCCAAATGTAACGGATTGCGAGATGCCACTTTATCAACGCAGTATTGCCGCTACATTGCGGGCACATTTCAATCCAATGGTTTCGAGGTAATGCTCGCCCGCCTGTTTGTGATTTTCGGTGGTCTTTTCGTGCTGGCGCTGCTTGCGGCGCTGGTGGTGCCGCCATTCGTCGACTGGACGGGCTATCGGGCCGATTTCGAGCGCGAGGCGAGCACCATTCTCGGCCGCAAGGTGACGGTGAAAGGCAGCGCCACGGCGCGACTTCTGCCGTTTCCGTCCGTAACGTTCACCGACGTTTCGGTGGCTGGCGGTGCAGGTGGCGAACCGGCGATGACCGTCGAGACTTTTTCCATGGACGCGGAGCTCGCGCCGTTCCTGCGTGGAGAGGTGCTCATCTTCGATATGCGCTTGGTGAGGCCGAAGGCGATCATCAGCGTTGCTGTCGACGGCAAGGTGGATTGGACGGCCAGGCCGTCTTCACCTTTCGACCCCGCCCAGGTGGCGATCGAGAAGCTGACGGTGACCGATGGGGCGGTGGATTTGCGCCAGGAGGCAAGTGGACGCATCACTACGTTGTCAGACATCAACGCCACTGTTTCGGCGAAATCTCTGGCGGGCCCATGGCGCGCCGAGGGGACGCTGAAGGCCGACGGCGTTGCCACGCGCCTTTCGCTGGCGACTGGAAAAGCTGACGGCGCCGGCAAGATCGCACTTCGGATCAAGGCCGATCCGGACGACTATCCGTTGTCGGTTGAAGCCGACGGCAATGCCGGCGTCGAGAATGGACAGGCGCTTTACGCGGGCCAGTTCAAGCTTCTGGGCGACAACGGTGCCCGGCCCGCCGCCGCAAAGCCGGATGGTGGACCAGCGGATGCCGGTGCCAAATCGCCTCCCACCTATCGGGTGAGCGGCAAGTTCCAACTCGATCACAGCAAACTCGCAGTCGAAGAATTTCGCCTGGAGACCGGCCCGCTGGACAACCCTTACACTGCTGACGGCAAGGCATCGGTGGATCTTGGCGCTGATCCGCGCTTCGCAATCGAAGCGAGCGGCGCACAGATCCAGTTCGAGGAAACGCCCGGCAAGGAGGGGACAGCAGCACTGCCGCAGCGCATAGCGGCGCTTGAGCGGGTGCTTCTGGCCCTGCCGAGACCGGCGATGCCAGGTTCTGTCGAAGTAAAGTTGCCAGCGATGGTGGCCGGCGACACGACCATCCGCGATGTTGTCGTTTCCGCCGAGCCTGTTGCGGGTGGATGGACAGTGAAATCGTTGGCGGCGCTTTTGCCCGGACGAACCACGCTCGAGGCCAGCGGACGGCTTGGCATTGACGGCAAGGTGCGTTTCACCGGCTCGCTTCTGCTTGCGGTCGCGCAGCCTTCCGGCTTCGCGGCGTGGCTGTCGCAGGATGTCGATGAAGCCGTTCGGCGCCTCTCAACTGCAGGGTTCAGCGCAAAAGTCGATCTGACCGATGTCCGGCAGAAATTCGACGATCTCGAGCTGGTGCTGGGAAAGGCCAGTTTTCACGGCAATCTCGATGCCACCCGGCCTGCCGAAGGCAAACCGACCGTGGTCACGAGATTGGAAGGGGGGGCGCTCGATGTCGAAGGGTTGACAGCTTTTGCGGCGCTTTTCATGTCGGACAAAGGGATGAACCGTTTTGCAGAAGCCGATCTCGACGCCGCGATCAAAGCGGGGCCGGTCGATGCCTGGGGTTTTTCGGCCGAGACGCTCGATACGGCCCTGCGGCTGCGGACCGGCATGCTGGAAATCGACAAGCTGTTGATCGGCGGGCTGGCGGGATCATCGATCAGTGCTACAGGCCGTATGAAGGATTTTCCGAAAGGACCGACCGGCAGTCTGGATGCTTCGCTGCTGGCACCCGATCTTGCGCCGCTTATTGATGCGGCGGCCACACGCTTTCCCGACAGCCGGCTGCTGACAGCACTTTCCGAGCGTGGCAAGGCCTATCCAGGCCTCTATCGGGATACACGCCTCGATGTGGTGATGAGCACTGCGGACAATGGTGACGGCACCACGGGGCTGGCGCTGTCGGGCAAGGGAACGACCGGTGGTTCGGCGCTGTCGGTTTCACTGTCGGCACATGGTCAGCCGGGCGAGATGGCAAAAGCGCCATTCTCGCTGACTTTCGATGCCAAGAACCCGGATGCCGCCGCGCTTCTTGCCTTGTATGGCCTGCCCGCGCTGCCACTTGGCATGGTCGGTGAAGCGACGACCGACGTCACCGCCAGAGGCACGCTCGCCGAGGGTGTCGCGACCGCTTTCAATCTCTGGGGGCCGGATCTGCGTGCGCGCTTCGACGGCACGGTGACCGATACGCCGCAAGGACTGGCAGCCAAGGGCAAGGTGGCGCTCGATACGACCGATATCGAACCCTGGCTGATGACGACGGGCGTAGCACTACCCGGCATGGGGTTCGGCGCTCCTGTGGCACTTGTCGCCGAAGCCGACTATCGCAACAGCCGGGTTGCTATTTCCGGTCTCAAGGGAAGTGCAGCCGACACTGCCTTGTCTGGTGATGTCGCTGCTGAATTCGATGCCGCCAAGCCACATCTGAGTGGACAGCTGGCATTGGACACGCTCGACCTGCATCCGCTGGCGGCAATGTTGTTTGGTAATGATGCGCTGTCTGGCGACGGCACGAATTGGCCGAAGACGCCGTTTGCCGCCAAGCCTATGTTGCAGATGACCGCCGATCTCGAACTGGCTGTGGTGAAACTGCTGGCCGGTCCGCTGATAACGGCGGACGATGCGATGCTGTCGTTGAAACTTGCCGATGACGGCCTGGGTATCTCGAAGCTGAAGGCGAAGGCGTTCGGTGGCGAAATCAGCGGCCTGTTCGATCTGAAGAACAATGATGGCACCGGCTTGCTTAGCGGCCAGGCGACGCTGGCGGGCACGGACCTCTCCACGCTTCTACCAGCATCCGGCCTGTCAGGTGCAGGTACCTTTACTGCGAGCGCGACCGCGAGTGGCAAGTCCGTCGATGCAATGGTGTCTTCGCTTGTCGGCTCGGGTACGGCTTTGCTGAGAGGCGTAACGATTGCCAATCTCAATGCCGATGCGCTGCCCGCACTGCTTGCGAAGGCCGATGGCATTGGTCGAGATATCGATGCACCGCGCACGACGGCTTTCGCCCCCGCCATCGCCGGGCAGGGCTCTTTCGTCGCGCGCGACGCCGACACAGCCTTTACATTGGCTGCCGGCGTGCTGCGTGTGCCGCCGATGAATTTCGAGACGCCGACGTCTTCCTTGTCGGCGGAGGTTTCCGCTGACCTTGCGGCAGGCACCGTCGCGGCACGAGGCACGGTTACCTACAAGGCTGGCAACGAGGCTCTGATCGGCTCTGATCCGGCATTGAACTATAGCGTCGACGGCCCGATCGAGGCGCCGATACGCAGCTTCGACAGCGCGCCGCTGGCGCAGTTCCTCACCCAGCGCGCGCTGGAGAAAGAGCAGCAGCGGGTGGAGGCCATGCAGGCCGTATTGCTGGAAAAGCAACGACTGCGCCGCGAAGCCCGCTACTATGCCGATCTGCAGGAGCAGCGGGACCGAGCAGAGGAAGAAAAGCGCCGCCTCGATGAGGAGAAACGGAAGGCTGAGGAAGAAGCACGGCTGAAGGCGGAGAACGAAGCCAGGGCTGCTGCGGAGGCCAAGGATAAGGCCAAAGTCGAAGCCGAAGAGAAGGCGCGGGCTGAAAATGCGGCAGCGGAAGCTGCCGAGGCGGAGCGGCGCAAGGCCGAAACAGCGATCCGCGCGGCGCAAGAGGAACGAGCAAAGCTGGATGCCGAACGCCAGGCAACTCCGCCGCCGCCCGCTGCCCCGACCGCACCTGGGGGCAAGCTCCAGCCGTTTTCAATCCAGGATTTCCTGAAAACGCTGCAATAGGTGCGTTGCGAAGCCTGACCTTGAGGGTTTGGCGCGGATACATGTGCTTGAAGGGATCGGGGCATGAGCGCGGACGCTGCAACGGTACGGTTGGCCGGCAAGGACGATGTCGCTACCTTCAAAAAAATACGGCTGGAGGCGCTGCAGCTGGAGCCGGCAGCCTTTGCCAGTCGGGTCGAGGATTGGGAGGCATTACCGGACGAGGAATGGCTGCGGCGCGTCACGAATGGTGCTGTCTTCATCGCATTTCGGGAAGGCGAACCGGTCGGCTTGATGGGCCTGCTGCGTCAGCAGTCGGCAAAATCGCATCATCGCGCCACGATCGTCATGGTCTATGTACGGGCAGGCGAGCGCGGTACCGGGACGGCCAAGGCTTTGCTGGGCGCGTTGACGCGGCACGCGCGCGATGCCGGTATCCTGCAATTGGAGCTGACCGTCAGCGTCGAGAACGCGGGGGCGCAACGCTTCTATTTACGCGAAGGCTTTGTCGAAATCGGGCGCCTGCCTGCCGGATTGATCCTTGAGGGCAGCGAGATCGATGAAGTGATGATGGCCAAACGCATCGGCTGATAAAGCGGTGCGGTATTGGTGGCCGCTCTATGGCGTGATTTCGACCGAACCTCGCTTCAGCCAATCCAGCACGTAAAGCCGCAGCGCCGATGACAGGTTGGCCTCGCGCGGCCGCCGTTCATCGATCTCGGCCACGAGTGCCGCAAGGGTGAGCCCCCGGTTTTCAGCGATTGCGGCAAGTTCGTCGGAGAATGGCTTTTCCAGCGAGTAGGACGTGCGGTGGCCGCGTATGGTGACGGAGCGTTTTTCGACAAGGCTCACGCGCGCTCAATTCTTCTCAGGTGTCGGGGCGTCGGAAGCCGTCTCGCGACGATGCGCCTCAATGAGACGTTCTGCTTTTTCCGCCTGCAATCCGTCACGCTGCTTTTCATTCTTGCTGCGGCCGTGCAAGGCACGGTTCTGTTCGGCCGCCGCGGCACGCTGCTCGCGCACCTTGCCCTTCCTGAACTGGCGGAGATTGACGATCTCGGCCATGAGGTTCCGGATTACTTCTTGCGGAAAGCGTCGAGCGAGACCACTTCGGCACCCTTGCCGGAGGCAGGCTCGTCAGCTGCTGGCTTTTCGGGCTCGGCAGCGGCTTTCTTCTTCGACTCGGATTTCTTTTCGGGAGCAAGTGCGACCGGCTCAACCGCCGGCTTTTCTTCGACCTCATCCGCCGTCTCGGTCCGGACATCGAATTCGAGTTCGAAATTCACCGACGGATCGTAGAAGCCGCGCACCGCGGAAAACGGGATTTCCAGCTTTTCCGGAATGTCGGAGAAGGACAGGCCAACCTCGAAGCCGGCTTCCGTTACCTTCAGATCCCAGTACTGGAACTGAATGACGATGGTCATCTGCTCGGGATACCGTTCGCGCAGGCGCGATGAGATGCGCACGCCCGGCGCGCCCGTCAGGAAGGTGATGAAGAAGTGGTGGTTGCCTGGAAGGCCGGTGCGCGCGACCTCGGCCAGCACCTTGCGCATGACGCCGCGCAAAGCTTCCTGAGCCAGGATGTCGTAGCGAATGTGGTCGTCGGCCATATGCCTGGGCGGTTCCGGTTGAATCGTCCGCATAGCTGTAATCAAGCTTGGCGGGCTCGTAAACCGCATATAGACGGCGCCGGCATGGTGGCCAACACCAAAGCCGTCTTTGCGTGACGCTTTCGCGACGTTGTGTCGTCAGGCCGGTGCGGCCTCGCGCTGGCGAGAAGCCGGTTGGCGAGCACCATAGGCACGCAGGAAGGCTCGCACACCATGCGTAGCCGACTGCAGAACTTCTTCCTGGCTTGGTTGAATGCCCATCATGAAGTCGATCTGCAGCTCGGCATTGATCAGGCCGACGAAATGACGGGCAGTCACGTCCGGGTCGTCGATGGCGAGATGACCAGCGAAAGCGAGACGCGCAAAACGTGCGGCAAGCGCAGGCAACGTTGTGCCAGGACCATTCTCGCGCCATTCGGCAAACAGTTCAGGATAACGCTCCCCCTCGGTCTGGATCAGCTTGCGCAGGAATTTTCCGTCGCGACTGCAGATGCAATTGCGGTTCATGCGCACGGCGTAGCCTATCAAATCTGCCTCGAGATCCTTGGGCTGGTCGGGGAAGGTGGCCAGGGTCGCAAAAATGCCGGCATTGCAGCGCTCGGTGAGCTCGCGCACCACTGCGACGAACAACTTTTCCTTGTCCCCGTGGTGATTGTAGACGGTCTGGCGCGAAACGCCCGCTTCCGCAGCAATCAGGTCGATATTGGCGCCAGCGAAACCCTCGCGGCAGAAAACCGACATGGCAGCATCTACGATCGCGACCCTCTTGGCTTCGTGGCTGCGCGGCGGGAAACTGTCAGCAGCAATCGTCTGGCTCATAAAATCCTATATAGCTGTGATTGACAATTTAGACAACATTGTCTAATTTTCTGGACTAAGAGATTGAGGATGCGACGCTTCTCGTGTCGGCATCTCGGGGGATGGACCGTCCTTGGGTTAGACGCCGCAGCGCGGCAGTAACCGGATTTGAAAGAGCCATATCATGAACGCGCATTTTCTCCGCACCGCGGTGCTGCTCGGCCTTATGTCCGCAGTGGGTGCCTTCGCCGTCGACATGTATCTGCCGGCGCTGCCTTCGATCGGTGCCGACCTGAATGCCGGCACCTCGGCCGTGCAGATGAGCCTTTTGATCTTCTTCCTGTCCATGGGTTTCGGCCAGATCGTGGTTGGCCCGTTGTCGGACATGTTCGGACGCAAGCCGCCGCTTTATGTCGGCCTTGCCCTGTTCATCATCGGCGGCATTGGCTCGGCGATGGCGCCGAACATCGAATGGCTCATCGCGTTCCGCTTCCTGCAGGGACTGGGCGCCAGTGCAGGCATGGCCATTCCGCGCGCGGTTGTGCGTGATATGCACACCGGCAACGAGGCGGCCAAGCTGATGTCGCTGCTGATGCTGGTGTTTTCGGTGTCGCCCATCCTGGCGCCGCTTTCCGGCAGCCTGATCATCGAAACCCTTGGCTGGCGCGCGGTGTTCTGGGTGCTGACCGGTGCTGCGGTGGTCGCCATCGTTCTCCTGGCCACGGCACAGAAGGAGACGCGTCCGGTCGAAGACCGGGTCGGCTCTTCCTTCGGCTCGGCTCTGAAGGGCTACTGGTTCCTGCTCAATGATCGCAACTTCCTCGGGCTGACGGCGATCGGCGGCTTCGGCATCGCCTCTTTCTTCGTCTATCTTGCAAGTTCGTCCTTCATCCTGATCGACCATTATGGCCTTTCGCCGTCGCTCTACAGCGTGTTCTTCTCGATCAACGCCGTTGCGTTCATCGGCATGTCGCAGATGACGGGGCTGCTGGCCGATCGTTTTGGACTGAAGCGTGTCGTGAAGGTGGCTGTCGTCGGCTATGCTACCGCGATGGTTGTGCTGCTGGCGATAATGGCTTCCGGCGTCGATCGCCTGGACGTCATGGCGAGCCTGCTGTTCATCGGCTACGGCTTCCTTGGCCTCGTCATCCCGACCACCTCGGTGCTGGCCATGGAAGAGCACGGCACCATCGCAGGCACGGCTTCGGCACTGATGGGCACGCTGCACTTCGCCATCGGTGCGGTGGCAATGGGAATTGCAGGGTTGTTCTTCGACGGAACGCCGCTGCCAATGGTGGCAGGAATCACGCTGGCCGCCGTCATTGCCTTTGCGCTGACGCAGGTCACGCTTGGCCGCAATCGCCAGCCTGTCGAGGCGCCGGCGGAATAAAAGTCTCTCCCAAGACTGTCAAAGGGCCGGGCTTTCGCCCGGCCCTTTGTATTTCGTTGTTCCACCAGCGCCCTGTGGTTTCGACTTGATCTGGTAATTGCCTGAATTCAATAGGAAAACCAGTGGATTTCAGGAGTTGGCAGGAAACGAGTTTCCGCCTGTGCAACGCAGATGGACAGCCGCGCATCAGTTCCCTATCGTCGCTATATATTCGATAGAGCTAATGTACTGATGGCGGGGTGCCTCAAGGAAGTTGCTCCATGAACGAGACGACACCCGCCTCCTACATTCTCGGCCATTCGGCATCGGAAATCCGCCGCCTCGTGCTGCAGGCCGAGATCCTCAAGCCGATCACCGCACGGCTGCTGCGCGAGGCCGGCGTCGCGTCAGGCATGCGGGTTCTCGATGTAGGCTGCGGTGCCGGCGACGTCGCAATGCTCGCATGCGAAATGGTCGGGTCCGGCGGCTCGGTGGTCGGCATAGATCGGAGCGCCGAAGCCATCGCGGTGGCACAGCAGCGGGCCGCAGGGTATCCACAAGCTGTTTTCCAGGCCGTGGCGATCGAGGATTTTGTCGATGAGACAGGTTTCGACCTGGTGATCGGTCGTTATGTCCTGGTCCATCAGACGAATGCTGTGGCACTTGTCCGCCGCGCCACCGAGCTCGTCCACCCTGGTGGTATCGTTGCATTCCATGAAGTCAGCCATCGGCATCCGTTCGCGTCGTTGCCTGTCGTGCCTTTGTGGGAACAGGTCGGCGACTGGCTGTTCACACTTTTTCACTCGGTGCCTCCGCATCATGATGCTGCCGACAAGCTCTTCAGCATTTACACTGGGGCCGGCTTGCCGCCTCCCTCTCTGTTCAGCGAGACGCCGGTGGCGGGTGGGCCAGATGCCCCACACCACGCCTGGATAGCGGAGACCATTCGATCCCTTCTGCCCAGGCTGGTTCAACTGGGCCTTACCACCGAGGCGATTGTCGATATCGACACGCTGGAGGCGAGGCTGCGTGAAGCGACAATGGCGACACGGAGCCAGATCATAGCCCACGCACAGGTCTGTGCCTGGGCGCGCCGTGCCGGGTAGGAGATAACGAGCCCTGGAGCCTTTCGTTGGGGAAAATGACTGTGAGGCAACCTTTTGTTGTTCCGCTATCCTCTTTGTTTACTCGCGTCTTGTAGACATCGACCAGCATCTGACGCGGGTCATGGGCGCGGGCGAATACCTTGAAATTCATACCTTCGGCATTGCTGCTCCTGTTCGCGGCCAGCTTCTTCAGCGTGTGGCTGCTTGACCGTCGTCGCCGGCATCTCGTGCTGTTTTCGCTGGCGTTTCTCTCGATCAGTGCCGGTACGGTGGTGCAGTTCGCGCTGTGGCCTTCGGATATCGGCCTGAACAGCCTTGCCTGTGCGGTCCTTTACACGGCTGGCCCGCTGTTCCTGGCGGAAGGTGTTCTCGTTCGCTCAGGCAGACGGATGCCGGTCGCCGAACATGCCGCCTGGATGGTCCTGATGGTCGGCCTGCTCGGTTATTTCTACTACGTCGAGGATGACCTTCAGATCAGGGCCTGCCTGCTCAATCTTGGCATGGCGTGTGTCGTGCTCAGCGCGGCCTGGAAATTGCGGCACCTGATGCGTGGCAGCGCCATCGACAGGGCACTGCTGTGGATGCTGTCGGGGTTGTCGCTGACTTTCGTGCTGCGGACGCTGCTCACCGGTGGCTCTGTGCCCATCAACGATGTCGCCGCCTTCTTTGAATCGCCGTTCTGGTTGTGGGCACAATTCGCCATGTCGGTGCTCGGCGTGGCAATGGGACTTGGCCTGCTGGTCGTGGTGTGTGCCGACGTCGTGCTCGGCCTCAAGGCGGAGCGCGACAGCGATCTTTTGACCAGCCTGCTCAATCGCCGCGGCCTCGAGGCTCGAGCCGTGCAGGTGTTGTCGGCCGCAAGCCGTCAAGCCGTCAGCGTGGTTGCCTGCGACATCGACCGCTTCAAGTCCATCAACGATCGCTTCGGTCATGCGGCTGGCGACAGCGTGCTTTCAACGATTGCAGAAACGATCAGGCGCTGCATCAGGGCGCAGGATCTGGTCGCCCGCATTGGTGGCGAGGAGTTCGTCATTCTTCTCAGAAGCTGTACGGTCAACGATGCCTATGTTTTGACGGAACAACTGAGACGTGAGATAGCAGCATGCGAACTCGCAGGCTTGCCCGAAGGCTTCAGGGTGACCTGCAGCTTCGGCATCGTCGAATGCCAGCCGGGCGAGCAGCTCTGGGATGCGATCGGCCGCGCCGACAAGATGCTCTATGCCGCCAAGCACACAGGCCGCAACCGGACGGTGGCCGACAGACCGGAACTCCCGGCTGCTGCCTGACAGCGTTTGGCTTGGAGAGATCAGCTTTTCCCTGGATTGGGGGCGTAGAGCTTTATCAGGCGCTCGACCGCCCGGCCTGCGATGGTTTCGGCATCTTCGGCCGGACCATAGGCATTGTGCAGCGCAAGGATCTGTCGATCGCCGATCAACAGGCCGTAAAGCGTTCGATAGGCATCGAATGGGTCCGGGGTGTTGATAATGCCTTTGATATTCAGAGCTTCGATTGCAGACATGATTTTCGGCGCCGAGCGCTCCTTGCCGGCGGTAATCAATATCCTGGACAGGTCTCCGCTGGCATCGCCAAGCGCTGCCCGGTTGATGGCAAGCGATGCCGGTGAGGTGAGCAGCTTGAGCAACAGGGTGCAGATCAGTGTCAGCTGATCGAGTGGTGAACCCTCGTTGCTGCTTTCCTGCAGGGCGGTGTTGAGCTGCGAAGCCTGCCGCCCGACAAGGGCTGCAAGGATGGCGTCGCGGTTTTCGAACAACACATAAAGTGTGTCCTTCGAACATCTGGCGACGCGGGCGAGGGCCGTGGTGGTGACGGCCTGCAATCCGCCGGTGGCGAGAAGTTCCAAGGCTGCATCCAGGATGTCGTCGCCCCGATTGGCAGGCATCTTTGCAGGCAAATCACGATTCCCCAGCTTGCAAAGTTGAGTACCATGCGGTACTGATTACGGCAAGTACTGAGTGGTACTCAAATTTCATGGAGCCACCATGGACACGATACAGGAAAATCGGACGCTGACGATTGTGGCGCTAGGATTGTCGGGCGTCGCGCTGCTGCTTGCCGGCGCAATTGCCGGGTTCTTCTATGCTTATGCGAGTTCCGTCATGCGCGGCCTCGATGCTGTGCCGCCGGCGCATGCCATTGTCGCCATGCAAGGCATCAATGCGATGGTTCGTAATGCCGTATTCGCACCAGCCTTTTTCGGCACGCCGATCGCTGCCACGCTAGCCGGGGCTGCGCTGTTGGGGGCAGGGCGGCGGGCGGCGGGGCTTGCCATGCTGGCTGCCGCCGCGAGTTATCTGCTTGGCGCCTTCCTGCCGACTTTTGCCATAAACGTGCCGATGAATGAAGCGCTGGCGATCGCGGCTGTGCCGGACGATGCGGCCGAAGCGGCGAGGTACTGGCGCGCCTACTCCGTCGACTGGACATGGTGGAACACCTTGCGCACGGCTTTCAGTTTGCTCTGCCTGGCGCTGGTCGGCTTCGCCCTGTTCCTTGCGGGCCGTTCTACGAATCGAGTTCATCAAAGATGAAGGCCAGGCGCTCTTCGACGGATGCCCGCGGCAACGTGATCAGCTCGTAGCCGTAGCGCGGGTAAGTGTCTGCCAGGGCTTCGAAGGTACGCTCGGCTTCAGCGAGGTCCTGCTTGCGCTCGGCATCCGGTGAAAAGATTTCCGGCCATGGCGGCGCGATGAAAACGCGCCGGTTGTAGCGGAAATGCTCGGCCGCCTTTTCCATATGTGCTGGCACCGGCAGGGTGCTCAGCCTGAGGTAGGCAAGCGTGTCCGGCACGCCTCGGTCGAAGAACACCGGCCCCGACAGGCGGGAGGCGCTATGGTGGGATCTCAGCTCCCAGGCCAGCATCAATTCGGCGAACAGGGTCCTGTCGTTCCAGGGTAGCGCTGATCCTCCAACCGTCATCTGGTCCTGGATGATGTTTCGGCCTGCCTCAGGTGCGGTGGCGTAGCCCTGTGCCGCCAGCGCCTCGATGAGCGTGGTCTTGCCTGAGCCTGGGCCGCCGGTCAGTACGAAGAATTGGTCGGTATGGTTCTGCATGGCAGTCTCCATGGATGGGCGCGACGGGCCCGGTCAGGCCGTCGTCCGGGTCGGGGGAGTTCGGAAAGGATGCGTCGCGTGGTCCGGGAACCGGCTGGGGCGAGACGCAGGGATGTGGGGGAGAGAAGTGGAGGCTTCTGTTGCCAGGTGCCTCCGGACCCCGCCTAGAGGTGCGAACCGCTAGGGCTTGATTTGAAGCGTTCGCGCCGCATTAAGCAGCGAGACGAGCTTCCGCATAGTTGTCGTTGGCAACTATAAGTTTAGCCCGATAACGGTGGTACAATGCCGGGTACAGCAATCTGTCTTTCAACGCCCGTCGAACCCATTTCACCCCCATCATAAGCCGTCGAGCGGAGGACGGTTTATGGTGGAGGTGGCGGTATCGAAACCGCGTCCGGATCGCCTATTGCACAGTCGGTTTAGCACCATAGTCCTGTTGCCAGGACAGCTCCAATATACGGACCGACCGGCCGGGTTTCAATAGCAAGACGAACGAAAACAGAGCCTTGCACAGAAGACCTGCGCGGGCTGTGAACTGGTGGTTGATTGATCGTGAGATACGTACATCAGATTCTGCTTTACGTACCTCAAAACTCCATGCTAGGTCGACGCCGGGAGTGAGTAATGCGTCCAACCGTTCATGATGTGGCCGGGGAGGCGGGTGTCAGTCTGGCAACCGTCGACCGCGTGCTGAACAGGCGCTCAGGCGTGCGCGCGGAGACGGTTGCGCGCGTCAACGCAGCCATCCTCAGGCTTGGATACGTGCGCGATATCTCGGCTGCCAACCTCGCCAAGCAACGCGTCTATAACCTGCTTTTCATTGTTCCCGAGGGCTCGAACAGTTTCATGCTGGGGTTGGAGCAGGAACTCAACCAGGCAAAGCTCTATTCGGTTCTCGACCGCACCCATCTCGATATCCGCAAGGTGAAGACTTTCGATGCCGACGCGCTGGCGACCGCGCTGGACGGTATCGATATCACGCAGGTGTCGGGAGTTGCCCTGGTAGCAACAGAATCCGAGCGCGTGCGCAGGGCCCTGGCGCGGTTGAGGGAGGCCGATATTCCGGTTGTCACCCTCGTCTCCGACGTCTCCGACGCCTATCGTGACCACTATGTCGGCATCGACAACATTGCGGCCGGTCGAACCGCAGCCAGCCTTATCGGCCGTTTCTGCGGGCGACGATCCGGTAAGGTTGCGTTGGTCGCTGGCTCGATGCTGGTGAAAGACCATGCCGAGCGCCGCGCGGCGTTCGAGCAGGCGATCGGAGAGGCGTTTCGGGGGCTCGAATGCCTGCCGGTGCTTGAAGGTCGGGACGATGCCGCAGTGACGCGGACATTGCTGGCCGAACTTCTTGACCGCGAGCATGATGTCGTCGGCCTCTACAGTATCGGCGCCGGTAACCGCGGCGTCATCGACGTGCTGATGTCTAGGACTGACTATCGTGACATCACGGTGGTTGCGCATGAACTTACCGACCATTCGAAGCAGGCGCTGCACGACGGTATCTTCGACGCGGTCATCAACCAGGACGCCGGCCATGAAGTGCGCAGTGCGATCCGGCTGTTGAAGGCCAGGATCGACGACACGCCCGTCATCGCCAATCAGGAAGCCATCCGGATCGAGATCTACATCCGGGACAATCTGCCATGAGCCCAAGATGAACGAAGCTGTCCTCCTACAGCTTCGCGAGACGAATGGGCCGCGACCTACGAGGAGTTTCAAGAGTGAGCACAGGGTTTTTCGGCGATATCGGTCAGGTGAAGTATGAAGGTCCGGATTCGACCAATCCACTCGGCTATCGCTTCTACAACAAGGACGAGGTCGTGCTCGGCAAGCGCATGGAAGACCATCTGCGTTTCGCCGTCGCCTACTGGCATTCTTTCGCCTGGCCAGGCGGGGATCCTTTCGGTGGCCAGACCTTCGAGCGCCCATGGTTCGGCGAGACAATGGAGGCAGCCAGGCTGAAGGCCGATGTGGCCTTTGAAATGTTCTCGGCGCTCGGCGTGCCCTACTATTGCTTCCATGACGCCGATGTGCGGCCAGAAGGCAGGAATTTCGCCGAGAGCGCCGCGCGCCTCGATGAAATAGCCGATGTCTTCGCGGCGAAGCAGCAGGAGACGGGCGTCAGGCTGCTCTGGGGCACGGCCAATCTGTTCTCGCACCGCCGCTATATGGCTGGTGCCGCCACCAACCCGGATCCGGACGTGTTTTACTACGCCGCCGCCACGGTCAAGCAATGCATCGACGTCACCAAGCGGCTTGGCGGCGAGAATTATGTGCTGTGGGGCGGGCGAGAGGGTTATGAGACGCTGCTCAACACGGACATGAAGCGCGAACGCGAGCAGGCCGGCCGTTTCCTGTCCATGGTCGTCGACTACAAGCACAGGATCGGCTTCAAGGGTACCATCCTGATTGAACCGAAGCCGCAGGAGCCGACCAAGCATCAGTACGATTATGATGTCGCGACCGTCTACGGTTTCCTGAAGGACTTCGGCCTGGAGAAGGAGGTCAAGCTCAACATCGAGCAGGGCCACGCCATTCTGGCCGGTCATTCCTTCGAGCACGAGCTGGCCCTTGCCGATGCATTGGGCATTTTCGGTTCCATCGACATGAACCGCAACGATTACCAGTCGGGCTGGGACACAGACCAGTTTCCGAACAACGTGCCGGAGATGGCGCTGGCCTACTACCAGGTGCTGAAAGCCGGAGGGTTCACCACCGGCGGCACGAATTTCGACGCCAAGCTGCGGCGCCAGTCGCTCGATCCGCAGGATCTGCTGATCGCCCATATCGGTGGTATCGACTGTTGTGCGCGTGGCCTGAAGGCCGCAGCGCGCATGGTCGAGGACAAGGCGTTGTCCGATCCGCTCGATCAGCGCTACGCTGGATGGTCGAGCGCCGAAGCAGAGAAGGTGCTCTCAGGCGGCGCCACTCTCGAGGACCTCACTGCCAAGGTCGTCACAGACGGCATCGAACCAGAGCCGCGCTCGGGGCGGCAGGAATATCTGGAGAATATCGTCAACCGCTATGTGTAAGCGCAGCCTGCACGCGGTTGCCTGAATCGGGAGGAGTTCGATGAAAACCATCAAGGGACCGGCCATTTTCCTGGCCCAGTTCGCCGGGGATGCCGCGCCGTTCAACTCATTCGACGCCATCTGCCAATGGGCGGCTTCCCTGGGTTACAAGGGCGTACAGATCCCGACCTGGGATGCGCGCCTGTTCGACCTGAAGAAAGCATCGGATTCAAAGGGATATGCCGATGAAGTGAAGGGAGTGGCTGCCAGCCACGGGCTGGAGATCACGGAACTCTCCACCCATCTGCAGGGCCAGCTCGTGGCCGTTCATCCGGCCTATGATGCTGCCTTCGACGGTTTTGCTGCGCCGGAAGTCCGTGGCAATCCTGGTGCGCGCACCGAGTGGGCGGTCGATCAGGTCAAGCGGGCGATCCGGGCCTCGAAGCATCTCGGCCTCAAGGCACACGCCACGTTCTCCGGCGCACTTGCCTGGCCCTATGTCTATCCTTGGCCGCAGCGTCCGGCGGGCCTGGTCGAGGCTGCCTTCGATGAGCTTGCGAAGCGCTGGAGACCACTGCTCGACTATGCCGACGAGCACGGCGTCGATCTCTGCTACGAGATCCATCCGGGCGAGGACCTGCATGACGGGGTCAGCTACGAGATGTTCCTGGAGCGGGTGAACAACCATGCCCGCGCCAACCTGCTCTACGATCCGTCGCACTTCGTGCTGCAGCAACTCGACTATCTCGACTACATCGACATCTATCATGAGCGCATCAAGGCCTTCCATGTGAAGGATGCCGAGTTCAATCCGACCGGCCGTCAAGGCGTCTATGGCGGTTTCCAGAGCTGGGTCGACCGGGCCGGGCGCTTCCGCTCGCTGGGGGACGGCCAGGTCGATTTCGGCGGCATCTTCTCCAAGCTGACGGCTTACGATTTCGATTCCTGGGCGGTGCTGGAATGGGAGTGCGCGCTGAAGCATCCCGAGGATGGTGCGCGCGAAGGCGCTGAATTCATCAAGCATCACATCATCCGCGTGACCGAGCATGCCTTCGACGACTTTGCCGGTGCGGGCACCGACGACGCCGCGAACCGCAAGATGCTCGGCCTGGACAGGAGCTGATCATGGCAATCGAAGGCAGCAAGCAGGAAACGCAGAGCGGCCGCATCCGGCTCGGCATGGTCGGAGGCGGGCAGGGCGCGTTCATCGGCGCAGTGCATCGTATTGCCGCCCGCATCGATGACCAGTTCGATCTGGTGGCCGGCGCGCTGTCTTCCGATCCGGCACGTGCGAAAGCCTCGGCACTTGATCTGGGTATAGCGACGGACCGCGCCTATGGCTCCTTCGAGGATATGGCCAAGGCCGAAGCAGCACGACCGGACGGCATCGAAGCCGTTTCAATCGTCACGCCGAACCATATGCACGCGCCGGCCGCGAAGGCGTTCCTGGAAGCAGGCATCCACGTGATCTGCGACAAGCCGATCACCACCACGGTCACCGAAGCACAGGGTCTGGTCGATCTGGTCAAGAAGACCGGAAAGGTCTTTGTGCTGACCCACAACTATACCGGTTACCCGATGATCCGGCAGGCGCGTGCCATGGTTGCCGCAGGTGAACTGGGTGATATCCGGCTCGTGCAGGTGGAATACCCGCAGGACTGGCTGACCGAACGCGCTGAGCTTGCCGGCTCCAAGCAGGCGGAGTGGCGCACCGACCCCAAACGCTCCGGCGCGGGTGGCGCGATCGGCGACATCGGCACCCATGCCTACAATCTCGCCGCCTTCGTCACCGGCCTCGAGACGGACGAGCTTCTGGCGCAGTTGACGGCTTTCGTGCCTGGCCGGCTGCTCGACGACGATGTGCAAATCCTGCTCCGCTACAAAGGCGGTGCACGCGGCATGCTATGGGCCAGCCAGGTCGCCGTCGGCCACGAGAACGGGCTGAAACTGCGCGTCTACGGCACCAAGGGCGGCTTTGAATGGGTTCAGGCCGATCCGAATTATCTCTGGTTTACCCGGTTCGGCCAGCCGAAGCAGCTTTTCACCCGCGGCGGCAATGGCGCATGGGCCGAGGCGACACGGGTGACGCGCGTTCCAGGCGGCCATCCCGAAGGGTATCTCGAGGGCTTTGCCACGATTTATGCCGAAGCCGCGCGCGCCATACGCGCGGCCCGCGAAGGCGGGAGGCCAGACGCCGATGTGATCTATCCAACCGTCGAGGATGGTTTGAAAGGCATGCAGTTCATCGAGGCTGCCGTCGCTTCGTCGAAGGGTGGCAATGTGTGGACGAAGGTAGGATGAGCCTGGCACCTTCACCTGAACAGGCCGATGGCACAGCTCCGCTGCTCACCGTTGCGGGGCTCTCGAAGTCGTTTGGCCCGGTGCAGGTGTTGAAAGGGATCGATCTGGCGGTTGAAGCCGGCCAGGTTCACGCGATTATCGGCGAAAATGGTGCCGGCAAGTCGACCTTGATGAAGATTCTGTCCGGTCATCTTCAGCCGACGGAAGGCGGGATCAGGATCGACGGTCAGCCGGTGGTGTTTTCGGGGCCGGTTGATGCCGAGCATCGTGGTATCGTTCTGGTGCATCAGGAGATCCTGCTGGCACCTGACCTGACGGTCGCCCAGAACGTGTATCTCGGGCGCGAGATCGCCAGAGGCCTCGTCGTTGACGACAAGGCGATGAACGAGGGTGCACGGAAAGCCATCCGCGAGCTCGGCGGCGACATAGATCCCAACGTGACGGTCGGGCGGCTGTCAATCGCACAGCGCCAACTGGTGCAGATTGCACGCTCGTTGCTGGTGCCGCACCGGCTCGTCATCTTCGACGAGCCGACCGCGTCTCTGACACCGGTGGAGACGGAGGCGCTGCTCAAGGTCATCGCCGACATCCGCGCCAAGGGCACGGCGGTCCTCTACATCTCGCATCGTCTGCCGGAAGTGAAGCAGATCGCCGACAAGGTAACCGTGCTGCGCGACGGACGCCTTGTCACGACGCGCGATGCGGATGAAGTCGAGCCCGTCGACATGGCCAGGCTGATGGTCGGGCGGGACGTGGCCAAGCTTTATCCGGATCGGTCAACGTCCGGCGTACGCGATATCGTGCTGGAGGTCGAGGATATGTCCGTGCCGGGTTATGCCGAGCACGCTTCCTTCCAGTTGCGCAAAGGCGAGATATTGGGCTTTGCCGGTCTCGTCGGTGCCGGCCGTACGGAACTGATGGAGGGCATGGTTGGCTTGCGGCCGGCGCATGGAACGGTTCGCCTTGCCGGAAAGCCGGCCAGCTTTGCCAACGTACATGACAGCCTGAAGGCCGGCATTGCCTACCTTTCTGAAGACCGCAAGGGCAAGGGCCTGCTGCTTGCCAAGGATCTCAAGGTCAATCTCACTTTGGCTTCACTCGGACGTTTCGTGCGCTGGGGACAAGTGGATCGCGCACGGGAGCGCGAGGCCCTCGACAAGGCAATTTCCGAATTCGACATCCGCACCGGCAGCAAGGATTTGCTGGCCGGCCAACTGTCGGGCGGCAACCAGCAGAAACTGCTGCTTGCCAAGATGATGATGCTGGACCCGTCGATCGTCATCATCGACGAGCCGACGCGCGGCATCGACATCGGCACCAAGCAGCAGATCTACAAATTCATTGCCGGGCTGGCGGCGGAAGGCCGCTCGATCATCGTGGTTTCGTCGGAAATGCCGGAGCTGATCGGCCTGTGCGACCGCATCCTGGTGATGCGGACCGGGCATATCGTGGGTGAGGTGGCCGGCGATCGCATGAATGAAAACGAGATCGTCGTGCTGGCAACCGGCGTGCACGCGGGAGAGGCCGCTTGATGCGCGGCGTGCTTTGGGTGGGAGAAGAATGACCGAAACGGCAGCAGCAACGGCAAAAGCGAAACGGTCCTGGAAGGACGTGGACCTGCGGGCAGTGGCACCCTTCGTGGCGTTGGCACTGCTGCTCGTGCTTGGCGCCTTCGCCAATCCGAATTTCATCAGCGTCGATAATCTGCTCAATGTGCTGACGCGCAGCGCCTTCATCGCGGTCATCGCGGTGGGGGCGACCTTCGTCATCTCGGCGGGCGGGCTGGACCTTTCGGTCGGTTCCATGGTGGCCTTCGTGGCGAGCCTCACCATCCTGTTCATGAACAGTGGTGTGGTCAGCGATCCGATGATGACGATCGTGGCGGCGGCGCTGCTTGCGCTTGCGATCGGAGCCGCCTGCGGACTGGCCAATGGCCTGATCACCACGGTCGGACGGATCGAACCGTTCATCGCGACGTTGGGCACGATGGGCATTTATCGCGGACTGACCACATGGCTGTCGCAAGGCGGGGCCATCACGCTGCGCAATCCGGAGGTGCAGTCGCTTTATCGGCCGGTCTATTTCGGCGAGATTTTCGGGGTACCCTTCCCGATCTATGTGATCGCCATCACTGCTGCCATCGGCGCTTTCGTGCTCTATCGCACGCGTTACGGCCGCCATGTCGTCGCGGTCGGCTCCAATGAGGACGTGGCGCATTATTCCGGCATTCCGGTCAGCCGTGTGCGCACGCTTACCTATGTGATTCAGGGGCTGTGCGTGGCTGTGGCTTGTCTGATCTACATTCCCCGGCTTGGCTCCACCTCCGCGACCACCGGCCTGATGTGGGAATTGCAGGCGATCACCGCAGTGGTGGTTGGCGGCACGGCGTTGCGCGGCGGGGTTGGGCGCATCTGGGGCACGGTCTGCGGCGCCTTCATCCTGGAGATCGTCGGCAACATCATGCTGCTTTCGAATTTTGTCAGCGAGTACCTGCTCGGGGCCATCCAGGGCGCGATCATCATCATCGCCATGCTCGTCCAACGTTCACTGGTGAGGAAAACCTGAAACGGGGCCGGGTCCTCGGGTCGCCCGGCCACTGACTGATCAGACCTGCAAGCATAGGGAGGAAACAATGCGAAAACGACTAATCGGAGTGGCGGCTGTCGCCATGGTGGCGCTGATGAGCGTTGCCCAGGCACAGGACAAGAAGACGATCGGCGTCTCGATCCCGGCCGCCGACCATGGCTGGACCGCCGGCGTGGTGTTCCATGCCGAACGTGTCGCCAAGAAGCTGATGGAAGAGCATCCAGGGCTCAACGTCATCGTCAAGACTTCGCCGGACGCCGCCAGCCAGGCGAATGCCGTGCAGGATCTGGAGACACAGGGCATCGATGCGCTGGTGATCCTGCCGTCCGATCCGGATCCGCTGGTCAACGCCATCAAGGAAGTGAAAGGCAAGGGCAAGTTCGTGGCGCTTGTCGACCGCGCTCCGTCCAGCAATGACAACTCCGTGCGCGATCTCTACGTTGCCGGCAACAATCCGGCACTCGGCGAAGTGGCGGGCAAGTACATTGCCGAAAAGACGCCGGAAGCTGAAGTCGTCATCATCCGCGGCCTGCCGATCCCGATCGACCAGCAGCGCCAGGACGGTTTCGACAAGGGTATCGCCGGCTCGAAGGTCAAGGTTCTGGACCGCCAGTTCGGCAACTGGAACCGCGACGACGCCTTCAAGGTCATGCAGGACTACCTGACCAAATATCCAAAGATCGACGTGGTCTGGTGCCAGGACGACGACATGGCGGTCGGCGTGCTGCAGGCCATCGAGCAGGCAAAACGCACAGACATCCAGTACGTCGTGGCCGGTGCCGGCTCGAAGGACATGATCAAGAAGGTCATGGACGGCGACAAGATGATCCCGGTCGACGTTCTCTACCCGCCGGCCATGGTCGGCACTGCGATGGAACTGACTGCGGCGGCACTGATCGACCAGGTACCCGTCAGCGGCAACTACATCCTCGATGCGACGCTGATCACCCCGGAAAATGCCAAGAACTTCTATTTCCCGGATTCGCCATTCTGAGCGAAAGCGATCGCTCATAGTGAGGCGGGGAAGGGGCGGCTCGGCTAATTTAGCTGGGCCGCCTTTTCATTCGGAAACGAGCTTCCGTAGCATAAAAAGGCAAGCATTCCAGCGTGATGCTGTGCCAAACCCTGTCTGTGAGGCTTGACTTGCGACGAACTGCAACCGAAGGTTTGCCTCGGTGTGGAGAACCCGGTTTCGGCCGGTCGTTGTCTCACCGGACAGACATGGCTCCGATGAGGGGAATTCCTGATGAGCGATTATCTTGCAGACGTGAAGAAGTATGACGCCGGCGCCAACGCCGATGTCGTCGACAAGATCGTGAAGCACCTGGGCATCGCGCTCAGGAACCGCGACTCCTCGCTGGTGTCCTGCACCGATCCGGAAGAATTGAAGCGCGTGCGTGACAGCTGGGTCGGCAAGAAGCTCGGCATTGCTGATGCCGCCAAAGCCGACGCTGCGATCGAGAAGACCTGCAAGGCGATGAGCGCAGACAACACCAAGAACCGGGTGACCTTCTATTATCTGGTCGCCAAGGACCTCGGCAAGCTCGGCTCGCTCTGAGTTTTCCAGCTTCCTGCATTGTTTGACGATACCCCCGGCGCGCTCCCGCGCCGGAATGCTGTGGTTTGGTCTGTCTAGAGCGTTTCCATTTTCTACGGAAACGCGAAAACGCTCTAACTTTTTGTTTTGACGCAATTCCGGACGGAAAACCGCTACGCACTTTTCCTGGAATTGCTATAGGCAATAGCCTGGCAAGCATTGGCCGGGTATGATCGCGGCCAACGCCAAAACCGCGAATCAGGGCGATAGCGATGCGCCAATATCTCGATCTGCTCAGCCATGTCCTTGAGAACGGCACCGACCGCGGTGACCGTACCGGCACCGGGACGCGTTCGGTGTTCGGCTACCAGATGCGCTACGATCTGGCGCAGGGCTTCCCGGTGCTGACCACCAAGAAGCTGCACCTCAAGTCGATCATCCACGAGTTGCTGTGGTTCCTGGCCGGCGACACCAACATCAAATATCTCAACGACAACGGCGTTTCGATCTGGGACGAGTGGGCCGACGCCAACGGCGATCTTGGTCCGGTTTACGGAAAGCAGTGGCGTTCCTGGCCCGATGCGCATGGCGGCACGATCGACCAAATCGAGAACCTGCTGCGCGAAATCCGCTGCAATCCATATTCGCGCCGGCTCATCGTTTCGGCATGGAACCCTGCGGAAGTGGAACAGATGGCGCTGCCGCCCTGCCACTGCCTGTTCCAGTTCTATGTTTCGGACGGACGATTGTCCTGCCAGCTTTACCAGCGCTCAGCCGACATCTTCCTCGGCGTGCCGTTCAACATCGCCTCCTATGCACTGCTGACCATGATGGTGGCGCAGGTGACCGGGTTGAAACCGGGCGATTTCGTGCACACGCTTGGCGACGCGCACATCTATTCGAACCATTTCGAGCAGGCGCACGAACAGCTTCGTCGCCAGCCAAAGGCGCTGCCGACGATGTGGATCAATCCGGAGGTGAGGGACCTCTTCGCCTTCCGCTTCGAGGATTTCCGGCTGGAAAACTACGTCGCCGATGCGACGATCAAGGCGCCGATCGCGGTTTGACCTTCAGGCCGGAAAAGCGGTTCCGGCCATCGTCAATTCAACCGACTTCGAAATCGCCTGGCTGCGGCGGGGCAATTGGGGTGAACAGCGCGCGGTCCGGCTTCAGATCGAGCAGCGGTGTCCCGTCCAGGCAGTCCAAACCGCGCACCAGCAGGGTCGAGCCTTCGACGCCAACCAGCGTGACGATGGAGGTGCCGATCGGGTTTGGCCTGACCGGCGAGCGCAGGGCGAACGTTCCGCGCGCGGAACCGTCATTGGCCGGGCTTTGCCGGACCAGATCGCGCCGCGACAGATGCAGCCAGTAGAGTACTTCGAGGCGCTCGAACTGCTCGATGCCGGCAAGCGCTTCCTGCCACAGCGGAAAGATCTCGATGCGGCAGACCGGGCCGTCGGCACGACCCTGGCGCGGCGCCATCAGCCGCGATGCCCACGGCGTAAGGATCGTGCCGATGAAGACGAGCCCGGCGTCTGTCGGCGCGGGCGCGTCGACAGCGATCTCGCCCCGGCGGATTTCGTTCTCGCGCACCAAGTCAGTCGATGCCGACCATGACGTCGGATGCCTTGATGACGGCATAGGCATCCTTGCCGACGGCAAGGCCGAGATCGGCCACGGCCTCGTTGGTGATGGACGAGGTGACCACCGCGCCACCGATGTCGATGCGCACATGCGAGGTGGTCGCACCCTTGGTGATCTCGACGATCTTGCCCTTCAGCGTGTTGCGCGCACTGATCTTCATGGGGAACTCCTGGTTGATTTTCTGTCTGATGCGCGTCGTTGCGCGGACGATCACCGTAGCCCGTAGCGGTCAGCCGTTACAACGGGTTTTCAGTGAAACTCTTTTCCCGAAAAAAGCGCAGAAGCCTTCCCTTTGTTATGTTCATATGGATATATCGCCCAAAGCCGCTGGCTGGACGGGTTTGCAAAATCAGGGAGAGCTTCCATGACGAAACGTAACGGTTTGGTGCTGATGGCGATGGCCGCTGGGGCGATGATGCTGGCAGCGCCTGCGGCGCGTGCGGACGAGCAGGTTGTCGTGTTTGCCGCCGCCAGCCTCAAGAACGCGCTCGATGAGGTCAACAAGGCCTGCGAGAAGGATGTCGGCGAGGCTGCCAAGATTTCCTACGCGGCAAGCTCCGCGCTGGCCAAGCAGATCGAAGAAGGGGCGCCGGCGGATGTCTTCATCTCGGCTGACCTCGACTGGATGAAATATCTCTCCGACAAGAAGCTGACCAAGTCCGACACCGAGGTGAAGCTGCTCGGCAACCAGATCGTGCTGGTGGCGCCGAAGGACTCCAAGGCCGAAGTCAAGATCGAGAAGGGGTTCGATCTCGCCAAGGTGATTGGCGACGGCAAGCTTGCCATGGGCGATTTCAAGGCGGTCCCGGCCGGCAAGTACGGCAAGGCGGCGCTGGAATCGCTCGGCGCGTGGTCTTCGGTCGAAGGCAAGGTGGCGCAGGCTGAGAATGTCCGCGCGGCACTCAAGCTCGTAGCTACCGGTGAAGCCGCGGCCGGCATCGTCTATCAGACTGACGCCAATGCCGAGAAGGGCGTCAAGGTGATCGGTGTTTTCCCGGAAGAGACGCATCCTCCCATCGTCTATCCGGTTGCCCAGACGGCGGAATCCAAGGACAAGGATACGCCGGCATTCCTGAAGTGCCTGCGCTCTGCTAAGGCAGGCGAGCTTTTCAAGGCGCAAGGTTTCACGCTGCTCGCGCCGACCCAGTGAGGCACTGTAGGAACGCATGAACTGGCTGCTGGACCTCAGCCCCGACGAATGGAATGCGGTCCGGCTGTCCATCAAGGTCGCAACGGTTGCGATGCTGGTCAGTTTGCCGCTAGGCATCGCGGTGGCGCTGCTTCTGGCGCGTGGCAGATTCTGGGGCAAGACGCTACTTAACGGCGTCGTGCATCTGCCTCTGATCCTGCCGCCAGTGGTAACGGGCTATCTGTTACTGCTCGCTTTTGGCCGGCGCGGACCGGCCGGCATCTTTTTCGCTGACTATTTCGGTCTGGTTTTTTCGTTCCGCTGGACGGGGGCGGCACTGGCATGCGGCGTGATGGGCTTTCCGCTCATGGTGCGAGCAATCCGCCTTTCCATCGAGAGTGTGGACCGCAAGCTGGAAGCGGCCGCCGGCACGCTGGGCGCCAGTCCGCTCTGGGTCTTCACCACCATTACGCTTCCGCTGATCCTGCCTGGAATGATTGCCGGCGCGATCCTTTCCTTTGCCAAGGCGATGGGCGAGTTTGGGGCGACCATCACCTTCGTTTCCAACATCCCGAACGAAACGCAGACGCTGCCGTCGGCGATCTACACCTTCACGCAGGTGCCTGGCGGTGACGAAGGGGCACTGAGGCTGACGCTGATCAGCATCGTCATCTCGATGGCTGCGCTGGTTGCCTCCGAGGTGCTCGCGCGCCGTGTTGGCCGGCGGATGGAGATCGAATGAGCGTGGCGGTCGACATCGGTCAGCGGCAGGGCGGCTTCTCACTCGAGGCGGCTTTCGAGAGTTCCGGCCGGCTGACGGCGTTGTTTGGCCCTTCCGGTTCCGGCAAGACCTCGCTGATAAATGCCATTGCCGGCCTGATCCGGCCGCAGCGCGGTCGGATCGCCGTCGACGGGAACGTGCTGGTCGACACCGAAAAGGGCGTTTTCGTCCCCAGGCACAAGCGGCGCATCGGCATGGTGTTCCAGGACGCACGCCTGTTCCCTCACATGAGCGTGGCGGCCAACCTGCGCTACGGCCGCTGGTTCACGCCGACGGCCGAGCGCTATGGTGATCTCGATGCCGTGGTCGAGCTGCTCGGCATCGGTCACCTGCTCGACCGCCGGCCAGGCAAGCTTTCCGGTGGCGAAAAACAGCGCGTGGCGATCGGTCGGGCACTGCTGGCCAGTCCGAGGCTGCTGCTGATGGACGAGCCGCTCGCCTCGCTGGATGAAGCCCGCAAGGCGGAAATCCTGCCCTATATCGAGCGGCTGCGCGACGAGACGAAGATCCCGATCGTCTATGTCAGCCACTCGGTTGCCGAAGTGGCGCGGCTGGCAAGCGATGTCGTGGTGATGGCACAGGGCAGGGTCGCCGCCGCCGGCCCAACCACTGAGATCATGCAGCGGCTCGACCTGCTTTCCCATGAGGAGCGTGTCGAAGGCGGGGCTGTGCTGGACACGCGCGTGCTGCATCACGACGAGCGTTTCGGCATGACCGTGCTTGGCTCGCCGGCAGGCGAGATCCGCGTTCCCTACGTGCAGGTGGCTGTTGGCCAGCCGGTGCGGGTCCGCATTCGTGCGCGCGACGTGATGATCGCAACCGAAAAGCCGCATGGCCTGAGTGCGCTCAACGTGCTGGCCGGTCGCATCGCGGCGATCGGGCCCGGCGAGGGAGCGGCCGTGGAAGTCAGGATCGATTGCAACGGGGTGGCGGTGATGGCGCGCATCACGCGGCAGTCGCAACATGCGCTGTCGCTTGCCTCGGGGCGCGACGTGTTCGCGGTCATCAAGACCGTGAGTTTCGACCAGGCTAACATGGCGGCCGCTCCCAAGGTACAGTTCGACGCCTGACGGCCTCTTGCCATGCGCTATTCTCCCATGGAATAACGGCGGGAATAACGAGCAGCGAGATAAAGCGGGAGGAAAACATGCCTTCTCTCAGCCTGCGGATCAATCTCGACCCCGACGGCCGCATCGGTCCCGGCAAGATAGAACTGCTGGAACAGATCGCTGCTTTCGGCTCGATCTCGGCGGCAGCGCGGGGCATGGAGATGTCCTACAAGCACGCATGGGATCTGGTCGAAGACATGAATCGCGTCTTCGGCAAGCCGCTGGTGGCGGCACAGACCGGAGGGCGCAAGGGAGGCGGCGCGCAATTGACGGCGGTGGGGCTGGCAGTGGTCAGCCGCTACCGGGCGATCGAACGGGCTGCCACTGTTGCGGCGCAGGCGCACATGGAGGCTCTGCAGGCTGAAATCGACGCGGCGTGACGGCCTGCGCCCACTATTCCGGTTTGCGCAGCAGATAGGTGTCCATGATCCAGCCCTTGCGCAGCCGGGCGGCTTCACGGGTTTTGACGATCTCATCTTCGACGTCGCCCAGGCGGCCATGAATCAGGATTTCGTCAGCGGTGCCGAGATAGGCGCCCCAGTGGATGATGGCGTCCTTGTCGACGACCGACTGGAACGAACACTTGCCGTCCAGCATCACAACTGTGGTGCCTGCGTTTTCGGGCAAGCCCCGTTCCGCCAGCAGACGTCCGGTCGTGACCAGGAATGGGTCGCCGATGCGGTTCAAAGCCATCTTGTGGCCGGCAGCCAATGCCTGAATGGCGGTGATGCCGGGGATGACCTCCAGTTCGAAGCCGACATTGCCACGCCGGCTGACGCGATCCAGGATGCGGAGTGCGGAATCGTAGAGCGAGGGATCACCCCAGATCAGGAAGGCGCCGCAGCCATCCTCGGCGATTTCTTCAAGCAGCAGGTGCTCGTAGATGCCGGCGATCTCCTCATGCCAGTCATCGACAGTCGCGCGATAGGACGGCGCCGGCTCGGCGCGTAGCGGCACGTCGAATTCGACCCGGCGCGATGCCGGATTGGTGACGAAACGGTCGCAGATATCGCGGCGTAGCTCGGCAAGTTCGTTCTTCCTTGCGCCCTTGTCAGGAATGAACAGTACGTCGGCGCGGTTCAGGCCATTGATGGCTTGCACCGTCACATGTTCGGGGTTGCCGGCGCCGATGCCGATCACGAGAACCTTACGCATGGCGCTGTCCTGCCCGATCCTCGCCAGCCTGTCCAGAGCGCCACTGGCGACGATCGAAAGGCTTTGATGCGGCGTCCGAAGCAAGTAGGCTCTCCTCGCTTCTTCAGAAGGGGAATCGCTTCGATGGTCCGCATTGCGCTGACGCTCAGCATGGCGCTTGTCGTAGCTCCGGCCTTTGCCAATGATTCCACTGCGGAGCTTGGTGCTGGCGGGCTCATCCTGTCACGCAACGATGTTGTCTCGATGGATAGCGAGGATCTTTTCATCTCGCCTGACAAGGTTACGGTCGACTACTTCTTCCGCAACACATCCGGCGCGGACGTGAGCACCATTGTCGCTTTCCCGCTGCCGGAAATCGAAGCCAACCCTTACGAGATGCCTTCCATACCGGAAGAGGGCAGCGACAACTTTCTCGGTTTCGAGGTGACGGTGGATGGCGCTGCCGTCAAACCTGAGCTGGAGCAGAAAGCCTTTGCGGTGGGGGTCGATATCAGTGTCGAACTCAAGGCGCAGAACATTCCGCTCTATCCTTATGGCAAAGCGGCGCTGGCGGCGCTTGCAAAGCTGCCGCAGCCGGTGGCGGACGACTGGCTGGCACGCGGCATCATCGTCATGGATCAGTATGACGATGGTTCCGGCTGGAAAAGCGTGCGCTCACCTTACTGGCAATTGCGCTCGACCTTCTGGTGGCGTGCGGCCTTTCCGGCTGGCAAGCCCGTGCATGTCTCGCATCGCTACAAGCCGAGCGTCGGCGCAACGGCCGGGCTCTCTTTCTTCAACGATGGCAAGTTTGAAGGCGAGTATGACAGCTACAAGCGCCGCTATTGCATGGATGACACCTTCGAGGCGGCAGTGCGCAAGGCGCAGAAAGACAATACCGACAGCAGTCCGCAGCTCTATGAGAGCCGGATAGCCTATATCCTGACCACTGGCGGCAACTGGGCAACCGGCAGCATCGGCAAGTTCAAGCTCACGGTGGACAAGATCGATGCGCGGTCTCTCGTTTCCTTCTGCGGCACCGGTGTGAAGAAGACCGGACCAACGACCTTCGAGATGACGGCGGAGGATTTCGTGCCGGAGCGCGACATCGACATCCTGCTGCTCAACAGACCCGAAAATGAAAGCGGCAAGTGATGCTCGTATCAATCCATGTCGCCATCGCCGAAAGCGGGATCATCGGTCGCGAGGGCGGCCTGCCATGGCGGCTTTCCACCGATCTCAAGCGCTTCAAGGCAGATACGCTGGGCAAACCCGTCATCATGGGCCGCAAGACCTGGGAGAGTTTTCCCAAGCGCCCGCTGCCGGAGCGATTGAACATAGTCGTCACCCGTGATCCTTCCTACCAGGCGGAGGGGGCTGAAGTTGTGACCTCCCTGGAGGATGGTCTGGCGCTTGCCCGCATTCGCGGTCGCTGCATGGCTGCCGCAGACGAAATCTGTGTCATTGGCGGTGGTCAGATCTATGCACAGGCGCTGCCGTTGGCCGATCGCTTGCACGTCACGCATGTGCTTGCTTCGATTGAAGGAGATACTTCCTTCCCGGCGATCGATCCAGAAATGTGGCGCATCGTCAGTTCCGAAGACATTCCTGCCGGCGAGAAGGACAGCCATCAGACACGTCATGTCGTCTACGAAAGGTCGGTTCGGGGTTAACCACGACAAAGCGTCGCGGCCAAACTGCAGCTAAGAACAGCGCATTAAAAGGTGGACGCGTTGAAAGCGCGCTGAGGCATCCCTATAGAAGGACGACAAGGATTTTGCGCCGGCTCCCGGCGTGTGAGGGAATCCCAGCGAAAGGACATTCATGCCCTGGAACGACAAGAGTGGCGGTGGAGGCGGCGGCCCCTGGGGAGGCGGCGGCGGTAACAACCAAGGCCCATGGGGGCAAGGTCCGCGTGGACCAAGCGGCCCGCAGGGCACGCCGCCCGATCTCGAAGACATCATCCGCCGCGGCCAGGACCGGTTGCGCAACGCGCTTCCCGGCGGGGGCGGTAGTCCGGCGGTCTATCTCCTGATCGCGCTCGTGCTGATCGCGGGCTGGCTCTTCAAGGCCGTCTATACGGTTCAGCCTGACGAGGTGGCGGTGGAATTGCGCTTCGGCAAGCCGAAGGAACAGCTTTCCGAGCCTGGCCTGCATTTCCATTGGTGGCCGATCGAAACAGTCGAGACCGCCAAGATTTCCGAACAACTGGTCAATATCGGCGGTGGCGCCCGTAGCGGCAACACGTCCGGGCTGATGCTGTCGGGTGACCAGAACATCGTCAACGTGCAGTTTTCGGTGGCTTATCAGGTGGCCGACCCGCGCGCGTTCCTGTTCGATGTCGCTGATCCGGACGAAATGTTGAGGCAGGTGGCCGAAAGCGCGATGCGCGAGGCCGTCGGCCAGCGCCCGGCGCAGGATATCTTCCGCGACGACCGTCAGGGCATCGCGACCGTTGTGCGTGAGAATATCCAGGCGACGCTTGACAGCTACAAGGCAGGCCTGACGGTCAATGCCGTGTCCATCGAGGATGCAGCCCCGCCACGCGAAGTGGCTGACGCGTTCGACGAAGTGCAGCGCGCTGAGCAGGACGAGGACCGCTTCGTCGAAGAAGCAAACCAGTATTCCAACCAGAAGCTCGGTCAGGCTCGTGGTCAGGCGGCGCAGGTCCGCGAAGAGGCCGCTGCCTACAAGAACCGCGTCGTGCAGGAAGCACAGGGTGAAGCGCAGCGCTTCATCTCGATCTATGACGAATACGCCAAGGCGCCTGACGTAACGCGCCGTCGCATGTATCTGGAAACGATGGAGAAAGTGCTGAGAGACTCCAGCAAGGTAATCGTCGAGCCTAACGCCAACGGTCAGAGTGTCGTGCCTTACCTGCCTCTGCCGGCACTTCAGCCGAAGACCTCGGGAGGTAACCAGTAATGGCCAATCGTCTTCCCGCGATCATCGTCGCCGTCGCCGTCCTGTTGTTCCTGCTCTATTCGTCGGTTTTCGTGGTCAACGCCCGCCAGCAGGCGATCGTGCTGCGTTTCGGCGAAATCATCGACGTCAAGAGCGACCCCGGTATCTATTTCAAGGCGCCGTTCCCGTTCTTCGACGCCGATACCGTGCAACTCGTCGAGAAGCGCGTGCTGCGTTTTGACCTCGACAACATCCGTGTCCAGGTTTCGGGCGGCAAGTTCTTCGAGGTCGATGCCTTTATCGCCTACCGCATTTCCAATCCCCGCGTTTTCCGTTCCGCGGTTTCCGGCCAGATCGAACTGGCCGAGCAGCGGCTGAAGACGCGTCTCGATGCGGCGCTGCGTCGGGTTTACGGCCAGCGTGCTTTTGAAGCCGCTCTCTCCGAAGAGCGCGGCATCATGATGCGTGAAGTGCGCGACCAGCTGCGTCCGGACGCAACGTCGCTCGGTCTCGAGATCGACGACGTTCGTATCCGCCGCACCGACCTGACGGCCGAAGTCTCGCAGCAGACCTACGACCGCATGAAGGCCGAGCGTCTGGCGGAAGCCGAGCGGCTGCGCGCACGCGGTAACGAAGCTGCGCAGCGCATCAAGGCGCGTGCTGACCGCGAGGTGGTCGAGATTGTCGCCGAGGCCAACAAGGAATCGGAAATCCTGCGCGGTCAGGGCGATGCGGAGCGCAGCGCGATCTTCGCCAACGCCTACAACCGGGATGCGGCATTCTTCGATTTCTACCGCTCGATGAACGCTTATGGTACGGCGCTGGATAACACCGGCACGACCATGCTGCTGTCGCCGAATTCGGAGTTCTTCCGCTACTTCCGGGATCCGGCGGGCGGGGCTGCTCCGACGGCTCCGAAGCCTGCGCAATAGACCGTGCAGGATTTTTTTGCCGCCATGGGCCTGGTCCTCGTCGTCGAGGGCCTCGTCTATGGCGGCTTTCCACGTCTGGCCAAGCGGCTTGCCACCGATGTCCTTGCCATGCCGGAAGGCGTGTTGAGGATTGGCGGGCTGGCAGCAATCGCAGCCGGTGTTGGCATAGTCTGGCTGGTACGCGGTTGAAGGATGCGGCGTCACCTTGGGGATTTGTCGTCACCGGGTGGTCAGGGCCGTAAACGTGCCTTATTTCTTTTCACACTGACGATATGTCGTTGAAAGCGTTCTTGCTGACTTGCCGGGAGGCCCTGATGAAGTCCCAATCCATCCTGCGTGCAGCAAGCAAGACGCTTGCCGCCGCCACCGCGGCGCTGATGCTTGGCGCTGCTGCTGTTCCACCTGCCATTGCGCAAACCCAGGCTCCGGCCAAAACGCAGGCGGCGCCAGCGGCCAATGGCCCGGCTTCGGTCGCCGATCTCGCCGAAGGATTGCTTGGTGCAGTCGTCAACATCTCGACGTCCCAGACGGTGAAGGGCAGCGAAGGTCCGGGCGCCGTGCCGATGCCGCAGCTGCCCGAAGGCTCTCCGTTCCAGGATTTCTTCGACGACTTCTTCAAGGATCGCGGCGGCCAGAAAGGCGGCGGTGCGCAGAAAGTGCAGTCGCTGGGTTCCGGCTTCGTCGTCGATGCCGTCGAGGGCATCGTGGTCACGAACAACCACGTCATCGCGGATGCCGACGACATCGAGGTGAATTTCTCCGACGGGGTGACACTGAAGGCGAAGCTGGTCGGCACCGATACCAAGACCGATATTGCGGTGCTGAAGGTGGATCCCAAGGGCCACAAGCTGACCGCCGTGAAGTTCGGCGATTCCAACAAGATGCGCATCGGCGACTGGGTCATGGCGATCGGCAATCCGTTCGGCCTCGGCGGCACCGTCACGGTCGGTATCGTCTCGGCGCGTAACCGCGATATCAATTCTGGCCCCTATGACGACTTCATCCAGACCGACGCGGCCATCAACCGCGGCAATTCCGGCGGTCCGCTGTTCAACATGAACGGCGAGGTCATCGGCATCAACACGGCGATCATCTCACCGTCCGGCGGTTCGATTGGCATCGGCTTTTCGATCCCGTCCCAGCTAGCCGCTGGTGTTGTCGACCAGTTGCGTCAGTTCGGCGAAACGCGGCGTGGCTGGCTGGGCGTGCGTATCCAGCCCGTCACGAAGGACATTGCCGAGAGCCTTGGCATGGCGGAGCCGAAGGGCGCTCTGGTGGCCGGTATCATCAAGGGCGGACCGGTCGATAATGGTTCGATCCAGGCCGGCGATGTCATTACCAAATTCGACGGCAAGGATATCGAGGAAACACGCGACCTGCCGCGCGTCGTCGCGGAGAGCCCGGTCGGCAAGGCCGTCGACGTCATCATCATCCGCAAGGGCAAGGAGCAGACCGTCAAGGTTACGCTCGGCCGCCTTGAGGACGGTGAGAAGCTGGCCGACGCCGAAGGCAAGGGTGAGCCGGGCAAGGACGGCAAGGCTGCGCCTGTGGCCGCTGCCACCGTGCTTGGCATGTCGATTGGCGAACTGAACGACGACACGCGCGGCAAGTTCGGTATTGCCGCCGATGTTTCCGGCGTGGTCGTCACTGAGGTCGCCAAGGATTCGGCCGCGGCCGAGCGCGGCATCCAGCCGGGCGAGGTGATCACCGAGATCGGACAGGAATCGGTAGCGACGCCCAAGGATGTCGTCGATCGCATCGCCTCGCTGAAGCAACAGGGGCGCAAGAACGCGCTGCTGATGCTTGCGTCCAAAACCGGCGAATTGCGCTTCGTGACCGTGCGGATGGATTGATTCCGGAAATCACCGGAAACCACTGATCTTGAAATAAAAAGGGCGGCTATTCGGCCGCCCTTTTTTGTAATTCCCAATCCTTGCGCTTCAGACTGTAGAAGGTATGGGCGCGCAGATGTGGATGGCTCTCCGGGACACCCGGATGATCGAAATCGCGCGATGGATCTGCCGTCATGCCGATCCTCTCCATGACTGCCGTCGAGCGGTGGTTATCGCGGACCGCGAAGGAAACGATCTCATCGGGGTCAAGCGTTTCGAAGCCGAATGCGAGCCATGCCCGGGCTGCTTCGGAGACATAACCTTTGCCCCAGAATTCCGGCGCCAGGCGCCAGCCGATCTCAAGGGTGCCCGCGGGCAGGAAGGGTAGGTGTTCCGTGCCGGTCAGCCCGACGAAGCCTATGCATTCTCCAGTGGCCGTGATCTCGGCCGCGGCGAAGCCGAAGCCTCTGCGTGCGATATCGGCACGCATCTCGCCGATTTTCGCGTCCGTTTCGGCGCGGGTTCGGCGGAATGGAAAGAATTCCATCACGCGGTCGTCGCTGTTGATACGGAAGAACAGGTCGCGATCACGATCTTCCCAGTTACGCAGGATCAGCCTTGTCGTGTGGATCGGCTTCATTCGACGAACTCCTCGCGACGGTAACCCTGCAGGTAGAGCAGGGCGGTAAGGTCGCCATGATCGATGCGGACCTTGGCTTCGGCTGCAACCGATGGCTTTGCATGAAGCGCAACACCGGTACCGGAAAGCCGGATCATGTCGAGGTCATTGGCGCCGTCGCCGACAGCGATGGCATCGACAGGTGTAAGGCCAAGCCTGACTGAGATTTCGTGGAGCGCTTCCGCCTTGGCAGCGCGACCCAGAATCGGGGCGGCGACTTCGCCGGTGAGGCGGCCGTTCGCTTCGATCAGCCGGTTGGCGCGGTTTTCGTGAAAGCCGAGCATGGCGGCAATGCGGTTGGTGAAAACATCGAAGCCGCCGGAGACAAGCGCCGTGTAGGCACCGGCCTTGCGCATTGTCTTCACCAGCGCGCGGCCGCCGGACGCAAGCGTCAGCCGGTTGGCGATGATGCGATCGACCACCGCCATGTCGAGGTTCTTGAGCAGCGCGACACGCTCACGCAGCGCCGGCTCGAAGGCGATCTCACCGTTCATGGAACGCGCGGTTATCGCCGCGACCTTTTCTTTCAAGCCCACTTCGTCGGCCAGTTCGTCGATGCATTCCTGGTCGATCATGGTGGAATCCATGTCGGCGATCAGGATCTTCTTACGACGTGTGGTTTCGTCCTGAACGGCAACGTCGACTGGCTCGGAAGCCAGGATCGCGCCCAGGGTCGCCACAGCTTCGTCATGCCCGATGGCTGCCGGCAACACGAGATCACAGGCGATCGTTTCGCCGAGCCAGCGTGTTGCGCTTGCACCGACCGCCTGGGAGGCCTTATTCGCAAGGGCCGGCGTGAGAATGCCGCCGGCTGGACTGGAGACGAGCGTGGCGACAAGCGGCATGAAGGAAACCCTGGAAAAGACGGCCGACGAGGGCCGCGTTAAGGACGCGATCCTGATAGCTGGCCCGACTGCCAGCGGCAAGTCGGCGTTGGCGCTGGAGATCGCCGAGCGGACTGGTGGCGTCATCGTCAACACCGATTCCATGCAGGGCTATTCGATCCTGGATGTCTTGACCGCACGCCCCGGGCCAAGGGACCTCGCGCGCGCGCCTCATTTTCTCTTTGGCCACATTCATCCTTCGATCCCGTATTCAACCGGGGCGTGGCTGCGCGACGTTGTCGAATTGATCGAAAAGAAGGTTCTCACCGGCCCTCGGCCGATTTTCGTCGGCGGTACCGGCCTCTATTTCAGAGCGCTCGTCGAAGGAATTTCGGACATGCCGGAGATTCCATCGCATATACGCGAGCGTTGGCGCCACGAGCTGGTGGAGCGCGGCGCGCAGCGTCTGCATCGCGAATTGATGCTGCGGGATTCGGCGGTGGCCATGCAGCTACGGCCAAATGACGGCCAGCGCATAGCGCGCGCTCTGGAGGTGCTGGATGCCTCGGGCCGCTCGATCCTGTCCTGGCAAGGCCAGCGTGGCGAGCCGCTGATCGATCGTGGCAGCGCACGGTGCTTCGTCATCGAACCGGACCGCGAAATCCTGAGGGAGCGCATCAATCGGCGTTTCGATAGCATGATCGAACACGGTGCGCTGGAAGAGGTCCGGCAGATTCTGGCGCTCGACCTTGATCCGGCGCTTCCTGCCATGAAGGCAATTGGCGTGCGCGAACTGCAGGCAGTTCTGGATGGAGGGATGGACACCGGGACAGCCATGGAACGCGCCAAGATCGCCACAAGACAATATGCCAAACGCCAATCCACCTGGTTCCGCAATCAGTTCGGGGTTGAATGGCAAAGATTGTTGCCAAATGAAACCATGATCGACGTGGTGTGGGCGGCAATCAAAAAGGAAATTGAATAGACTTTTTAGTATTAACTCTGCACTCGTAAGGATTGTGCAAGTTAACTGTGGCGTAAGCCTGCGCATGCCATAAAGCTCTCGTGTCGCTATGGGCTGGGTTGGCATGCGATTTCATAAGGCCGAACACGCCTTTTTCGTCTTTATCTTCGTGATCCTTGCTGCGGGCATGGTGACGCTGCATGCCTATGGTTTGCTGGATACCACCGCTGCCCAGATCGATGACGTTGCTGAAGCCCGCCAGAACATCAGCTACCTTGGCACCTTGCTGTTTGCGGTCGGTGTTCTTCTGGCAACCGCATTTTTCTTTGGCGTGTTCTTCATCTACCCGTTGATCCGTGACCAGGTGCGCGAGGAGGGCAAGTTGAGGGCGATGACGGCGACGCTCAGTGCCCGCTCGGAGACGCTGGAACACGCTGCCCTGACAGATGGACTGACCGGCATGCAGAACCGACGCTTCTTTGATGATGCGCTGCGTGAATACATCGCCGAGTTCCACCGTATCGGGAAACCGGTCGGGTTGATGATCCTCGACCTTGATCATTTCAAGTCGATCAACGACACGCACGGCCACGACGTCGGCGACGAAGTCCTGCGGGCCGTTGCGGGATGTCTCAAAGGCATGACCCGTTACCACGACGTCGTGGCGCGCCTGGGTGGCGAGGAGTTCGCGGTCGTTACGCCCAACATGGACATCGAGCTGTTGCGGAAGTTCGCCGAGCGGATCCGCAAGGGGGTCGCCAACCTGACGATCCTGAATGGCAATGTGCGGCTAAAGGTTACCACCAGCGTCGGGCTGGCGGTGTGGGAGGATTCCGAGACCGCTGAGGCTTTCTACCGAAGGGCCGACAAGCAGCTCTATGAAGCCAAGCGTCAGGGCCGTAATCGGGTTTGCGCAGCCTGACCCACGTCCATGGTGACGTCATCGCTTCAGGCGTTGATCGCAGCCTCGGTCAACTCACGCGCTTTCAGTCGTTTTGCGGCTTGAGGCCGAATGTTGCCGGCTTGAGACCATAACGGGTGTCGAAATCATCATCCGGTTGTGGCCGAGGCGCCGGCGCGGGCTTGCGATAGTCCGAATCTCCGGCTTGCCGCGTCGTGTCGACGACCTCCGAGAAATTCATCGCCGGCTGCGGCTTCGGCACGTTGCGCAACCGCTCGACGATGCCGACAAGGTCAACATCGCTGCCGTCCCCAGCGGGGGCTTCCATTGCGTGTTTGGCTGCGCCTGGGATGAGGCTCCGGTCGATCTTCTCGAATTTCAATCGCATCGTGGTGGCGACCCCTTCGCCGAAGGCGATCGCCTCGCGCTGGCCCATGGAGGACAAGAATCTGATCCTGGGCGTAGAAGCCGACCTGATCCTGCTTCTGCAGGCCCGAGCGCTGGATCGGAGCATTCGGGATGATCCGTCCGTAGATCGGATTGAGGAAGTCGAGCGGCGGCACGTTCACGCCGGGCCCAGTATTGCCGAAGTTGGTATCGGAGACACTGTGCACATAGTCGAGGCCGAACAGCACGGTGTGGTTGAGTGCACCGGTGTCGAACACCGCCTCGGCCTGATTGTCGACCGCAAAGGTGGACAGCGTGTCATCCGCGACGCCGGAAACCCGGTTCAACTGGCTGGATGGCGCACCGGTGTAGGCAAAGGCCGGATTGACCAGGGCCAGGAACATATCCTGCTCCGAGCGTGCATAACGCAGGTTCTGGCGTACCGTCCATGTCTCGCTGAAGCGGTGCGAGAACTCGTAGCCGGCGGCAAAGAAGTCGCGGTTGAACTGGTTGGCATTGGGGTCGGCCAGGAAGAGGTCGCGCGGGATTTGCCCGGCGGGATTGGGCAGCAATGTGCCGGCAGCCGGGTAGAAACGCGGGCTGAAGATGTCGCGGTCGCGCTGGTAGTAACCATAGAGCGTGAGCGAAGTGTCGGCCGAAGGGTTCCAGGTCACGCTCGGAGCCAACATGATCTTGCGATCACGCTCCATGTCGATCTGGGTATGCATGTTCTTGGCCAAGCCGGTGAAGCGGTAGAGCCATTCGCCATCCGGCGTCAGTGGCCCGGTCACGTCGATGGCGCCTTCGATGCCGCCGAAACCGCTCGTCTTGATCGACGCTTCGCGGTGTGGCGTTTGCTGCGGCCGCTTGCTGACCTGATTGACCAGTCCGCCGGGTACGGCACGCCCGTAGAGGACGGAGGCTGGGCCTTTGATGACTTCCACGCGCTCGAGCGCGAAAGGATGCATGGTCGGCGTGGCATAGCCGGATGGATCACCAGGCATGACCAATCCGTCGAGCCAGGTCGTGCCGAAGGCGTTGAAGCCGCGAATGTAGAGCCAGTCGTAGCGGACGTCGAAGCCGTTTGGATCGGGGAGAACGCCTGGCGTGTAGCGCAGCGCGTCTGCGACGCTGTCGACGCCCTGGGCCTTCATCTGGTTGCGCGTGACGACACTGACAGCCTGTGGCGTTTCCTTCAGCGGCGTGCTGGTCTTCGACGCGCTCGTGCTCTGTTTGGCGACGATGCCCTTGTCAGGACCACGCGCGCTTTCGCCCTCAAGGGTGATCTTCTCGAGCTGGGTGGTTTCTTTTGCATTCTGGGCGCCTGCCGACAATGGCAGCGCCAACACGGCACCGAAAGCCAGGATCGAGGCACGCAACAGACGACCATGCCAGGCATCCCATGCCTTGCCTGCCTGATATTCCGTGACACAAATTCGAACCATTCCAAGCCCCAAATAAATTTGACTACATTTGTCAAGTTAAAGTAGTGGATAGGGCAGCAAAGCATATGTGACAACGCCGGGACCTTTGCCGGACGGTCAGACATCTTTGCGTGGGAATGATTCTTCAGCCTTGCGATGCCGCTAGTTGGTATGCGAGCGGAAAGCGATGTCGACGGTGCCACAAACGGACAGAAGTCTCGACGGGCCTGAGCAAGGCAAGCGGGTGCGTGTCCGCGACTTCATGGCCAGGGACGGGGTCGTTCTCGACAGTCCCGACGATCGTCTTGCCGATGAGGATACCCTGATCGAAGGCAGGCTGCTGCATCAGGAATTGCGCAGCGGCCTCTTTCTTCACGGCGGCGACGTCATCGAGGAACGGATGTTCACCGTGACCTCCCACCTCAAGGAAGGCTTGTCATGCATCATCTTCCTCGATGGGCAGGTCGACCTCGACATCGGTGATCGCCATTTCGAGTTCAAGGGCGATCCGCGAAGCGCCATGCGCGGTAGTGCCATCATGAGTGTGAATTCGGAAAGTTTCCGGCGAGCCTCGCGTGGTCGACAGCATGTGCGTCATCTCGTGGTCTCGGCTACGCCGGAGTGGTTCGACCGCGACGGGCTCGAAGAGATGCACGACGCCCGGCCGGCCGGACGGTTCCTGAAGGACCATCTGGCGCATCATGCCTGGACATTGACGCCACGAGTCATCGATCTTGTGCAGCAGGTGATGGCGCCTTCCGGACTCTCGCCGGCATTGCACAAGCTGTATCTGGAGGGCCGCGCCATCGAGATCATCCTCGAGACTCTCGCCACCGTCACGCAATCCGGGCGCAGGCTCTCGTCGGGCGACGGCATCGCTCGTCAGGATATCGTCCGGCTGCGGCGGGCCAAGGAACTTATCGACAGTCGGCCGGGTGGTGTGCTGAGTGTGGAAATGATCGCCCGAGCTGCCGGTATCAGTGCCAGTGGCCTCCAGCGACTGTTTCGCCAGGCGGAAGGGACCAGTGTTTTCGAATACATCCGCGATCGCCGGCTGGAGCGCGCATTCCTCGCTCTGCAGGCCGGAGAGGTGACAGTGCAGGTAGCCAGCGACATTGCCGGCTACACCAGCCCTGCCAATTTTGCGACTGCGTTCCGGCGCCGTTTCGGCGTGACGCCGCGCGAGATCGCTCCAGCCAGGCAATAAAGGCAGTCGGCCCGGATCAGTCGACGACCGCCTCCGCTTCGATCTCGACCTCGTAGTCGCCGATGAGGTCACCGGCCGCGATCATGGTGTTCGCCGGTTTGATTTCGCCGAAGACGCGGCCGTGCGCCCGCGATGCCGGCTCCCACAGGGAAGCATCGCGAAGATAGATGCGCGTGCGCACGACATCCTCTGCCCGGCCGCCGAGTGCTGCGATCGAAGCCAGGATCTTGTCGAGGATGTAGGTTGTCTGTGCTCCGACGTCGCCGGGCGCGACGCAACGGTCTGCGCCATGGGTGGCGGTCGTGCCGGAAACCCGGATCGTATCCTTCACCCGCACCGCGCGGCTGAAGCCGGCGACGGGTTCCCAGATGCTGCCGGACGAGACGCGTGAGCGCCCCGGCCGTCCTGGAACAGACGCGGCCACATAGATCGATGGCAGTGCGTCGAGATGATGGCTGAGGTCGCCCGAAGCGGTCAGGAAGGGTGGACGGCGATATTCGTCACCGCAATCACCGGGGATGGGCTGTGTCCCGGCAAAAGCTGTTTCAAGCCGAGCCTGGTCCTCTTCATCGAGCGCGAACGAGAAGACTTTCAGATTGTCGTCGCGATGCTCGCTTTCGCCGAGCCGTGCGCCGATGATGGCTGCAGCGACGGACGGATGGTCCAGCACCCAGCGTGTCGCGACGTTGGAGATCGAGACCTTGTGCTTGCGCGCGACTTCCTCCGCCGCACCAAGCACGCCCTGGAAAGCTTCCCAGCCGCCGGCGGTGTCGATGAAGCGCTTGTATTTCGAACGGCTCCAGTCGGGGATCGACGCCGGCTCCGGCGCACCCAGCCATTTGTCTGACAGAAAACCGCCGCATAGGGTTCCGTAGGCGAACAGCCGGACCCCGTTGCGCATGCAAAGCTCGGAAAGCGCTCCGGCGGCGCGGCGGTCGACCAGGGAAAAGGAAACCTGATTGGAGGCAAGCGGGATACCATCGGCAAGGGCAAGGCCCAGATGCGCGGCATCGAAATTGGTGACACCGATCGCCCCGATCAGTCCTTCCTGCCTGAGACGCGCCATTTCGTGCAGCGCATCCAGCCATGCCGGATGTTCGAAGCTCCACCAATGAAATTGCAGCAGATCGATCTTTGCAACGCCGAGCCGGTCTAGTCGCTCCTGTACGCCTTTTCGCACCACATCGGCTGTCATCGGGCCGGGTTCCGGGCACCACTTGGTAAAAGCCAGTGGTCGCTTGCCCTCCGGGTAGCGGGCCAGCAGTCGGCCCGTGATGACTTCGGCACTGCCGTAATGGTCGGCCATGTCGAACGTGTCGAACCCTGCCGTGGCATAGGCCTGCAAGGTATCGGCGCCTCGCTCCGGATCGAGCGTCGTGCCGCCTTTTTCGATATCCGCGACCTGCCACAGGCCGCACAGCAACCGGCTGATATCGAGCCCGGTCAGCGTCGTGCGTTCAGGAATGGTTGGCATCTTGGCCTCGCTCGGAATCGGAAAGGTTGGGTTTGGATGCCGTCAGGTGTGCAGGTTTCAGTCGGGCGAGGTGGCGCGAAACCACGCGCTCTTCGCCGAGAATACCGCGTGGCCGCAGCAGCAGGATCGCGCACAGGCCGACGCCGATCAGCACGATCCGCAGGGCAGCAGCTCGAGCCTGCTGGTCCGGTGGGAACATCGAGGCGATGGCACCGGCCGAAGCTGCCCAGATACCCCAGACCAGGACCGCGCCGAGAATGGCGCCGCGATTGTTGCCTGAGCCGCCGACGATCAGCATGGCCCAGACCTGGAAGGTGAGCAGCGGGACATAATTGTCAGGCGCGATGAAGCCGACGAAATGCGCCTGGGTGGCTCCGGCGAGGCCCATGATGGCACCGCCGATGGCGAAGGCCTGCAGGCGGAAGCTGGTCGCATTCTTACCGAGCGCCAGCGCTGCTGTTTCGTCTTCCCGGATGGCGCGCAGCACGCGTCCCCACGGGCTGCGCAATAAATGTTCGAGCGCGAGGTAGAGCAGGACGACCACGACAATCAGCACGCCGAGATTGAGCAGGCTGAAGGCCAGCGGATCGCCGGCCAGGGTGGCGAAGGGTCTTGGAATGAAGCCTATGCCGAAGGGGCCACCGGTGATGCTTTGCAGGTTTAGGGCGACGAGTTGCACCGTTACCGCGACGCCGAAGGTGGCGATGGCGAGATAGTCGGCGCGCAGCCTGATCGTCAGCCAGCCAACAAGAAACGAGGCAAAGCCCGTGGCAAGCGCGGCTCCCAGCCAGCCCACCAGTATCGGCAGGCCAAAGCCACCCAAACGGTCCGGTGCATCGGGTGTGGTCAACAGCGCGGAGACGTAGGCACCGATGGCCACGAAACCGGCGACGCCGACGTTGAACAGACCGGTCTGCCCCCACTGCACGTTGAGACCCAGGCACATGACGGCATAGGTCAGGGCCATGGTCAGGAAGAACGCGACATAGGCGATCAGTTCCACGCTCATTCGGCCCTCCCGAACAGCCCTTGCGGACGCAGCAACAGGACGAAGACGAGGATCATGAAAGCGACGGCTGCGCGCCATTCTGCGCCGATCAGCTGCACGCCGAGCGCTTCCGCAAGGCCAACGATCAGGCCGGCCAGCATCGCGCCGGGCACGCTGCCGATACCGCCGAGGATCGCCGCTGCAAACAACGGCAACAACAGGTCGAAACCCATATAGGGCCTGATCTGTACCAGCAGGCCCGCCATGACGCCTGCGATACAGGCTAGGCCCGCGCCGAGCACCCAGACGGTGCGGATCACCTTGCGGACGTCGATGCCGGCAACGCCTGCAAGTTGCTGGTTTTCGCTGACGGCCCGCATGGAGCGACCGACTGCCGTGCGTGTCAGCAGGATGTGAACGGCAATGACGAGAAGAGCGGCAACGGCCAGCGACAGGAGCTGGTCGGGCGTGGCCCGCAGGCCGCCGCCGAGCGGAAGCGCGATCTGCAAGGCCTTGGAAAAGTAGACCGGTTTTGAGGTGAAGAGGAATTCGAGCAGGCTGCGCAACGCCAGCGAGGCCCCGAAGCTTGCCATCACCATGATGATGATGGCGCTGCGACGCCTTCGCAAGGGACCGAACAAAAGAACATCGACCAGCAGCGCCAGCGCCGCCGTCAGCGCCACGGCAGCAAGTATGGCAAGCGGCAGCGACCAGCCGAAGGAGAATGGCCCGACCGGCTTGAACAGTGCTCCAGACAGCGAGCCGAGCAGGCCGCTGGTGGCGAGTGCCAGGTAGGCGCCCCAGCTGATCATTTCGCCATGCGCGAAATTGGCGAAGCGCAGGATCGAATAGGTGAGCGTGATGCCGATGGCGCCGAGCCCGATCATCGCGCCGGCGATCAGGCCATCCATGATCAGTTGCGGGTTCATGGCGTTGCCGCCTTTCCGGCGTGACGGGCGCCGAGATAGAGTTCGGCGACGATCGGGTCTGCGGCGAGTGTGGCTGCCGGTCCCTCATGACGCAGCTGCCCCTCGACGAGGATCGCGGCGCGGTCCGCGATGGCGAGTGCTGCCTTCACATTCTGCTCGACCAGGATGATGGTGACACCGGTGTCGTTGATTGCCTTCAGCTGTGAAAAGACATCCTGCACGATCTTGGGAGAAAGGCCGGCCGAGGGCTCGTCCAGGATCAGCACGCTCGGCTCGACGATCAGCGCCCGCGCCACCGCCAGCATCTGGCGCTGGCCTCCCGAAAGCAGGCCGGCGCGCAGTGACGGGCGCGCCGCGAGATCAGGGAACATTGCGTAGAGGTCGGCGACGCGGCGGCTGCGCTTTTCCCGGGGCAGAACATTTGCGGCCAGCAGCAGATTGTCGTGGATCGACATGGTTGCGAAGATGTTTTCGGTCTGCGGCACGAAGGCCAGACCGTGCCGGATCTTCTCGTGCGTTGGCACAGCGGTGATGTCGAAATCGCCAAGCAGGGTGGCACCTGAATGGATAGGCACCAGTCCGGCGATCGCCTTGACGAAGGTGGATTTGCCGGCGCCGTTGGGGCCGAGAACGATGACGAGCTCGCCACTGCGGACCGAAAAGTCGACGCCGCGCACGATCGGCAGGTCGGGTTCGTAGCCTGCGACCAGGGCTCGCGTCGACAGCGCGATCGAATGCGGTTCCGTCATGCTGCGACCTCGCCGAGATAGGCTTCGATCACGGCGCGGTTGCGCGAAATCTCGTCGGGGGTCCCTTCCGTCAGCAGTTTTCCTGCAGCCATGACGACAACACGGCCGCATAGCCGGGCGACCATGTCCATGTTGTGTTCGATCAGCAGGATCGATCGGCCCTGACCATTGAGATCCAGCACACGATCGATGATGAGTTCGAGCAGCGTCGGATTGACGCCGGCAGCCGGTTCGTCGAGCAGAATGGTCTCTGGGTCCGCCATCAGCACGCGCGCCAGTTCCAGGAGCTTGCGTTGTCCGCCCGACAGTACCCGTGCGGGTTCTGCTTCCAACCCGGACAGTTTGACGAAGTCCAGCAGCGCACGTGCTTTCTCGACGGCCCGCCGCTCTTCGGCAGCGACACGGCCAGGCTGGAGAAAGTTCATCCAGATTCGTTCGCCGGACTGCCGCTGGCTGCCAGTCAGGACATTCTCCAGCACCGTCATTTCGGCGAAGGGACGCGGAATCTGAAACGTGCGTCCGATACCACGCGCGATACGCCGCTCCGGCCGCTCCTGCGCCACTTCGACGCCGCCGATCCGGATCGAGCCGGACGTCGGGTTAAGACTGCCTGCGATGAGGTTGAAGAGCGTGGTCTTGCCAGCGCCATTCGGGCCGATCAGGCCGACCATCTCGCCGCGACGCAGGCTGATCGACATGCGGTCGACGGCGCGCAGGCCGCCAAATTGCTTGACCAGTTCACGCGCCTCGACCAGCGGGTCGTGGAGTATGTCGAAAGGGGCATTTGCGACTGGCTGCATTGTGGCCGATCGATTATTTTTGATCTGTGATGTTTGATCAAACTTTACATCGGAGCAAATTGCAACTACGAAAATAAGCAATGGCTTGAGGTGTCCGACTTCGAATGGTGGACGAAATGCCTGATCGAGAAATCCGCGAAATCTGCCTGAACCATTGCGCGGGGGCTGCAGCATGAGCCGTCGCGGCGCACTTTCGCCGGTCGTGCGCGAGACGTTGCACGATCGTGTCTATGCTGGACTGCGGCGCTCGTTGATCCACGGCATGTTCGACGCGGGCGAGATGATGCGCATCGTCGACCTCGCCGAAACCCTGGAAACCAGCACCATGCCGGTCCGCGAGGCGCTCGGACGTCTGGTTTCCGAACAGGCATTGGAGGCGCTGCCGAACCGGTCCGTGCGGGTGCCGTTGATCACGCGGGAACGACTGGAAGATCTCGCGCGCGCGCGCTGCCTCATCGAAGGGCAGATCACGGCGCTGGCCTTGCCCAATCTCGCCGCCGCCGATTTCGTCGAGCTCAGGCAATTGACCGCGGCCTGCGAGGCGGCTTTCGCGAGCAACGATCGCGACAAGGCACACAGGACGTCCGAGCTCAATCACGCGTTTCATTTCTATATCTATCGGGCCGCCGGCTCGGCGGTGTTGATCCCGATTGTCGAAAGCCTCTGGCTGCAGTCCGGGCCTTATGTCCGCACCGCGGCTCAGATACATGACGAGAACCGCGACATCCCGGCCACCCATCATCACTGGGCGTTGATCGAAGCTCTGGAGCGTCGCGACGTTGCCGGCTCCGTCAAGGCGCTGACCGACGACATCACCCGCTCGTTCAACCTGATCCGCGACCGCCTCGACGACGAAGAGGCTGACGCGCGGGAGCTGCGACATGGCTGACGGCCACGATGATTCATTTGAGCTTTACGATCTGCGCGTCGAGGTGACTGCGCCGGAAGGCGGGGCGATCTATTGTGGCGCCAGGGTTGGCGACTATTTCGAGATGCGCGGCGAGATGCTGCATCTGCCGGCCGGGCAGGGCTTCTCGATCTATTCGCTGGCAGCGCTGCTGCCGTTGCTACCGGCCAAGCAACGGCCCACACACAAGAACGACTGGATGACGACCGACGCCGAGGTCGCCTGTCCAGATCCAAATTGCAGCTCGCGTTTCCGTATCACCCGAACCGGTCTGCGCCGCTTCAGTCATGCCGAAACGACGGCCGTGCCTCTGAACGACGATTGAGACGAAGAGCATGCAGAGAACCAGACTGGCGCCGGACTATGAGATTTCGCGGGTTATCCGCGGCGGCTGGCAGATGGCCAGCGGTCATGGCGCCGCATCGAGCGACGATCCCGTTGCCGATATGATCGCTTTTGCCGATGCCGGCATCACCACCTTCGATTGCGCCGACATCTACACTGGTGTCGAGGAGCTGATCGGGCGTTTCCGGCTACGTTACCGGGATGAGCGTGGGCATAAGGCGCTCGAACGCATCAAGGTGCACACCAAATTCGTGCCCGATCTCGATACCCTGCCACGCATCACAAAGGCATATGTCGAGAGTGTCATCGATCAGTCCTTGCGGCGGCTCAATCTCGACCGGCTCGACCTGGTGCAATTTCACTGGTGGGATTATGACGCCTCACGCTGGCTGGAGACTGCGGGCTGGCTGAACGAGTTGAGGCTGGCCGGCAAGATCGACCGGATCGGCGGCACCAATTTTGACACCGCGCATGTCGAGGCCATCGTCGGCTCCGGTGTGCCGCTAACCTCGATGCAGGTACAGTATTCGCTGCTCGACATCAGGCCGGCAAAGCGGATGGCTGCATTTGCCGCGGAAAAGGGCATCGCGTTTTTGTGCTACGGCACGGTCGCCGGCGGTTTCCTCGGCGACCGCTGGCTTGGCGTGGCGGAGCCCACAGAACCTTACGAGAACCGATCGCTGGTCAAATACAAGTTGATCATCGACGATTTCGGTGGCTGGGACCTGTTCCAGGAGTTGCTGCAGACCTTGCGCGCCGTGGCGGACCGCCATGGTGCGGACATCGCCACCATCGCCAGCGCTGCCATGCTGTCGCGACCTGCTGTTGCCGCTGTCATCGTCGGCGCGCGCAGCCGGGCACATCTGGCCTCGAATCTTGCCATCTCAGACATCGACCTGACCGGCCGGGACCAGGAAGAGATCGCTGCCGTGCTGGCGCGAGCCCAGCAAATCGAAGGCGACGTCTACACGCTCGAGCGCGACCGCCACGGCCGCCACGGCTCGATCATGAAATACAATCTCAACAAGGGAGCTGCCTGAACCAGGGCGGCCTGGATGTCTTCGCAGAGCAAACAAGGCCGTGTCGGGAGCTCGGCCATAACAAAGGGGAACTGATATGAAGAAACATCTTTTCGTCACCACAATGCTGGCGGGGCTGACCGCTTCGGCCGCGCCGGTATTGGCCGCCGATTGCGACATCACCGTCGGACTGGTCATGGAACTGACCGGCCCTGCCGGCGAATATGGCCAGGCCGGTGCGAAATCCGTGGAAATGGCCTTCCGAGACTTCAACGAGGCCGGTGGCGTGGGGGGCTGCAAGCTCGTCACCGACACACGCGACAGCCAGAGCCAGGGCAACGTGGCCGTCGATCAGGCGACCCAGCTGGTCAACATCAAGAAGGTGCCGGTCATCATTGGCGGCATCATCTCGTCGGTGTCGATCCCGATCCTGACCTCGGTGACTGCGCCTGCCGGCATCGTGCAGGTGTCGCCTGCCTCGTCGTCGCCGACGCTGACCGCGCTCGGCAAGGATGGCAAGACCAACGGGGTGTTCTTCCGCACCATCACCTCGGATGCGCTGCAAGGCACCGCCGCTGCCAAATATGCCATCGACAATGGCCTGAAGAAGCTTGCCATCATCCACGTCAACAACGACTTCGGCGTCAACATGGTCAAGGAATTCGCCGACGCCTACAAGAAGCTCGGCGGCACCATCACCTCCACCACGCCCTATAACGAAAAGCAGGCGAGTTACTCGGCCGAAGCCAGCGCGGCGATGGCTGGTGAACCGGAGGCACTTTATCTGGTCAGCTATCCGGTCGACGGTGCGACGATCGCCCGTGCATGGATTTCCGGCGGTGGTGCCCAGAAATTCCTGCTCAATGACGGCATGAATTCCGCCGAGTTCATCGACGCGGTCGGAGCGCAATATCTCAACGAGGCCTTCGGCACCTCGTCTGGCACCAGCAAGACGGCGTCGACCGATTATTTCTACGGTGCCTACGAGGCATTCTCCGGCGGCATCAAGCCAGACGCCCCGGCTGCAGACCGCTCCTACGATGCCGGCGCGATCGTGGCACTGGCCATCGCCAAGGCCGGCAAGGGCGATGCCGCCGCGATCAAGGCTGCGATCCCGGAAGTGGTCTCAGACAAGGGCGAGCCGATCCATGCCGGCAAGGAGGAATTCGCCAAGGCTCTCGCGCTGATCAAGGAAGGCAAGCCGGTAAAATATGAAGGCGTTATCGGTCCGGTTTCCTTCGACCAGAATGGCGATATCACTGGCCCATTCCGGCTTTGGAAGGTCAAGGATGGCAAGGTCGAGACTGTGGGTGAGATGAGCGCCGACGAGGTCGCCAAGACCAAAGCCGACATTCAGAAATAGAATCGGCGATTTGTCAGGGAAGCTATTGGCCCCTTCTTCGGTTCAAGCCGAAGAAGGGGCCAAGTTTTTGCGAGGTCAATTGTTCGCTGCCGATTCGCTCGGTTGCATAATAAAAGAGGGCAATTCTTGGCAATAGCGCTCGCGCACTTGACCAGGCAAGCTTCGGACAATTGATCCTAAGGTCGTAATTTACGGGATCTTGATCTGTTTATGACTGTGGAGCAATATGCGCGCTACAGCGACATTAATTTATTGAATTAAACATGATCAAAGGCGATCAAAGCACAACGCGCGCGTTGAACAGGCGGCTGGTTCTCAACTGCCTGCGCCGCGCAGGTGGACTCAGCCGCGTTGAGATCGCGGCCATGACCGGTCTTAGCCCAGCAGCGGTAACCGGCGTCACTGCGGAACTCATCAATGAAGGCATGCTCGTCGAAGGAAAGGGCATGCAAAGCACCGGTGGACGCAAGCCCATCCCGCTCAACATCGATTATCAGCAACATTGGTCGATCGGCTTCAAGCTCATGGCGGACAGGGTGGAAGGCACGCTAACGGATTTGTCGACACGGCCGATCGGGACATGCAAGGTGCCCTTGTCCAGCCATGAACCCGAGGCGGTTGCCGCCGCGGTGGAAAGTGGCGTGGCCATGTTGCAAAAGGAAAATGCCAATTCGCGGAAGCTTGTCGGCATCGGGGTCGCCATGCCGGGGCTTATCGATGTGAATCGTGGGATCTGCCTTGAATTTCATGACTTCGGCTGGACAAATGTGCCCGTTGCCGAGTTGATCGCAGCGCGCATCAGTGTGCCGGTCTGGGTGGAAAACGACGTCAATGCGTTCGCGATCGCCCAGCAATTGTTTGGATACGGACGCACACATGGGTCCGCCCTGGTGCTTGTGATAAGCGCCGGCGTTGGGGCTGCATTGATCTTCAATGGCCAGATTCACCGTGGCGCGCGCTTCGCGGCGGGTGAGATCGGTTTCGTGCGCCCGGACAGGGAGGGTGGGGCGACGAGTGATCGACTGAGCTGGAACCGGCGCCTTTCGGAGTCCGGGATCATAAGGGGATGGCAGGAGTTGCGAGACGGAGAGTCAGGCGATGATTTGCGGGCGGCGGCCGAAAGTGGCGACCCGATAGCTTTGGCCTATCTCAGCAAGATCGGTCGAGAAATCGGCGAGCGGCTGGTCGGTATGGTCGACCTTGTCGATCCTGACGTCGTCGTTATCGGGGGCGAGGCGGTCCGTTTCGGCAAGGCACTGATCGATCCTCTCGCCCGGGCGGTGAAGGAGAATTCGTTTGGTTCGCCGCCACCGTTGGAAGTGGACTGGGACAACAATGTCTGGTTGCGTGGCGCGTCCGCACTCGCGATCCAGAAGTTCTTCGATTTCGAAAGCGCGGCTGGACATCAGCGAAAACTAGCCAGCTGACACCGGTTCGGGACGATTGCGCGCGGCGTCATCCCGATTGCAGCTTCGCAGTCAGGCCGCCGGTGATATGCTCTATATGTTCGAGCGCGGTTCGCAGTTGCGACGAAAGCTCCGGGTCCTGAGCGATTCCTTCAGCGTCGAGATTGCGCCCCAGCAGAGGCAAGGTGATCGATGCTTCCTCGATCAGAGATGCGGACATCGTCTGCAACGTCAAGCGCAGTGCCGCGTCGGCATGCGTTGATCGCTGGGACGCGTTGATGACGGCAACGGGCTTGCCCGGAAATTCGAAGCTGCTGACCAGCCAGTCCAGCGCGTTCTTCATGACACCGGCAATGCCGCGCGCATATTCAGGGCTGCATATCAGCAGGGCATCGGCGTGGCCGATTGCTTTGCGCAACCTCAACACCGGGGGAGGCGGAGTGTCCGTATCCTGGTCCGGATTGAAATGGGGTAGTGCCTCCAGTTCACCGAAGAGCGTTATCTCAAGCGACCGTGGCGCGAGCATCTTTGCCGCCTGCAGCACGGCAAGATTGGAGGAGCGTGCGCGCAGGCTGCCACAGATCGCCAGTACTTTCATCTTCCTCTTGCCCCGAGCTGGTATTTTCCGAGCGGATCGCCGCGAGGAATCGGTGCAGTCTAGGCGGAAATCGAAGCGAGAAGCAGGGCTGAGAGATAGAGCCCGATGCCGAAAGACAAGTGCGCCATCAAGCTGCGCTGGCGCGAGATGGCTGGTTTGGGCGTGCGAGAAGCGGCGATGCCGAAGCCAAAGGCTGGCTGCATGATGAAGAATGGAAAGACGACCGTCAGAAGGCCGACGGTCAGCGCGAGCAAGGGGGTGGGGTGTTGTGCCCAGCCAGTCCCGCCGAGTGCCAGCAGAAGTGCTGCAAAGGCAATACCGATCACGTAGTGCGCCGACCAGCCGATGATGGCTTCGCCGGAAATCGAGGCTGCTTTCGCGATGTTCGCATGCACAAAGCGGCCGTGCCCGAAATGCAGCAGCCAGCGGCCCACCCAGGCATAGTCGAGGGAGGGGATGCCAAAGATACGCCTCAAGAAAAGTGCCCAGAGATCCATTGCCGCGGTGGCTCCGACACCAATGAGCACAGCCGGCAAGACAAGGTCGCTGTTCATTTTTTCACCCCAGGTGTTCTTGGCGGTCGAATTTTATCAGTGTCATATCCCACTCAAAAACATCATTCAACAGATTGATTGAATGTTTGAATGATGTTAGACCAACGTCATGACAGATATTGACACTCATCATCCTCTCTTCGACTTGTCTGCGGACATTGCCCGCACCCTTGGCCATGCCCATCGGCTGGTTTTGCTGCATCATATTGCGGAAGGTGAGAAAGCCGTGGAGCAGTTGACCGAACTGACCGGCCTCAGCGTCGCCAATGCCTCGCAGCATCTGCAGGGGTTGAAGCGGGCCGGACTGGTGCAGACCCGCCGCGATGGCAAGCGCGTGCTCTATCGCCTCGGCAGTGGTCCGATCGAGGCTTTGCTTGCCGCCTTGCGCAGCCTCGCTGCCTACAACAGTGTCCAGATCCGCGATTTGATCGAAGGCAGCACCGGTCGCTCCAACCTCCTGGAGAGCATAACGCGTGAAGAGTTGCTGCGCCGCATGCGCGAAGATTCGATCGTGTTGCTCGACGTGCGGCCGGAAGACGAGTTTGCCGCCGGGCACTTGCCGCAGGCGATCAACATTCCCCTCGAGGAACTGGAAAATCGGCTGGCCGAACTGCCGCGAGAGAAGCTTGTCGTTGCTTATTGCCGCGGTATCCGTTGCGTGCTTTCGGCCGATGCGCTGGCAATCCTCAAAGCGCGCGGTTGGGTCGCTCGTCGTTTTGAACTGGGCTTTCCCGACTGGCTCGACGCCGGCCTTGCCGTTGAGGGTTACGAAAGCGGTTGAGCCGATACGCAGCCGCCAGTCCAGCCACGCTATCACGACAAGACAACGCTGCGGCCCGCATGCCGAACGGATATGCGCGTCCGCGATTGGAGGAATCAGAACGTGAGAAAACAGCAACGCCTGGCCTTTGCCATGCTCGCCACCGTGCAAAGCACGCTGATCTTCACCATCGCTTTGATCATGGTGCCGCTGCCGAAAATAGCTGCCGAGTTCGCTTTGCTGCCGACAGACGTGCTCTTGCTTCAGGTTGCCTATGGGCTGCCGTTCAGTGGCTTGCTTCTGTTCGGTGGCCGACTGGCCGATCGCTACGGCGGCAGGCGCATGTTCGTCCTTGGCCTGGTTCTGTTCGGCGCGGCTTCCATCATCGCTGCGGCCGCGCCAAGCTATGAGATGCTCGTGGCTATGCGCTTCTTCGAGGGAGTCGGTGGCGCCATGATCGCACCTGCAGCAATGTCAGTGCTGCACAGGTTGTTTCCAGACCCGAAGGACTTCGGCCGGGCCATCGCGACATGGGGCGGGGTCTCGGTGCTTGGCGCTATTCTTGGTTTCGTCGTTTCGGGCATCGTCACCACATGGATATCGTGGCGCTGGATGTTTGCCGTACCTATCCTGGTTGCATTGATCGCCCTGATCACCACCCGCATGCTGCTGCCACACGACGGCAACGAGAATCCCGCTGCAAGGCCACGCCTCGATCCGCTTGGAGCGTTGCTGGCCACGGCGGGCATCGTTCTCGGCAGCTATGGTCTGATCATGACCGGGGACCATTCCTGGACCTCGGCGCCAGTCCTAGTGCCGCTGGCCGCCTCGGCAATCCTGCTCGCTGTATTTTTCGTCGTCGAAGGAAGGATGCGCGATCCCTTGCTGTCGCCCTCCTTCCTTGTCGATTCCTGCCGCGTCACAGGGCTTCTCGGTATGATGCTGGCTGCGGTCGGATCGATCGCGATCGAATATATCCTGTCGCTCTACCTGCAGCAGGTCCGCGGCTGGTCACCGCTCATGACGACGTTGGCCTTCCTGCCCTTCGCCGTCGTGCTGATTGCGACGAACCATTTTTCGCCGGCCATGGTTGGCCGTTTCGGCGCCGCGCAGACAACTATTGGGGGCCTGATTGTCGCCGCACTCGGATTGGGACTTCTTGCCGGACTCAGCGGTGACTCGAGCTATCTCGTCGGGCTGATGCCCGGAACCGTGCTGGTTGCAGTCGGCATGTCGCTGATGTTCTCGGGCTCGGCGGTGCTGTCCATGACCAATGTGCCGTTGCGCCAGGCCGGATTGGCCGGCGGCGTCATGAACACCGCTATGGAACTGGGTCCGACTGTCGGGCTGGCGGTGTTGATGTCGGTCGCCGCGACACAAGGCGATGTGGTGCGCGGTTACGGCTGGGCCTTTGGTGCCGCGTGCCTGTTCTACATCGTTCTGGCGCTTGTCGCAGCCCGATCCAGCAGGCATGGAGCCTGCGCGGCTGTAGCCCACGGCTGATTGGCCATAGGCTCGGGCCAACGCAGTTATCGCCGCGGCTTCCGGCTCGCAGGATGGTCGCTTTGCGCGCTCTCCTTGGGCACATGCGTGTAGTCGGGGGTGTTCGCCCCGTAGAGATCGTTTTCCGCCATCTCGCGCCATTGGGCATCGACGTCTTCGGGCGCCGATGCTTTTTGTCTCCTGTCGCGGGTGAGGTGTCGTATCCAACGGGGCATCATCTGTTCGAACAGGCTGGCCGCGTGTGACATCGGAGGGCTCCTCTCATCTAGATCCTGATCCCAGGGCGCGATGGTCATGTCATTGCCCGCCATCGCTCCGGCAGGCTGACGACGTTGCCGGTTTCGATGGAGGGGGATGTCCCGGCGAGTTCGATCTCGGCCCGTTTGCGCAGGCGCGCCGCGTCGAGAAGCATGCTGCCGGCCCAGCGATAGACATTGTTGTCGCGTACGATTTCGCGCATGCGGCGCATGCGATCACGCTGTTCGTCAGGCGGCATCGTCAGCGCATGCCGCATCGTTTCCCCCATCGTGGCGGCGTCGAACGGGTTGACGATCAGCGCCTCGAGCAATTCCTTGGACGCGCCCGCAAACATCGAAAGGATCAGCACGCCCTGTTCGTCGTCACGCGCCGCGACGAATTCCTTGGCGACGAGGTTCATGCCGTCGTGGAGGCTGGTGACCATGCAGACATCGGCCGCGCGATAGATTTCGTAGACCTGCTGCCGCGTATGGTGCTCGGCCACAAACAGCACAGGAGTATAGCCGTCACGGCCATAGCGCTGGTTGATCTCTTCGGCGCAACGTTCGCATTCGCGGTGTAGCCTCTCATAATCCGGCAATGTGCCGCGGCTCGGTGCCGCGATCTGCAGGAACGTCACTTTGCCGATCCATTCGGGATACCGGTCGAACAGCTCGCCCAGAGCTCGGAACCGGTCGACGATGCCCTTGGTGTAGTCGAGCCGCTCCACGCCCACGCATAGTTTTACACCGTCGGCGATACCGAGCTGGGTCCGGATACGGTCCCGGCACTGCGTGATGGAAGGCACCTTGCCCAGCTGAGCCGGAGGCCATTCGATCGAAATCGGATAGGCGTGAACGAGGCTGGTCTGTCCCTGGTAGGAAATAGCGGCGTCTTCACGCTCGATCCGCGTCTCCAGGAAGCGATCGACACTCTCTATGAAGTTGTTGCAGTGGAACTGCGTGTGGAAACCGATGATGGAGCTGCCCAGCAATCCATCGAGGATGCGTTCGCGCCAGGGGCAGATGCTGAAGACTTCCGAATTCGGCCAGGGAATGTGCCAGAAGGTGATGATGATCGCCTCCGGCAATTGCTCTCGCAGCATGCGCGGCAGCAGCGCGAAGTGGTAGTCCTGAACGAGTACGATCGGTCGTTCGTTCCGGGCTTCGGCAACGACAGCGTCGGCGAATTTCCGGTTGACGCTCTCGTAGGTCTCCCAGTCGGACGCGCGGAAATTCGGTCGGGTGAAGGCGATGTGGCAGAGCGGCCAAAGCCCTTCATTGGCAAAGCCCAGATAGTAGCCCGCATGCTCTGCTTCGCTCAGCCAGACGCGGCGAAGCATATACGCAGGATCGTCCGGCGGCACGGCGACACGATCATGTTCGTCAACGGTAAGGCGATCCGCCGACCCGCCGCCATAGGCGATCCAGGTGCCGGCACAGGCGCGCGTGATAGGCTCGAGCGCCGACACCAGCCCGCTTGCCGGTACGACCAGCTCAACCTCCTCGTTCTTGATGTTGTGGATGTAGGGCTCGCGGTTGGAGACGACGATCACCTGCGCGTCGGGCAGTTCGGTGGTGAGGATCTTTCGCAGCGTGTCGGGTGACCACTTGACCAGGGCGGCGTCCGGCGAATGGCTGTTTTTCTCGTATTCGCGCAGGACTGTCCGCACTGTGTCAGGGCTCGTCTCGGGAACGAACGGGGAGTGTCTGGATTTCCCGGATCGTATCAACGCAGCAGCCAAGGCCACTCCCGCCAGACAAAAGGTCGCCAGAACTGCAAGCCACAGAGCCGGAAGCGAGTTCACGAAATCGCTTGTTGTCATCAATGGTTCCGCTTCCGACCGGTCAGTCGGTTGCATCTCCTGTGCTTCGAGAAGAATTGCCTGCGCCGCAGGTACGGAGCCCAACGCGACGCCGGCGCGATGGTTCCGATTTTCAGCTGCGCACGATCAAGGGCACGCGCCCTTCATGCTGATCGGCAAGGAAGGCGCCGATACGATCACCGACGCGTTGAAAAATCAGGTCGACGGCAACGGTTCCGACCTGGATGTGGCGGACCATCAGATTGTCGATGCCGATCGGCAGGCGGGGGCGGGTCACCTCGATCGAACCTGTCCATCCATCGACGCGCAGGCCGAGACAGGCCTGCATCAGCATGAAAGCCGCTCCGGCCGACCAGGCCTGCGGCAGGCAGGCAACCGGATAGGCGATCGGCGCTTCGCCGGGCGCGCGGGTGAAGCCGCAGAAAAGCTCCGGCAGCCTCATGTTGAAATGCACCGCAGCCTCGAATGTGCCGCTGGTGAGCCGCACCACGTCTTCGCGGATGCCATAGCGGGCAAGCCCGGCGGTGCAGATGGCGGTGTCGTGCGGCCAGATCGATCCGTTGTGATAGGACATCGGGTTGAAGAACACCGCATCATCGGCCAGCGTGCGGAGCCCCCAGCCGGAATGAAAGGACGCCGATAGCAGCTGCTCGGCCACTTTCGCGGCTCGTTCCGCGCTCGGCAGGCCGACATAGAGCAGATGCCCCGCGTTGGAAGTGCGCACTCGGCACGGCTCGCCGTCGCCGTCCAGCGCCAGTGCATAGTAGTCGAGGTCGTCCATCCAGAATCGCTCTTCGACCCGCTCGCGGAGCGCTTCTGCCAGACGATTCCATTCCGCCGCCTGCTCGGGCTCATCGCGTCGCTCTGCAAGCGCTGCGAGTCCGCGGAACGCCGCAAAAACGTAGCCTTGCACCTCCACCAGGGCGATAGGACCCTTCGGGATCCGTCCGTCGGCGTGGAAGACGGAATCGTAGCTGTCCTTCCAGCCCTGGTTGGCCAGTCCGGAGGCCGCGGCCCGCTGATAGGTCACGAAACCGGTTTCCTTCGACGCTTCGATCATCCACGCGGCTGCAGCGTTCAGCGAGGGCCAGAGCCGCGCTATGAAATCCATATCCCCGGTCCTGTTGGCGTACGAACAGGCGAGCAGGATGTAGAGTGGTGTCGTGTCTACGCCGCCATAATAGCGGCCGAAGGGCAGCTCGCTGAGCGCTACCATCTCGCCCTTGCGGGTCTCATGCATGATCTTGCCGGGCTGGGCATCGCTGAACGGCGACGTCTCGGTGGCCTGATGCTGCGCGAGGAAGGCCAGAACGCCACGTGCCAGCCCCGGATTCAGCCAGAGCATCTGCAGTGCCGACACCACGCCGTCGCGGCCGAAAGCAGTCGAGAACCAGGGAATGCCGGCGTAAGGATAGGGCCCGGTTTCGAGTTCCGTGGTTAGCAGCGCGACATCGGCACGCGCCCGATTGATCCAGTCATTGAAGACCCGCCCGGAACTGTGAACCGTCGCACCATGGCGGCGCTTGGCACGCATGGCAAAACGTGCCCGGGCCGCGGCAGCCCGGAACCGCTCCCGGTCCGGTGCCGCGACATCGCTGCCGACCTCGACATAGAGCGTCTGCTTGCCGCGCTTGTCGAGGGTCAGGAAGAAATCGGCCTGGTCCGGCATCAGCTGGTCCGGCATCTGCGAGAATGAGATCGCCGAAACCCGCTCGACGCCGTCGAGCCCATGGTATCGCAGTACGATGGAATTCTGCCCGGCTTCGGCGAGCCGCGCGGTGCCGCGCTTCTGCCGGACAGTGCCCCGGACTTCGAACATGTCGCGAAAATCGGCGGCAAACCGGAGTGACAGCAGGATGGAAGACTGCTCCTGTCCGTAGTTGGAAAGCGTGAGGCGCTCATAGAGCCTGTCTTCCCAGATCAGCCGCACCCGTTCGACATGGATTGCGCCTTGGCGGATCTCCTTGCCGTCGATGGTCTTGATCGGCAGGTTGGTCAGGTTGGTGGAAAAGAGCACGTTGTCCTGGCTGAGCGAAGCGCCAAGCAGGGAAGTCGAACGCCCGCCGACGGTGAGCCTAAATTCAGACAATATGCGCATGTCGTCGCGAAAGAAGCCGTCGCCGACACCACGTATGTCGCCATAGGCGTCGGCGACGGCAAAACTGTCGCCATGCTTCAGGGCGAACAGGCGATGCGGCTCTCTTGGTGCAGCCTCGTCCAGCGATGCCAGAGCGATGGCTGGATCGAGCTTGTGCTCGTCGAGCGGTACGGTATTCAATGGATCGCTCCGAGCAGATTTCTACCGTCAGCGCGGTCCCTGGTTTCCGTCGGCGTTCCGATCAGTTGTTGGTAGGCAGTCACGTAATCCCGTGCCATACGCGATGCCGAAAACCGCTCCTCGAAAGTGGCTCGGACGCGTCGCCGGTCGAGCGACAACAGGTCCGGCATCGTCGTCACCGCATCTTCCATGCTCTCCACCAGAATGCCGTTGACGCCATGGTCGACCACCTCGGGCATGGCACCGCAGCTCCAGGCCATGACCGGTGTGCCGCAGGCCATGGCTTCGATAACTGCAAGCCCGAATGGCTCCGGCCAGTCGATGGGAAACAGCAGGCCGGCTGCATTGCCGAGAAATTCGTTCTTGGCATGCTCGGGAATCTCGCCGACATATTCTATCTGATCGCCGTCGATCAGTGGCTCGATCACCTCTGCGAAATAGTCGCGATCGCCGTCGCCGATCTTGGCCGCCAGCTTCAGCTTGAGTCCGGTGCGGCGGGCGATTTCGATGGCTCGATCCGGCCGCTTGTCGCGCGAGAGCCTGCCGAGGAACGCCAGATAGGTGCCGTTCGCGCCGGCTTCCGAATCGAATGTGTAGAGCTGTGTCGGAATGCCGTGATGTATGGTTGAAAGCCAGTTGGCGTCCGGCAGGCCGGTTTTCTGGCTTTGCGAGATTGAAATCATGGGGAATTCTGGAAACCGCGCATAGGCGGGCGCCAGGTCCGCATAGTCCAGCCGGCCATGCGGCGTCGTCACCGTACGCTCCGGGATATCGTCGAAGAACGGGAAGTGCTGGAAATGGCTGAGGTGGAAATGGATGACCTCGAAGTCGTCGGCTCGTGCCTTGACGTCGTGCAGCATGGAAAGATGGGCAGCGATCTCGGACTTGAGCGGGTGCGGATCGAGCCGAAGTGCCCGCTCACGTCCTGCTACCAATGTTGCTGATGTTTTTGCGTCTCCTGCCGCAAACAGCGTGACCTCGTGGCCAAGTTCGACAAGGGCTTCGGTCAGGTATGAGATGATGCGTTCTGTGCCGCCGTAAAGTTTTGGGGGAACGGACTCAAAAAGCGGTGCGACATGGGCAATTTTCATGGCCCGGCGGTCCTCCTATGGGTCGGTGATGAAAACCAATGCGCCAGTGTCGGGATCGTTCCGACATTCGTCGTTTCGGTGATGTCAGCATGAGGCTTGCGGGCATTTGACCTTGCCTGTCAGGTACCCGATGTCAGGCAGTTACCCCCGAGCGATCGATGGTGCTGTGCCTTCAGCCGCAATGTTGCCTCGCAGGATGTCGTCGATGATTTCCACGACACCATCACCCGCGGGAGCCAGCGTGACCCGATCCGCCGTTTTCTTCAAACTCGGCAGCGCATTGGCCACTGCTACTCCAAAGCCTGCGCGGCGCAGAAGATCGTGATCGTTCTCGGCGTCGCCGATCGCGACCACTCCGCCGATCGGCATGACCAGATCGTCCAAAGCCGCCATCAACCCAGTCGCCTTGTTGATGCCGCTCGGCAGCACCATGACGGCGCCCTTGTTGAAGATGATTTCGAGTTCGAGACCGTGGCGCCGGATCTCGTCGAGGACAATCATCTCGTTCGGGACCAGCGTGCCGATCACGGATTGACCGACAAGCAGCGGATCGACACCGCGCTCCTTCAAGGATTCAACGAAGGCAGGTGAGGGCGCCGGAGCCAAAAGCCTCTCATGACCGGTTGCCGGATCATGCAGCACAGCTCCATTTTCCGCCACGACCCTGTCGAAGACGTCGAAGTTCGGAAAAACTCTCTTGAGATCGGGCAGTTGCCGTCCGGAAACCAGAATAAGTCTGCGACCACTCTCCTTGAGCTTTCGTAACGCGCTCAATGTTGTCGCTGAGACCAGGCCTTCTTCAGCAAGCGTTTCATCATAGTCGGTGGCAAGTGCCGTCACATTCATCAAGAGACTTCTCCTTTCGGTTCGGTTTCTCAACTGTGGCGGTGCGGTATTGTTCCCCTGATCGAACCAAAGAGACCGCGCAACACGTCCAGGATAATGGCGGCTAGGGAAAACTTCTTTCGGCCCTGGCGGTGCCCAGGAGTGTGCCGCTGGCGTCGAGCGCCTGCAGCGAGAGTTGATAGTGGTGCGGTTGAGAGGGATCTGGAGGGCAGGGTCCCCTGTAGGTGAAAGCGCCATACGGCAGCGTCTCCTGGCCTTTGAAGCTGACATCGCCGCCGCCATGATCGAAATCGGCGGCATCGAGATCCGTGAGCTTGAAGCGCAGTGTCGCGGTCCCTTGAGGAACGTCGGCGATGGTGATGGGCGGCGAGTTGGTATCGAAGCATTGCTTCGTCGGACCCCAGCCGAACCCAAGTCCCATGTTGGCGGATGCCGGCGAGAGCGTCGTCAGAAGCAATCCGAACACCAGCGCAGCACGCATCACAGCTCCTGCGTGTCGCCGGTAAGACAGGGCGGCGGCGACTTATCGGCAAAAAGCGTGAGAGGCTGCACAAGTTCCCGCTTGTTGGTGCACATAAGCGTGAGCGGATTGCAGCGGCTTCCCCTTCTGCATTCGAGCTTCAGGCCCGTTTCGCGGCGGGTTCATCCAGGACGTAGATCAAGCCCGGCTGAACGATCCATTCGCCCGGGCGAAGACTTTCCACGGCGAAGCGTCCTTCCCGTGTGTGCGGCATGACACCGGTGAAACGGTAACGCCGGCCATCCTGGTCGATGACGGCCTCGCGGATCGGCTTGCCGGCAAGATGTCCGACCACCGGCCCGTCCGATTGCAGGTTGGCGAGGATGAAGTATTCGGTTGGGATGGCGTTCGTTCTGGTCAGCAAGCGGAACTGGGAGACGGGTTTGAGCATGGCATGGGTCGCGGCATCTGTGCCGATCCGCAGCAATCTCGCACTGCGCCGGCGATCTGGGAGATGTTTGATAGGCCGCGCCGGCATCAGAATTCGATTGGGGATTTGCCGATCACAGGTCAAGAAAACATCAGGACCCGGGCTTCAGCCGTCCTGGGGCCATGACCAAAGAATGGCGCTGGAAACATTGCTGCTGCGGAGGCGGGCAAGTGCGGAAAATCGTTGCGGCGATCAGTTGGGTTTTGGAACAAGATCTGCCTGTCAAAGGTCGGCTCTGGCGCCTATGTAATTGATCCGCGATGGTGGCCGTTCACCAGTCAGCCATCAGCCGATCCGATGGGAGTCGAGAATGTCAGAACAATCCGCATACACACCGCCGCCAGTCTGGACCTGGGACAAGGCCAACGGCGGTGCCTTTGCCAGCACCAACCGCCCGATTGCAGGAGCGACGCACGACAAGAAACTGCCCATCGGCAAGCATCCGCTGCAGCTCTATTCGCTGGGAACGCCCAACGGCGTGAAGGTGACCATCATGCTGGAGGAATTGCTGGCTGCTGGTCACAAGGGCGCCGAGTACGACGCATGGCTGATCAAGATCGATGGCGAACAGTTCGGCTCCGGTTTCGTCGACGTCAATCCGAATTCGAAGATCCCTGCACTCGTGGATCGGAGCGTCAAAGAGCCGATCAGGGTGTTCGAATCCGGCGCCATCCTCGTGTATCTGGCCGAAAAGTTTGGCGCTTTCCTGCCGACCCAACAGCCGGCGCGGGCGGAGGCATTGTCCTGGCTGTTCTGGCAAATGGGATCGGCGCCCTTTGTCGGCGGCGGCTTCGGTCATTTCTATGCCTATGCGCCGGAAAAGATCGAGTATGCGATCAATCGCTACGCCATGGAAACCAAGCGGCAGCTCGACGTGCTCGACCGGCGGCTGGCCGAGAACGAATATGTTGCGGGCAGCGAATACACCATCGCCGATATGGCGATCTGGCCGTGGTATGGCGGCATGGTGAAAGGCTGGAACTATGGTGCCGGCGAATTCCTCTCCGTGCATGAATACAAGAATCTGCTGCGCTGGGCCGATCAGCTTCACGCGCGGCCGGCGGTGAAGCGGGGACGCATGGTCAACCGTGTTTCCGGCGACCCGGCAGGCCAGTTGCGCGAACGGCACGATGCCAGCGATTTCGAGACCAGCACGCAGGACAAGGTGGCGGCGGTGTAGTGCCGTCGGCATGGCGCAGCGCGCGGTGTCATGTTAGCCACGGGCATGATGGCGACACTCGAAACGGCGCGGCTGCGGCTGCGCCCGTCCGTGACAGGCGACAGGGACGATCTGTTCGCGCTCGAGCAGGATGCTGAAGTAATGCGCTTCCTGAATGGCGGCGAACCGACGCCGCCGGACGGCGTTGACCCTGATGCTGACTTCCTGATGCCCCGCGGCGGGGAAGCCGGCATCTGGGTGGCAGCCGAGAAGGCCTCCGACGCCTTCGTCGGCTGGTTTTCGCTCTACGATCATGGTCATGGCAAAGCCGAACTCGGCTATCGCCTGCGGCGCGCGGCCTGGGGGCAGGGCTATGGTTCCGAGGGTGCCAAGGCACTCGTCTGTGCCGGGTTCTCGCAGTTTGGTTTTGTCCGCATCATCGCCAACACCATGGCTGTGAATCAGGGCTCGCGCCGGGTGATGGAGAAGGCCGGGCTCGTTCACGTCCGCACGGCCCATGCCGATTGGGAGCACCCGCTGCCCGGTTCCGAAGCGGGCGAAGTCGAATACGCTATCACCCGCGAGGCCTGGAACGTCGCAAATGAAAATCACCCGACCGGTACGGTGTGACCGTCATCAGGAGCCATCGCTGAAATAACGCCCGGGCGTGACGCCGAAGGCCTTGCGGAAACCGGCGATGAAGGCGCTGGGCTGCTCGTAGCCCAGCCGTTCCGCGATATCGCCGACAGGGACGCCGAGCGACAACCATTCCACTGCTTTCATCAGGCGGGCCTGCTGGCGCCAGGCGCGGAAACTCATCCCGGTTTCAACGCGGAAATGGCGTTCGAAAGACCGCTCGGACAGGGCAGCCATCGCGGCGATATCGGCGAGGTTGTTCCTTGAGCAAGGGTCGGCGACAAGGGCGCCGACTGCGTCGCGCAGGCGACGAGATGCAGGCATCGGCAGATGAAGGGGCGCGGCTCGCTCGGTCGCCAACTGGTCGATGATTACGGCGCCGATGCGCGCTGCGGGTCCTTCGGTTGCCGCGTCCCGCGCATATCCAAGAAAACCCAGGATCAGTTCGCGCAGCAGTGGCGAAAGCCGGATTACCGCCGGCGCGGCAGGCAGGTGCGATACGGCTTCCGGGCGGAAGAACAGGAAGCGTTGCCTTGTGTCCTGCAGATAGGTCACGGCGTGATCTACATCGCAGGGGATCCATACCGCGCGTTCAGGCGGCGCAACGAATGTGCCGCGTTCGGTTTCGACCGTGACCGCGCCGGAGACGATGTGAAAGAGCTGCGCCCGGCGATGACGATGCCGATCGTAATGCGTGCCTTTCTGGATCGTGCCGTCATAGCCGACGATTGCCGACGGATAGTCCTGTTTCTCCGTCAGGCTGAGATCGGGGTGTATGCTGTTGTCCGGATGGATCATCTGGCGGGTCACAAATATAAATCGGCGATATAACGATAACACGCTAACGCAGATCGCGGTACCATCGCTGCGAAAGCGACAATGCACAGCAGGCAGCCAGCCGGCGAACCCAGGGTTCGCCGAAGGGGTCGCCTTGCGCAAGGGCCGTTCCAATGTGGAGGAGATCATGAACTTCGTGAGCACAGAGCGTTCCGTTGCCGTTCGCTGGGCTCTTGGGGGGCGAGATGGGCCGGACGACACCCAGGCAGGTGTCGGCTTGGTCGTCTGGATACGGCGCTGGCGCGCCGTGCGCCGCACGCGCAAACGCCTTTCCGAACTTGATGACAGGATGCTGGCCGATCTGGGCTTCTATCGTGATCAGATCGGGCTGGTGGCGCGCCGGGGATGTTTGCCGGAATGGGATGAGATGTAGCGCCAGTGGATGATGCATCCACTGGCGGAGACTGCAGAATGATAACTACTGCATTCCTGGGAGCAGGCCAGCCCGCCGACTGGCCTGCTTCCTCTGGCCATTGTCAGATCTTTGCGGTTTCGATGGCGGCCAATGATCTATCGATCGCTTTGTTGAGGGATTGGCCAAGCGACGTATCACCAATCTCCGCAACGCTCGCCGCAACCCTGGCTGCAAAGCCGAAGTGGAAATCGACGAGCCATTCCGGGTGCGGCTCCGGCTCCGGGAATGGGGGCCACCACGGCGGAAGCTTGATCTTCTTCGGCCTTGTCGGGCACCAGTCGTCCAGATCGTCGAAGACCTGCTTCAGGTCCAGGCCAGCCCGGTCGGCCAACCAGGCGGACCGAATGAACTCAGATGCCACGGCCGCGCCCAGATGTCCCGGCGGCAGTGGCTGAGGGTTAAGCGCGACGTAGGACAGCAAGGCCTGTGGCCCTCTCGGGATGACATCGTAAATGGCGGGAATGCGTTTGCCGATAATGGCAAGCAGTTTGGCATTCAACTTCATCGGAACCTCCTTCCGCGGGCGGCGTACGCGTTGACTTGGTGTTTGGGGGCGAGGACCTGGGTCCACGTCGGGCCGCGCAGGGACAATGCAAGGCTGTCGCCGTGCCTTCTATGAACGGCGTTACACAGCGCTGTCGAAATTCGGCGTTGGCCTTGCTGGCAGGAGGGGCGAGTGTCCAAATGCACTGAACATCTCAAACGAAACCCCGCCAGCGGCGGGGTTTCGAATACGAAGCGGTGTTATTGCACCGGTGCCGGTTGTGGCGACGCGGTTGGTGCCGGCGTCGTCATCGTGGCCGGCGGTGGCACGACAGTCGTGGAGGGTGTCTGCGTGGTTTGCGAATCCGTCTGGCTGCACGCGGCTAAGGTAAATGCCGCAATTCCAAGCAGTGCGAGAAGGTGGGGTTTGGAGGTCATTCTCATCCCTTCGACTACGCCCCCCACGGGCGGGCATCATCGGGACTGAGCCTTCTAGGTCAACATTTGTACGATCAAAGCTTCTTACGAAGTGTAAGATTATCCCTTATTTCCAGCTTGGCGTCCGTCCAAGCGTTCCCACGACTGCATTCGACAGGATTTCATCGAGGTTCAGCAAAATCAGGCGTTCTTCTGCCGGCGATGTCTGCAGCAGATAGGCGATCTTATGGTGGAGTTTATCCGCTTTTGCCAGGAAAACCGCAGCTTCGTCCAGGGATGTGAGCGGTGGCTTGCAGAGTGGAGTGGTGATGACGATTTGCTGCATTGTTGTCCCGATGCTGGCTGTTTCGAACCTGCCGGCACCGCGCCGGCGACAGCAGGTTTTGTGACTGTCGTTTCTCTGCGTCCGTTTCTCAGGATCGGCCGATGACGAGATCCTCGATACGGATCGGGAACCGTCGCACGCGCACGCCGGTGGCGTGCCATACGGCATTGGCGATTGCCCCCACGGTACCTGTGATGCCGATCTCGCCGACCCCCTTGATGCCGAGCGGATTGACGTAGGGGTCGTCCTCCGGGATCAGGATCGCATCCAGAGAAGGCACATCCGCGTTGACCGGCACGTGATATTCGGCGAGGTCGGCATTCATGATCCTGCCGGTTCTGCGGTCGGTTATCGCCTCCTCGTGCAGTGCAAAGGATGTTCCCCAGATCATGCCTCCGAAATATTGGCTGCGCACGAGGCGGGGATTGATCACGCGACCTGCCGCGAAAGCGCCAACCAGGCGTGTTGCGCGGATCTGCCCAAGATCTGGATCGATCTTCACCTCGGCAAAGACGGCGCCGTGGGAGAACATTGCATGGCGTGCTGCGCTCTCCTGGTCGCGCGCCGCCTTGGCTGTGCCAATCACTTCGGACTGACCGGCGCGGGCGAGAATCTCGACGTAACTTTCGCTGCGGCCTTCATCGTCCAGCCGATGGAGCCGTCCTGACCGGGCGACGACACCGATGTTGCCGGCGCCGAAAAGCGGCGACGCCGGATCGGCAGTGGCGATAGCCGCGAGCCTGGCGATCGCATCCTCGCCTGCATTGTTCAGCGCCAGGCCGGCACTTGCCGTATGACCGGAGCCGCCGGCGATACCACCGTCGGGCAGGCTCGATACCCCGGAGTGGAACTCGACCTGATCGGGGTCGAGGCCGAGTGCCTCCGCCGCGATCTGCGCAAGTGCCGTCCAGGCCCCTTGGCCCATGTCGGCGCCCGATGTCTCCACCAGGGCCGTGCCGTCGGCGCGCAAGGTGGCGCGGGCTTCAGCGGGGAAATGCGGGCAATGGAAAACGGCCGTGCCCATGCCCCAGCCGACAAGAAAACCGTTCTCGTCGCGCATCTGACGAGGGGCGAGCGGCCGCCCGGCCCAGCCGAAGCGTTTGGCGCCTTCGAAGTAGCATTCCCGCAGTGCCTTGGACGAAAACGGCCTGCCGGTACCCGGCTCGGTTTCCGCATAGTTGGCCAGTCTGAAGTCGAGCGGATCCATGCCGCAGGCGACAGCGGCCTCGTCCATCGCAACTTCGAGCGCCGCTGAACCGGAGGCCTCTCCGGGCGCGCGCATCGGCCCCGGCGTGCCGGTGTCGAGCCTGAGCCCTTCATGTTCGACGAGGATGGCGGGGCTTTCATAGAGCGGCAGCGAGGCATTGGCCGACGGCTCGAGAAATTCGTCGAAGCTGGACGTGGCTGCAACCGCGTGGTGATGCAGGGCGGTGAGGCGACCCTCGCTGTCGGTGCCGATGCGCAGCTTCTGCCAGGTGTGACCGCGATGCCCGACCGGGCCATACATCTGTGCTCGGGTGAGCACGAGTTTCACCGGCCGCTTGAGCATACGAGCAGCCAGTATGGCCAGGATCTGCGGACCGTTGAGAATTGCCTTCGAGCCGAAGCCACCACCCAGGAAAGGTGAGCGGATCAGGACATTTTCGGCGGGGATGCCGAAATAGGCAGCATAGGCAGCACAGCTCAGCGCCATGGCCTGGTTGGGCATGTCGATCGTTACCCGGTCGCCGTCCCATTCGGCCACCACCGCGTGAGGCTCCATCGCGTTGTGATATTGCGCCGGCGTCACGTAGTCGGCCTCGGTTACATGAGTGGCGGCAGCCATCCCTGCTGCGATATCGCCATGGGCCGTGCGCGCCGGCGTGCCGATACCCACGACAGCGACATCGAACCGCTCGCCATTGGCCAGGTCCGTGCGCGCTTCGGCCGCCTCGTATCGCGGATCGAGCAGGGCAGCCCCTTCCGTTGCCGCCTCCAGCGTCTCGGCGATCACCAGTGCGATCGGCTGGCCGGCATAACGCACCTCATCATTTTGCAGTACCTCGACGCGGAAACCGAAGGGGGGCATCTTCTCGTCTGGATCATGCGCCAGCGGCGGTCGATTGGCGGAGGTCAGGACTTCGACGACGCCGGGATGCGCCTTGGCCGCAGCGACGTCGAGCGCCGTGACGCGCCCGCGTGCGATGCGACTGACGGCGGCGACAGCGTAGAGCATGCCCTCCGGATGGTTGTCGGCGGCGTAGGTTGCGCGACCGGTGACCTTGAGCAGGCCATCACGGCGCGTCAGTGGCTGGCCGGCATTCGACCCGTGGCGGCGGGACTGTGTGGGAACGTTCTCAAGCGACATGGGTTGCTCCAGCTGTTGTGGAGAACGGCGAGGCCGGAAGCGCCGGTGTGACCTCGGGCGTACCATCCAGGGCAAGGCTCAGAGCGCGGGCAACGATGCGGCGCGCCAGTTCGATCTTGAAGGCGTTGTCACCGGAAGGAGCCGCATCGGCCAGCGCCAGTTCGGCAGCCTTTGTGAAGGCTTCGGTCGAGGCCGGTGTGCCTGCCAGGGCTGCTTCTGCTTGCCGGGCGCGCCACGGCTTAGCCGCGACGCCACCAAGCGCAATACGTGCGCTGCGGATCTGGTCACCTTCGAGCTCCAGCGCGGCCGCGGCCGAAACCACGGCGAAGGCGTAGGAGGTGCGTTCGCGCAGTTTCAGATAGCGGGCGTTGGCGGAAAAGCCCGCCGCTTCCGCCGGCAGTCTGAGAGCGACGACGAGTTCATCCGGTGCCAACGCGGTTGCCCGTTCGGGCGTCGCGCCCGGCAGGACATGCAGCAAGTCCACCGGAATTTCGCGGCGGCCATGTGGGCCTTCGACTTCGACCACGGCATCCAGTGCCACCAGCGGCACGCAGAAATCGGAAGGGTGGGTGGCGATGCAATGCTCGCTCCAGCCCAGCACGGCGTGCAGGCGGTTCTCGCCGTCGCGGGCATCGCAGCCCGAGCCGGCTTCACGCCGATTGCAGGCGCTGTTCAGGTCATGGAAGTAGGCGCAGCGCGTGCGCTGCATCAGATTGCCGCCAACGGTCGCGGCATTGCGCAACTGAGCCGACGCGCCCGAAAGCAGCGCCTCCGCTACGGCCGGAAAGGTTCGCGCAAAGCGTGCATCATAGGCAAGATCGGAATTGCGAACCATGGCACCGATCCGCACACCGCCGTCGGGCAGCCATTCGATACGGTTGAGACCCGGCAGCCGCGTGATGTCGATGATCCGCTCGGGCCGCATGACGCCGACCTTCATCAGGTCGAGCAGATTGGTGCCGGCGGCGAGATAAGTCGATCCGGGAACGGCAGCGGCCGCGATTGCCTCTGGCACACTGTCCGGACGTATATAGTCGAAGCGGTTCATGCCGCGTCCCTCCGGTTACCCTCGGTCATGGCTTTCTGGGCTTCGAGAATTGCTTCGGTGATGCCCTGATATGCGCCGCAGCGACAGATATTACCGCTCATCAGTTCGCGGATACGTTCGGGGTCACCCTGTGCATGCCCTTCCTTGATGAGTCCGACCGCACTCATGATCTGGCCGGGCGTGCAATAGCCGCACTGGAAGCCGTCATGCGCGATGAAGGCGGCCTGGACCGGGTGCAGCGTTTCGCCATCGGCGAGCCCTTCGATTGTGGTGACCTCGGCGCCGTCGAGGCTTGCGGCCAATGCCAGGCACGAGTTGATGCGCCGTCCGTCGACGAGCACGGTGCAGGCGCCACACTGGCCGCGGTCGCAACCTTTCTTGGTGCCGGGCAGATCGAGCCTTTCACGCAAAAGGTCGAGCAGCGTCACACGCATATCGTCGAGCACGACCGTGCGTGCTTGACCATTGATGGTGAGGCTGATGGAGAGTGACATCGCGGTACTCCATTCAGTGATCGTGATATAGGAAAGCCGCTGTCCAGCGGCGAAGGATGCGGGCGCGCGGAGAGATCTGCTGCGAAACGGTCCGTTGACCCTGACCGGAATTGCCTTTGTGTACTATTCCGATCTGAATTACTATATACGGAGGGTGCCTCCGTTTATCAAGGGGGAATATGTCCCGTTGGAGAAAATGGAACTGAAAAGCGAAAAGGCAAGACGAAAACCGCGCGCGGACTCAATCCGTAATCGCCAGCTGTTGCTTGAGACTGCGACGCAGATTTTCAGCGTCGGCGGGCCACAAGCCAGCCTGGAAGCGGTGGCAAGGCAGGCTGGTGTCGGCATCGGCACGCTCTATCGGCATTTTCCGACGCGCGAAGCCCTGTTCGAGGCGGTCTATCGCCACGAAGTCGACCAGTTGACCGAGCTTGCCGAACGACTGGCCGCGGACACAGAGCCGGTCGAGGCGCTGCGCAGGTGGCTGCATGCCAATGTCCGTCTTGTCGCCACCAAGAAAGGCATGATCGAAGGGCTGCAACTCGTGGCGCACGGGTCATCGGAGCTGAAGGCCTACTCCTTCGAGCGGCTGACGGCAGCTATCGCAATGCTGCTCGAACGCGGTGTTGCCGCCGGCGAACTGCGTTCGGACATTTCGCCTGGGGACCTGCTGCGGACCTTGGTCGGCATCTTCTATTCGCAAGGGGCAGGGGAATGGCAGCCTACCGCGCTCCGTCTCGTCGATGTTTTCGTGGACGGCTTGCGCAGGCGCTGAGACCCGCTCCAAAGGCTGCTCAACGGCTCGGCTGCATTCAAAGCAACTGTCGTGTCGCCAGGTTGCGCATCAGGTGCGATGGGCCGAAAACCCAAGGCGGACAATCCGTGGAGAGGCGGACCCGGTTCGTCAGCGAGCCGAGTTGGTCATTGGAAATCGTGACGACGTCGCCGATCTTGTGGGTGAAACCTTGCCCTGGCGTTCCACGGTCCTCGGTCGGAGCAAAGAGCGTGCCCATGAACAGCACCAGGCCATCCGGATATTGATGATGGCGGCCGATGGTCTGCGACACGAGATCGAGAGGGTCGCGGCTGATTTCCTTCATCGAGCTTCGGCCGTCGAGCACGAAGCCGTCTTCGCCCACCACCTTCAACCTCAGCTCCGCATTGCGCACGTCATCGATCGTATAGGACGCATCGAACAGCCTGATGAATGGTCCTATCGAGCAGGAGGCGTTGTTGTCCTTGGCTTTGCCGAGCAGCAGTGCCGAACGCCCCTCGACATCGCGCAGATTGACGTCATTGCCGAGCGTTGCTCCTTTGACCGTGCCGGCGGAGTTCACGACAAGCACGATTTCGGGTTCGGGATTGTTCCATTTCGAGATCGGGTGAAGCCCGACATCCGCGCCGTGGCCGACCGAGGAAAGCACCTGCGCCTTGGAGAAGACCTCGGCGTCCGGGCCGATCCCGACCTCCAGATATTGCGACCAGATTCCATCTTCGATCAGCGCTTCCTTGACCTTGGCCGCCTGCGCCGAACCTGCTTTCAGGTTGCGCAGGCTGTCGCCAACGATGGCAACGACCTTTTCCCGGATCTTGGTGGCGAGGTCCGGGTTGCCGGCGGCGCGCTCCTCGATGACACGCTCGATCATCGAGCGCGCAAAGGTCACACCGCAGGCTTTGACCGCCTGAAGGTCATTCGGTGCCAGGAGATGCACGGCCTGCGGATCCTGATCGCTCCCTGATTGCGTCAGCAGCTCCGCCAGCGATGCCAGAACCGGACCGTCGGCCAGCGCAACATACTCGGCGGCGTCTTCGCGTTCGAGCAGGTCGCGCATCGTCGGCGTGGTTTTTGACGTGATGTCGATCACCTTGCCGTCGCGGACCGTGACCAGGCTGGGGCCTGCGACGGAGGGATTCCAAACCCGCCCGACAAATGTGCCGCTGGCGAAGACATCGATTGTCACTGTCACTTGCTCCTGTTTGGGGCGATTAGGTTCGATTTTCAGGATGTTCGCAAGCTCCAGCGCGGAGCCTGGTTGCTGCACCAGCCGGTCGATCACCGGATCATCGTGCGGCAGTCCGAACCAGAAGGGTTCGCCGGTTCCGCGCCGATGCAGGGACGAACGCCGGAACGCCAGACCAGATGACACTTGCGCCGACGAGATCGCGTGCATCGAAGAAAATTTCGGCTCGCATCCATCCTCCTGCCTTCGACAATCACGTTGACAATAGGCAATGGCGAATCTATTGCAAGGTTAATGTTGACCTATATGATAGGTACTTGCGATGGAAACGGCGTTGACGTCCAGGGAGCCGGTCGATCAGGCTGGCGGAGAAGGCTTGGTCGATCGCGTGATGGCTGCGGTTCAGGCTCACATCCGCGACAACGGCCTTCAGGTCGGCGACGAGCTGCCGAGCGAGGGCGCCTTCTGCGAGTTGACGGGCACCTCACGCACCATCGTTCGCGAGGCCTATCGCTCGCTGGCAGCGCTGACATTGATCGATGTCGGCAACGGCCGGCGCGCCCGGGTGGCGGCGCCGAGGGCGGATGTGCTGGCCATGATCACCGACCATGCCGTCCACACCAATCAGGCGACAATCCAGCAGATCTTCGATGTCCGGCGCACCGTGGAACGGCGCACCGTGGCGCTCGCAGCCCTGAGGCGCGCGGACAAGGAGGCGGCCGAAATCCTGAAACTCGCCGAGGCCATGCAGCGGGATTTTCATGAGCCGCAAAAGGTCATGGAACACGACATCGCCTTTCACGAAGCGATTGGTACTGCGTCGAGGAATCCGATGTTTTCGATGATTGTCGGGTCTTTCCACGTCGTCACGCGCCACACCTGGCCGATCGGATGGGCAAGCCGCGGAAGCAACGAGACACGGCAGGAAAGCGTCGACACGCATCTGGCAATCGCCCAGGCCATCGCCAATGGCGATCCTGCCAAAGCAGAGGCCGCCATGGTCGAGCATTTCGACCTGACGGTGAAGGCATTGCTCGCTGCTGGAGTGTATTGATCGATGAAGATCACCGAGTTCGAAACCGTCCGGGTCACCGAGTTCCCGAACATTCTTTGGGTGCGTGTCCACACGGATGAAGGCATTGCCGGTCTCGGCGAAACCTTCTTCATGGCCGAAACGGTCGAGGCCTATATCCATGAAGTTGCAGCGCCGAGGCTGCTTGGGCGCGATCCGCTCGAAATCGACAAGATTTCCAAGGACCTGAACGGCTATCTCGGCTTTCGTTCGACGGGTGTCGAAACGCGAGGCAACTCGGCGATCGACATCGCGCTCTGGGACCTGTTCGGCAAGACAACCGATTTACCCATCGCCCAGTTGCTCGGTGGTTTCTCGCGTCGCGAAATCCGCACCTACAACACCTGCGCCGGCAACACCTACATGCGTGAAGCCAAGGGGCAGCAGACAGCCAATTACGGCATCGGCGGGCAGGGGCAGGATTATGACGACCTGAACGGCTTCCTGGAACGCGCAGACGAGTTGGCTGAGGATCTTTTGTCCAGTGGCATCACTGCCATGAAGATCTGGCCGTTCGACATCGCCGCGGAAAAGACGTCGGGACAATACATTTCCGGTCCGGATCTCCGCAAGGCGCTGGAGCCGTTCGAGAAGATCCGCAAGCGGGTCGGCGACAAGATCGACATCATGGTCGAGTTCCACTCGATGTGGCAATTGACGCCGGCCATTCAGATCGCGCGGGCGCTCGAGCCCTATGCGACCTTCTGGCATGAAGATCCCATCAAGATGGATTCGCTTTCCAGCCTGAAGCGGTATGCGGCTGCCAGCCGGGCGCCGCTCTGTGCCTCCGAGACGCTGGCGACACGCTGGGCTTTTCGCGACCTGATGGAAACGGATGCTGCGGGTGTAGTGATGCTCGACTTGTCCTGGTGCGGCGGCATTTCGGAGGCAAAAAAGATCGCGACGATGGCCGAGACCTGGCATCTGCCGGTAGCTCCGCATGACTGTACCGGTCCCGTCGTGCTGTCGGCCTCGACGCATCTGTCGCTCAACGCGCCCAATGCGCTCGTCCAGGAAAGCGTTCGTGCCTATTACAAGACCTGGTACGCCGATCTCACCACGCAGCTGCCGACCGTCAAGGACGGCATGATCACCATCCCGCCCGGGCCTGGGCATGGCGTCGATCTGGCCAAGGATCTCGATCGGAAATTCACGGTTCGTCGTCGCTCATCAAAGACCAGTTGAACAGGGAACAGAAATGCGCTTAACTGGTATGGTAGTAGGGTAGATTGTTTTTGCTTTGGGAGGAGGGTTCCATGCAGACCGCCGTAATGCCTGCCGGCATTTCCCTCGGGGAAACGGTCGGGCCACAGGTCTATCGCCTGCTGCGCAGGCGTATCATCCAGGCCGAACTCCTGCCGGGCGAACGTCTTTCCGAATCGGAAGTCGCCAAATCCCTTTCCGTCAGCCGCCAGCCGGTGCGCGAGGCTTTCATCAAGCTCTCCGAGGAAGGGCTGGTGCAGGTCCTGCCGCAACGCGGCACGTTCGTGACCAAGATATCGGTTGCGGCGGTGATGGATGCGCGCTTCGTGCGCGAGGCGATCGAGGCCGATGTTGTACGCCAGGTCGCCGAAAACCGCACCGCCATCGCCATCGACGAGCTTCGCCGGCAGGTGCGCGAACAGAAGAGCGTTCCCCACAACGACCGGGCTGCTTTCCTGCGCCTCGACGAGCACTTTCACCGCACGCTCGCGGCTTCCGCCGGCAAGAGCTACGCCTGGAACGTCATCGAAGGCGTCAAGGCGCAGATGGACCGCGTCCGTTTCCTCTCTGTCGACGACATGCACGTCACCCGGCTGATCGATCAGCACGAGCGCATCGTCGAGGCCATCGCCGGCGGTGACCAGAACGGCGCCGAGCAGGCAATGCGCCTGCATCTGCGCGAAATCCTGAATTCGCTGCCTGCAATCGCCAGTGGTCGAGCCGAACTGTTCGACCGTGACTGACTGCAGGCTGCGTGAAGACAACAACAAAAAACAGCAATGGAGGAAAACATGCTCAAACAATTCCTGGCCACCACCGCACTCGGTCTCTCGCTGATGGCGTCGCCCGCTGGCGCCGAGGGCCTCAACACCATCTTCATCAGCCATTCTTCGGCCTCAAACACCTTCTGGCAGTCGGTGAAGAAGGGCTATGATGACGCCTGCACCAAGGTCGGCGCCACCTGCCAGTTGGTGCTGACACAGCAGGAAGGTTCGGTCGAACAGGCTGTGGCCAATCTGCAGGCGGCGATCGCATCCAAGCCGGACGCGATCTTCGTCGCCATCGTCGACGACAAGGCCTACGACAACGCGGTCAAGGAAGCGACGGATGCCGGCATTCTTGTGCTGGCGGTCAATGTCGACGACAGCCAGGGCGCCAAGGGCAATGCCCGCAAGGCCTTTATCGGACAGGGGTTTGTCGCCGCGGGTTATGCGCTGGCCAAGGCGCAGTCCGAGAATTTCCCGAAGGAAGGCCCGCTCAACCTGCTGGTTGGCGTGAACGCCCCCGGCCAGACCTGGTCGGAACAGCGCGCAGCCGGCGTCACCAAGTTCCTGGAGGAATACAAGGCCGAGCACAAGGATCGCGAAGTCAACATCACACGCATCGATTCCGCCACTGATCTCGCGCTCACCGCCGATCGCATCGGCGCCTATCTCAACGCCAATCCCAACACGACAGCCTATTTTGATACCGGCTACTGGGAGGCCAGCGTCGCCAAGGTCCTCAAGGATCGCGGTATCGCGCCCGGCAAGGTGCTCCTTGGCGGGTTCGATCTGGTGCCGGAAGTCCTCCAGCAGATGCAGGCCGGCTACGTACAGGTCCAGGTCGACCAGCAGCCCTACATGCAGGGCTTCATGCCGGTCATGCAGGCCTACCTCCACAAGACCGCCGGCCTCACTCCGGCCGATATCGACACCGGGCAGGGCATCGTCACACCGAAGGATGTTCCGGCGATCATGGAAATGTCCAAGCAGGGTCTGCGCTGATCTCCAATCCGGTGGGCGTCCCGGCCTGCGGTTCCGGGACGCCGAGCAACGAGTGTGCACCCATGAAGCGGTTTCTGAAAATCTATCTGGATAAGCCGGAGCTTGCCGGCCTCGCGCTGCTGGTCATCCTGCTCGCGGTTTTCCAGATCAAGTCGAACGGCATCCTGTTGTCCGTGGAGAACATCCGCGGCGTCATGGGGCTTCTGCCGGAGATGGCGCTGGTGGCGATCGGCGTCACCATCCTGATGATCTGCGGCGAATTCGATCTTTCCGTCGGGTCGGTCTTTGCGCTGATGCCGATGAGCATCGCGGTGATGCTGAATGCCGGAGTTCCATTTCCGCTCGCCTTGCTCATCGGGCTGGCGATCTGTGCCCTGATCGGGTTCATCAACGGCTATATCACGCTGCAGTTTGCGATACCGAGCTTCATAACCACACTGGGCATGCTGTTCATCGCCCGCTCACTCACCATCGTCATCTCCGGCGGCTTTCCGCCGTTGCTGCCCGACAATCTGCCGACCTGGTTGTTCACCGACTACATCTGGCAGGGTTCGATCCTGCGTATGTCCTTTGTCTGGTTCGCGGTCATCGCCGCCTTGGCTGCAGCGCTGTTGTCGCTCACCAATTTCGGAAACTGGATCCGCGCCACCGGTGGCTTCAACGAGGCGGCCGCTTCCATGGGCATTCCAGTCAAGCGCGTGAAGATCATCTGCTTCATGCTGTGTTCGATGCTGGCGGGCTTTGCCGGCCTGCTGCAGGTGCTGCGCCTCGGCTCGCCCCTGCCGTCGATCGGCGAGGGACTGGAGCTGCAGGCCGTGGCAGCAGCCGTCATCGGCGGCACGGCGCTCGCCGGCGGCATCGGCACGGTGTTTGGCGCCATCATCGGCACGCTGCTTATCCGCACGATCGACAACGGGCTGGTCCTGTCGCGCGTCGACGCCAACTGGTTCAAGTTCGCGATCGGCCTGCTCACCATGTTTGCCGTCATAGCCAATGCCTGGATGGCCAGGATATCGCGCAAGATCAAGGTGGAGGCGCACAAATGACCACGCCGATCATCGAGTGCCGGAATCTCCAGAAATGGTACAGCGGCGTGCATGCGCTCAAGAATGTTTCGCTGATCATCCACCCCGGCGAGACGGTCGGTCTGGTCGGCGACAATGGCGCCGGCAAGTCGACCCTCATCAAGATCCTGTCCGGCGTGCATTACCAAGATGCCGGTGAAATCCTGATCGAGGGCAGGGAGGTCCGTTTCCGCTCGCCGAAAGATGCCATGCATCACGGCCTGGAGACGATCTACCAGTACAACTCCATGGTCCCGACCATGTCGATCGCGCGCAACCTTTTCATCGGTCGCGAACCGTTGAAGTGGGCCCTCGGCGGCTTTGGCCTCATGGACCAGAAGCGCATGCGCGAGGAAAGCGTGCAGGCGATCGCCGATGTCGATCTGCACCTGCGTTCGCCGGACGCCCTGGTCGGCGAACTGTCGGGCGGTCAGCGCCAGGGCGTTGCGATTGCACGCGCCATGCACTTCAGGTCCAAGGTGCTGATCCTGGATGAGCCGACCAACCATCTCTCGGTCAAGGAAACCAACAAGGTCATCGGTTTTGTGCGAGGCCTCAAGGCGCAGGGACTGACCGGCATCTTCATCTCTCACAACATGCAGCACGTCTTCCAGTCCTGCGACCGCATCGTTGCGATGGCACGCGGCGAGATCGTTTTCGATAGGCCGACGGCTGAAACCTCGATCGACGAAGTCCACGACCTTTTGTGAGAAAGCCGATGATGATCCTTGATGGGAAAACCGTGCTTCTGACCGGGGCGCTCGGGACCCTGGGGCGCGCCCAGGCGGAAGTGCTCGGCGCAGCTGGGGCGAACCTTCTCCTGCTCGATCGGCCGGATGCCGAAGGCGGCGAGGCATTCGCGTCGGAGATCGCCACGAAATGTCAGGTTCAGTCGTCTTATGTCGGGCAGGATCTCAACGACCTTGCCGCGACGCAGGCGCGTGCCGAAGCGCTCGCCGCAGAGTGTGGTGGCATCGATATTCTGATCAACAACGCAGCGCTGATCATCAACAAACCGTTCGAGGCCTTCTCGCTGGAGGAGTATGAAGACCAGCTGCGGGTCAATTCCGCCGCTGCCTTTGCGCTGACGCGTGCGGTGGCGCCTGCGATGAAACAGAGGCGCTATGGCAAGATCGTCAATTTCTGCTCGGTGACGCTGAATGGCCGCTGGGATGGCTATGTTCCCTATGTCGCTTCGAAGGGAGCGATGCTTGGCCTGACCAAGACCCTTGCCCGGGAGCTTGGGGCCCACGGCGTGCGCGTCAACGCCGTTTCACCCGGCGCTGTCGTTTCGGATGCCGAGCGGCGGGTCTTTGCCGATCGGCTGCAGGAATACAATGACTGGATCCTCGAAAATCAGTGCTTGAAGCAACGCATCGAACCGGCGCATGTCGCCGAACTGGTGCTGTTCCTGGTTTCGCCTGCCTCCGACCTGATCACGGGACAAAACATCCATATCGACGGTGGTTGGTGATGGCGCCACTCAGCCTGTCCAATCCAGTCGGCCGGATCACGATCCGGCCGGACCTGGGCGCGGGGCTGACGTCCTTCGATGTGATGCATCGGGGCGCCTGGACACCGGTGTTCCGGTCGGTCGATCCTGAAACCGAGCACCACTTCGACCTGTCGAACATCTTGCTGGTTCCGTTCTCCGGACGCGTCTCGGGAGGCGGTTTTGCCTTCGACGGTGCGTTTCACTCGCTCGAGCCGAACATGCCGGCCGAAAGATATCCCATCCACGGCAGCGGATTTTCTGCAGCCTGGACCGTCGTCGAAACGAGCGGCGATGCAGTCACGCTTTCTCTCGACGGGGCAGGGCCGGGCCCTTTTCGTTACGACGCTTCGATGACCTACAGGCTGGACGACGCGATGCTTGTCATGGAGCTCACCGTCACCAACAAGGCGGCGGTCGCCCTGCCTTACGGTCTGGGCTTTCATCCATGGTTTGTGCGCGATCGCGACACACGGCTGACCGCCCATGCCGATCGGGTCTGGCTTGAGCAGGACGACCATCTGCCACGGGCGGTCGAGCCTGTGTCAGAGCATCCAGATCTGGATTTTACCCGAAGCGGTGAACTGCCGCGAGCCTGGGTCAACAACTGGTTCGATGGTTGGGACCGCAAGGCGCGCATCGAATGGCCGGATCGCGGCCTGGCAGTACTGGTGGAGCCAAGCGAGTTGCTGGATCAGTATGTGCTCTATTCCCCGTCCGGGGATGCCGATTTCTTCTGCTTCGAACCGGTTTCCCATCCTGTCGATGCCTTCAATCTGCCGGAAGGCCCTGTCAGTCACGGCATGGTGAAGCTTGAACCAGGCGGCCGGATACAGGCCAGCGCACGGTTCATCGCGCAACCGCTTTAGCCGCCTCAACCCGCAAGATTTTACGACCCGGGCGATCCTTCGGGGCTGCTTGAGCCTGGCTGGAGCCGTTCACGCGCACCGAACGCGCCCGGCTTCCTTTCCGCGAGGTGGAGGCTGCCACCAGCCCGTGAGGATTACTCACAGCTTTGATTTCTTTAGTCGTTTGACCGCTGTTGCCGCTTGCGAGCAGTTTTTGATCGTCGGGATCTTGAGGAGGCCACCTGGTGGAAGAGGCCCGACAGTTAAACAGAAATCTCTGTGGGAGGGTAACGTGCATACACGACGCAGCGTCTTGCAGCTGGCCGGCGCTTCGCTGACCATGCTGGCGACACGGGGTTTGGCGAGAGCCGAGCCGGCCGCGCAATTGATCGCGGATGCAAAAGCAGAAGGGCAGGTGGTCTGGTACACCGGCCTGATCATCAAGCAGCTGGTCCGGCCACTGACCAGGAATTTCCAGGACAAATATGGTATCGAAGTCAAATATATGGAGGCCGGAGACTCCGACACCGTCCTGAAGATCACCAGTCAGGCGCGCGCCGGAAAGATCGAGGCAGATGTCTTCGACACGCCGGGCACTGCACTTGCTCCTCTGGAGGCGGCAAATCTGATCGAACCGTATGCGCCAAACTCGATGGCCGACTATGATCCGATGTTCAAGCCGGCCTCGAAGCTTTATTGCGGCAGCGACGTTCTCTATCTGACGACAACCTACAACACCGATCTCGTCCCTGCCGACAAAGCGCCGAAGACGTTCGAGGACCTGCTCGATCCGCAATGGAAGGGCAGGATGGTCTGGACCGATACCCGCGGCATTTCCGGCCCGCCGGGTTTCATTGGCAACATCCTGATGACGATGGGTGACGAAGAGGGCCGCGCCTATCTGCGCAAGCTTTCGCAACAGAAGATCGTTCGCGATCCCGGCAACCAGAGAGTGGTCATCGACAAGGTGATATCGGGTGAGCACCAGATCGGCCTGATGACCTACAATCATCATGCGGTCATCAGCAAAGGTAAGGGCGCGCCGATCGCATGGGTCAAGATGGAGCCGCTGGTCGCCAACCTCGGCGCCATCGCGCTGGTCAGGAACTCCCCACATCCCAACGCCGCCAAGCTCTTCCTCGAATATTACTTCTCCGACGAGGCAGCCTACGTGATCCGCGATGCCGGCTATCCTCCGGTCGATGCCAGGGTGCCGCCGAAAGATCCGTCGATCAGCCCCGTCAGCGGACAGTTCAAGATCACCATGCTGAAGCCGGAAGTGGCGTCGCCGGAAACGGAACCGCTGAAATCATGGCTGAAGATCTATGACGAGTTGTTCAGCTGAGGATTGAGTTCACGGAATTTCGGGGCGCCCGATCCTGGGCGACCATCTCCCGAGATTTCTGTCACGGGTGATGGTCGCCATTCTTTGGCTGCCTAGCCTTGCCGCGAGCGATATCCATTCCAGGGAGAGCCTGAATGAAAGAACCGATCCTCACCCTGACCGACGATCCGGATCCGGCGATCCGTGAGCAGATCGGCGCAGTGCTTGTCAGCCACAATGAGGAACAGGTCGGCGCTTATGAACGGCGCTCCTTGTCGGTCACGGTTCGTGACGCCGAGACGAACGCCATCATTGGTGGTTTGGCTGGTCGTACGGCGCTCGGGCTGCTTTTCATCGATCTCTTCGCACTGCCGGGCGATCTGCGTGGCCTGGGACTGGGCGGGCGCTTGCTTGGCATGGCCGAAGAGGAAGGCAGGAAGCGCGGTTGTCGCGCGGCGCTGCTGAACACCGCCAATTTCCAGGCGCCGGACTTTTACAAGCGACATGGTTATCGTGTGTTCGGCGAGATCGAAGGAGAGCCCGGCATCAAGCGGATCTTCCTGACCAAGAACCTCGCCGCGTAGTCTCCGCCTTTCGAAATGGAAATCACCTTCATGGACAACGCATCCCGCAAGCCCAATGCCCGCGATCTCGGTATTCCCTTTGTCGGCACGCCGGGACCTCACAATGCCATCACCGACGTTGCCGGGGTGAAGGTTGGCTATTCGACCATCATCGAAGGAAGCGGCAGGCTCGAACCCGGCCAGGGCCCCGTGCGCACCGGCGTGACGGCAATCCTGCCGCGCGGCCACAGCTTCGACCCGGTCTTTTCCGGCTGGTATTCACTGAACGGCAATGGCGAGATGACCGGGACGACCTGGATCGAGGAAAGCGGCTTCCTGGAAGGGCCGATCACCATCACCAACACGCACAGTGTCGGCGTGGTTCGCGATGCGGTCATCGCATGGCTGGTGCAGCGCGGGCTCGAGGGACCGCACTTCCGCGACCTCTACTGGCTGCTGCCGGTGGTGGCGGAAACGTGGGACGGAATACTCAACGACATCAACGGCATGCACGTAAAACCGCAACATGTCTTCGAGGCGCTGGACAGTGCGACCTCCGGCCCGATCGCGCAAGGCAATGTCGGCGGCGGCACCGGCATGAACCTCTTCAACTTCAAGGGCGGCACCGGGACCGCGTCACGCAGGCTGGCCGATGAGGACGGTGGTTACACGGTCGGCGTGCTGGTGCAGGGCAATTTCGGTTCACGCAAGGATCTGACGATTGCCGGCGTGCCTGTCGGTCAGGAAATCACCGACCTCTTGCCTGATACGTCATGGAAGCGGGAGGAGGCAGGCTCGATCATCGTGGTCGTAGCAACGGATGCGCCGCTGCTGCCGCATCAATTGAAACGGCTGGCGCGGCGCGTTCCGCTCGGGATGGCGCGCACCGGCGGCAACGGCGCCAATGGCAGCGGCGACATCTTCATCACCTTCTCGACTGCAAACCCCGGTGCCTTCAGCCGTGATGCGACGACCACGCTGGACATGATGTCGAACGACAAGATGAATCCACTGATCGAGGCGACGGCGCACGCAACCGAAGAGGCGATCATCAACGCTATGGTCGCGGCCGAAACCATGACCGGGCGCGATGACAATGTCTCATTCGCCATTCCTCACGGTCGGCTGAAAGAGGCTCTGAAGAAGTACAATCGGCTCAATCGATAGTGGATCGGCCACAGCCAGTCGCTTGCAGAGGGCGGTTGTGAAATCCGGTATGCACTGATGTAAGGTTGTATCAGCACTGATTCCTTCCGGTGAAGCTGGCTGATCGATATGAAAAAAGCTGCTGCCGCAGTCATTGCCGTTGTTGCGGCCGTCGTAGGACTGCTCCTTTTCCTGCCGACCCTGATTTCGACGGACTGGGCAAGGTCCGAGCTGAGCCGGCAACTATCCTCGGCAAGCGGAATGGACATCAGTCTGAACGGTCCGGTGCGACTGTCCTTCCTGCCCAGTCTGGCCGTGGTGACGAAGGACATCACCATCTCGTCTCAAACAGGCGATCTTTCCGCGAAAGTGCCCGGGTTTTCGACCGCGATCACGCTTTCGTCGCTGTGGTCGAAAAAGCTCGAAATCCAGTCCATCGCGCTGGTCGATCCCGCCATCACCATCACATCGTCCGCCAAAGCTGCAGATGCTCAGCCTGCGCCATCTGGCCAGGCTGACAACGATCCTTTCGCCGCCCTCGTCGGTACGCTGGAGCGGCTGGCCGTCAATCGCATCACCATAGAAAACGGCAGCCTTGGCTCGACAGACGAAACCGGGGCGGCAAGCACCGTCAGTGCAATCGATATCGACCTGAAAGCACCGGATCTCGACCGTGAGGTGGTGTTCTCGCTGGCCGCGACGCAGGATGGCCGGCGGCTGCAACTGGATGGCACGCTTTCGGCACTCAGGCCAATTCTTCAGCGGCAGCCGGCCAAGGTCGCGATCGAGGCAAAGGTCGAGCCTGCGCCGTCACCTCTGCTTGCGTCGGTGAAGGCAAGCGGTGAAATCCGGCTGAATGCGGATGGCGGCTATCAGATTCAGGGCGGACAGTTCGACCTTGCCGACCAGTCCTTCCAGCTGGACGCACTGTTCCAGCCCGGCAAGCCACACCGTTTCCTTGCTGACCTGTCCGCAAAGCGCATCGATGTCGGTGCGCTGGCCAGTTCCGGAACCGGTAAAGCAGAAGCGGGAAATGCCGGCGAACCCAGTCTGGCGGTGCTGTCGAATATCGACGCAGATGTCAGCGTCACCGTGGATCAATTGGTCAGCGGCGAACTTGCTGCGTCCGATGTCCAGTTCGCGGCGACCCTTCGCAACGGGCATCTGGAAGCCAATCTGCAGCATCTCGGTCTCGACGCGGGCAGCATTGCCGCTTCGGTTTCAGCTGATGTGACCAAGGCTGCGCCCACCTTTCAAGGCAAGCTGACCAGTTCCGGACTGGACATCGGCGCGATGGCAAAGCTTGCCGGCCAGTCGGCGCCGCTGTCGGGAAAGGTAACCCTCGATACCGCCTTCGCCTTTCGCGGGCTGAACATGGCCAAGATGCGCCAAAGCCTCAACCTGCGGGGCACGGTAGGCATCCGCCAGGGCAAGGTCCCGCTGGCGGCGCTTACCGGCCAAAAGGGTGGCGACATCACAGGCCTGAGCCTGGATGCGAAAATCCAGGACATCGCCAAGCCGGTCGATGTTGCTGGAAAGCTCACCTGGCAAGGTCAGGAGATCGCTTTCAAGTCGCAGCTCGCTCCCGCCGATTTCCTCGCAAGCCCATCGCTAGCGGAGGCGTCGGGACCGGTAAGTCTCTCCATCGCGTCGAAGCTGCTGCGGGCCAGTGCGAATGGCACGGTGGGTGCGGGCGGCACGTTCAAGGGGCAGGTTTCCGCCGCGACGCCATCGCTCGACAGGCTTTTGCAGTGGTTGGGGCAGGGCGCATCCGGTGGTTTGCAGGATTTCGACTTCAAGGGCACCATCGACGCCGGACCGGCAGGGGTCTCGTTCGCGAACGCCAATGTTGGCTTGAATGGGGTCAAGGCGTCCGGCGACGGTGCGCTCAAACTGGGGACGCCGCTCAACATCCGCACCTCACTCCAGTTTGCGACGCTGGATTTCGCGGCGCTCGCGGGAGGGGGAAAGACCTCCTCAACTGGAAAACAGGGCTCGACGGGCTCTGGCGATGCCCCAATCGATCTTGCCTTCCTCAAGGGACTGGATGCGCAGATCGATGTTGCGGCGGACAGGATCGGTTACGGCAAGGTCTTTGCAGGCCCGGTCAAAACCACGCTGGTCGTAGCGAACGGAGATGCCGATCTGACCGTGCCGCAGAGTCCGTTTTACGGCGGCAGCATCGCCGCGAAGATGTCGGCGAGCGGCTCCGGTGACATCCCTGCGATAAAACTGGACCTGGCGATCGCCGGCGCGACCGCCGCGCCGCTGCTTCACGATGCTGCTGGGTTCGACAAGCTGGAAGGCCGGCTCGACACGACTATTGCCGTTTCTGGAGCTGGAAAGACCACCAAGACGCTGCGGCGCTCGCTTGAAGGCAAATCCGCGCTGAAACTCAGTGATGGTGCGCTGCGTGGCATCAACATTGCTGAAGTCTACAACAATCTGGCCGGACTGCTTGCCGGCGGCTTCAAGTCGGATGACAGCAAGAAGACCACTTTCACCGAACTCGGCGCGTCGTTTGCCATCGAAAATGGTGTCGCCCAGACACAGGATATCAGCCTGCTCGGACCGCTCGTCCGCATGGATGGCTCCGGCAAGATCGACCTCGCCGAACTGACACTTGAAATCAATCTCAACCCGCGGGTTGTTGCTTCGCTTTCCGGGCAAGGCGGTGACATTGCGACAAAAGGCATTGGCGTACCCGTCATCGTTGACGGTTCGCTATCGGCGCCACGCATCTATCCGGACCTGCGCAAGCTGTTGCAGGATCCAAAGGGCGCGCTGGAAATGCTGAACAGCCTCGGCTTGCCGACCGGCAAACTGAACCTCGACAAATTGCTTCCGGGAGAAGCCGGCAAAGGCGCTGGCGACCTCATTGGCGACCTGATCAAAGGGGGCAAGGACAAAGGCGGCAAATCCGGGCTCAACGACATCATAAACGGCATCCTGCCGGGCCAGCAGCCCGCAGCTCCTGATCCCGGAGTTGGCGATGTGCCGCAAGCCACCGAAGGCGCTACCCAGGGCGAGATGGAACCTGAATCGGGCCAGCAGCCTGCACCCGAGCCACCGAAAAAAGACAAGATCGGAACGATCCTCGACCAGCTTCTACAGTAGCTCCTGGCGTTTCGATCCCGAGCCAGGTTGGAGCGGCCGTATCAGCGAGCTTCTGCTCGCCTGGGGTCTAAGTCAGGTTGACCGTCTCGCTGCTCGAGTCGCCAGGACACCGTCTGGATCCGGATCGGCTCGACAGGACCGCACTGTACCGCCGCAACGACCTCACCTGCACTGCAGGGCACGTGCAGATCGAAGCTGCCATAACCGCCTTCGACGGCACCGATGTCCGTGGCCAAGATGGATGCCCCTTCAGAATCCAGTGCCCCGGATTTCTCCCGCAGCGCGGCGAGTTCCTGTGCTCTTTCCGGATAGGGGCGGTCCAGGGCGACGTTCTCCAGGAAGATGGCGTCTGCAGTGGTGTCGTCCCAGCTTTGGGACAGCAGGCGTTGAAGCCCGTCTGCCAACGGCTTGGTCGCTGCAGGAACTGTCGGTTTGGGCGCGGCGATGCTGGTGGCCGCGCCGAGCAGCAAGCCCAATGCTTCGGAAGCGGGATTCCAGGCACCCGAATAGGTTGCGTTCTCGACAGCGACAACGCCAAGACGTGTCGCCGGATTCCACCGCATGTGCGAGCTGAAACCGGGATATCCGCCAGAGTGGCAGACGATCGGGCCGAACCTTCGATGGTCTTCGATCGCGAGGCCGTAGCCATAGCCCTTGAGACGCAGTTCGTCTTTCGCGTCGAATGCGATCGGGCATTGTATCCGCTGCATTTCGCGTCGGCTGGCGCTGGAGAGGGGGCTGTCATCATCGCCCGTCGGATCGAAGGCCGAGCACAGCCAACCAGCCCAACGTGCCAGGTCCAATGGTGTGGTGACGACACCGCCGATGGCAGAAAAGGCGCCGGGGCCACTGAACGGCAACGCAATCCACTCGTCGCCGACCTTGCGGTATCCGGTCGCCAGCGAGCCCTCCGGAACTGTTGCGGGATCGAAACCCGTCTCGTCGAGACCCAGCGGCTTGAGCAAATTCTCGCTCACGAAGTCCGGATAGGATTGGCCGCTGACCACCTCGATCACCTGCCCGAGCAGAGCGTAGCCAAGGTTCGAATATTCGTAGCGGGTTCCCGGCGCCGTCGAAAAGCGGACACCGCTTCGCAGGATCGAACGGAAGGTCTCATTGGAGATCGATTCCTGCCGATCGGCCCAGGGATCGTCCGTTGGAAAGCCGCCAGCCATCGACAGCAGCATGCGAAGTGTCGGTGCCTCGGGCTGGTTGGTCGGCAGTGTCGGGACAAGGTCGGGCACGTAGTCTGTCACCGGGCTGTCGAGCGACAGCAGCCCACGGTCGCGCAACAGAAGGATCGCCGCCGCGGTAAAACTCTTGGTGCAGGACGCCACACGGAAGCGGCTGTGCGGCCCGGGCGGCGTTCCCGCTGCCCCGGCAGTACCGAAGTTGCCCTCCAGCACCGGCCCGGAAGCATCGAACACCACAAAGCGTGTGCCGGGGCAGGCCTGGTTGGCGACGCGTTGCGCAAAAACCTCTGCCACCCCAGCGGCAAGTGCTTCGCGTTCCGGTAATTCGCTCAGAAGAGGCATGGCTTCACATTCCTTCAAGCCGGATCAGGTTTTCGAAAAAGAGACAGAGGACCAACCGGATCAGGCGCGCCCGAATCTGCTTCTAAATCCCGTTGAGGTTCTAGAAAATATCCACTCCCTCGATGAAGGCTTTGGGCTATCGAATTCCGGATAATTTTGAGTGGTGGGATTTCGATGAGAGGCCGTCCAGGCAAAAATCCGCTGGTAGCCTGCACCATCGGCCATCAAGGCTGATCCGGTCTGACCTGGCGATAGCGCTCCTCGCATCATCATTGCTGTGTGATTGCTGAACCAAGTTGACGTGGAGTGTCCAGCAAAGCACCCGCAGTGTTGAAGACGAAGAGACCGGTGCGGGAAAGCGGGTTACGACGGACCCGCGCTTCGTTTCGGCTCATCTGTTTCAGCGAAGGCAGAAGTTCTATGAACTTGCTGTGGTTCAGCGCATCCATGCTTTCGGCATCCGACATGTTGATGACCCTGAGGCCGTACTGCGCGATGGTGTCGTGGGTCTCCTTTGTGTCCTCGATCAGAACGTTGCCGACGCGTGGCAAGTCTCCCGATAGCCACTGTGAAACCGCCAGTGCCTCGTCATCCGCGGAGATTGCGACCGTAATCGGGGGATTGCGTTTGCCGATCACAGTGAGCTGGGTGGCGAAGACATCGAGGTCGATATCGGGTGACATCAGGAAAACCTCGCCGAGCTTGGGCAGAAAAGCGGATTTGCCTCGGATTGCCGCCTGACGCAGCGTCTCCATTGCAAGCAGATTGCCCATTGAATGCGCGATGATGTTGATGCGACGTATCCCGGGTGTGCGGGCCAAGCTGCCCAGCAGCTGCTCGAGATAATCACGTGAAAAGGTGGCACTCTCGCGGTCTGTGAGATAATCGCCAACCGCATCGCGGGATGGCCAGGCAAACGCTACGATCGCTTCCGGGAAACGGCTATCGTGTTTCAACTGCGCGGCCCGGAACACGGCTCTCTCATAGCTGGTCTTGTAGCCATGAACGAAAACGGTGACTTCGCCGGTACCATTCGCGTCTTGAATGACGTTTCGGTTGAAGTTTGCCTCATCGAGAGGGGCTGACTTGAGCGCGACAAAGTCGGTGGCAGGATTTCCCGGCACCTTACTGGGCCACTCTATCTCGTTCGCAACATGCCTGGCCGGCACTGAAATCGTATAGGATTCATAGGCCAAGCCATAGTTGCGCTCATTGGTGAAATCACGCTTGTCTGTCTCCGAACGCTTGCGCGTGGTGGCAACCAGGACATTGACGGGAGAGCCGGCCTTGGCCGTGGCCGCAACCGGATGCAGCATCGCACTCCCGGGGCCGCCGGCACAGGATGTTATGCTTGCGCTCGCTATGATGAGGACGAACCAGCAAAAGAAGCGGGAAGTCGAGGATGTCACGCTAGCCTCATCAAACAAACGATCGACATGTCGCTCACTCGATACACCCATGGAGCGTATGTTCGACCGCTTGGTGGCGGTCGTTGAGACGGGGCATCGCTTCACATTCCTTGGGGCCGTAAGCCAGTTGCCATGCTCCAAGATTTGAGTCGATGCCAGCGCCAAGTATTGACCAACGCTCACTTTGCGGGTGTTGGGCTAAATCCGGTTAGAACAGCGATCACCAATGCCAGGGCATCGGCGTGCTCAGGTCACACAGCAGGTCGATTTTCCCACCAGCCGGAGTGGCCAACGTCAGACGACCGATGGTTTTGGTCATTGGCGGTGGAGGTATGAGCACGGACAACGCAGCGCCCCGCGCATTTGCAATACGATAGCTCCGAGCCCCGTCTTCGATGGCAAAACGGGCAGTCCAGTTCGCTTCCTGCAGATCGGGGAAAAGGGTTATTTCGCCACCTTCGACCCGTTTCAGCTTTGCACTTTTCCAGTCCGAAAAGGTGAACTCAAAGCTGTTCTTGCCCTCTGAGCACGAAATCGAATTCGCTACGGGCTCCGCTCCCTGCGCCAGGCTATCGCCCGAAGCCAGCAGAACCGCTGTCAGCGCAAACGCCGCAATCCTTACGTGAGATGGCAACTGTTTCGACGGCTTCGACGTGATGCGGGCACTATCGATACTCTCGGCCATGTTGGGTTTCCGGGCACTCCAAGGCTACGAAGACCCGACCTGGCTGCAAGCACGGGACCGTCGGCCGACATGAGCCACTTCAAGCTGGCACGACTGGGAGAGAATGCCAACAGGGCATTCTCGCGCCTTCAATTGTGAAAGCCAAAAGACCCCGGCGCTGTCGTGCCGGGGTCTTTTGCTTTGCCTGGAATGGCAAGTTGTAGAATGGGGTTTGCGTAAAGCCTGTCCGGCTCCGGATCAGCTGCACCCGCTGGTGGCGCCGCAGGTATCGCACTTCTCGCAGGTGCCGTTGCGCACCATCGTGAAGTTCTGGCACTCCGAGCAGCTGTTGCCGGTGTAGCCCTGCAGCAGCGACTTGGCACGGCGGTCGGCGGCAAGCTTCTTTGCCTCGGCGACTTCCTGTGCGGCAGCGTCGGTGAACAGCGCCGAAGTCGGGTTTTGCTCTTCCGTGATTTCTTCGAAGGCGATGTCCTCGGCCAGTTCCTTCGCGCGTTCTTCATAGTCGCGCTTGTAGGCGAGTGCGTCCTCGGCACTTGGTTTCAGCGCCAGCACGTTGGAACCGGCGAAGGCCGTCGGGGTTGCGCGGGCAGGGGCCGGTGCCTGGGTGCCGCCAAAACCTTTGGGCTCGGCGCCGAGGTTCGACACCAGCTTCACCGGCGAAGCGCCGCGATAGAGGCCCTTTGAGAAGGGCGTCGTCTTGCCTTCGGTGATGCCCTTGCCGAGCGAGGTCTTGTCGAGGTCCGACTGGTCGACATGGGCGAGGTCGTGGCGCGACAGGTAGGAAACGGCCAGTTCGCGGAACACATAGTCGAGGATCGAGGTGGCGTTCTTGATGGCGTCGTTGCCGACGACCATGCCGGCCGGCTCGAACTTGGTGAAGGTGAAGGCCTCGACATACTCGTCCAGCGGCACGCCGTACTGCAGACCCAGCGAGATGGCGATGGCGAAGTTGTTCATCATGGCACGGAAGGCGGCACCTTCCTTGTGCATGTCGATGAAAATCTCGCCGAGACGGCCGTCATCGAACTCGCCGGTGCGCAGGTAGACCTTGTGGCCGCCGACGATCGCCTTCTGGGTATAGCCCTTGCGACGGTTCGGCAGCTTCTCGCGGTCGCGATAGAGGCGTTCCACCACGCGCTCGACGATCTTTTCCGTGACCTGTACTGCCTTGGCGGCGGCAGGTGCGGCGATCAGCGCCTCGATGGCGTCGTCTTCGTCCTCGTCGTCATCGGCAATGAGGGACGCGTTGAGCGGCTGCGACAGCTTCGAGCCATCGCGGTAAAGAGCGTTGGCCTTCAGCGCCAGCTTCCACGACAACATGTAGGCGCTCTTGGCGTCTTCGACCGTCGCTTCGTTCGGCATGTTGATGGTCTTGGAAATGGCGCCCGAAATGAACGGCTGGGCGGCAGCCATCATGTGGATGTGGCTTTCCACCGACAGGTAACGCTTGCCGATCTTGCCGCACGGATTGGCGCAATCGAACACCGCATAGTGTTCGACCTTCAGGAAGGGTGCGCCTTCCAGCGTCATCGCACCGCAGACATGGACGTTGGCAGCCTCGATCTCCTTCCTGGAGAAACCCAGCGCCGGCAGCATCTCGAAGGAGAAGTCGCCGAGCTGTTCGTCGGTGAAGCCGAAGGTCTCCTTCACCCAGTCGGCGCCGAGCGTCCACTGGTTGAAGACGAACTTGATGTCAAAGGCGCTCTTCAGCGCTGCGTTCAGCGCTTCGATCTTGTCGTCGGTGAAGCCCTTGGCCTTCAGCGACGACGGGTTGACGCCCGGTGCCTGGTTGAGATTGCCGTGGCCGACGGCATAGGCCTCGATCTCGGCGATCTGGCTTTCCGAATAGCCGAGCGTACGCAGGGCTTCCGGCACGGCGCGGTTGATGATCTTGAAATAGCCGCCGCCGGCAAGCTTCTTGAATTTCACCAGTGCGAAATCGGGCTCGATGCCGGTGGTGTCGCAATCCATCACCAGGCCGATCGTGCCGGTCGGTGCAATGACGGTTGCCTGCGCGTTGCGGTAGCCATGCTCTTCGCCAAGCTCGATGGCGCGGTCCCAGGCCGCCTTGGCGTGCTGGCCGAGTTCGGCCTGCGTCAGGTCGGCATGGACGAGCGGGACGGGATTGACCGCCAGCTTCTCGTAGCCGTCCTTGTCGCCATAGGCGGCACGGCGATGATTGCGCATGACACGCAGCATGTTGACGGCGTTGCGGTCATAGTCCGGGAAGGCGCCGAGTTCGGCGGCCATTTCGGCAGAGGTGGCGTAGGCGACACCGGTCATGATCGCGGTCAGCGCTGCGCAGATGGCGCGGCCTTCAGCAGAGTCATAGGGAATGCCTGAGGTCATCAGCAGGCCGCCGATGTTGGCGTAGCCGAGGCCAAGCGTGCGGTAGTCGTAGGAGAGCTTGGCGATTTCCTTGGACGGGAACTGCGCCATCATCACCGAGATTTCGAGCACGATGGTCCACAGGCGGGCTGTATGCTCATAGGCTGCGATGTCGATCGCACCGTCTTGCTGGCGATAGGGCAGAAGGTTGATCGAAGCGAGATTGCAGGCCGTGTCGTCGAGGAACATGTATTCCGAGCACGGGTTCGAAGCGCGGATCGCACCAGCCGACGCGCAGGTGTGCCAGTCGTTCATGGTGGTGTTGAAGTGCAGGCCAGGATCCGCCGAAGCCCAGGCGGCGTAGCCGATCTTTTCCCACAGGTCCCGGGCCTTCAGCGTCTTCAGGACCTTGCCGTCCTTGCGGGCGGTCAGGTGCCAGTCGCCATCGGCTTCGACGGAGCGCAGGAAGTCGTCCTTGAGCGAGACCGAATTGTTGGAGTTCTGGCCGGAGACAGTGAGATAGGCCTCTGAATCCCAGTCGGTGTCGTAGGTCTTGAAGTCGAGCGCGGTGTAGCCTTGACGTGCGAACTGGATGACGCGCTGGACGTAGTTTTCCGGCACGGCGTTCTTCTTGGCGGCCTTGATTTCACGCTTCAGCGCGGTGTTGATGGCCGGGTCGAAGCAGTCGTCGTCCTGGCCTTCGCAGTTGACGCAGGCCTTCATGATGGCGTCGAGGTGCTTCTTGACGATCTTGGAGCCGGCGACCAGCGAGGCGACCTTCTGCTCTTCCTTCACCTTCCAGTCGATGAAGGCCTCGATATCGGGGTGATCGGCATCGACGATGACCATCTTGGCGGCGCGGCGCGTCGTGCCGCCCGACTTGATCGCGCCGGCGGCGCGGTCGCCGATCTTGAGGAAGCTCATCAGGCCGGACGACTTGCCGCCGCCCGAAAGCTTTTCACCTTCACCACGCAGATAGGAAAAGTTCGAACCGGTGCCGGAGCCGTATTTGAACAGGCGCGCCTCGCGCACCCACAGGTCCATGATGCCGCCCTCGTTGACGAGGTCGTCACCAACCGACTGGATGAAACAGGCGTGCGGCTGCGGATGTTCGTAGGCCGACTTCGACTTGGTGAGCTTGCCGGTGAACGGGTCGACGTAATAGTGGCCCTGGCCAGGACCATCGATGCCATAAGCCCAGTGCAGGCCGGTGTTGAACCATTGTGGCGAGTTGGGTGCTACGCGCTGGGTAGCGAGCATGTAGGCGAGTTCGTCGCGGAAGGCGGAGGCGTCTTCTTCCGAGGCGAAGTAGCCACCCTTCCAGCCCCAGTAGGTCCAGGTGCCGGCGAGACGGTCGAAAACCTGACGGGCGTCGCGCTCGGAACCGTAGCGCTCGTTCTCGGGCAGTTTGACCAGCTCGGCTTCATCCGCAACCGAACGCCAGAGGAAAGAGGGGACGTCGTTTTCCTCGACCTTCTTCAGGCGCGCCGGAACGCCAGCCTTGCGGAAGTACTTCTGCGCCAGGATGTCGGCCGCGACCTGCGAGAACTGCGCGGGCACGTCGATGCCGTCGAGGCGGAACACCACGGAACCATCCGGATTCTTGATCTCGGAAAGCGCCTTGCGGAATTCGATCTCCGCATAAGCCGATTGTCCTGGCTTGGTGAAACGCCGCTCAATGCGCATCGTCGTGGTTCCTTCTCATCTATATATAGCGCTTTTTGCGGGCGTTTGCCCGATCCCTTTCCAAAAAGCGCACGCCCCAGCTTCCCGGCTGCCTCGCAACAGTCGGCATTCCTCGCCGCGCCCTGTTGTCAACTTGCCGTGTTCCGCTTCCTGCGAAGCCTTGTTCAGCCTGCCGACAGACCCGCGCGGGTCTCTTTGATCTGAAAAATTTCGATTCCCTCATTGGAGGGCTCTTCACATTATCTAGGGCTGAGAGTGGCTGCAAACACTAAATATAGTGTTAACAGGTCATTTATTCCAGCCGTAAAAGTCTCCTTTTCGGTGTTTCGCGCCCGACAAACGCCACGCCTCCGCCGGCCTAGTGGTTAAGGCGGAAAACGGGCGAAAACGCACAAATTCCTGGGAAAAAGACCGGGCTCGAAACTTTCCGGTCACGCCCGAAACGCGAGCACATGACCTATAAAAGTCGACTCGCCTCAAAGCGTCAAGGGTTCGTTTTTGTAGATTTTGTGACCCCAACATATTGTGTGTCACATATGTGGATAATGGGGAGAAAACGCTCCCGGCAAAATGATCGCTGGCGTCAGGATTTTATGCGCAACGGCTTGCTTGTTCGGCCCGTACGCGTAAAAGAGGCGCGGGGGAATATGGCTGAGAGGGAACAGCCGTCACACAACTGGGGTGACAGTTGAAGGCCTATTTCGTCCGCAAGTCCGCTGATCGCGAGGTCGTCGGGCTGTTTGTCGCGCCATCACTCATATTGCTTGCCGCACTGGTCGATGAATGCTGCGACCCGTCGATCTGCGACTATGCACCCGCTCCGATGGGCGGCATTCTGGTACCCGGCTCCACGCAGACGCAATGGCCGCTAAACGAGGATGACTCGGAGAGCGGTTTCGAGAACGTGGCACTGTCTCAGCAATGGGACGACGAACTGCGCGAAGGTGGCGAACTGGAGTGGAAGCCGCTGAAGGCTGCGGCGCTCAAGATGCTACGCGACTGGTCCGGTACGGGGGCTTCATCCACCGGCGGTTCACCGAAACGTATGGCCCCATCCGGCGAGACCGCCTGATTCCAAGCGCACAGCAGCGGCGGTGGTCATGTGGCGCTCCCGGGAGTGGCTGTGCCATTCAAGAATTGGGGGGGCGCCGATCCTGCGTTGATAGATGGCTGCACCAGACCGGAAGCTCTGTCACGAAATGACATCGCCCATCTCCAGTTCTGGCCCGAGACGAAGACGACAATGGACCTGCCGGAGGAATCCCGGTTCTCAGCCGGCAAGCGAACATGGGCAGCAGCTTGAAACGACGCTCGGCTGGCGCTCAGGCCGCGAAGCGTTTCGGATTGTCACCAAAATGGGCGATGATCTGGCCAAGATCCGGCTCATTGACCATGCGGGCGGCCTGGACGGGCGTCACCCATTTGCGCTCGCGTTCATGCCGCTCCCTCCACTTGGCGGCGACGTCAACGACCTTGAGCGGAAAAACCAGCACCTCGCAGGGTACCTGCTGCCCGGTCGACAGGGCCTTGGCGTAGAAATAGCGGCCGACTTCGAGCGTTGAAACGATGCCGCTCAAACCCGCTTCCTCGCCCGCTTCGCGCGCGGCGGCCTCGCACAAAGGCTCCCTTGCTTCCGGCCAACCCTTGGGCAGAACCCAGCGACCGGTATCGCGGCTGGTGATCAGCATCACTTCGATGGAACGGTTGTGCCGGCGCCAGGGCAGGGCTGCAACCTGAAGGCGCAACGGAACCGTGCCGAAAAGTTTTCTTACCCTTTCGGCCAGATTGGCGTTCGCTAGAGGTCCGTTCAACATTCGAAAGTCACCGCAAGAAACCGAAACTTCTTTGCCGTCTCACAAAATATGGGCGCTATTTTGCGAAACAAAAGTAAAAAACGCACACAAGTTCCACGGAAAGGCCGGTAATGCGGAAAAAACTGTGACTCCAGGGTTCAAAAAGCGATGCGGCCGCCTGACAGGGGCCTGAAACAGGTGGCCTTCGCACGTGCAGCCACAGTGATTCGGAAGTGAGACAACCGAACCTGCGGACCATCAGAACAGAAAAGATGCCTGCGTCGTCTAACCGGCGTGGTCGTCGGCGATCGGCTTCTGGTAGGTGAAGCCCATGTCCCAAGGGAAGTAGATCCACGTGTCCTGGCTGACTTCGGTGACAAAGGTGTCGACCAGCGGGCGGCCTTTCGGCTTGGCGTAAACGGTAGCGAAATGCGCCTTCGGCATCATCGCGCGAACAATGCCGGCGGTCTTGCCGGTATCGGTAAGGTCATCGATGATCAGGATGCCAGCTCCCTCTTCGGCGAGAAGCGAGGGGTCGACCTGCTTCAGTACCTGCAATTGCCCCTGTGACGTGTAGTCGTGATAGGAGGCCACGCAGACTGTCTCGATGATACGGATACCGAGTTCGCGCGAGATGATCGCCGCGGGGACCAGGCCGCCACGGGTGATGCAGACAATCGCCTTCCACTGCCCATTGACGCCGGACAGCCGCCAGGCGAGCGCACGGGCATCGCGGTGGAACTGATCCCAGGAAACTGGAAAGGCCTTTTCGGGAAGGGACATCACGCACTCCGCAGGCGCGCCAACCGCGCGCAGGATTTGAGGAATGCGGGCGGAATTAGCCGGAAAGCCGCGCCTTTGGCAAGAGGTGTGCGATCTGTGCGCTGGTTTGGTGCCGGGATATCCACGATGCTGCGCCTGGATGTCCGATAAAACGCGTGTTTCTTTAGCCTGACGGATGGTTTTCCGGACGATTCCAGGTGGCTTTCAGCATGCCATCCTCATCGGGACTCAAGGCAACTTCGAAACCGCAACTGCGGACACAGGCGAGGCTGGCAATATTGTCCGGTTCGATAAAAGCTGCCAGACGAACATAATTTCGACCAACCCGCGCCAGGAACGCTCGCAAAACCGCCTTGCCGTAGCCCTTGCCACGAAGATCCGGGCGGATGGCGAATGCCAGATCACCGGTCGAAGCATCTGTTCGATCAACCTGCAACTGGGCCAGGATCGATCCGGTTTCATCCGATGCGACCCAGCATGCGGCATCATCGCTGCGGAGATGGGCAAACCATGTATCGTCGGGATATGACAACCGCTCCGCCAGATCGGTATCTGCAAACCAGGACCGAAGTGTCGCGAGGTCTTTTTGGGCAATTCTCCGGAAAGTGATCGTCACCGGGACAGGAAGGCTGTCACTGGCGAGGAACGCAGCACGGTTCTTGTCACGCCGCCATAGAGCAGCCGGTGCAGCCAGGAGTGGCTGTAGGCCCCGAGCACGATCAGATCTGCTCCGGTTTCAATGAGGCGGTTCTGTACGGCATCCTCGATGGTGCCACCCTTTGCCTGCCTTGTCGCTACACTGGCCTTCACACCGTGACGGGTCAGCGCCGCTGCAATCCCGGCCCCTCCCAGTCCTTCCTCGTCGCTGTCTTCGCCGGGATCGACCACGAAGATCTCGACCTTTTCGGCTTCGATCATGAAGGGCAGCGCATCAAAAGCCGCGCGAGCCGCCTCGCGGCTGCCGTTCCAGGCCAGCATCACATGGCGGAAACTGGCGGCAATTGGCCCGGCGTGCGGTACCACGAGCACCGGCCGGCCTGCATCGTAGACGAGCGAACCGATATCGGCGTTGGTGTCGCTGTCAGCATCGCGCTGCGCCGCGACCACAATGTCGGCGGCGCGCACGCTGGCGAGGCTGGAGAGCGCGCTGTCGCCCGAAAACGTCTCTTCGGCCCGCCACTCGAAGGAGAGGCCGGAAGGTTGCAGTTTCTTCTGGAAGATCGTCCGCAGCTTTGCCGAGCGTTCCTTGTTGAGGTCGGCGGATACCTGCATGAATTCGGTATCCGGGAAGCCGGTGGCCGAGGTGTATGGCATCGGCAGCGCCTCGGCATGGACACCGATGACATGGGCCTGGAAGCGGGAGGCCAGCGCTATGGCGCCATCCAGCACGCGCTCTGCGTCCTGTTCGCTTTGCACGATGGCGACGATGGTCTTGAACGGCATGGAACCCTCCTGCATTTCTGTCCGCTGCCGATGTCCGCGCCGGACATTTCAGCACTGGCTCAGATATCACCAGAACGTCGAGGATACAGGACAGGTTCCCGCCCGGCCAGCAAACTCAGCCGTCCTTGGCGAGGCCCGCCACCATGGCTTCGACCTCGGCTCGCACCGTTTCCAGAACCTCGGGTGAGCGGGCACGCACGACCAGTTCCGTCCAGAACGTGCCATCGGCATATTTCGGATAGGAGCCGATGATGGTGTCGGGATGTGCCTTCTGGATTTCACCGAGCGGACCGCCGATGCGGCCTTCGCCATAGGGACACTGCACCGTGGCCGAGAGCAGCTTGGTTCCGGTCTTCAGCGTCGGCACGACGTTGTCCAGCATTGCCTGGAAGATCGACGGCACTCCGGCCATGACATGGACGTTGGCGATGCGGAAGCCTGGCGCCACGGAAACGGGATTGTCGATGTGCTCGGCGCCACGCGGCATGCGGGCCATGCGCTTGCGGGCTTCATTGAACTCGATGCCGCGCTTCTCATAGCTGTCGGCAAGCAGGGCGAGCGCCTTGGCGTCATATTCGCAGGGCACGCCAAATGCCTTGGCAACAGAATCCGCAGTGATATCGTCATGCGTCGGCCCGATACCGCCGGTGGTGAAGACGTAAGTGTAGCGGGCACGCAGCGCATTCACCGCAGCGACGATTTCGTCCTCATCGTCCGGCACGACGCGAACCTCCTTGAGGTCGATGCCGATCGCCGTCATCATATCGGCAAGGTGGCCGATGTTCTTGTCCTTGGTGCGCCCCGACAGGATCTCGTCGCCGATGACGACCATGGCGGCTGTTACAATGTCTGGCATGGTGCACTCCGGATTGAACGCTGTCGAATAGCGCGGTGGCCGGACGCGGGCAATGCTCCTGAAATGGTGAACAGTGCGTGTCGGATTTGGCGGCTTTCGGTGAACGGTGCGGACACTAGATTGCGACGCGACGGAACGACGGCGTTCCCTTGGTCCAATCGCATGGAGATGCCCGCATGGCAAAAGTACTGGTGCTTTATTATTCGAGCTGGGGACATATGGAGCAGATGGCCAAGGCTGCTGCCGAAGGCGCACGGGAAGCTGGCGCCGACGTGACCATCAAGCGGGTGCCTGAACTGGTGCCGGAAGCTGTCGCCAAGGCAGCCTACTACAAGCTCGACCAGGAGGCGCCGATCGCCGACCCGCTCGAACTGGAGAACTACGACGCCATTATCCTGGGAACCGCCACGCGCTACGGTGCCATGGCTGCCCAGATGAAGAACTTTCTGGACCAGACTGGCCCGTTGTGGGCAAGGGGCGCGCTGCTCAACAAGGTTGGGTCGGTCATGGTTTCGACCGCCACCCAGCATGGTGGTGCGGAACTGGCGCTGATCAACGCGCAGGTGGTGATGCAGCATCACGGCATGATCATCGTGCCGCTTTCCTATGCTTATCAGGGGCAGATGGGCAATGATGTGGTGCGCGGCGGCGCCCCCTACGGCATGACCACGACGGCGGATGGCGATGGTTCGCGCCAGCCTTCGGCACAGGAACTCGAAGGCGCACGCTTCCAGGGCAAGCGTGTGGCCGAAATCACTGCCAAGCTGCTCGGCTGAGCGTCTCACGGCTGGCACCTGGCAGGCGGGCGGCTCGCACGGGCCGCCCGCTTTTTTGTGCGGATGCCGGGAGCCGGTCCATCTCGGTTTCATCACGGCCGATGATATTTCCGTGAGGCTGGAACGCCATTTCCAAAGCCGCATTTCTTCCCTGCGGATCGGGAACTTCCGGCGAGCAAGGAAAATCGCGACAGGTGGAACCAGACGGTCCAGCAGCGGAACGGGCTGCGGAGCGGACGTTGCTTGTTCTAATCGCAGAGGAACAAACCATGTCTTCTTTATCTTCCAGGCTTCTTCTCCTGGCCTCGGTTGTGGCCGTGGTTCCGATCGCCGGCGGTGCGTTGGCGGCCGAGCATCGCCATGTCCGCATGTCGGCTCATGCCGTTGCAGCATCCAGCGCTGACAGCGCAATGGCGCGGACGATCTACAATCAGGCTGAAGGAGTGGGTCAGGGCATACGCGATGCCAAACAGCTCAATCTCATCGACGCGTCGAAGGCGCGAGAACTGGGGGCCGAGGCGCGGCAGATCCGCGGCGAAGCCGCGCGCGGCAATGGTTCGCGCGATCTGCTTGCGCGCCTCGATGACGTTTCGCAGAGCCTCCGTGCCGCCACCGGCGAAGCGACCCCCAACGGCAATGGTGGGGACGGAGGCTACTATCCTGACGGATATGGCTCGAGCTTCCCGCGATAGGCGGATTGCTGCGCTGGCCTGAATGCGCCGCAGGTGGCCGGGGCGCACAAATGCCGGCTTTTTGGGCAATGCTTGTGGTCATGGTGTGCCCGCTCCGATCATCGTGAGACGGGGCGGGCATGATGCTGTCGAGGGGGGCGTCACCTGGTAATATTTGTGTGAGCGCGGAACACTGATTTCCCTGCGGCATTGAATGCTGGCGGATCGGGAACTTCCGGCGAGAATCGCGACAGGTGGAACCTGACGATCCGGCAGCGGCACGTCGGGCATGACGGTACCGCTTATTTCCAAGGAACAATCATGTCTTCTTCCAGGGCTTTTCTCATCGCGACCATTGTCGCTCTGGTCCCAATCGCCGACGGCGCGCTCGCGGCAGAGCGCTCCGCAGTTCCAACTGACATTGCGGCGCGGGCAATCTTCAACCAGGCGGAAGGTGTCAGTCAGGGTGCTCGCAATGCGGCCCGGTTGAAATTCGTCGACGTGGCCAAAGCCCGCGGATTGGAAGCCGAAGCGATCCAGGTTCGGAACGAGGCGGCGCGGGGCAACGGAACGCGCGAATTACTCGCGCGCCTCGACGACATCTCGCAGCGCCTGCGCAACGCAACCGGCGAGGGCCAGTTGTTCGGCAACGGTGACGATGGCGGTTATTATCCTGCCGGTTACGAAGCCGGCTTCCCCCGCTAGGCGTTCGAAACAGCCGCTTTTTTTGTAAGCGGAGCTTCGAAATACGTCATTTGCCGTATGTCCAGGCCGCTGCTCATCCATTATTTTGATACGGCGTGGTCTGGTTCCTGGGCGGGGCTTTACGGACCAGCAGGAAATCCGGGCTGCCGCCAGCCCGGATTTCCACAGTTTTACCGGATACACGCGGGCTTTGCTGTTTGACGCGGCCTGGCTTGTCTTGACAGCGGCGATCCAGAAACCTCGATATGCGACGAGCTCTGGATTAGAGGCCGCTGATGTTGCTGACGGTGCTTCTTTGGCTGCTGGCCGTGATCGTCCTGGCCTGCCTCTCCGTCGTCGGATATTTCGTTTTCAGGACACGCCGCATCGTCGCCTGGGTCGAGCGCACCATGCCACCCGCCGGCAAGTTCATCGATATCAAGGGCAACCGCATCCACTACGTCGACGTCGGCGAGGGGCCTCCGATCGTTTTCCTGCATGGGCTCGGCGCGCAACTGCATCATTTCACGCATCCGCTCTTCAAGGTGTTTGGGCCGGGCTATCGGTTGATCGCACTCGACCGGCCGGGTTCCGGTTATTCGACACGCGCACGGGGCTCGAGCGGCCGCCTGCCCGAACAGGCCGAAATCGTCCGCGCCTTCATGGAAAAACTCGGCCTCGAAAAACCGGTGATCGTCGGTCATTCGCTGGGCGGTTCGGTGGCTCTGGCGATCGCCGTCGAGCATCCGGAAGCGATTTCCGGCCTTGTGCTCCTGGCGGCGCTCACACACAGGGAGGTCGAGCTCAGGCCGGAATTCAAGGCGCTGTTTGTTTCCTCGCCGCTGAAGCGTTTTATTCTCGCACATACGGTCTCGGCGCCGGCGGGGCTGAAATACGGCATGAAGACGATGGAATTGATCTTTGCGCCGCATCCGCCGCCCAAAGACTACATGACCGAAAATGGTGGCTATATCGGGCTGCGCCCCAGCCACTACTACGCCAGCGCAACCGATTTCGCGGTGATCGAGATGGATTTGCCGCGCCTGTCGGAGCGATACAACGAGATCACGGTACCGTCCGGGTTGTTGTTCGGCGGGGTCGATCCCATCATCTCGCTCGACGTGCAGGGCACGCCGGTCAAGGAAAAGATCGAGGGGTTGGAACTGGAGGTCGCGGAGAATCTCGGTCACATGCCGCAATTCATCGGCCCTGAGCAGGTAGCCAGCTTCATCCGCCGCATTGCCGGGCGCGCTTTCGGCGGGCGTATTTCAACCTGAGCGCCCTGGCTGTTACGCGGCGGGGTCGTCCCGGACTTCCGTGTCGGGCCTGTCGCGTCCGTCGGCGAGTTCCGAGTGCCACTTGCCGTTGGCATCTTCATATTCGATGCCATCGGTCTGGCCGGCAATCCGCTGTTCGGAGGAAGCGATCTGGGCCGCCTGCAGCGCATCCGAATGGCTCGGAAAGGTTTCCGAATAGGTGTCGCCAACCTTGTAGGCCCACCCCCCATCATGCTCGACTATCTTGTAGGTCAACTTCGCCATGAAAGCCTCCAGTGACGGCGCTCCTCTTGAGCAATTTCAGCAAAAGTGTGCAGCGGTTTTTGCTGGAATTGCGGAAACAAGAAGTAGAGCGTTTCCGCGTTTCCGTGAAAAACGGAAACGCTCTGGCCAGGACTTTCCTGCACTTTGAGACGGATTTCAACCTCTCGCGGTCTTAGCCGGCAAGTGGCGGCCAAGGCTTAATCCTCGTCGCGGATCCAATGCTCCATGGTGGTGACGGCACGGGCAAGCTGTGGCGCGGGTTGGATCTTTTCACCGAGGCTTGCTGCGGCACGCCAGCCCCAGCGCGGATCGGCCAGGAAAGCCCGCCCTAGCGCGACGATATCGGCCTTGCCATCCTCGATGACGGCATTGGCGTGCTCCGGATCGGTGATGAGACCGACGGTGCGCGTGGTGATGCCGACCGCGTTGCGCACCGCCTCACCAAGATGCACCTGATAGCCGGCGCCGGTGGGCAGTTTCTGAAGCGGAGAATTGCCGCCGCTGGAGCAGCACAGATAGGCCAGACCAATGGCTTTGAGCGTTTTGGCCACTTCGATCGCATCCGGCACGTCGAAGCCGCCATCCACCCATTCCTTCACCGACAGCCTGGCGCCCAGCATCAGCTTGGGCGCCGCCGTCTTCACGGCCCTTGCGACCTCCACTGCAAAACGCATGCGGTTTTCCAAGGAACCACCCCAGCGGTCCGTACGCCGATTGGACAGTGGCGACAGGAACTGGAAGATCAGGTAGCCATGAGCCGCGTGCAGTTCGATGAAGTCGAAGCCGGCGCGTTCTGCGCGCCTGGCCGCTTCAGCAAAGCGCTGGATGACGCCAAGCACTTCCTCGTCGCTCAGTTCGTGCGGCACCTGCCAGCCGGTATCATAAGCCACTGTCGAAGCCGAGACGACCGGCCATGGATCCTGTTCAGGCTTCAGGGGGCCGCCGCCTTCCCAGGGCCGCTGGCAGGAAGCTTTGCGTCCGGCATGGGCAAGCTGCACGCCGAATTTGGCACCAGGCAGCGCGACACGGCGTGCTGCATCCAAGGCGCGCTTGGCCGCCGCTTCGTTGTGGTCCGAGTAGAGGCCAAGGCAGCCATGCGAGATGCGGCCGCGCCGCTCGACATCGGTCATTTCCACCGTGATCATGCCGGCGCCCGACATGGCGAGGTTCATCCAGTGGTAGAGATGCCAGTCGGTGGCGGATCCGTCGTCGGCCGAGTATTGGCACATCGGCGCCACCGCGATGCGGTTCGGCAATTCGACGCCATCGAGCGAAATGGGCTTGAAGAGGGCAGCTGTCATGATGGCTCCGGTTTGATGCGGTCTTCTATCTGGAGCCCTTCCGCTTTTTGCGGAAACGCTTCAATTCCTGTTCTCTGCAATTCCAGTCGCAAAACCGCTGCGCACTTTTGCTGGAATTGCTCTAGGCCAAAGGCTGGCTCTCGCGCCAGATCGTCTGCGATGCAGCTTGTTGGCCCAGTCGACCGGATGTCATTGCGGTCCGGTCCGCCGCACGCTATCCCAGCGCATCCCCCAAGACGAGGCAAGCATGGACGACCGCATTCGTATCCGTTCGCAGGAAATCCTTTCCGACGACTGGGCCATCCTGAAAAAGACCACTTTCGATTACCGCCGCCGTGACGGTGTCTGGGAGACGCAGGTGCGCCAGACCTACGATCGCGGCGATGGCGCTGCCATTCTTCCTTTCGATCCCGACCGCGGCACGGTGCTTCTGGTGCGGCAGTTCCGCTGGCCTGCCTTCGTCACCGGCCACAAGGAGCCGCTGATCGAAGTTTGTGCCGGCTTGCTCGACAAGGATGACCCTGAAACCTGCATCCGCAAGGAGGCGGAAGAGGAACTGGGCTATCGGCTCAACGGCGTGAAGCTCGTGTTCACGCCCTATATGAGCCCCGGCAGCGTCACCGAGAGACTATGGCTGTTTGCTGCACGCTACACGCCCGCGGACCGCATCTCCGAAGGCGGAGGCGCGCCAGAGGAGGGGGAGGATATCGAGGTGCTTGAGATGCTCGTCGATGACGCGATGGCCGCGATTTCCGATGGGCGTATCATCGACGCCAAGACGATCCTGTTGCTGCAGCATCTCAAGCTCAATCCGGGACTGTTCGCCTAGAAGGCGATGCACGCAGGTGCAGGCATTCAAAGTTCCCGCGGGCAACGCTGCTTGCGGCTGGCCTCGACGGCTGCCTCATGCGCCTGCAGGCGTTCGATATCTGCCGTTCGTCGGTCCTTGAGTACGGAAACCGCCTTCTGTCCGCCCGGCAGCCAGAATGGAATGCGGGTATTCGAGATGTTGGCGCGACTGATCGCGGTGGAGGTCACTCCGGTAGCCAGTTCGCCCAGTGCGACATTGAGTTCGGCGCAATTCATCGACGCATATTGCGCGGGATCGACGGATCTCATCGAGCCGCAGCCCGCCAGCAAGGGCAGGCCAAGCAGAAACGCGGTTGCCAGAGGCTTCGGGGCGATCGCTTTCATGGCGACAGGCTAGCAAGGTCGCTCGCGAAAGGGAACCATGTCAGAAAGGTCGAACTGCTACTGCTGATGCAGTAACGGCAGGAGGGCCTCACGCACACTCTGCTCGATCTCGATCTCAAGCTGGTGTCGTCGCCTGATCTGGGCACGCTTGTTGGGCTTGTGCTCATCCTGAGGGCGTCGGATCTTTGCCAGCGGGAGTTGGAAGATGGTGGGGCGCACACGCTTGCCGCCGGATTCCATCCAGAAGCCGTCATAATCTGCCGAGATACGGCGGCGCAGGCCGGGATCGGTTGCAAACACATGACCTCGGTTGGATGCGGCATAAACGCCTGAGAGCTTCAGGCCGCCGGCCAGGCTTTGTGCCACGAGCAACAACAGGCTTTTGGGTCGCAAGCCAGCCAGGCTCTTTGTCAATGTTCGGGCATCCTCGAGCCCGTGTGCGCCGGCTGCCACTGACTTGATCGCTCCGATCCAGAGGATTGGCCCCGCTCCCTCGAGGCCAAGCAGGCGATTGTCGACGATCACAAGGCCCATTTCCACGATCGCTCGTCCATTCCACGATGCGAGCAGTCGCCACTCGGCTTCGCGGTAGAGACCTTGCTGGCCCGTGAGGTCCACCGTGATTTCGCCCACCGCGGTCTCCACTGACAGCAGCCGCTTGCCTGCGATGTGGCTTTCGACGAATGCCTCGGTATTCAGCAGGCGAAACGCTGTCGCATAATGACCAACAACCGCAGCCGCGCGCTGGGCCGGCTTGAGGCCGCTGACGAGGTAAGGCCGCACCGGTTTGAATGGAATTTCCGGATAGGCATGAAGGATGTGACAAAACGGTTCGGCGCTGAGTGCGCTGTTGATGGCGGAGATTTCCCGCCAGAAAATCCGCCGTACGAGCGCGCGTTTCGCCGCGCGGATGCCTCTGTTCAACTGCTGACGGAGCAACGAATGCTTTTTGCGTGAAAACGCGGCGCACGGTGGTTCATCGCGGGTTGTCATGGAGTTCGCGCTTCCTGACGCTGATATCGTTGTGGCGCGCGACAAACCATGCGGCGCAAGGCGACGGCTTCGATGCCGCCTGCGTGAGCGTTCGAATGATGTCAGGGAGCAGAATGGACGCGGCAGCTTACGGCCGCGTCTCCGCGATCATACGGATTGGTAAGCTTTGCCCGATGTCGGCATCAGGGCAGCCCGGCGAGCCGTCCGGGGATTTGCAAATTTCTGCTGATGGAAGGCGGTTCGGTAGTTCCGGCCTTCCGTCGCAATTTAGTCTATCTATTTGTTTTGAAAGCTGTTTGTCGAGATGGTGCGGACGACGGGAATCGAACCCGTACGATCGAGGATCGAGGGATTTTAAGTCCCTTGCGTCTACCAGTTCCGCCACGTCCGCGCGGCTGTCACTTCAATGACTTGGAGTGAGTAGTCAACCTGTGTTTTGCTGCGTGGACGAAACTTGTTCGACCTTGCAATCGGGCGATCTCAACTGTGTCAGCCTCAGCTAGGCGCGCCGACAAGATCAACGCCTCTCCAGGAATATGCGAACGCGCGTTGGGAAAAAGCGAAACAAACTCAATACGAGGCTGATGCAAAACCACTGCAAGAGCAGCGCGGCGGCTATCCCGGCCAGCAACCAGATGCTCGAATGAGAGATGCTGACGCATCCCTGACAAATAAGATCGAAGGCGAATTTAACGAGCATTGCTGGCCGGCATTTCCGTCGAACATGGGCAAATCACTTGCCACTGTTCTTACGTCGGCGTTGGGAATGCAGCAAGCGAGGTCGTGCGCCGCTACATCGCAAAGCCGCCGAACCCGGCAACGCTGGGCTTCACGGTGATGTATTTGGTGTCCTCGGGGACAAGGATCTTGGAACGACGGGCAAAGGCAATAAACGCGTTGTGCGCAATCTGTGGGTCAAGCTCTCGGGCCCGGGCTGCGTTGCAGGCCTTCATGGCGATTTCCCAGGCCTTGCTCTCGCCGGTTTTGGCCCACTCGGTCAGGAATTCGATCATGTCGCAAAGCGAAGAGATTTCGCGTTTGTCGCCAACTTCGGCAGTCACAACGACATGCTTGAATGCCAGCAAATTGTGCATTGGAAGGCCTTTCTGAAAATGGAAGGGAGGCCAAAACGGACGCCGGCCTCGGCAGGGGAACGCACAAGAACGTTCCAGCGCCGCGGTGGTTCCGTGCCAATGCCATCTTCGGTCGATATCGGCCTGCTGACTAACTTGTCAGCATGTCACGAATTCGAAAGGCGTCGTTGAAAGCTTGCCGTAATGTCGTTGGCGTCAGCGGGTCGAGCACGGGCAGGCGGCCCAGGACCCTGGTTCTGCCAAGCTCGCGGATGATGCTTTCGGTTTCGGGTTCAGCGCTGCCGATGAAGGCAACGCCCAGAACAGGTATACTGCGCGCGCGCAGCGCTTCCAGCGACAGAAGTGTGTGGTTGATGGTGCCGAGCCGGGTGCGGGCACACAACACTACCGGCAATTTCCAGCGCGCAAATACGTCGGCGAAGGTGGTGGACCGTGTCAGCGGCACCAGCACGCCACCGGCGCCTTCGATGATCAGCGGTCCATCGCCGTCCGGTACCGCCAGTTTTTCGGGGGCGATGGTGACGCCGTCGACCGCCGCGGCATGATGTGGAGAGGCGGGCGTATTCAGCCGCCATATTTCGGGCAGGATGCGGCTCGGCGGGATCCCGCCGAGCCTTTCAACGGTCTCGCTGTCGGTTTCGCCGCCAAGCCCTGCCTGCACCGGTTTCCAGTAGGAAGCACCCAGCAGGCTGGTCAGCCCTGCCGCGAAAACCGTTTTGCCGACATCAGTATCGGTGCCGGTGACGACGACGCGTGCACTCAAGGCGCACCAATCACAAGCGAGGGCAGTGATGGCTGAGTGCGGTATCTGCTGCTTTGCTCGCCCTGATCATTGGCGCTTGCTTGGACCGGCGCTTCGGCGGCGCGCATGCCGAGCTTTTTCAGCAGGGCGAAATCCTTGTTACGCTCCGGATTGCCGGTGGTCAGAAGCACATCGCCGGTGAAGATCGAGTTGGCGCCGGCCAGAAAGCAGAGCGCCTGCAACTCGTCGCTCATGGCATGGCGACCGGCTGAAAGCCGAACCACGCTCTCGGGCATGAGAATGCGTGCGAGCCCGACCAGCCGCACGAAAGCGATCGGCTCGACCGGCCGGCCCTTTTCCATCACCGGTGTGCCCTCGATCTCGTTCCACATGTTGATCGGAACACTTTCCGGGTGTTTCTCCAGTGTGGCGAGAATGACCAGCATGGCGATGCGGTCCGTCATGGTTTCACCCATGCCGACAATGCCGCCGGAACAGACCTTGATACCGCCGGCGCGCACCAGCGCAAGCGTGTCCAGCCGGTCATCGATGGTACGGGTTGTGGCGATCTCGGGATAATATTCACGCGAGGTGTCGATGTTGTGGTTGTAGTAGTCCAGGCCTGCTTCGCTCAGCCGTTCGACCTGGGATCCCGTCAGCATGCCGAGGGTCACGCAGGTTTCCATGCCCAGCGCCCTGACGCCTTCGATCATGGCGCAGACCCGGTCCATGTCGCGGTCCTTTGGACTGCGCCAGGCAGCCCCCATGCAGAACCGTGTCGCTCCACCGGCCTTGGCGCGTTTTGCATCTTCGATCACGCGCTCCACCGCCATCAATTTGGTGGCCTTGACGCCGGTATTGTGATGCGCGCTTTGCGAGCAGTAGCCACAGTCTTCCGGACAACCGCCTGTCTTGATGCTGAGCAGGCTGGCCGTTTCGACCACGGTCGGGTCGAAACGGCTGCGGTGAACGTTCTGCGCCCGATGGAGCAGGTCCGGCAGCGGCAAGGCGTAGATCGCTTCGGCTTCTGCCTGTGTCCAGTCGGTGCGGACATCGCCCGTATCGGGAAGAGACGAGCGGTCTCGCGTCACGGACGCACTCATCGGCCGATCTTTCCCAAGAGACGTGCCGGGATCATCGCCGAACCGACGGCGACCATGGCGATGTTGATGAGGTCACCCAGGATGAACGGGGTGAAGCCGAGGGCAATGACATCCTTGCCGGGGATGTAGAAGCCGAGCCAGGGCAGGCCGGCTGCATAGGTGATCGCAAGGCCGGCAAGCATGGCCATGACGCGGCCGAACATCTGTCGGCCTTCAGCCAGCCAGCCGGTCAACCAACTGGCGAAGAGATAGCCCAGCAGGTAACCGCCCGTCGGCCCCATCATGTAGGCAAGGCCGATACCGCGTTCAGGCGAACCTGAGAATACCGGCAGCCCGGCAGCGCCAACCGCCAGAAAAGCGAGGAAAGTAGCTGTCGCCATGCGTGGGCCGGTGGCAACCGCAATGCCCATGACGGCCAGCGTGTACAGGGTCAGCGGCACCGGCCAGAACGGAATGCGAAGCTTGGCGCAGAGTGTGATCAGGGCGACGCCCGCGATAATGGTCGCAGCAGTTCTTATCGCCTTGCGCGGCTTGATGCCGCGCAGCGTGAGGGTTTCGCTCATGGTCTTCCTTTCGTAAATTATAGATAATTTATGATCTATATCTACATAGAATCCACAAAAGGAAACGAGTCGCAACAGGATTATAGATATTTTTATCCAACAATCGCGAAAGCGTCGCGAATACCGCCGCTCGCCGACTTCTGAGGACGGCGGCCGATCCACTGGACATGGCCTGCCAGCGTGGTGCAGGCCGCCTCGATCTGGCCCTTGCGCAGGGCCGATAGAATGGCGCGATGGTCATGGTCGGTGCGCGCTTCCCAGTCGGACTGCCAGGCGGCGAACAGAAAACGGGCGCTGGCGGCGTGCAGGTCGTCGATGGCGGAAAGCAACCGCGTCATTGCGCAGGGCTCCAGGATAAGGCGATGGAAGCGCCGGTTAGCCTCTTCCCAGGAGCGGACGTCCCGCGAGTTGTCGCCGGCCTTGGTGGCTTCCTCAGCGGCATCCAGAATGGCCGGGGTGAGATGCGGCGCTGCGTGGCGCAGTGCCAGCACCTCGAGGGCCGCGCGCATTTCCGCCACTTCTTTCACTTCTGCGAGGTCGAAGCTGGCAACGCGTACGCCTCGCCGCGGTTCGCTGACGGCGAGGCCTTGTGCCTCCAGCCGGCGAAAAGCCTCGCGCACGGGAACGTGGCTGGCACCAAATTCCTCGGCGATATGATCCTGCCGCAGGCGCGAGCCTGGCTCGATCTTGCCTGCGATGATGCGATCGGCCAGCGTCTTCGAGATGCGGACTGCGAGAGTGTCTTCTTTTGGGGCGCCCATGTTTCATAGATAATTTGGCGCGCGGGGCTTGTCGATTGGCTGACGAGATAAGACTTGCTCTCTTTAAGGCATTTTCCCAAGCTTCCCTATGGTCAAAAAGGTAAGGTGCGGGAACGCACCTTGCCTTTCGAGTGACCTTGGAATGCGGGTATCCTTGCGACGGGTGAGGTTTATTCCTTTATCCGCATGCTTCGTCGCCTGGGCGCAGAGGAGCTACCGCCGGGCAACCGGCGGCACATAGTGCTCAAGCTCCGGTGCCGGGAAACGCACCGTCTCGCCTGTCTCAGCCGACTTGTAGAGCCCCATCATCATCTCCACGACGGCAAGTCCGTCGTGGAAGGTCTCCAGCGGCGTCTCACCCTTGCGGAAACACTCGGTCATGTGGCGGTTCTCGTCGGTGTAGCCATAGACGCCTGCTTCGTCTTCCAGCACCGGCATCAGGCCCTGCTCGGCATTCTGTTTCTCGACGAGATCCTCGCCTTCCGAGCCTTGCACGGCGCGTGACATGAAGATCTTCAGGCCTGTACTTAGAGAATTGAATTCCATGGCATATTCAGGGCCGAGCAGTTCGAGCTGGATGCGCAGGCCAGCCCCGACATAGGCCCAGGAGGTGGTGGCTTCGATCATCAGTTCGTTGCCGGCTTCGTCCTCCAGCGCCACCACGCCGCGTGCGAAATCCTCGGAGGGGTGGTTGCGGTAGTCGACGCCGGAGCCGAAGCGGCGGACGAGGTCGTCTGCGTATTGGGGGCGGGTCCACTTGAGGTTGGCAACGGTTCCGTTCACCGATTTCACCTTCAGCGAACCTCGCGCCGCGCCGGGCGCCGTCAGCAGATGGCGCGCGACCTCGAGGCTGTGGCACATCATATCCGACAGCACGCCGCCGCCTTGCTTGTCGCCCTGCCAGAACCAGGCCTCGTGTGGGCCTGAATGCTCTTCCGCGGCGCGGGCGAGATAGGGGCGGCCGGTGGTCGATGCGGCACGGCGCCAGATGATCTCCTTGCCGCGGATAACCGGCGTCGCAAACACCTGGTTCTCGAGATAGCCGTGGTTCAGCCCGGCATCTTCGGCCAGCCGTAGCATTTCGCGTGCTTCGGCAACGGTGCGCGCCAGCGGCTTTTCGCAGGCGACAGCGAATACTGTGGAGCGGCCAGCCTTCACCTCTCCATGCAGCGCGCGCATGACGTCGAGGCGCGTGTAGTTCGGCGAGAGGATCCACACGGCATCGAGCGTCGGATCGCCGAGCAGGCTTTCCAGGCTGTCGTGGTTTTTGCAGGTGCCGAGGCCAAGCTCCTCGGCCAGCTTGACGAAGTGTTCGCGCTTTTCATTGCTGCGGCTGTAGACGCCAACGACATCGATGTTGCGCACGCCGACCAGCGATTTCAGATGGAACTGGGCGATGAAGCCCGTTCCCACGAATCCGACGCGCAATCTCTCCTTCGGCAACTGTGCCATGGTCGTCCTTCCTGCTTCTGTCTTTCAGATTGATTTTGGCCGTGCGGTCGAGCCGCGGATCTGGAGAATTGTCGGCATCTCCAGCGTCTCGGCCTCGATTTCTTCTCCGGCCAGCACCCGCAGCAGTTGCCGCATCGCTTCCTGGCCGATCTCTGCGCGCGGCTGGCGCACGGTCGTCAGCGGTGGATAATAGGCCTGGCTGAGGAACAGGTCGTCGAAACCGACCACGGAAATGTCGCCCGGTACGTCGAGGCCCAGCCTGCGCAATTCGTTGATCGCACCGAAGGCCATTTCGTCGTTGGCGACAAACAGCGCGGTCGGCCGATCCGGCCGCTCGAAGAGCGCCCGGCACAAGGTTTCACCCGAATGCAGCAGATAATCGCCGACGGGCTCGTAGCCGTCCGCTATCGCCAATCCAGCCGCCTGCATGGCCTGGCGAAATCCTTCGCGGCGACGGACCGCCATGATCTCTGGAATGGGGCCGCAGATATGGGCGATCGCTCGATGGCCCAGCCCGATCAGATGTTCGACAGCGGTGCGTGAGGCGCCGGCATTGTCGATCTGTACATGCGGCAGTCCCATGCCTTCGATCGTTTCCAGTGCCACCACCACCGGCAGGCCCTGCAGATGGGACCGGCTTTCCTCGAGCGACCATGGCAGCTTGCCGGTGATCAGGATCATGCCGTCGGCATGGCCGTCGCGCAGCATGTCGAAATATTCGACCTCGCGCTCGGCGTTGTTTTCGGTGTTGCCCATCAGGACCGAATAGCCGGCGGCACGCGCGGTCGCTTCGACACCCTTCATGATCTCGAGATAGAAAGGGTTGCCGACATCGCGCACCACCATCAGCACAGCCATGGATTTCTGGGTGCGCAGGTTGCGGGCACTGACATTCGGCCGATAGTTCAGCATCTGCGCCACTTCGCGGATACGCGAGAGCGTCGGCTCGGCCACCAGGCCAGTGTCCGAAAGTGCGCGCGAGACCGTGGCGGGCGAAACGCCGGCGCGCGCGGCGATGTCCTTGATCTTGGCGGGCCCAGCCATCTTGATCAGCCCCGCATGGCCTTGGCGCGTCCGTAGAACAGCATCAGCGCCACCAGCGTTGCGCCGAACACCATCTGTCGGCCGGCCTCATCGATGTGCACTGTGGTCAGGATGCTCTGGAGCAGTACCAGCAGCACAGCGCCCGCCATCGTGCCGGTGTAGCCGCCCTTACCCCCGGAGAGTGGCGTGCCGCCGAGTACCACCGCGATGATCGAGGGCAGCATGTATTGTTCGCCGACATTGGCAAAGGAGGAGCCGGAATAGCCGAGCAGGCACATGCCGGCGATCGCGGCAAAAACGCCGGAAAGCATGAACAGCGCGACTCGGATGGTCTTCACAGGAACGCCGGCCATGAAGGCGGCCTGCTCGTTGGAGCCGATTGCGTAGACGCGGTAGCCGAACACCGTGCGGCGCAGCAGGAAGGCCATGGCCAGCCCGATCAGCAGCCATAGCCAGATGATGCCGGGCAGGCCGAGCAGGAACGGTTTGACGACAAAATCGGAGAGGCCAGGTGCTGCGCGGCCGGATGGAATGCCGTTGCGGATCACCACCAGCAGGCCCTGCAGCACGCCGAGCATGCCAAGCGTCATCACCAGCGGCGGGATGCGAAGCACCGTTACGCCGACACCGTTGATGAGGCCAAACAGGCCGCCGACGAGGATGCAGACGAGGATTGCCGGCAGGATGCCGCCATCGGCACCGTTCATGACGTTGCCGGCCAGGATTGCGGCCAGCGAGACGATGCCGCCGACCGAAAGGTCGATGCCTTCACGTCCACCGAGGATGACGAGGTTCTGACCTGCCGCGACGATGCCGAGCAAGGCTGCGACGATCAGCAACCTCAGGATCTGCCCAGGGGAGGCGAAGCCCGGCGACAGCCACTCGCCGACGACGAGCAGCAGCACGATCAGGATCAGTGCCACCACCAGCGGTTTCTTCAGGAAAGCCAGCACGGCGTTCCCGGTGGACTTGGAGGAGAGGGCGTCGGCGCTCATGCCCGTGCTCCGCGGCTGACGAGGATGCCTGTCATCAAGGCCAGCAGGATGGCAAGGCCCTGCACGAAGTTCTGCCATTCCGAGGGCGTGCCGACGAAGAAGACAAGCGCGTTGATGAGGCCGATGATGAGCGCACCGATCAGCGACCCTGTCACCGTGCCGAAACCGCCGGCCAGTGCCGAGCCGCCCAGAACCACGGCAGCGACCGAATAAAGCGTCATCTTGCCGCCGACCAGCGGATCGCCGCTCGCCGTGTCGCCGGTGATACAGAGTGCGGCGAGCGCCGCGAACAGGCCGCAGAAAACGTAGCCCTTGATGCGGATCGCAGTCACCGGCAGTCCGCTCTGGAACGCCGCCTGCTGGTCGTCGCCCACGGCCAGCATCTGCGTGGTCAAACGCATGCGCATCAGGATGGCAAGCAGGATTGCCACAGCCGCGACGGCATAAAACACGAAAGGAACGCCCAGGAAGCGGCCGCCATAGGTCGTCCAATAGGCTTCTGGCGCCGGCGTGCCGGCCACTGGCAATACGGTAAGCGCCAGGCCGGTGAAGAAGATGGAGGTTGCGAAGGTGGCGACGATCGCCTGCAGTCTCAGTCCGGCGACGACGATGCCGTTGATCAGCCCGCAGGCTAGTCCTATCAGCGCGCCAGCCAGGCAGGCTGCGATGACGGCGAAACCGTCGCCGCCCCATTTTTGCATCAGCACGATCACCGAGACATTGACCAGCGACACGATGCTGCCGGCGGACAGGTCGATGTCGCCAGAAAAGACGACATAGGTCTGCGCTACCGCCAGCATCATCAGCGCCATGTAGGTCGAAATGAGCCCTGTCATCGAGCGGAAGCTCAGGCTGCGCGGCTCGAAGATGCCGTTGAGCGCCAACAACAGGATGAGAATGATCAGCGCCGGCAGGAAAGGATAGCGGCGGATCAGGCGACCAAGGCTGCCGGTACTGGTCTGGCTGGCTGCGTTGCTCATCAGGCAGCCTCATATGCGGCGTGATAAAGGTTGTAGCGGGTTCGGTCTTCGCCCTGCAGTTCGCGCGTCACCACGCCCGAATTGAAAACCAGGATACGATCGGCGTTGGCGAGCAATTCGGCGTCCTCCGAAGAATAAAGCACGATGCCCATGCCTTCGGCAGCCAGCGAGCGGATGAGCTGGAAAAGGTCGGCCTTCGCGGCAAGGTCGATGCCCTTGGTTGGGTCGTCGAGCAGCAGGATCGCGGGACGGTCGATCAGCCAGCGGGCGATCACCACCTTCTGCTGGTTGCCGCCGGACAGCGAGTTCACCGGCTGGCCGATGTCCTGAAATTTGGTCTTCAGCGCCTTCAGCGGTCCATCGGCAAGTGCTGTGAGGGCGCCGGGGCGGGCAAGATGCAGCCTGTTGCGCAGGAAATGGATCGGGGTGACATTTTCCAGGATCGGCCGGCCGATCAAGGTTCCGTCGCGACCGCGATCGCCGGAGACATAGGCGATGCCGTTGCGGATGGCTTCCGCCGGCGTGCGTGCGGCGCAAGCCCTGCCGCCGACTTCGATCGTTCCGGCATTGTGCGCCAAGGCGCCGAAAATGGCACGCAGCACCGAAGACTGACCCTGGCCGTGCAGTCCGCCGAAACCGAGGATCTCGCCCTTGCCGACAGTGAACGAAACGTCGCGGAAGCCGGCGCCGTTGAGATTGGCAACAGACAGCACGGGTTCGTCGGCGGCAGCTGGTACGGGTGGTTTGCTTTCAGCTGACAGCGCTTCGCGTTCGCCCACCATCTGGCGGATGACTTCGTCGGCGTTCGTCTCGGCGATCGCGGAGGAAGCCACGGTGGCGCCGTCGCGAATAACGGTAACCCGGTCGCCGATCGAGAAGATCTCATCCATGCGGTGCGAGATGAACACCATGGCACGGCCTTCCTGTTTCAGGCGGCGCAGGATCTCGAAGAAGCGATCGACCTGGGCACGATCGAGCGCGGAGGTCGGTTCGTCGAAAATGAGAATGGGCGCCTCGCTGGCGAGGGCTTTCATGATCTCGACCAGCTGGCGCTGATCGGCGCGCAGCCTGTCCACGGTCACGTCGGCGGCAAAGCCTTCGCCGGCGACGTCCTGGAATTCAGCGATGATCCGGGCCGTCCGTTCTTCCAGTTCGGTCCGGTCGACGAAGATGCCACCCTTTACCGGCATTGCCGGCAGCAGGATGTTTTCGGCCACCGTGCGGCGGGCAGCCAGACTGAGCTCCTGGTAGAAGATGCCGATGCCGAGTGCCCGCGCCGCACGAGGGCCGTCGATGGTGACAGGCTTGCCGTCGAGCAGCACGTCGCCGGCATCCGGCTTCACGCTGCCGGCGACGATCTTGCACAGCGTGCTTTTTCCTGACCCGTTCGAGCCGATCAGTACATGCACTTCGCCGGGTCTGAGATGCAGGTCGCCGCGGCTCAGCGCAACCGTTGCGCCATAGGCCTTGCGCGCGCCGCGAACGATGAGTTCGGACATCGAAGCCGTTCCTTCGGCTGTTGGGTATTACCCCGGAGTATCAGCTTATTTGAAAAACCGTCTCAGGTCCGCCCGGCATTTGGGTTGCCGGGCGGGGGTCCCGAGACTTTTATTTGAAGAGCTTTTCGGCGTCTTCGATGGAAAGCTGGCTGGTGAAGGAGTAGTAGCCGGGCTTGCCGTCCACTGCCTTCACCGCGTCATCGAGGCTCTTGTTGTCGATGAAGGGGATCGGCAGATAGATGGCATTGCCGTACTGGCCGGCAGCCGCGGGCTCCTTCAATTCCTTGTCCTGCAGCATGAGCACTGCGACGTTGAGCGCGCTGGCCATGACGCCGGGTGGGTTCACCGAGGCACCGGAATTCAGCTTGTCCTTCTTCCATAGGTCGATGAAGTCCTTGCGGATTTCACCGGTCGCGGCGATGGACGACTGTTTGTTGGCATCGATGATCGACTTCCAGGCGCCGGCTGCCATGCCGTCCTGCACCCAGACGCCGGTGATGTCGGGGTAGGTGGCGAGCAGGTTCTGCATGGCCTGCTGGCCCTGCGCCTGATCCCAGTTCGCATTCACTTCGTTGACGATCTTGATGTCCGGATATTGTCCGAATACCTCCTTGTAACCGGCAACGCGCATCTCGTTGGCGGGGTGGCCGGCGACGCCGTTGATCGCCACGACATTGCCCTTGCCGCCAAGCGTCTCGGCCAGCCACTTGGCTCCCGCAGCACCCCAGGCCTTTTGATCGATGCCGACATAGGTGGCGTCCTTGGAAGACACTTCCGAGTCGGTGGCGATCACCAGGATACCGGCGTCCTTGGCCTGCTTGAAGATCGGGTCGAACGCGGTCGGGCTGTTCGGATTGATGATGATGGCATTGACGCCCTGGCTCATGAAATTGCGTACTTGCGCGATCTGGCCGGGCACGTCGACGTTGGCGCTCTGCACCACGACTTCGACATTGACGCCCTTGTCCTTCCAGGCGGCTGCAGCGGCCTGTGCCTCCTCGATCATCTGCGTGCGCCATTCGGAACCGACCCAACCGTTGGAAAGGCCGATCTTGAAATCCGCTGCGTAGGTAGAAAATGCTGACACGGCCAGCGCTGTGGTGGCCGTCAAAGCCAATACGATCGCCTTTTTCATTTTGATCCTCCCTGAGTGCGACAGCGGCGACCTTATCAGGAATGAAATCGATTTCAATAGCGGTTTCACCGCGTTTCAGCGGGGAATTTGCCGCGATGCCGGATCTTGCGAGAGGTGGGGCGGCGCTGTCCCGGGCTCGGCGAGCCAGCGCGGCCGCTTATTTCGCGTCGATGAAGTCGAGCACAGCCTTGGTGTATTCGTCAGGGGCCTGCAGCATCGCGAAGTGGCTGGCATCGGGCAGGATGATTTCGGTCGCGCCGGGGATCATCTTGGCCATGGCGTCGGTGTGCTCGCGCTTGATTGCCTCGTCGTGGTCTCCGGCAACGATGGCGATCGGCGTGGTGATCCTGGCAAGCTGTTCCTTGTTCCAGTTCGGCTGCGTTTCCCACATCTTGCTGATCTGGCCGACGAAGGCGTCGTATTGATCGGGTGTCTTGGACAGCTTTTTGTAATCGCGGCCGGAGCGCTCGATATAGGCTGCGAAGGTCTTGTTGGTCAGAACACCAGGGTCGACACCATCCGTGGTGACATTGGCGGCCTGCGCGAACACGCGCGTCAGCCGGTCTGGATGGTTCATGGCAAGGTCTATTCCGATGATGCCGCCGTCGCTCCAGCCGACCAGTGCCGTCTTCTCGATCTTGAGGTGGTCGAGCAGGGCAACGTAGTCCGATGCCATCAGGTCGTAGCCGAACGGCTCTTCCGTGCGGCTCGATCGGCCGTGGCCGCGGCTGTCGGCAACGATCACCTTGTGCGTCTTGGCCAGTTCCGCCACCTGGCTCGACCATATGTCGGCATGGCCGAGCCCGCCATGGATCAGCAGAACCGGATCACCCTTGCCGTAGACGGCGTAATACATCTCGATGCCGTTGACGGGCGCATAGCCACTGTCGTCGGCCTTGGGCATCGGCGTCGGCTCGGGCAGGGTTTGCCAACGCTCCTCGGCGTTGGCTGCAACGCCAAACAACAGCAAGGCCGCAACGGTCAGGGCAGTCCACAAACGCGACATCGGGGCAATCCTCCTGAAGGGAAGGCGAGATCAACTGCCTTGCCTCCAGGAAAGTCAACAGCGACGGCACCGCCGTCGCTGTTGATGAATGCCGTTCTGGAGTATTGCGTTCAGGCGTCTTCTTCGACGAACACTTCTTCGCGCTTCTTGCGCACCGATGGCAGCAGCACGACCACCAGGACCAGGGCGGCGGCCAGCAGCAGGATGGCGCTGATCGGCCTGGTGACGAAGGTCGACGGATCGCCGCGGGACAGGATCATGGCGCGACGCAGGTTTTCCTCCAACATTGGCCCAAGCACGAAGCCGAGCAGCAGGGGAGCCGGCTCGCAGCGCAGTTTGGCCAGCACGTAACCGAGGAAGCCGAAGAAGGCGACCGAGTAGAGATCCCAGGCGCTCGATTTCACCGAATAGACGCCGATCGCCGAGAACGCCATGATTGCCGGGAACAGCACCTGGTAGGGCACGGTGAGCAGTCTCACCCACAGGCCGATCAGCGGCAGGTTGAGCACGATCAGCATCAGGTTGCCAATCCACATCGAGGCGATCAGCCCCCAGAACAGCGCCGGCCGTTCGGCGGCGACGTCGGGTCCGGGCACGATGCCCTGGATGATCATCGCGCCGATCATCAGCGCCATCACCGGGTTGGCGGGGATACCCAGCGTCAACATCGGGATGAATGATGTCTGTGCCGCGGCATTGTTGGCCGATTCCGGCCCTGCCACGCCTTCGATCGCACCCTTGCCGAATTCCTCCGGATTCTTGGCGACCCGCTTTTCCAGCGTGTAGGAGGCGAAAGAGGCAAGGATGGCACCGCCGCCGGGCAGGATGCCCAGAACCGAACCAAGACCGGTGCCGCGCAGTACGGGAGCTGTCATACGCCGGAAATCCTCGCGTGTCGGCATCAACCCGGTCACCTTGCGGATCATCACCGAGCGGTCATGCTCGTTCTCGAGGTTGCGCAGGATTTCGGCGACACCGAACACACCGACCGCAACCGCGACGAAGTTCAGGCCGTCGGCGAATTCGCGGATGCCAAGCGTGAAGCGGGGCGTGCCCTCGAAAATGTCGGAGCCAACCAGCCCGAGCAGCAGGCCGAGCACCACCATGGCCAGCGCCTTGATGACCGAGCCGTGCGCGAGCGCGATGGAAGACACCAACCCGACGACCATCAGCGAGAAATATTCGGCTGAACCGAACTGCAGCGCGATCTTTGTCAGCGGCGGTGCAAACAGCGCCACCAGGAAGGTCGCCACCGTGCCGGCGAAGAAGGAGCCGAGAGCGGCAGTGGCCAGAGCCGCGCCGGCACGGCCATTGCGCGCCATCTGGTAGCCGTCGATGGCGGTGACGGCGGAAGAGGATTCACCCGGCATGTTGATCAGGATGGCCGTGGTGGAGCCGCCATATTGCGCGCCGTAATAGATGCCCGCCAGCATGATCAGTGACGAAACCGGATCGCCGATCTGGAAGGTGACCGGCAACAGCATGGCAATGGTTGCGGTTGCACCGATGCCGGGCAGCACGCCGATCAGCGTGCCGAGCAGGACGCCGATCAGGCAGAAGATCAGGTTCCACAGCGTGGAAGCCGTGACGAAGCCGAGCGCGAGATTGTCGAAAAGATCCACGGCTCAGACTCCTGCCCAGGAAAGCCACGGGCCGAACCGCTGGAACGGCAGGCCGAGTGCATAGCTGAACACGATCGTGGAGAAGATGGTGAGCGCCAGCGCCACGATGATCGCGGTGCCGGGCCGCATCCGCTGCGAGGCGAAGGCTGCGATCAGCGCGGTGATGAACAGCGACGGCACAAAGCCCAGACCGCGTACGGTCAACCCGAAGAAGATCGGTGCGGGCAGGATGAAGAACATGCCGCGCCAGGCGATCGCGCCGATCGGTTCACCGGCGACGCGGGTGGCCTGGATGGCGATGATGGCGCCAAGCACGATCAGGATGCCCGACAGGACAAGCGGGAAATAACCCGGGCCCATGCGAAAGGCGGTGCCGATCTCCTGGCCGAGTGACTGGTAGCCGAAGAACAGGCCGGCGGCGACGAAGATCGCCCCGCACGCGCCGTTCGTCGGATCGATGGAAAGCTTGTTCACGGTTCCCTCCAAAGGCCTGACGCAAGACTTCGCTCACGCGGCCGCCGGCATCTTCAATCCGAGCAGGGCGGCCGGCAAGGTGAAAGGCCGGACGAGGATGCCCGCCCGGCCGTTGAAGTGTTAGTCTGCGTATTGGCCGGCAGCCTCGATTACCGGCTTCCAGCGGGCGACTTCGCCCTCCAGCTTGGCCTTGAGTGCTGCTGGCGTTGCATCCGCCTCGGGCGACGGCTTGGTGCCGAGTTCTGCAAAGCGGGCGATGACGTTTTCATCCTTCAGCGCCCTCTGCAGCGACTTGCTGAGCTTTTCGAGCACTTCCGGCGGCGTGCCTTTCGGTGCGTAGATGCCGTGCCAGATACCGACCTGGAAGCCAGGCAGGCCAGCTTCTTCGGTGGTCGGGATGTTGGGCAGCACGTCGAGACGGCCAGGCGAGGTGACGGCGTAGGCCTTGATCGTGCCGCCCTGGATCTGCTTGGTCGTGTTGGTGGTCTGGTCACACATGATGTCGACCTGGCCGCCGAGCAGGTCGGTCATCGCCGGGCCGGTGCCCTTGTAGGGCACGGTCACGAACTGAGTCTGGATGGCATTCATGAACATCATGCCGCAAAGATGCGAGGCGGCACCGATACCGGCATTGGCCAGCGTCACCTTGTCCTTGTTGGCCTTGACGTAGTCGATCAGGCCCTTGAGATCGGCAGGCTCGAAATCCTTGCGCGTGACGATCGTCATCGGCACTTCGGTGACGAGGCCGACATAGTCGAACGCGTTCAGCGTGTCATAGGCGAGCTTGCGGTAGAGCGTGGCACTGGTGGCCATGCCGATATGGTGCAGCAGCAGCGTGTAGCCATCCGGGTCGGCTTCGGCGACGCGGGCTGCGCCGAGTGTGCCACCGGCACCGCCGACATTTTCCACGATCAACTGCTGGCCGAGATCCTTGGACATCGACTCGGCGACCAGACGGGTGACCGTGTCGGTTGGGCCGCCTGCCGCAAATGGCACGATCACGGTGATCGTCTTGTCGGGATAGGTCTGTGCCACGGCAGAACTCGCCAGAACGGCAAAGGTCGCAGCCGTCGCCAGCGAGGCGATAAGCTTCTTCATGAAATCCTCCCAGATACTCGTTCTGCGCAGGTCTCCTCCGGCGCCGTGAACGGATGACTGATAGGAGAGGCGTTCGCTGCGTCCGGCAATGTCAGAATGCGCACAAATGTCGGCATTCTTCATTCACGGTCGCAATAATGGGTGGAAATCGTAACATTGCGGCTCAGACGTGGGTGGTTTCCCACACATCGTCCCTAGTCCGTGGTCTCCGGCGCACCGAGTTGTTTTTTGTCGAGCCCATAGCGCTGCATCTTCTCGTAGAGTGTCTTGCGCGAAATTCCGAGCTGTTCATAGACCGGCTTGAGGCTGCCGCCGTGAGCGACAAGTGCAGCGGAAATGATGTCCTTTTCGAATTCCGCGACGCGATCCGCCAGGCGCAGATCGCCATTGGCAGTTTCGGTTGCCTGCGTGCCGGCGTGCGAGCCGAGCCCCAGCACAAAACGGTCTGCCGCATTCCTGAGTTCGCGCACATTGCCGGGCCAGTCCCGGCCGGCGATGTCTGCGACGACATGCGGCGCCACATCGACATCGTCGCGGCGGTAACGCCCGGCGGCTTCGCGCACCAGCTGCAGGAAAAGCAGGGGTACGTCCTCTCGTCTGGCGACAAGCGCCGGCATCCTCAGCGTTACCACGTTGAGGTGGTAAAGCAGGTCGGCACGGAAGCGTCCTGCCGCCACCTCGTCATCGAGATCGACCTTGCTGGTGGCAATGAAACGGACGTCGAGCGGAATCGGTTCATTGGAACCCAGCCGATAGATGACACGGTCCTGTATGACACGCAGCAGCTTTGCCTGCAGGTCGATTGGCATCGAGCCGATCTCGTCGAGGAGTACGGTACCGCCCCTGGCGTGCTCGAACTTGCCGAAGCGAGGCCGCAATGCGCCTGGGAAGGCGCCGGCCTCGTGGCCGAACAGCTCGCTTTCGATCAGCGTGGCGGGGAGAGCCGCACAATTGATGGCGATGAAGGGTCTGATTGCGCGGCCGCTGATATCGTGCAGCGCGCGTGCCGCCACCTCCTTGCCGGTACCGGTATCGCCGATCACCAGGATGTCGGCATCGGTGGCGGCAATGGCCCGGAGCTTGTAGCGCAACTCTACCATCACCTGGGTGCGGCCGGGCAGGCGGGTCTCGAGGTCGTCGTTCTTGCCGGCCGCCGCGCGCAACTGGCGATTTTCAAGCACGAGGCTGCGCCGGTCGATGGCGCGCCCCGCCATTTCGATCAGGTGCTGCACGACATACGGCTTTTCGAGGAAGTCGTAGGCGCCTTCGCGCATGGCACGCACGGCAAGCTGCACGTCACCGTGGCCCGTCACCAGGATGACGGGGATGTCCGCGTCGATTTCACGAATGCGGGTAAGCAGTGTCATTCCGTCCATTCCGGGCATGCGGATGTCGGATACGACGACGCCGTTGAAGCCTTGCGTGATGAAATCGAGCGCGCGCTCCGCCGAGGCGCATTCCTGCAGCCCTAGCCCGGCAAGGTCGAGCGATTGGGCCGCTGCTCGGCGCGGCTCCTCCTCGTCATCGACCAGCAGCACGATAGGCGGCTTCATTCGGCCGCCTCACGCACTGTGTTGCGCGTTGCTTCGAGCTCGATTGTGAACAGGGCGCCACCCTCGGGATGATTCAAGACGGCAAGGCTTCCGCCGAAGTCCTTGATGATGTTGTAGGAAATCGAAAGGCCAAGGCCCAGTCCCTTGCCAACGCCTTTCGTCGAGAAAAACGGATCGAATATCCGTTCCGCGATGGCGTCGGCAACACCCGGGCCATGATCGCGAACAGTGACCAGCATTCTGCCTGCCTTGCGGTGCGCCTGCAGTTCGATGCGCCTGTCTGGCAGGCCTTCGACAGCGTCGGCCGCGTTGGTGATGATGTTGACCAGAACCTGCTGCAGTCGGACCGAACCTGCCTTGACCATCAGCGGCGTGCGACCGAGGTCGACAAGCAGCGTCGCATCGGCCGCCTTGAGGCGCCAGGCAACGATCTCCTGGGTGTCGCGCACCACATCCGCCAGATCGATCGCGCCGAGTTTTTCGTTCGGCTTGCGCGCGAAGTTACGGAGATGACGGCTGATCGAGGCCATGCGGTCGGCGAGACCTGAAATGCGCGCAACGTTGTCGCGCGCCTCGGCGACACGGTTGCGCTCGATGAGAACGGCAGCGTTGTCGGCATAGGTTTTCACAGCCGCCAGCGGCTGGTTGAACTCATGCGAAAGCGCCGCCGACATTTGCCCGAGCGCCGCCAGCTTGCCGGCCTGGATAAGATCGGCCTGTGTCTGCCGCAGTTGCTGTTCTGTCGTGCGTCGCTCGGCAACTTCGGTTTCGAGGCGCGTGTTGACCAGCGCAAGGTCGTGCGTGCGTTCTTCGACGCGACGCTCCAGCTCTTCGCGGGCAAAACGCTGCATTTCCATGCGCTCGGCCAGCCGGGCACGCCGCTGCAACAGGACAAAGCCGGCCAGGGCTGCCAGGCCGAGCGTCAGCAGAGCCGCGGCAACGGTCGTCAAGGCCTGGGTGCGTGCCGAACGCGTGTCCAGCAACACGTTGATCGTCCAGCCAGCATCCGGCATGGACTCGGACAGCACCAGATATTCGCTCTGCTGCCTGTCGAAGTTGACGGTCATAAGCGAAAGTCGGTTTTCGAAATTTCCGCGCGTGACCGCCAACTCGCGAAGCGAGGCGTTGGCGTAACGCCGCGACGCTGCCGTGCGCGCGAGCCGCTCAGGGGTCAATGGCAGCAAGCTGGTGTAGAGCCATTCCGGGCGCTCTGCCATGAAGATGATGCCTTCGGGATCGGTGACGATGATCTCGTCGTCACCGCCCAGCCATGACGCCTCGATGGCGTCGACCTCGACCTTGAACACCACGACGCCACGGATGGAAGCGCCGACATGCACGGGAGCCGAGAAATAGTAACCGCGCTTCAACGAGGTGGTGCCGAGTGCGAAGAAACGGCCGCGCTTGCCCTTGATCGCGTCCTGGAAATAGGGGCGATAGGAAAAATTCTCTCCGACGAAACTGATCGGGCGGTCGAAATTGCTGGCAACGATCGTCACGCCATCCTGGCCGATCACATAGATGTCAGAGGATTGCAGCAACGCATTGATCTGCTTGAGATAGAGGTCACCTCGGGCACGAAGTTCCGGGTTGCCGGGATCCGCCAGCAATTCCTTGATGTCGTCATTGTCGGCGATCAGGGCTGGAAGCGGTTCGAAGCGATTGAGCTGCCCCTGCAAGGCAGCAACAGCCAGCCGCAAAGTGGTTTTGCCACGCGACGCCGCCTGGTCGAGATAGGCGCGTGTCGCAAAGTTGCTGCCATAGATGGCGAGCGCCGCCGTCAGTGCGACCGCAAGCGCAATCCAGAACCAGCGTCTGTTGGAAGATAGCTTGAGCATCAGCATCGCCGGTTGACCTGCAAGCAGTATAGCCGGCGTGCCATCTTGTACAACGCATCGGCAGGTCACGAGAGACGGGGGGTAGTCGCGGGCGCATTTCGGCACATCCGCTGTTCTCGAACAGACGTTGGATGATCGACCGGCAATTCCAATATCCAGATCCCTGTGGATACCAGGAAAACGGAGCGTGCCATGACGAACGGACCTGACGAATTGTCTGCAAACATCACCGCGACGCTGATCGGCGGTCCAACCGCGCTGATCAATATCGGTGGTCTCAATCTCCTCACCGATCCCGCCTTCGATACGCCGCAGGCCTATGATGGCGGAGTACGCTTGGTGAAACTGACCGGTCCGGCGCTCGGACCAGATGAGCTGCCGCCGATCGATGCGGTTCTGCTCAGCCACGACCAGCATTTCGACAATCTCGATCATGCCGGTCGCGCCTTCCTGCCGAAAGCCGGCCGCGTGCTGACAACGAAGGTCGGCGCCGAACGTCTGGGAAGTCTCGCTGAAGGTCTCGAACCCTGGCAGAGCGTGGACATCCAGACCCCGCAGGGGCAGCGGCTGGTGATAACGGCGGCTCCGGCCCGTCACGGGCCGCACGGCTTCGAGCCGATCAGCGGCGATGTCATCGGCTTCATCATCTCGCTGGACGATGAGACGTGGCCGAGCATCTATATTTCCGGCGATACCGTCTGGTTCGACGGCGTTGCGGAAGTCGCCCGGCGCTTCGACGTGCGCCTGGCCGTGCTGTTCACCGGTTCCGCCAAGCCGCGCGGTGCTTTCCACGTCACCATGGATGCCAATGATGCGATCGAGGCAGCCGCGGCCTTCGAGAAGGCGACCATTGTTGCCATCCACAATGAGGGGTGGGAGCATTTCACCGAAACGCAGGAGCAGCTTGCTCACGCCTTCAAGGCTTTGGGCATCGCCGACCGCCTGAAGGTGCTGGAAAAAGGCAGGCCAACTGAATTTACGGTTTAGCCTCAGTCATTTGGCATGACTTCCTGACTCTCCGTCTCACACGACCTTGCGACGTGATGTCGTGTGAGACGGAGGCGTGCACTCAAATGAGGCGTTGGCTTGTCATCATCGAACTGGTTTCCCGTCCGCAGTTTTGCCAGAGTGTGAAATTCAGTGCGATCGACGGAAGCGAAACGTGATTCCAGCAAAATTCCCCCGACCGAAACCCTGGACCGAGATGGCGACACTGCTTGTCGATGTCGCCACCGGGCGCAAGCCAGCCGATCTGATTGTACGCAACGGCCGCTGGGTCAATGTTCACTCCGGCGAGATCATCGGTGGTACCGACATTGCGGTGGTCGGTGGTCGTTTCGCTTACTGCGGCCCTGATGCTTCCCATGCCATCGGGCCGGATACCGTGGTGGTCGACGCTGGCGGGCGCTATCTTGTGCCTGGCCTGTGCGACGCGCACATGCATGTCGAAAGCGGCATGGTGACCGTCACCGAGTTCAGCCGTGCCGTCATTCCACATGGCACGACATCCATGTTCATCGATCCGCATGAAATCGCCAACGTGCTCGGCTTGCCTGGTGTGCGGTTGATGCATGACGAGGCGCTTGCCATGCCCATCAATGTGCATGTGCAGATGCCGTCCTGCGTGCCTTCCGCGCCTGGGTTGGAGAATGCCGGCGCGGTGCTCACCGTCGAGGATGTCGCCGAGGCGATGACCTGGGAGAACATTATCGGGCTGGGTGAAGTCATGAATTTCCCCGGCGTTGCAGCCAACAATCCGGTCATGTCGGGCGAGATCGCGGCCACCGTCAGGGCCGGCAAGACGGTGGGTGGCCACTATGCCTCACCGGACCTCGGCCTGCCGTTCCACGGTTATGTCGCCGGCGGTCCGGAGGATGATCATGAAGGCACGCGCGCCGAAGACGCGATCGCGCGCGTACGCCAGGGCATGAAGGCTATGCTGCGGCTTGGGTCCGCCTGGTATGATGTCGCCGAGCAGATCAAAGCGGTGACGGAGCAGGGGATCGATCCACGCAATTTCATCCTGTGCACCGACGACAGCCATTCCGGAACGCTGGTAAATGACGGCCACATGGACCGTGTCGTCAGGCATGCCATTCAGCAGGGCCTGAAGCCGGTGACGGCGATCCAGATGGTGACGATCAACACTGCCCAGCATTTCCGGCTGGAGCGTGAGATCGGTTCGATCACGCCGGGGCGGTTGGCCGATTTCCTGATCGTGTCCAACCTTGCCGAAATGACCATAGACGAGGTCTATGGCCGCGGTATTCGGCTTGCGACGAACGGCAGGCTGGAGGCCGATATTCCGGCCTATGACTATCCTGCCAGCGCCAAGAACACGGTCAAGCTCGGCAAGCGGCTTGCCGCTGCAGATTTCGACATCAAGGCTCCCGAGGGCGCCAACAAGGTACGCGCGCGCGTCATCGGCGTCATTGAGAACCAGGCGCCGACCCGCGCGCTGGAGGCGGATCTGGTCGTCGAGGATGGTTTGGTTTCCATCGACCGGGCTGGCGATGTCTGCCAGATCGCGCTGGTCGAGCGCCATCGCGGCACCGGCGGTGTTACCAACGCCTTCGTGTCGGGCTTCGGTTATGTCGAGGATTGCGCGATGGCGTCGTCGGTCGCGCATGACAGTCACCACATCATCGTCGTCGGTACCAACAAGCAGGATATGGCGCTCGCCGCCAACCGGCTGGCGGAAGTCGGTGGCGGCGTGGTGCTCTATTCGAAAGGCAAGGAACTGGCGCTGGTCGAAATGCCGATCGCCGGCCTGATGTCGGACGAGCGTGCCGAGATCGTGGCCGCCAAGGCCGAGAAGCTGACAGAAGCCATGCGGCAGGTGGGCTGTTCGTTGAACAACGCCTACATGCAGCATTCGCTTCTGGCGCTGGTGGTGATCCCGGAACTGCGCATCTCGGATGTCGGACTGGTCGACGTCAGGACCTTCGAGAAGGTCGATCTGTTCGTCTGAGGACACCCCATGTATGTCGGCCGTTCCTACAGGTTGCTCGACTTCGCGCTCTGGTCGCGACGCAGCGTCATCTACATGGTCGCGGTCAGCGGACTGGCGGTCACGCTCTATCGCCTTCCCGCCACCGCAGGGTTTTCGGTGCCGTGGTCCGTTGTGCTCGTGCTCGGTACCACCGTGTCGCTGGTCACCGGCTTCAAGAACTCGCAGGTCTTCACCCGCAGCAATGAAGCCCTCCAGGCGTTTTCGCAGATCACAGCAAGCAGCCGAATGTGGTCCAATTTCTGCAGAGACTTTACCGATGCTGCAATCGCGAGGCAGCTCATCTATCGACACCTCGCATGGCTGACCGCGCTGCGGTTCTCCTTGCGTCGGCCGATGCCCTGGGAGTCGTTGGCACGAGCTGCCAACATCGAATTCCGTCGACGCCGCTATCACATCCAGGAAGATAAAAGCTCGGTCGCCGACGAATTGCGCGCGCTGCTGGCTGAAGATGCCGACCGCGTCCTGAAAACACCTCAGCCAGTGATAACCCTTCTTGAGATGCAATCTGTCCAGGTCAATGGATTGCTCAAAAGCGCCGCTGTCCCGACCCAGGTCTATTCCGAGCTTACCAAGCTAATGCGCGACTTCCACGATCAGCAGGCGCGTTGCGATCGCATCAAGAACAACCCTTACCCGCGGCAGTACGCGATCATCAGCTCGATGTTCATGGTGATCTTCTGCACCTTGCTGCCGTTCGGCGTCGTTCCGGTATTCGCTGAGATGGGCAAGTTGGGTGGCTTCATCGGTCCGGTCGCGATCTGGCTGACCATCCCGTTCAGCGCGCTTCTCGGATGGGTCTACATGTCTCTCGACCTGGTCGGTGAGAGCAGCGCCAACCCGTTCGAGGGGGGCGCCAACGACGTTCCCATTTCCCAGATCTGCCGGGATATCGAGATCGAACTGCGCCGGTCGCTTGGGGAAAGCGATCTGCCGGCTCCTTTGCCGGCGATCAATGACATCGCGACCTGAGCGGTCATGGCAGATCAACTCAGCACCACGCGTTCTCCGCTTTCGGCAGCTTCTTCGATCGCCGCGATGATGCGGTGGACCGCAACGGCGTCATCGAAGCTTGGTGCGTTGCGCGTGTCGTTGCGCAGGTCGTCGGCCATCTGTGCATAGAGCCGGGCGACGTTGCCCGGCTCTACCTCCATTGGCCAGCCGGCGTGATACGAGGCAGGGACCTCCAGTGGCCGGAACACCTTGTCGTCGCCGCGAGCGCCCTTGAGGGTAAGCTGAACCATCTGCGTGTGGCCGGAAGGGCCGGTGATGCGGATGTCGCCTTCGGTACCATGTATTTCCCAGAGCAGGCCGTTCCCATCGCGTGCCGGGCCGCCGCGGTAATGAATGGAGATGGGCGCGCCACTGGCCATGACGCCGCTGACCAGGATCTGGTCGGGGGCGGATACCGGCAACCATTCCTGCGTGTCGACCGCAAGCGCAGTCGGTCTCCGCGTCGCCAGCAACGCGGAGACTTCCACGACCTCTCCGAGCACATCACGCAACGCGGCCAGCGTATGCCCTACCGGGATCGTAAGGGCCGTGGCGCCGTTGGCACGGTCGAGCAGATAGCCATAGGTTTTTTTGTCGGAAATGGTGCCGGAGCCCAGCGCGTTCCCAGCATAGGCGGTCAGGGTGGTAGACAGCACCTCTCCGACAAAGCCTTCAGCGATCAGCTGCCGCAGGTGGGTGATTTCCGGAGCGAGACGCGCCTGGGTTCCAACCACGCCGAGTATTCCCTTTTCCCGTGCAAGTTCCGCCATCGCCTCTGCTTCCGCCAATCCGTTGCCGAGCGGCCACTCACAGTAGACATGCTTGCCGGCTGCGATCGCGGCTTTCACGATCTCGAAATGGGGCGGCACTTTGACGGTGACGGTGACGATGTCGATTTCGGGAGCCGCGACGAGTTCTGCAACGCTGGCGAAAGCTCGCGAAGACAATCCCATCTCGGTCACCGCCGACTGCGCGCTGGCGAGGCTGGAATTGGCAACGCCGGCGATCTCGAACGTATCGGGTAGAGCCTGAAGCGCGGGCACATGGGCTCGCGCGGCCCAACTCCTCCCCGATTGCAGGCCAACGATGCCCACCCTGAAGCGGTGTCCGGTCATGCTGTCATCCTCACTGGAGATTTGCTTCGATGCCTGGAAAATACATCGATGCATTCCTCGCGAAAATTCGGCATATGTGCGGATCAACCTTGAGATTTCGCACAGATGATCGATTGGGAAGACGTCCGCCATTTCCTTGCTGTCGCCCAGGTCGGCACGCTGTCGGGCGCCGCCCGCTGCCTGAAAGTCGATCACGCCACGGTCAGCCGGCGACTGGCGTCGCTGGAGGACGCACTCGAGGTGCGGCTTGTCGATCGTCTGCCGCGATCCTGCCGCCTCACCACGCTCGGCAGGCAAGTGTTCGAGCGCGCGCTGGAGATGGAGAGCGGGGCCAATGGCATAGCCCGGCTGGCCAAGGCCTCCCAGGCGCCGCTCGTCGGGCGGATCGCGCTCAGTGCTCCCCCCGTTCTCGTCACGCATCTTCTGACCGAGAACCTCGCGCGTTTCAGGGCTGAACACCCGGAGATAAGGCTTTCCATGTCGGCACAGCCACAGCGCGTCTCACTGGCACGGCGCGAGGCCGATGTCGCTGTGCGGTTCGTCAAGCCTGAAGAGGCCGGCAGCGTGACGCGGAAGATCGGTACGATGCCTTTCGGTCTCTACGCGCACCGATCCTATGCCCATCTCGCAGCGCCCGAGCGCTGGGAGTTCATTGTCTGGGATGAAACCTATGCCCACACGCCGGCGCAATCGTGGCTGCTCGGCATTGTCGGCGACCGTCCCGTCATCTGCGAATTGACCCATTCCAGCGAACATCTCGTTGCCGTCAGGGCCGGCTTGGGCATCGCCAGCCTGCCTTGCTTCATCGGCGAGCGGGACCGTGATCTGGTCAGGGTCGAGAAGAATGCTCCCTCATTCGCGCGCGACATCTGGCTGGCTGTCCACAGCGACCTGCGCAAGATGCCCGCGGTGCGCGCGGTGATGGATTTCGTGACGGCTGTCGTTTCCGAACAGCGACATCTGTCTTTCGCTACACCAGACTGAGTGAGGAGCGGAACTCAAGCGCATTCGTCTTGGCCAGGCTCGAGGCTCGGCTGTCGGGATTTTGAGACAGGAAACGTTCAACGAGCCGGAATCCCAGTGCATAGCCAGACCAGCTGGGTCGACCGTCCGTACCAAAGAACCATGCCTCATGATCGTAGTCCGTCTTGTCCCATTCCTGCAGCGCCGATCCGACGTGAGCCCTGACGGTATCCATGGGCAGCAGCTCCCAAGGCTCCAGAGGTTTCCCGTAGAGTTCCTGGGCGAAATGTCCGGCAAGTCCTTCCGAAACCAGCGCTTCCCCCAGAGACGAACCATAGCCTGGTCCATCCCACCGGGCAGCGTGATGAAGCTCGTGTGCGAACATCCGCTCAAGTGATGCCTCTGCATTGGCCTGCAATGCCGGATTGTCGGGGTCGACCGTCACGAAGATCACACCGGGTCTTGGCGCATACCCCATGTGCCCCTTGGCTGGAACGACCCAGCCTCCCGATTGCACGACGACGTCCAGAGGCTGGATGGGCATCAAAGCGATCGCTTTGGCATGTGTTTCCATCAAGCTGTTGCGAAGCCAGCCTTGATGTTGCGTGAGCGCGCCGCGGGCATCGAGAAAGTGAAGTTCGATGGGCATAACCGCGAGCTCCAATGGCATTTATGGGATGAAGCCGCAGCCCGAGATCAGTTTTGGCTGACGCTCGTGCTACTGCCCACCGGTCACCACGGTCAGCACCTTGAAGGGTGTGGTGATGACAATCTGGGCCACGGATCCCACGGCTTGACCAAGCCCGGTGCCGAGCTGCTCGATCGGCTGGTTGCTGGCGGGTTCAGCCTCGGCTAGCGCGGCTGGTGTTCGCAACTGCTTGCCGAGCAACTGCACCAGAAGCGGGTTGTCTGCGAATTTCGCGTGGTTCAGCCGATCGCCGCTCTCTGTCTTGGTCAGGTCGACCACCGTGACGCCGTATTGCGCGAGATCAGAGGCATTGCCGTAGTCGCCGACGCGCGGCTTGGCGCCGGAGATGAAAGTCGAAAGCTGCAGCGCTCGGTCATCTGCCGACAGCAGCACGGTGAAGGGCCGGTCAGGTTTACCGTAGCGCATCATCTGCTTCTTGAACACATCGACATCGATGTCGGGGGAGGCGAGCACGACATAGCCGAGCTTGCCGGAAAGGTCGCGGTCGCCGGTGATGGCCAGTTGCCGCAAGGCCTCCATCGCCACCCAATTGCCCATGGAATGGGCGATGATGTCGATGCTCTTGGCCTTGGTCTTGGCCAGCAGTCGCAGTGTCGCCTCAAGATCGTCGCGGGCGGCGTTGGCGCTTTCCTTGTCGTAGATGTAGCCGGTGGTCTTGCCGGCCGAGGCCCAGGAAAACAGCACCGGCGTGCCGGGATAGTTGGTATCCTGGACGATTTGGGTCAGGCGATAGACGCCGTCGTCGAAACCGTTGTTGTAGCCATGCACGAAAACCAGCACGCGTCCGTCGCTGCGGGCGATGTCGGCGCCCACCGCCTGTTCGAATTCCCTGGCGTTGCCGTAGAGGGTGGCGCGGGTTGCGGTGAAATGTTTGGCCGGGTCACTCTGCGCTCGGCCCCTGGCTCGCTCGATCTGGCCGACCTGGTGGATCTTCGGCACCGAAACGTCGATGCGCGCATATTGCGTACGCAACGAGCGTTCGCTCGCAAACACCTGGCGAGGCTCGGTTTTCGCTGCCTCACGCGTGGTGGCGACATAGATGTCATGGGTGGCGGCGATCGCAGAAGCGGGGGCCTCGATCGCGGTTTTGTTCAGCAGGTCGTGCGAATTGGAACCAGCACAGCCGGTGGCCGAGAGTGCGATGGCGACGACGAACAATGCCTTCCAGCGCATGAAGCCGATCCTGATGCCTTCGCGCCCGAGCATGGCGCCTTCAATCTCGAATAGAGGCTGGAGCTGCCCCAGTCCAGATTATTTGAGCCGTGACTTACATCATGCCCAGCTGTTTGATGCGGTCTGTCACGGTGCGGTCATTTGCGTAGCCGTCGTCTTCACGCAGCCGCTGGCCGAGCAGTTTGACCATCTCGGGATTGTCGGCGAACTTGTTGTGATTGAACGAGTCCGTACCCGATTTGGAGGACAGGTCGACGACGGTCACGCCGTAGTCGGCAAGTTCAGCGGCATCCTTGTAGTCGCCGAGACGAGGACGCGAACCGGCGAGGATGCCGGAGAGGCGCAGCGCGCGATCGTCGTCTGACAGAAGCACGATGAATGGCTTGTCGGGCTTGCCGTAGCGGCGCATCTGGCTCTTGAACACATCGACGTCGATGTCCGGCGAGGCAAGTATCACGTCGCCCAGTTTGCCGTTCAAGTTGCGGTCGCCGGTGATGGCGAGCTGGCGCAGGGCTTCCATGGTTACCCATGTGCCCATGGAGTGCGCTACGATGTCGATGCGGCGTGCGCCCGACCGGGCCAGCGTGCGCAGCGTGACTTCGAGTTGATCGCGGGCGACGCTGGCGCTCTCGCGATCGTAGACGTAACCGGTAGTGGAGGCGCCAGATGCCCAGGAAAACAGCACCGGCGTGCCGGGATAGCCAGAATCGTTGACGATCTGCGTCAGCCTGTAGACGGCATTGTCGAACGAGGTGTTGTAGCCATGCACGAATACCATGGCGCGGCCGCCACGGGCGGCGATATCGGCATTGAGTGCCGCCTCGAATTTCGGCTCGGTGTCGTAACCGACCATCTGCGAGGCCATGAAATATTTCGACGGATCGTCGGAATTTCCACGGCTTTTGCGTTCGATCTGCCCGACCTGGTGTTCTTTCGGCACGGTGACGTTGACGCGCGCATAGTTCAGCGTCGACGAACGGTCGCCGTCAAAACCCTGGTTGGGATCGTCGGAACGCTTGCGGGTCGTGGTGATGAAGATCGCGTGATTGCCGACGATGTCGGAAACCGATGCCGTCACCATGGCGCTGCCCAGCACTTCCTGCGGCCCCTGGCTGGCGCAGCCGGTGGCAACAAGCGTCATCGCAACGATCAGGAACCTTTTCAAACGCACGATACGTCCAGCCCTGCTAATCCGGCTCCAGCCGGTTCTTGTTTTTTGAATGCAGTCTCCGGACAGGCGAAGTGCGGCCAAAGTAAGTCGGCAGCCGCGAAAACCACATTGCGGGGCGTCTGTCGAGGCCTGGGTGTTGCGCCAAAGCCAAAATGGCGGCAGGAACGATTGCTGTAATTTCTACAAGGGCTTGTCTCATGACCAGTTTTGCCGACCGTGTCGCCGGCGCTGCCGCGGCGGTGCGCCAGATCTTTCCCGAGACACCCTTGCAAGAGAACGATTACCTGTCGCGCAAATACGGCGCGCGCGTGCTGTTGAAACGCGAGGATCTGACGCCGGTGCGCTCCTACAAGATCCGGGGCGCTTTCAATTTCTTTCGCAAGGCATTGGCGGAAGGCAATGAGGCAGAGTTGTTCGTCTGTGCCTCTGCCGGCAACCACGCGCAGGGTTTTGCTTTTGTCTGCCGGCATTTCGGCCGCAGGGGCGTTGTCTTCATGCCAGTGACGACGCCGCAGCAGAAGATCGACAAGACGCGCCTGTTCGGTGGCGAATTCGTCGAGATCAGGCTGGTCGGTGACTTCTTCGACGAATGTTATCGCGCTGCCTTCGAGTTCACCGAGCAGAGCGGAGCGCATATGGTGCCGCCATTCGATCACAAGGACATTATCGAGGGGCAGGCGACGGTGGCATACGAGATCGCCGCTCAGATGCCCGGTGCACGTCTGCCAGATATCATCATGCTGCCGGTTGGGGGCGGGGGGCTTTCGGCGGGCGTCTCACATTATTTCACCCAAGGGGGAAAGGCACCGCGCTTCGTCTTCTGCGAACCGGCAGGAGCGCCTAGCCTTAGGGAAAGCCTGGCTGCCGACAAGCGCGTGAAACTCGCTCGTGTCGACAATTTCGTCGATGGCGCGGCCGTCGCCGAAATCGGCCGCGAGCCATTCCGCCACCTGAAGGGGTATTCGCAGGATGATGTGCGGCTGGTGCCGGAGAACCGGCTCTGCGCCACCATGGTCGAAATATTGAACATCGAGGGTGTGGTGCTGGAACCTGCTGGGGCGCTGGCCATCGATGCACTCAAGGATTTTCCCCGCAAGGAAATCAAGGGCAAGACCATCGTCGCGGTGGTGTCGGGCGGCAATTTTGACTTCGAACGCCTGCCTGACGTCAAGGAGCGGGCGCTGCGTTTCGAAGGATTGAAGAAGTATTTCATCATCCGGTTCCCGCAGCGGCCCGGAGCGCTGCGCGACTTTCTCGAAATGCTGGGACCGGACGATGACATTGCCCGCTTCGAATATTTGAAAAAATCGGCGCGCAATTTCGGCTCGGTGCTGATCGGTATCGAAACCAAGGACCACCGCAACTTCGACCTGCTGACCGCGAATTTCGCCACGCACGGCGTGCAATATCAGGACATAACCGACAACGAGACGCTGGCGGGCTTCATCATATGAACGGGTTCGTTGCGCTGTTTTCCGGCATTAATGTCGGCGGCAACCGCATCGTGAAGATGGCGGAGTTGCGTGCCTTCTTCGAGCAACTCGGCTTTGCCGACGTCGCAAGCTATGTGCAGAGCGGCAACATGGTGTTCTGCTCGGCGCACACCGATGTCACCGCGCTGACGACGACGCTGCAGGGCGCGTTCCAGCAGCGCTGGGGTTTTCATTCTCGCATCATGGTGCGCGACGCGGCCTGGTTGGCGCGACTTGTAGCGGATAATCCCTATCCCGAGATCGCGGACGACCCGACGAAGCTGCATGCGATGGTCCTGGAACGTGAACCAACGCCAGAGGAGGTCGCCAGGCTTGCCGAAAAATGCACAGGGCCGGAGCGCTTCAAGGTGAAAGGCGATGTCCTTTACCTGCATGCCCCCGAGGGTCTGGGCAAATCGAAATTCGCCGAAATCCTGCCGCGCACCCTCAAAGTGCCCGGCACGACGCGCAACTGGCGCAGTGTCCTCGCCCTGGCGGAGATGATCGCTCCGCGCTGACCCGCGCTTAGGCCGCAGCCCAGTTGAAGACCAGTTCCTCACGGAAGGCAAAACGCTTGATGTGGTCTTCCACGACACGTTCGAGCTGTTCCAGCTGGGTAGCATCGCTCGCGGTCAGCGCGATGCGCAGCGCTGTCGCGCCGGCATCCATCACTGTCTTGCCGATGGTCAGCTCGATCTCACCGTGGTTCGGATCGAAGGTGACGGGAAACTTATGCGCCCAATGCTTGCAGAGCTGCTGCAGATAGCGGCTGGCATGTTCGGTGGTGACGTCGGCATTACTGGTCGACATGGGAGTTCTCCGTTCGGCTGTCTGGCTGGCGTCACGCTGGCTGATGAATGCGGGCCCGGTTCATCAGGCCGTTCCCGCTGAAATGTGAGAAAGGACCTTCAGGCGCCCGGCAGGTTACCAGTTTCCGGTATTGGCCATCGAGGCCCAGGGTTCGGCCTTGTCCTTGGCAGCACCCTTCTGCAGAAGCTCGATCGATATGCCGTCCGGCGACTTGATGAAGGCCATATAGCCGTCGCGCGGCGGTCGGTTGATCGTCACGCCTTGATCCTGCAGGCGCTGGCAGGTGGCATAGATGTCGTCGACCTCATAGGCGAGGTGGCCGAAATTGCGTCCACCTTTATAGTCCTCGGGATCCCAGTTGTAGGTCAGCTCGATCAGCGGTGCACGCGCTTCGACGCCGCTTTTCTCGTCCTCGGAGGCGGCCAGGAAGATCAGAGTGAAGCGGCCCTGCTCGTTTTCGATGCGGCGAACTTCCTTGAGACCCAGCTTGTTGCAGTAGAAATCCAGGGATTGGTCGACATTGGTCACACGGACCATCGTGTGCAGATAGCGCATATTCGTCTCCAGGCTTGGGATCGCGCGCACCATAGGGGTGGTCGCAGGATGCTGCAACGCCGAAAAGCAACGTTACGGCAGCCAGCAAACAGTCTTTATGAGCCCGGCCGAATATAACTCTGAATGAGCCGGTGAAAAAAGGCACGTCAGGTCTTGCACACCCCGGAAGCCGAAGTGTTAATCTCACGTAAAGAATCAGTAGCTGCAGTTTCGGAGAAAGGGGGCATTCTGATGGGGGAAAAAGCCTCTCTGACCAGTCGGGATGCGCTTCTTGGCGACACCGCTGGACATGACGAGATCGGCGAGTCCGCGGATCTGCTGGAGATTTCCGGCGCGATCAAATGGTTCGACGTTGCCAAGGGATACGGCTTTATTCTTCCCGACGAAGGTGTCTCCGGCGATATTCTGCTTCATGTGACCTGCCTGCGGCGCGATGGTTTCCAGACTGCGCTCGAAGGGGCTCGGGTCGTCTGCCTTGTCAAGCAAGGTGATCGTGGCTTGCAGGCGTTTCGCGTTCTCTCGATGGATAGTTCTACAGCGGTCCACCCTGCCGAACAGCAAGAGCAGCGCACGCACGTCACGGTAACGCCTGAAAGCGGACTGGAACGCGCGCTCGTCAAGTGGTTCAACCGCACCAAGGGTTTCGGTTTCCTGAGCCGTGGCGAGGGCACCGAGGACATCTTCGTGCATATGGAAACGCTTCGTCGTTACGGCGTGACGGAACTCAGGCCTGGTCAGGTCGTCCTGGTGCGTTATGGCCGTGGTGACAAGGGACTGATGGCAGCGGAAATCCACCCGGATATGGGAACGCTGCCGGTTGCGCATTGAGCGTCGGTTTTTTCTGTGACGAGGCCGCGTTTACGCGGCCTTTTTGTTTATCCGGCATGCGCTGCTGCCGTCGATCACCAGCGAAGCACCGGTCATATGAGGGTAGTCGTTGGATGCGTTCTGCAAGGCTGCTTGATGTCGCCGCGGTCATCGATCTTGTTGACTCATTGTCAGGTTTACCAGGATGCAACGTTGCAAGGCGCTTGCGCCGGTCGGCGGGCCGTCTAGGGTGCGGTGAGTGAAGCAGGATTTACGATGGTTGGGTTTTCGATGCGGCAAACTTGGCGAATTCTGGCTCTGGCTGGCCTTGTCATCGCGTCGCTCGCTGTGGGCAGGACACAGGCAGCCGAGGGGCAGGCGATGCTGTTGTCCGTCGACCCGGCGCCGCTGGTGGCCGTCACAGCCAAGGGCGACCGTCCTTTTCAGATCGAAATTGCTGATGACGATGGCGAGCGTGAAGCGGGATTGATGTTCCGCCAGACCATGCCGGATAATCGTGGCATGCTGTTCGTGTTTCCGCAGACCCAGGGTGTCGGATTCTGGATGAAGAACACGCCGATGCCGCTCGATCTGCTTTTCATCGGCCAGGACGGCCGCATCAAGGCGATCCGGCAGGGTGAGCCGCAGTCGGAAGCGGTCATCGCGCCCAATGAGCCGGTGCGTTTCGTGCTGGAGCTGAAAGCCGGTACCGCAGCGCGCGAAAACATCAAGGAAGGCGACCTGGTCAAGCATCCAGCCGTCAATGCCGTCTCGGGCGTCAACTGAAGGTAATCCCGCGCTATGCAGTTCTTCAGCCATGGCGGCTTCGACCTCGCTTTTCTGGATCGCCAGCCAGCCACAGGCAGCGGCGATCCCGTGCTGATGATCCACGGTTTTGCCTCCAGCCACTACGTGAACTGGGTCGCGCCGGGCTGGTTCAAGACGTTGAACGAAGCAGGTTACCGCGCCATCGCCTTCGATCATCGCGGCCATGGTGCTTCCACCAAGAGTTATGAGGGCGCCGACTACACGCCGGACAAGATGGCTTCCGATGCAGCCGCACTGCTCGAGCATCTTGGTATCGAGCGGGCTCATGTGATGGGATATTCCATGGGCGCACGCGTTTCCGCCTTCCTGGCGCTTTCCGATCCTGACAAGGTTGCTACGCTGGTGCTTGGCGGCCTGGGTATCGGTATGGTCGACGGCGTCGGCGACTGGGATCCGATCGCCGAGGCGCTGATGGCGCCCGACGCCTCTGCGATCACGCATGCGCGCGGCAGGATGTTCCGCGGCTTTGCCGACCAGACCAGGAGCGACCGCCAGGCACTTGCTGCATGCATCGTCACCTCGCGGGAACTGCTTTCCGAGGACGAGGTTTCGCGCATTGCACAACCAACACTGGTGGCCGTTGGCACGACCGATGACATTGCCGGGTCAGCCGACGATCTGGCGGCGTTGATGCCCAATGCCGTTGCGTTCCATATCGAAGGACGCGATCACATGCTGTCGGTAGGTGACCGCACCTTCAAGAAGCGGGTTCTGGAGTTCTACGCTCAACACCCGCTCTGATTTGGCAATGGTCGAGCTTCTCGTTACCTATCTGGATATGACGGCATCGCCGTCAGGGGCGGCATTCGACAGTCCGGACAGGTCGATTCGCCTGGGACGCGAAAACCTTTCGCCCGCCGACTACCTGGACCTTTATCGCGCAGTCGGTGCGCCGCTGGATTGGGATCAGCGGCTGCGCATGCCGGCGGAGCAGCTGGCGATCCTCCTGGCCACCCCGTCCACATGGCTGAATGTCCTGCGGGTAGATGGTGTCGCCGCCGGCTTCTGCGAATTCAACGGTGTCGGCGAGCCTGTCGTCGAATTGGCCCATTTCGGCTTGATGGCAGCCTTTCAGGGCAGGGGATTGGGGCCGTATCTGCTGGATGGCTCGTTGCGCGCGATCTGGTCGGAGAAGCCGCAGCGCGTGTGGTTGCACACCGACACCAACGATCACCCGAAGGTGCTGTCCGTCTATCTGCGCGCCGGTTTTGCCATTCGCGAACGCCGGATGGAGAGTTTTCCGGACTAGCGAGCGGAATATGCCTCGACGGCATCGATGGAACGCCTGATGTTCTGCCGCGCCTGTCGCTCGAAGCGGCTGCGAAAGATCTCCGTGTGGAAGATCTGCTCACGCTCGAGGAAGGTTTTCAACACGTTGCCGCGTCCGGCAACCCACAACGGTTCTTCGACCCAGGCATATTCGCGCCGCACCGCGGCCTCGTAGGCATCGAACGTTTCGGGTGCTGTGCCAAGGATCGACAGGTCCATGTCGAGCAGAAGTGCCGCGTCGCGCCGCGCTGTCTCCGGTTCGATCTCCGGAACCGTATGCGTGGCGGTGGCCTCGATCGTCAGGGCAATGCGGTTGAGCCGCTCTGCACTGGTGATCCCGGCCAGTTTGCCGCGCGCGAGATCGGCGCTGCGTGCCTCGTTGTCTTTTGCGCGGCTGTCATAGACGGCGTCGTGGAACCAGATCACCGCCTCGATCGCCTCGGGATCGGAGAAGGAGGATCGGTATTCGTCGAGCAGGCCCAGCAACGCCTCGATGTGCGCCATGCCATGATAGTGGCGATCCCCCGCGCTGTAGAGTGCCGACAGTTCCGCCTTCAATTCCGGCGCGATCAGGGAGGTGCTCATCGGCCGATAAACTCCGGTTTGCGACGCGCCTGGAAGGCAGCCCGACCCTCGGCATAGTCGGCACTGGTGAAGGTCTTGTCGCCAGCCACACGAGCAAGCTCGATGTCGGTCGCATCGCCGCTCAATTCTGCATGGATCGCCAGTTTCGAGGCGCGCACCGAAAGCGGAGCATTGGCAGCTATGGTGACTGCGAGTTCGGCGACGCGCCGCTCAAGTTCCCCGGGCGCAACGATTTCGAGCAGGAAACCTGCCTTGAGTGCCGTTTCGGCATCAATGCGACTGCCCGTGAAGGTGAGATAGCGTGCCATCTGCGGTCCCGCCGCGCCGACGATATCGCGCATGGCGTCCTGAGGGTAGGCAAGGCCGAGTTTGGCCGCAGGCACCGAAAATAGCGCGTCAGGTGTCGCAAGCCTCAGGTCCGCCGCAGCGGCAAGACCGAAGCCGCCACCAAAGCATATGCCGTGCAGCGCTGCGATTACCGGTACCCGAGCGTTGCGAATGGATGCGAAGGCCGCGGAATTGGCTGCTTCGTAGTCGCGAGCGTTGTCGCCGCCACGCAGCGTGTCGAACTCGGCGATGTCGGCGCCGGCGGAAAAATCGCTCCCTGCGCCGCCTAATGTGATTGCCCGCACAGACGGATCTGTCGACAGGGCTTCAAACTTGGCGGACAGGGCCTGCCACATGGCGAAGGTGATGGCGTTCTTTTTCTGCGGCCGGTTGATGAGGATCGAGGCCACGTTGTCGGTGACCTTCACGATCAAGGGTTCGTTTTCCATGCCCGGTTGAATTCCAGCCAGCCAAAACCATTTGAACGAGCGATAAGGAAAATTGAGTTCACCCGTGCTATGATATGGCTTATAGGACCGGCCGGATAAGACAAGCCGCCAGCGGAGACTGTCCATGAACAGCATCAGCATCGCCCGCTCCAGCCTTTTGCAGCCGGTCGACCCGATCTGGCGGTCCATTCGCGACGAGGCGACCGAGGCGGTCAACCGTGATCCGCTGCTGGCCGCATTCCTCTACGCTACCATCCTGAACCAGGAGACGCTCGAAGAGGCGGTGATCCATCGTCTCGCCGAACGGCTCGCCCATCAGGATGTTGGTGCCGACCTGATCCGCCAGACCTTCAAGGCAATGCTGGACGACCAGTCCGACTGGTCCGATGTGGTACGCACCGACATCCAGGCCTATTTCGACCGCGACCCGGCATGCGATCGCTATCTGATGCCGGTCCTCTACTTCAAGGGCTTCCATGCGATCCAGACGCACCGCCTGGCGCATTGGCTTTGGAACCACGGCCGCCGGGATTTTGCTCTCTATCTGCAGAGCAGATCGTCTTCCGTGTTCCAGACCGATATCAATCCGGCCGCCCGTATCGGCAGAGGCATCTTCCTCGACCATGCCACCGGCTTTGTCGTGGGTGAAACCGCGGTCATCGAGGACGACGTCTCGATCCTGCATGGCGTCACCCTTGGCGGCACCGGCAAGGCTGGTGGTGACCGCCACCCGAAGATTCGCCACGGTGTGCTGATCGGTGCCGGCGCCAAGATCCTCGGCAACATCGAGATCGGTCATTGCTCCAAGGTGGCGGCCGGTTCCGTCGTGCTCTCGGCGGTGCCGCACAACAAGACGGTTGCTGGCGTGCCTGCGCGCGTCGTGGGTGAAACCGGCTGCGACCAGCCGTCTCGTCAGATGGACCAGTTGCTGCCGTCACAGTCGATGGAGCATGTTGTCTCCTTCGACATCTGAACCAGGCACGGTTCGCTCGAATTTCAAGACACATTTGTGAGCCGCTTCATTGTGCAGCACAGCCTGTCACCAATAGGCGCCTCTGCCTTTACATCGCCATCCTTACCGTGCCAGAAGCGCGGAACGCCTTGGGCGCCGGACGGTGCCGGGCAGCCATTTCCTAGCGGAGAAAGCCGTTGAAACCCGACGAAATCAGAAAGCTGGACGCCTATTTCAAGCGCGTCTTCCAGAATCCGAAGCTCGAAGTGAAGGCGCGCCCGCGCAAGGAAGATTCGGCCGAACTCTATATCGGCGACGAATTCCTGGGTCTCGTCTACAAGGACGAGGAAGAGGGCGACTATAACTTCTCGATGGCGATCCTCGACATCGATCTGGGCTGACACGATCCAGGCGCCGTCCTGTCGCGCGGTCCTTTAGACCCGCAAACGGATGCCCCGACGTCTTTGAATGGCGGCGCCTGTCACTTCTTCAGCGTAGCACCTGTCTTCAGGGTGCGCGACGCAAAGGCCAGGACGGCTGCGTCCAGCGCCGGCCACTGCGCCAGGAACTCTTTCGGAAACCGGTAGGTGAGGCTCAGCCTTTCGCCGACGAGCACATCGCGCTCGCACGGGGCAAGTGATTGCTCCGCGCTGGGGCCGGCAAGGCAACGTGCGACGAACGGCTCTTCTCCAGGGCGCTCAGCCACGACAAGTTTCTCATTGAGATAGCCGGACTTCTCGCTGAAATCATAGATCGTGGTGCCGGCCGGGCCAGGCGCTCCGGGCCGTGTGATCAGCGACGAGTAGATAGGTGCATAACGGCCGCTCATGTCACGCGACATCGCCTGTTCCTCGAAAGTCAAAAACAGGATGATGCGCTTGCCCGACGCATTGTTGAAATCGTCTCGTGCCGCAGCGGAGTAGCCATCCATTTTGGGATAGCGCAGATAAACGTCGAGTCGGTCGGCGCTGCCATCGCGGCGTGCCTTGTCGAAACGGATGAAATTGGCGGGTACGGCGAGCACATTGTTACCGATGACGATCTCGCGCACTTTCGTATCGTCGGAATAGCCGCCCATGGCGATGGAATGGCCCAGCCACTTGCCGGCTGCGCTGATGCCTACCGACAGCAGGGCCACGACGGCAAAAGCGTAAAACACCTTCACCATCACGCTGGAAGCGACAACCGTGAACTCGGGCGTTTCCGTTGCGGACTTGCTCATCTCGATCCCGAAGGCTGTGACCTGTTCCTTGCGTCGCGTACATGCGATTCCGGCAGGCTGACGATCGAGAAGGACTGTGAGGAATTATGGTAAACGGACGGTAAAGGCTTGACCGTGCTTGTCACGCTCGCAGACGGTCCTCTACTGTCCGGGAGACCCGAGTTTTCAATGCGTTGAGGGAAAGATGCCGATTTATGCACTGGATGGAAAAGCGCCGCGCCTCGTCGACGCGGACAGCAACTGGATCGCACCCGATGCGACATTGATCGGTGACATCACGCTCGGTCGCAATGCCGGCATCTGGTTCGGTGTCGTCATTCGCGGCGACAACGAGCCGATCCTCATAGGTGACGATACCAACGTGCAGGAACACACCGTCATGCACACCGACATCGGCTTTCCATTGACCATTGGCACTGGCTGCACCATTGGCCATCGGGCGATGCTGCACGGCTGCAGCATCGGCGACAACAGCCTGATCGGCATGGGTGCCATCGTGCTGAATGGCGCCAGGATCGGCAGCAATTGCCTTGTCGGCGCGGGCGCGCTTGTCACTGAAGATAAGGTGTTTCCAGACAACTCGCTGATCGTCGGTTCGCCGGCGCGTGTTATTCGTACCCTGGACGAAGGTGCGGTTGCTGGCTTGCGCAATTCGGCTGCGCACTACGTTGCCAACGGCAAGCGCTTCAAAGCTGGCTTGAGCGTTGCATGACGCCTGAAATCGAAACCGATTTCAGAATGTGTCGTGGGCCAGCAAAGGCATTGGAAATGTCCATTTCTGGATAGCTCAGGTGTCGGCCGAGCCGCCACCTTGTAAAAGGTGGAGCCGGCCCGGGGACTGGGCCGGCTCCTTGACCCGGTCGTCGGGGACGGGGAGGGTGGGGACTCGACCGGGTTTCCGTGAGGCCGGGTGTCCGGCCTGACATGGTGTCTCAGCGGACGCTGGCGACCGCGTCGGCACGACCATCGGTGATCGTTACCCAAACGCCGGAGTTCGTCTCGGATTGGCGCTTGAGGTAGGTGTAGGGTGTCTGGCTCCAGAGCAGAACCTTTGGCTGCAGGTTGTCGAGCACAAAGTCGCCCATCGAGGTGCGGACGGTGAGAACGGCGTGACCATCACCGTTCGGCTGGCGAGCCACGGTGATCAGCAGATCCCCGGCCGGGACTCCGGCTCTCATCAACTGGCGACGCTTTTCCAGCGCATAGTCCTCGCAATCACCATAGCCCTTGTCCGGATAAGCCCAGTATTCCTCAATGCCATAGGCTTCGAGGTCGGTGACTGGTTTCACCTTGGTGTTCACATCGTTGTTGACCGAGATCATCGTCGCCCACAGCTTGCGCGACAACTCGATCGGCACGCCCTTCGCAGTACGCTGATTGCATTCGTCAGGAAGCCGCTGGCAAAGCTCATAGTGACCGACTGGCTGCGTCGTGCGAGCGCCGGTCGGCATGTAGTCGCCGCCAGCCTTCGCGGTCCCCACCGCGCCGACCAGCACAGCCGCCGCGACCAGCAGCTTGCGTCCAAATCCGTGCATGTTGTCGTCTCCCCGTTTGAGATGACAATGCCATGGTCGGATTTATTTGACGCAAAGTGGCGAAGTAGATATTGAATAAAAGGCGGAACGATTTGAAAACTATTTCAAATACAACAAGTATAAAATAGTTACGATTTTTGTTGGATTTTGTTAACCATGACGCCTGGCCGGTTTTTTTGGGCCTTTGTCTGCAGCTATGGCTGAAGTTGGTTCCACCGCCTGCTGCTTTCGGTTGCGACGTCGCCGGTGTCGGACAGTGCCCGGAGGCGAGTGATGTGACAGGTTCTGAAGGGCTTGCCTTTCAATAGACAAAGGCGCAATCCTGAATCGCAGGAGCAAGTCTTGCCACTTGAAGTTGTTAGAGGGGCAGCCGAGAGTCGGTAAATGGACGAGGACGCCAAGCAAGGGTTGAGTCATCGCCAGTCACCGGTTCTTCCCGATGATGTCAATCTGTTGCGTGGCATCATCGATCGGGCCGCTACCGCAATGGCGTTGCTTGGCAGCGGTGGGCAGTGTCTCTTTGCAAATCGTGCTTTTGGTACGTTGCTCGACCGCGAGCCGGAGAGTTGTATCGGGCTGTCGCTGGTGGATATTTGTCAAACCAGTGATCGCGGCCCCTTTGCCGAACCGCTACTGCCTGTCGTAAATGCTGAGTGCCGATACAAGCGCGCCGATGGCAGTCTTCGCTACGGACTGCTCAGTATCTCCCCTCTGGGAGAGACGGCAGGCGATACAGCATTCTGTTTTGTGCTTCAAATCACCGACATCGAAGTCCAGAAGCAGGCTGAACAGCGTTCGGTGGAAAACGAATGGCGCTGGAGCCATGCGCTTTCGGGCGCGGATCAGGCGGTCTGGGATACTGACATTCTCGCTCGTCGCATGTGGGTTTCCCCCCAGATCAGAACGATGGTCGGTCAGGAGGCCGGAGAGCTTGAGGTTGACGAATCCGAGTGGCTTGCACGGACCCACCCGGATGATCGTCACCGTGTCCGCGAGTCGGTCCGGGATGTCATCCTGGGACGCCGGGGCGCCCATGATGAAACCTACAGACTTCTGCACGAAGACGGACACTGGGTCTGGATCCGCGCGCGGGGCAAGGTCGTCAAGCGCACCCCGGAGGGACGATCCCTGCGTCTGGTTGGCGCCATCACCGACATCTCGCATCAAAAGGAGATCGAAGAACAGCTGGCAGATGCTTCCGAACGCCTCGATATCGCATTGGAAACCGGCGGTATCGGTATCTTCCACGTCGATTTTCCATCAGGATTCCGACACTGGGATGTGCGCACACATGAATTGCATGGGGTCACCGAGGAAACCTTTGATGGCACCGTCGAGGGATTCAATCGCCTGCTCCACCCTGACGATGTGATCAAGGTAGAGCAGGTTCGGAATGCCGCTCTGGCGGGGCAGGAACGCTACCAGACGGACTATCGCGTCAAACTGGAGGCGCCGGATGCCTATCGCCACATCCGGGTTTCGGTTCGTCTTCTGCGCGATGAGGATGGTTTGGTGCGTCGCGGCATTGGCGCCTGCTGGGATATCACAGGCGACATCGAGCGGGCGACCGAACTGAGCGACACGCTGGACCAGCTTTCCAGCGTTACCGACCACCTGCAGCTTGCTCTTGAGGCAGGACATATCGGCACCTTCGACATGGACCATTCGACCGGCATGCGCAAATGGGACGCGCGCGCCTACGCTTTGCATGGCGTCACGCCGGAAACTTATGACGGATCGCGCGAAGGCTTCTTCAAGCTGCTCCATCCGGAGGACACTGCGCGCGTGCGCGAGCGGACCCACCATTTCGCGGAATCGCGTGATACCTTCACTTCGATCGAATACAGGGCGGTTCATCCCGCGTCGGGCGAGGTCCATCATATCCGCGTTGCAACCAAGGCAATCCGCCGTCCGGACGGCGGGGCCAGGCGTTTTGTCGGTGTCTGCTGGGACATCACCGAGCAGATCGAGCGGTCCAAGCAGTTGCACGATGCACTGGCTCTGCTCGAGGCGGTGATGCGCGGCACGCCGGACCTTATCTACGCCAAGGACGCCGAAGGGCGTTACCTGCTCACCAACAAATCCGTCGAGCAACTCGCCGGTCGCTCGAGCGCCGATATTCTGGGCCGCTTTGATCACCAGGTGTTTCCGAGGGCCACTGCAGACACCGTCGTTGTTCATGACAGGCACGTGATGGAGACCGGGAGGCCATTCACGGTCGAGGAAACCGTGCTGGTCGATGGTGTCCTGCGAACCTATTCCTCGACCAAGGCACCTCGCCTGGACGAAAAGGGCGAGATCGTCGGCATCATCGGCATCTCGCGCGACATCACCGAGGCCAAGGCTGCGGAAGCTGCGCTGCGCAGAAGCGAAATGCGCTGGCAGTTCGCCGTTGATGGCGCCGGCGATGGCATCTGGGATTGGAATCTGGAAACAGGCTACGTTTTCTATTCCCCTCGCTGGAAAAGCATGCTGGGCTACGAGGAAGACGACATCGGCAACGCGGTCGCCGATTGGTCGGACCATGTCCATCCGGAGGATCTGCCGCGTTGCATGGAGATCATCGAAAGACATCTTCGCGGCGAAACTGCCGACTTTGTCCTGGAACACCGCATGCTAACCAAGGACGGTGCGTGGTGCTGGATCTATGACCGCGGCAAGGTGATCGAGAGGGATGGGGCGGGCCAGCCGCTCCGCTGTATCGGCACCCACACCGACATCACCGCGCGCAAGGAAGCGGAACAGGCGATCTTGGCTTTGAACCAGCGCCTGCAACTTGCCGTCGAGGCGTCCGAGGCCGGTATTTTCGAGCTTGATTTCGCGACGGGGCAGTTCACCTGGGACGAGCGTATGTACGAACTGTACGAGTTGTCGCCGGAGGATTTCGACGGCACGCTCGATCACTGGTTGACCTTCATCCACCCCGATGACGTGCCCGAAGTACTGCGCCGTTATGAACTCGGGGTCCAGGAGACGTCGATTTTTTCCATGGATGTGCGCATCCGCCGTCAACAGTCGGGCGCGATGCGTCATATCCGGTCGCTCGCCAAGTTGTCGCGGGACGAAAGCGGCGCACCCTTGCGCGCCGTCGGCATGAATTGGGACATCACCGACCATATCGACCTGGCGCAGGCTGTGTTCGAGGAAAAGGAGCGGCTGCGCATCACGCTGCATTCGATTGGCGACTCGGTGATTTCAACCGACGCGCAAGCGCGCATCACGTTCATGAACCCGGTCGCCGAACAGATGACGGGCTGGCTGGCAAGCGAGGCGGCTGGCATGCCTTTGCGCGACGTCTTCCGCATCGTCGACGAGCAGACCGGCGATCCTATCCCCGACCCGGTCGAAACCTGTCTCGCCCGACTACAACCTTTTTACCTCAGCGACGCGGCGATCCTGATCGGGCGCGACGGCGAGCGTCGCAGTGTCCGCGATTCCGCTGCCCCGGTGCGCACTGCTTCTGGCGAGATCATTGGTGCCGTACTGGTGTTTCAGGACGTGACCAAGGCTCGCACGCTGCAACAGGCACTGGAACATTCGGCCAGTCATGACAGTCTGACCGGCTTGCCCAATCGCGCCGCTTTTGAGCGGGAGCTCAGGATTGCCAGCGAACAGGCTCGTTCGCGTCGGCAGGAGCACGTCATGTGCTTCATCGATCTCGATCGCTTCAAGCTGGTCAATGACACAGCCGGTCATGCCGCCGGTGATGCGTTGCTGCGGGACGTTGCCAATGTGATGCGCCGGGTCTGCCGCGAAGACGACATCGTTGCCCGTCTGGGGGGAGACGAGTTCGGCTTGCTGCTCTATGAATGCGACGCGCCCGACGGTGAAAAGCTTGCACAACTGCTTCTGCGTCAACTCGCTGCGCTTGAATTCGTCTGGGATGAGCGAACCTACCGGATCGGGGCCAGCGTCGGCCTAACCATCATCGGCCCGGAGGGATTGCGTATCGATGAACTGATGAGCCAGGCAGACATTGCCTGCTACACGGCCAAGACTGCGGGCCGCAATCAGGTGTCGGTCTACGGCGGGGCCGGCAGCGAAGCGCATCGCAACCATCGCCAGGTTCAGGTGGCTGCAGGCATCCGCAACGCCATCGAGGCCAACCGATTTCGGCTATTTGCCCAGAAAGTGTGCGATCTCGGTACTCGCTCCAATGGCTATTCGCATTACGAGATCCTGCTCCGGATGCTTGGCGACGATGGTGGCATCGTGGAGCCTTCGGCCTTCATTCCGGCATCTGAGCACTATGACCTGATGGGCAATATCGACCGTTGGGTCATCCGCACCACATTTCGCGACTTCGGTGAGCGCCTCGCGTCGTCCGAACACCTGTCCTTCGCCATCAACCTGTCGGCCAATTCACTCAACGACCCATTCCTCTGGCCATTCCTGCAGGAAGAACTGGAGCGGTCCGGCCTGTCGCCGAGGCGGCTGCATTTCGAAATCACCGAAACTGCCGTCATGAACAATCTGTCGGCGGCCAAGCAGTTCCTGTCCAAGGCGCGCACGGCTGGCTGCGGCGTGATCCTGGACGATTTTGGCACAGGTCTGAGTTCGTTCAGTTATCTGAGGCAGTTTCCGGTCAATGGTCTGAAAATCGACGGCAGCTTCATCCGGCAAGTCACCGAAAACGACCTCGACCGTGCCATCGTGGAATCGATCAATGCCGTTGGTCACCGCCTGGGTGCCATAACTGTTGCCGAGCAGGTCGAGGATAAAAAGACACTCGAACTGGTCAAGGCCATGGGCATCGACCAGGCGCAGGGTTATGCGATCGCGATGCCGCAGCCGCTGGAGACGATTTTCTGATCGAGCGTTGGTTTGCAACGGCACGGCTGCAAGCCAACGTCATCAGGCTTGGGGCAGGCGGCTAGAGCATTTTGTAGCCCAGTGGGATCACTTGGCGTTACAAAAATGCGCCGAAAACAAAAACTTAGAACGTTTCCGCGTTTCCGTAAAAAACGGAAACGTTCTAGGTCCGAGGCCGGTTGAATTCGGAATCAAGCGTTTCCGGGCGCTGCACGACCGCGAACTCGATAGCGATGCCTTCCTCGAAATGGCGTACAACCTGACCCCGCATGGTGCCCAGCACCACTTGAACACCCTTGGCAGGCTTGACATCGATTTCGATGGCCGCGCCCGACAGCGACAGATCGATGATGCGGCACTGATACTGGCGTCCGTCCGAAAGCTGCAGCACGCTCATTGGATTGCGTGGTGCGACACGTTCATGGCGACGGTCTTCCGGCAGGTCGAGTTCGTGCTTGTTGGCGAGCCAGGTGAGCTGCGCGGCCAGCTTGTCGCGTTTGCGCTCGGAAGCCACCACCGTCATGGCGAAACCGTCCTGCAGGCGTCGCGTCACCACACCTTCGATGCGGCCGATATGATCCAGGTAAGCGATCACCTTTTCGCCGGGATCACCGACGCGGTCGGCGCGAAGAGCCACGTTGCCGGGAGACATGTCGATGACCTGGCAAGGATGCTCGGTGCGATCCTCGAGCATGAAACGGCCATAGATCTTCACGCGAACGCGCTGAAAGTTGCGCCTTTCAGCCGCCGCCGGCGCCTGGTCGATCGCCGCTGACCTCATCACCGTTTGTTACCTCGTTGGCATTCCTGCGCCGTTGCGAGGAATTTCAGCGGAACGCTACATGATGAGAAGTTAAAAAAGCTGAAAATGTTAACGTCAGCTTAGAGCATTTACTCGTCTTCCCGCCCACCTTCGAGCACGACCAGATGGCGCACGCGCCTGGCGCCGCCGTATGTTCCGGTCGGTTTGGCATACCCAAGTTCCGTCGGCGCCAGTGACGGCGCGGCAATGGCAGCCCGGCTGGTCAAGGCAGCCATTTCCTTGTCCGGCTCGATCACGCGAATCGATTCGATCGTCGCTTCGGCGATTGGATCGGCGCCCAGCCAGAACGGTTTTTCGGCGGTACTGACCACGCCCAGGCACCGGGGGTGCTCAGCGCCACCATCAAGTGGCAATGCCAGAAGTTCGAATCGGCAGGAGTGGCCACCACGGCTCCTGCCTTCGTAACTGATCAGGACAGCTGAATTCTGCTCGAACACGCCCTGCATCAGGCGAGAGACCAGCCGTTGGTCCTTTTCAAGCCAGAGCGAGGGGAAGGAGAAACCCTTCAGTTCGCGGCCATAGGTGGCACACAACCTCGTGCCAGCCAGCCGAAAGACAGCTTCGCCACGCGTATCCTTCTCAAGAATGAAGGTGTCGGCCAGCAGCGTCTTGATATCGGCAGGCTCTACCTCGGTTCGCCGGGGTGCCGGGCGGCCGCGGCGCAGCCGGTTCCAATATTGGAACAGTGCGATCGATCCGTTCAGGTTCATAGTCGATATGCTCCGCGCCATCCGTCCATCAGATGTGCCATCGGGGAACAGCTGGGCGTTTTCCGATGGCCTACATGGGACGCGGAGCAGGATGCGTGCCAGTCTGGATGGCATTTGTTAACCGGCCGGGGCCATTAAGGTTAACGAACGGTTTACATTGCCGGTCAAACTTGTCCGTGCGAGATTGAAATCACTCCAGTTTTCGTCGTCGGCCGGTTCGGGCGGCGGCATTCCAGTCAAAGGCTTTCAGGGGAGCATGGGGGCTCGACCGGCCGTCCAAGGGAAACCTTGGGCGGCTTTTTTCTTGTTTTCCGCACTTTGATTCGTTTCTGACACACCCGGTTTGTGTAATGCGGTGCCTTGGCTTACATGCACGTTCACCAAGACGGGCACCAAGACGGGGCGATGAACCGGGAATGACACGATGAACGAGGCGAGAGAGACGGGGACACAGGCGGACGACGAGATTCCGTCGCGCGAGCCGATCTTCAATCTGCCCGCCATCGTTCTCGCGATTATCCTGATCTGTGCCGCGGTTCATTTGTTGCGTCTTTATGTGCTGACACCGCAGCAGGACATTGAACTTCTCATTCGTGCGGCGTTCATTCCGGTCCGTTACTCCGGTCAGTACGATCTGGATTTCTATGCTTTTTCGAGCCCGTTCACTTACACCTTCCTCCATGGTGGCTGGGGCCATCTGATCGTGAACATGATCTGGCTTGCAGCCTTCGGCTCGCCACTTGCAAGCCGCATCGGCGTTTTGCGGTTCGCGCTATTCTTCGCGGTCACCGGCGTCGCTGCGGCGTTCTTCTTTTTTGCCATTCACCCGCAGACGCAGGCGCCGTTGATTGGTGCGTCCGGTTCGATTTCCGGCATGATGGGCGCAGCCGCCCGTTTCGCCTTCCAGGTCGATCGTTCATCCGGCAAAGGCGCCTTCGCCGGACCGCTGCTGCCGTTCAGCGCGGTGTTCCGTTCGCGTGCTACGCTGAGCTTCCTGGCTGTATGGATGATCATCAACATCGTCACCGGCGTCGTTGGTTTCGTGCCTGGGGAAGACAGTCAGATCGCATGGGAGGCCCATATCGGTGGCTTCCTTGCCGGCTTCCTCGGACTGCGGTTCTTTGACCGCAGGCAAGTCTATGGTCGCTGATCGGAATACTTGAAATGCGGACCGTCACGGCGCACCATGTCCCTGCTTGACGTCAATATCCGCCCGCCTGGGGCTGACGGATGGTTGCAGAGGAGGACGCCATGACTGTTAAGGCAATTCTTGAGGCAAAGGGCCACGCTGTGGTCACACTTGGCCCCAACGCGACGCTGGCCGAGGCGGTCGGATTGCTCGCCGATCGACGGATTGGTGCGCTGGTCATCACCAATGGAGATCGCAAGATCGTCGGAATTCTCTCGGAGCGCGACGTGGTGCGTGTGATCGCCAAGGAAGGTGCTGCTGCACTCGACCTTCAGGTGCGCGCCGTCATGACACCGAAGGTCAAGATCTGCAACGCGAGCCACACGGTCAACGAGGTCATGGAAATCATGACCAATGGCCGCTTCCGCCACCTGCCGGTGGAAAAGGATGGCTTGCTCGATGGCATCATCTCGATCGGCGACGTGGTCAAGCGGCGCATCGAAACGGTCGAGCGCGAGGCGGAGCAGATCAAGGCCTATATCGCCACGGCGTGAATTCACCCCCTCCGAGTGAGGGATCGACATCTCCCCATGCCAGCGATCGCATGGGGAGATGTTTTCTTTTGGGGCCACCAGCTCAACGGTTGTCGAGCTGTGGACGTACGAGCTGCAACCCTTCACGCGTGATGCGATAAGGGCCGCCATTGTTGGAAGCGACCGCTTTCCTTCGCTTCAGTTTCTTGAAGAGCGAAATGTCGAAACCCGGATAGCGCCAGCCCTCGCGGGTGAGGCAGTACACGGCTTCGATCTTCTGGTTGTCGTCTTTTTCGATTTCAATGCGTCCGCCCTGCGCGAGCAGGTGCAGGATGCGCTGTTCCAAGCGCGAAATGTTCATTGTGGAATGGTCCCGGGAAAACCTGGCCGAAACGGCCAAAACAAAAAACCGCAGCCACGCGAACGCGGCACGGGGTTTCAGGTTCTCACGCCCCGCCTTCAAGAGAAGGTCGGGGCTCTAGCGGGACTCAGACGAAGTAAACATCCACACTCCATGGGATGGGCGCCATATAGGCGAAACCGTCACGGAATGCCAGTCGGGGCGTGATCCTGAAAAGTTGCAGACTTTTCGGACAGAGATCATACCCAAAGCAAAGTCGGATCAGTGGTGGTCCAACTGCGCAACCAGCCGGTCACCCAGCCACTGTATGCCGCACACCAGCACAATCAGCACCGCCACCACGGCGATCATCACGGTGGTCTCGAAACGCTGATAACCGTAGCGGATGGCAAGGTCGCCGAGCCCGCCGGCACCGATCGCACCAGCCATGGCAGACGCACCGACCAGCGTCACCAGCGTCACGGTGAAGCCGGCGACGATGCCGGGCAGGGCCTCGGGCACGAGCACTTCACGGATAATCGTCCAGCGGTTGCCGCCCATGGCGCGCGCTGCTTCGATTAGACCGCGGTCGACTTCGCGCAACGAGACTTCAGCGATGCGGGCGTAATAGGGCGTCGCCGCGATCGACAGCGGTACGATTGCCGCCCACGTGCCAATCGAGGTGCCGACGATCAATCTCGTCACCGGGATCAACGCAACAAGCAGAATGATGAACGGCACCGAACGGAAACCGTTGATAATGGCGGCAAGGATGCGGTTCACCCAGAGGTTTTCTGCGATGCCACCGCGCTCGGTCGCGATCAGTGCGAGTCCCAAGGGCAAGCCAGCGACCAGCGAGATCAAGCCTGATGCCGCTGTCATCAGGATGGTCTCCCAAAGCGACCGCAGCAGGAGTTGGAGCATGACTTCAGACATAACCGAGCACCTTGGCCCGGGCGTTGCGGGCAGTCAGGAAATCGAGCGTTTTGGCGACCTGTCCGTCCTTGGTTCCAACGCCGAGGAAGAGGCTGCCGACCGGTTCGCCCTGGACGTGGTCGACGCCGCCATGGATCAGGCGGAAACGGCCGGGAACGGCAGCGGCCAGTTCCGAAAGCAGTGGACGCCTGGCAGCATCGCCGGCGACATCCACGCGCAGGATCGCCTCCTTGCCTGGAACGGATGAGAGTTTTTCGGCGATCTCGGCGGGCAATTGCGGGCGGATGCCGCCAAGCAGGCTTTTCGTGATTTCGGACTGTGGATCGGCGAAAACCGACCAGACCGGACCTTCTTCGACGATGCGTCCGGCGTCGATTACCGCGACGCGGTCGGCGATGGAGCGGATCACTTCCATCTCGTGGGTGATCAGCAGGATGGTGAGGCCGAAACGCTGGTTGATATCCTTGAGCAGCGCCAGGATCGATCGCGTCGTTTCCGGATCGAGAGCCGATGTGGCTTCATCCGACAACAACAGCGCCGGTCCCGCGGCAAGTGCGCGGGCTATGCCGACGCGCTGCTTCTGGCCACCGGACAGCGACGACGGATAAGCCTTGGCCTTGGCGGAAAGGCCGACCAGCTCGAGCAGTTCTGCCGCTCGCGCCCGGCGCTCGGCCTTGGGTCGCCCTTCGATCTTGAGCGGTAGCGCGACATTGTCCTCGACTGTCTTGGCCGACAACAGGTTGAAGTGCTGGAAGATCATGCCAATGCGCCGTCTCAGCGGCTGCAGTTCACTCTCGCCAAGCCGGCTGATCTCTCGGCCTTCGATATGGACTTCACCGGAATCCGGCCGCTCCAGCCCGTTCAGGCACCGGATCAACGTCGATTTGCCTGCGCCGCTGCGGCCGATGATGCCGAGGATCTCACCCTTGCGCACGGTCAGCGATATGCCCTCCAGTGCCGGCGTTTCTCCGAAGCGACGTTTCAGGTCGACAAGGCGCACGATCTCCTCGCCCTGGGCAAGGGCCGGGCCGACTGGCCGGCTGGCGATGTCATCGTCCACTGTGTCGGCCAAATGCGGGATCTCTGCCAAGACGTGCTGATTCACGGGTAGTCCTTTCCCCGCAGCCTCTTGCGGCTGCGCATCGAACGGCTCCAAACCAAGCAGCCCGCTGGCCGAAAGGCCGCGAGCTGCTCGCCGTTCCAGATAGGGTTGCATCGGCCTCAGTAAGCGCTGATGCCGGTGCCCTTGTAGACGCGGTCGAACTCTGCCTTCACCGTTGGGTTCTGGTAGGCCGCAACCAGCGCCTTCACCCAGGGCTGGTTCTCATTACCCTGCTTGACGGCTATGAAGTTGCGGTACGGGTTGTCGGCAACAGGCTCCTGGGCGATGCGGTTTTCCGGCGTCAGCCCGCTCTTCAGCGCCCAGTCGGTGTTGACGACAGCTGCGTCGAGGTCTTCCACCGAGCGGCCGACGATGCCGGCGTCGAGTTCCTTGATCTCGATGCCGCTCGGATTCTCGGCAATGTCTGCAGTGGTGGCCAGGATACCGGTACCGTCCTTCAGCTTGATCAGCTTTTCGTTCTGCAGCACGCGGAGCGCGCGGCCTTCATTCGAGGGATCGTTCGGTACGCCGACGACCGCGCCCTTTTTCAGGTCGGCCACCGCGGCATGCTTTTTCGAATAGAGGCCGATTGGCCAGACGCCGGTGTAGCCGACCGGCACGATGTGATAACCCTGCGTCTTGACCTGGTTGTCGAGATAGGGCTGGTGCTGGAACGCGTTGGCGTCGATCTCGCCGCGTTCCAATGCCTCGTTGGGTTGGGTATAGTCGTTGAAGACCACGGTCTCGATGGTCAGGCCCGTCTTGGCTGCTTCGGTGGTGACGACGCGCCAGACGTCTTCGTCTTCACCGGAAATGATGCCGACCTTCACGGATTTCTTGTCTTCTGCATAGGCGGAAGACGGGGCGGCAAGGCTGACAAGCGCGACTGCCGAAGCCAGCAATGCGGCAAGACCGGTGCGGCGGGTAATCGGGCTTCTAAAGGCGGTGGTCATAACAGTCCTCGGTCAAAAATAGCCTTGGGAGGCGAAAGGGTTGGCGGCGCGGAATGCGAAGCCTGTCCATATCGTCCACAAAGCCGGCCTCTGGTTCAAAGGACCGCTTTGCCTGCTGGGTGGTGGCAACAGGAATTTCGTCTTAAAGATTCCGCATTGCAGAGCAGAACAAACCTCGCCTTCGCAGTTGCGAGATGGTGATGCGCAAAGTTTTTCCTGCGAGAGGCGGTGCATCGTGGTGTTTTCCGTGTCTTGCCTCGCGCCGCCGGTTGCGCTAGCCCAAACCGACGATTTTGTTGCTTCCTGAATGCAGGCCTCCATGACCCTCATCGACACCCGCACGCCCGATCCCAAGCGATTGATCCCCGGTGCCACTGGCGACTGGGAGGTCATCATCGGCATGGAAGTCCATGCTCAGGTGACCTCTGAGGCCAAGCTGTTCTCGGGAGCCTCGACTGCTTTCGGCGCCGCACCCAATGCCAATGTGTCGCTTGTCGATGCCGCCATGCCCGGCATGCTGCCCGTGATCAACGAGGAGTGCGTGCGTCAGGCCATCCGTACAGGGCTTGGCCTGAAGGCCCAGATCAACCACAAGTCGGTTTTCGACCGGAAGAATTACTTCTATCCGGATCTGCCGCAGGGCTACCAGATCTCCCAGTTCAAGCAGCCGATCGTGGGGGAGGGTACGGTGATCGTCTCGGTCGGACCGGACAAGAAGGGTGAGTTCGAGGACATCGAGGTCGGCATCGAACGCCTGCACCTGGAGCAGGATGCGGGCAAGTCGATGCACGACCAGCATCCGACGATGTCCTATGTCGATCTCAACCGCTCTGGCGTCGCGCTGATGGAGATTGTCTCGAAGCCCGACATTCGCTCGTCCGACGAGGCCAAGGCCTACATCACCAAGCTGCGCACCATCGTACGTTATCTCGGCACATGTGACGGCAACATGGATGAGGGGTCCCTGCGCGCCGATGTCAACGTTTCGGTGCGCCGGCCGGGCGAAGGTTTCGGCACGCGTTGCGAAATCAAGAACATGAACTCGATCCGCTTCATCGGCCAGGCCATCGAATACGAGGCGCGCCGCCAGATCGCCATCCTGGAGGACGGCGGCAAGATCGACCAGGAAACCCGTCTGTATGATGCGGTGAAGGGCGAAACGCGTTCCATGCGCTCCAAGGAAGAAGCGCATGACTATCGCTACTTTCCCGATCCGGACCTTTTGCCGCTGGAGTTCGACCAGGCTTATGTCGAAGACCTCGCCAGGCACCTGCCGGAACTGCCGGATGACAAGAAGACGCGTCTTGTCGAAAAGCTCGGCCTTTCGGCTTACGACGCCTCGATCCTGGTGTCGGAAAAGGCAATCGCCGATTACTTCGAGCAGGTGGCAGCGGGTCGCGACGGCAAGACGGTGGCGAACTGGGTCATCAACGACCTGCTGGGCGCCTTGAACAAGTCAGGCAAAGCCATTGAAGAGACTCCGGTTTCGCCTGCCCAGCTCGGCGGCATCGTCGATCTGATCAAGGAAGGCACCATCTCCGGCAAGATCGCAAAGGACCTGTTCGAGATCGTCTGGAACGAGGGCGGCGATCCGAAGGAACTTGTCGAGACGCGCGGCATGAAACAGGTCACGGACACCGGCGCCATCGAAAAGGCGGTGGACGATGTGATCGCAGCCAATCCGGATAAGGTCGAGCAGGCCAGGGCCAAGCCGACGATGGCGGGCTGGTTCGTTGGACAGGTGATGAAGGCGACCGGCGGCAAGGCCAATCCGCAGGCGGTGAACGATCTCGTCAAGGCCAAGCTCGGCATCACGGAATAACCGCCATGTTCGTGCGTACGGCGAGCGAGCGTGACCTTGAGGCGATAAAGGCGCTGCTCGCCGAGACGTGGCATGCCACCTATGATGCCATTTACGGCGTGGAGCGGGTGAACGAGATCACAAGCCAGTGGCATACGCCAGCTTCGCTTAAGGCCCGCCTGACGCAGCCAAACTCTGAGTTTCTGGTTGCCGACGATGGCGAGACCATCGCCGGCGTGGCCTTTGCTGCTACCACTGATGATCCCAAAGTGGTTAAGCTGCGCCAGCTTTATGTGTTGCCGGCGTTTCAGCACAAGGGCATCGGCAGCATGCTGCTGGAAGAGATCGAAGACAGTTTTCCGGAAGCGCAGACGTTGCAGCTGGAAGTGGAGGGGGCCAACGTGCCGGCAATCCGCTTCTACAAGGCCAATGGTTTCACCGAGGCTGGCCAGAGCAGCGATTGTGGTGCTGCCGGATCGGGTATCCCGGCGCTGGTGTTCGAGAAACGGCTGGGTTAGCCGCTTCCCGCAGAGAGAATAAGTCCTCTAGATGCCGACAATCTCGATATTGTCGATGAGACGCGTAGCACCGAGCCGCGCGGCCACCAGGATGCGACCGTCGCGATCGCGTCGCCAGGGGGCAAGCGTATCACTCTCGCGTGCCGCGACATAGTCGACGACGCCGAAGCCAGCGGCGAGGATTTGCTGTCCGGCTTTCTCCAGCGTTTGTTGTTCGCCATTCCCGGATTGCAGGGACTGTGCGGCATGGCGCAGGATCTTGTTGAGCTGTCGTGCCACGGCGAGTTCGGTCGGCGAGAGATAGGCGTTGCGCGAGGACAGGGCGAGGCCATCTGCGTCACGCACTGTCGGTGCGCCGATGATCTCGATGGGAATGTCCAGATCGCGGCAGAGCTTCTTCACAACACAAAGCTGCTGATAGTCTTTTTCGCCGAAGACCGCACAGTCGGGCAAGGTCTGCAGGAAAAGCTTGGCAACGACCGTGGCGACGCCTTCGAAGAAGGTCGGCCGAAAATCGGTTTCCAGTCCAGCCGACGGGCCGCCGATGACCACTTTGGCGTCAAAGCCTTGCGGATACATTTCCGCGGCCGTCGGGGTGAAGGCAAGCTGCACGCCGGCTTCTGCCAGTCGGGCGAGGTCGGTGGCGAGCTGGCGCGGGTATTTGTCGAGGTCTTCGGTCGGTGCGAATTGCGTCGGGTTGACGAAAATCGACACCACGCAGCGGTCAGCGCGTTCGAGCGCGATGCGTGTCAGCGAGACGTGGCCGTCATGCAAGGCGCCCATGGTCGGCACCATGGCAACACTTAAACCTTGTCGGCGCCACTCCCGCACAACGGTGCGCAGATCGGAAACGGTTTCAACAACTTGCGGGCGTTTCATGATTCTTTCGTGCCCTTCGGTTGAAAGACGTGTTCGGGTCCCGGGAAGGCGCGCGCGCGTACCTCCTCGGCATAGCAGACGGCTGCCTTGGCCACCATGTCGCGCAGGCTGGCATATTCCTTGACGAATTTCGGCACGCGGTCGACGGTCAGGCCGATCGCATCGTCGACGACAAGGATCTGGCCGTCGCAGGCCGCGCTGGCGCCGATGCCGATGGTGGGGATCGCCGCTCGACGCGTGATCTCGGCCGCCACAGGCTCCATCGTGCCTTCGATGACCATCGAGAAGGCACCGGCGCGCTCGACAGCTTTGGCATCCGCCAGGAGTGTGGCGATGGCGGCATCGGTGCCGCCCTTGATCTTGTAGCCGCCGTCCTTTTCGACCGATTGCGGCTGCAGTCCGATATGGCCCATGACGGCAATGCCGGCGCCTGTAATAGCGGCGATCTGCTCCGCCACGTCGACCCCGCCCTCCAGCTTCACCGCATCACAGCCGGTTTCGTCGATCAGGCGGCGGGCAGAGGCGAGGGCAGCAGCAGGCGAGTTTTCATAGCTCCCGGCAGGCATGTCGAGCACGACGCAGGCGCGGCGCGTGCCGCGCATCACTGCCTGGCCATGCAGGATCATCATCTCCATGGTCGCGCCGAGTGTCGTCTTGTGGCCATGCAGGACCATTGCGACGCTGTCGCCGACCAGCAGAAGATCGACATGCGGGTCGAGCAGACGGGCGATGGGATAGGTGTAGGCGGTCAGACAGACGATCGGCGTGCCACCCTTGCGGGCCGACAGCTCCGCAGGCGTGATGCGGGGCGCAGCCGCAGTCGCATCGGAAGCCATGTTTTTCCTCCCTCGACGGACAGGCCGAACCTGTCCGAGAGCCCGGTTGTCCGAGCGCCCTAAGGGATACGGAGCGGCTAATTATTTTGCAAGTGCGAGATGGATTTGAGCACATGCGAAAGGGAGGGGCACTTTTTTCCCGTTTCCGGATCAGCAGGGCAGGAAACTCCATACTCTCGCGACGATCTAAACCCTTGCCTTCCGCCCGGCAGGGCGCCATAAGCAGGCAACGGCAAACGCCCGCGAGGACCAGCATGGCAGGCTTTCTGACGCAGTTTTTCACCTGGTGGAACGGCCAGACGCTGGGAACGCGTTTCCATACCTGGCGTCATGGCAAGAAAGTCGGTCAGGACGAATTCGGCAACATCTATTACGAGGGCGGCATCAACTCCGATGGGCAGACCCGCCGTTGGGTGATCTATGCCGATAAGTCGGAAGCTTCGGCCATTCCTCCCGGCTGGCACGGCTGGATTCATCACCGCGTCGATGTCGCGCCTGCCAACGAGACGTACAAGCCGCGCGAATGGCAGAAGCCGCACGAGCCAAATCTGACGGGTACCGCCGCTGCGTACCGTCCGAAGGGTTCGATCCTGGGCAGCCAGCACCGTCCGCAGGTGACCGGCGACTATGATGCCTGGACGCCGGGCTCCTGACTCGACACGGTTCGGGTTCTCGCCACATTTGCCGTTTAGCTGGTTCGCTTCGCCGGAACGCTCTACCTTTGGGCGTTGAGAATCACTTGCCCAAAGACGGGTCGTCCGTATGAGATCTTTCAGCCGCCTTTCGACCGGCGCCTTGGCAACAATGCTGGCGGTTGCTTACCCGCTTCTTGCGAATGCACAGCAGATGCCCTGGGATCCGCCCGCCGGCGAAACGCCTGCCCAGATACCGTTCGAGATCCAGCCAGACGCCAACCAGGGACAGCCTGTCCAGGAGCAACCGGCTCAAGAACCAGCTCCTCAGCAACCGGCTCAGAGTGAACAGCCTGGCCAGAAGCAGCCTGCTCAGAACAAGCCTGCTCCAGAGGTGAAGGTTGAACGCGTTGCCAATCCGGTCGCCGAGTTTTCCGGCATCGACAAGATCACTGGTCGCATCATCAATTTCGACGTCTATATCGACGAGACGGTGCAGTTCGGTGCACTGCAGGTGACACCGCGCGTGTGTTATTCACGCCCCGGCGCCGAGGCGCCGAAGACGGATTCCTTCGTCGAGGTCGACGAGATCACACTCGACCGCAAGATCCGTCGTATCTTCACCGGCTGGATGTTCGCCGAAAGCCCTGGCATCAACGCTGTCGAGCACGCCGTCTATGACGTTTGGCTGAAGGGCTGCAAACAGAAGTCCGACGTGCCAGCGCCTGTTGCAGCCAAGCCGTCTTCCAGTGGCGCACCCGCCAAGGTCAACAGCAAGCAGCCCACCAACTGACCGGCCGCTGGCGATCTTAATCTGCGTCCGGGCTGAACGCCGCTTCGCCTTTCAGGGCCGCTGCGAGCATCTTTTCATAGCGACCACGCGGCACGTCGACGGCGCCGAAACGTTTCAGGTGTTCGGTGGTGAACTGGGTGTCGAGCAGGGCAAAGCCGCGCTCCTTGAGCCGCTCGACCAGATGGACGAGACAGACCTTGGAGGCATCAGCCTCCCGCGAAAACATGCTTTCGCCGAAGAAGACGCGGCCGAGCGAGACGCCATAGAGCCCGCCGACGAGGCGATCATCGCGCCAGGCTTCGACCGAATGGCAATGGCTCATCCGGGCCAGTTGCAGGTAGGCTTCGCGGATCGGTGCGTTGATCCATGTCGACTGGCGCTCTTCCCGCTGTTCGGCACAGCCGTCGATGGTCGCTGCGATGTCATGGTCGAAGCGGATATCGAAGGGCGCCTTTCTGATCGTCTTCGCAAGGCTTCTTGGAATATGGAAGCCGTCCAGCGGGATGATGCCACGCTTTTCCGGCCGCACCCAGAACACTTCAGGATCATCTGCACTCTCTGCCATCGGGAAGACACCCGAGGCGTAGGCCTTGAGCAGAAGGTCTGTCGGGATGCGATAGCCGGGCGCGAAAGGGCGGGTCATTTCAGCGTTATGCTCGGAGCATGATCTCGAAAAGTTGCAGACTTTCGAATAAAGATCATGCGCTAAAACAAGGAGATAGAGCCGGATTCATTTCGACTGTATCCGCGTCCCTCGGGGAAGCCCCGAAGGACGCATTGCCCGTCACTCCGACTTGGCCAGATATTTTTCCAGCCAGTGGATGTCGTAGTCGCCATTGGCGATGTCGGAGTTGCCGACGAGGTCGCGGAACAGCGGCAGCGTGGTCTTGATGCCGTCGACAACGAATTCATCGAGTGCTCGGCGCAGGCGCATCATGCATTCGACGCGGTTGCGGCCGTGCACGATCAGCTTGCCGATCAAGCTGTCGTAGTAGGGCGGGATGCGGTAGCCGGAATAGACGCCGGAATCGACGCGGATGCCGAGACCACCAGGCGTATGGAAATGCGTGATGGTACCCGGTGAAGGCGTAAACGTGCGCGGGTCCTCGGCGTTGATGCGGCATTCAATGGCATGGCCGTTGAACTTGATATCTTCCTGCCGCACCGAAAGTCCGCCGCCCGAAGCAACCCTGATCTGCTCATGCACCAGATCGATGCCGGTGATCGCTTCCGTCACCGGATGCTCCACCTGCAGGCGGGTGTTCATCTCGATGAAGTAGAACTCGCCGTTTTCATAGAGAAATTCGATGGTGCCGGCGCCAGAGTAGCCAAGATCGGCGACAGCGTTGGCGCAGATGCCGCCGATGCGGGCACGCTCTTCCTCGTTGAGGGCAGGAGAGTTGGCCTCTTCCCAAACCTTCTGGTGGCGACGCTGCAGCGAACAGTCACGCTCGCCGAAATGCACGCCGCGGCCAGCACCGTCGCCGAATACCTGCAATTCGATGTGGCGCGGCTTTTCGAGATACTTTTCGATGTAGACGGCATCGTCACCAAAGGCTGCGCCAGCTTCCGAACGGGCGGTGGCGAGCGCGACTTCGAGGTCGTCTTCGGTGCGCGCGACCTTCATGCCGCGGCCGCCGCCGCCGGCGGAGGCCTTGATGATGACCGGATAGCCGATTTCGGCGGCGATGCGCTTGGCTTCCTTCTCTTCGGAGACCGCACCATCCGAGCCGGGAACGACCGGAATGCCGAGGCGCTTGGCAGTGCGCTTGGCTTCGATCTTGTCGCCCATGATACGGATATGGTCTCCCGAGGGACCAATGAAAGTGATGTTGTGGGCGGCAAGGATGTCGGCGAACTTTGCGTTCTCCGACAGGAAGCCGTAGCCCGGATGGACGGCATCAGCGCCGGTGATCTCGCAGGCGGCTACGATCTGATGGATGTTGAGGTAGCTGTCGCGCGAAGGCGGCGGGCCGATGCAAACGCTCTCGTCCGCGAGCCGAACATGCATGGCATCCGCGTCGGCGGTGGAATGCACGACGACGGTCTTGATGCCGAGTTCCTTGCAGGCGCGCAGCACCCGAAGTGCGATTTCGCCGCGATTGGCGATGAGGATCTTCTGGAACATTCCGTCCGTCCCCGTGCCTTATTCGATCACGACGAGCGGCATTCCGTATTCGACCGGCTGCGCGTCCTCGACCAGGATCGCCGTCACCGTGCCGGCGCGTGGCGACGGAATCTGGTTCATCGTCTTCATGGCTTCGATGATCAGCAGCGTCTGGCCTTCCTTCACCTTCTGGCCGATTTCGACGAACTGCTTGGCGTCGGGTGAAGGGGAAAGATAGGCAGTGCCGACCATTGGCGAGGGCACCGCATTCTTCGCGGCTTCGGCCGCGCTCGGCACTGCAGGAGCCGCCGGCGCCTGCGGAGCGGCAGCTTGGGCGAAGACCGGAGCCGGCGCTGCGACTGCGTGCACGGTCGGCGCATGACGCGATACGCGCAGCTTGAGATCGCCAAGCTCGACTTCGATTTCAGTGAGATTGGTGTCGTTCAGGATGCCCGCGAGATCGCGGATCAACTGCTGGTCAACACCGGTTTTTTTCGTCGTCATGTCCGACCCTTCTTGTTGTCCGCCCATTTCAGATGCGGGCGGCAAGCGCTTGCAGCGCCAGCGTATAGCCAAGCGGCCCGAAGCCGCAGATCATTCCCACGGCGTGCGGTGCGATCCGGGATACATGCCGGAACGGCTCGCGCGCGTGGATGTTGGAAAGATGCACTTCCACCACTGGCAGCGGGGCAACACCCCGGATGGCGTCGTGGATGGCGATCGAGGTATGGGTGTAGGCACCGGCGTTGATGACGACCCCAGCGGCAACTTCGCTCGCTTCCTGGATCCAGTCGACCAGATGGCCTTCATGGTTCGACTGGCGGAAATCGACTGTCAGCCCCAGGTCCTTGCCTGCCCTCACGCAATCAGCGGCGATGTCGTCCAGCGTCTGGTCGCCATAGATCGACGGCTCGCGCTTGCCGAGCATGTTGAGGTTGGGACCGTTGAGGACGAAAACCGTTTTCAAAAATGGCTACCTTTACCCTCGCGCCGAATATCGCCGGCGCGCCGGACCTCTATAATGGGCATAACCGGCCGCGAAAAGAGCGCAAGTGTGATCTTGGCCTGTCCACAACGCCGGTTTGGCCGGACTGGGGCTAGCCAAGTCCGGGTTTTCAGTTCCGCGCAGCTCAGAGTGTGGGCTTTGCAGCCTTGATCTTCTCGGTCAGAACATCCGCGCCAAGTGCGCCAAAGACCACCTCGTTGCCGATGACGTAGGAGGGGGTACCCGTGATGGCGAGCTTGTTGGCAAGATCGTAGGTCTTGGCGAAGCGCTCCATGATCGCAGGATCCTTCATAGCCTCGCGCAGCTTTGCCTCGTCGGCGCCAAGTTCCAGCGCGATCTTGATGGCGGTCTCTTCGGTCGCGCGGGTCTGGCCGCCGAGGAGTTCGAGGTGGAATTCTCCCGCCTTCTCCGGCATCAGTTTCTGGAACGCCTGCGAGACGACATGGGCCTTCTGGGAATCCGGCCCGAGGATCGGGAACTCCTTCAGCACGAAACGCAGATCTGGGTTGGCTTTGGTGAGATCGGCCATGTCGGCCATGGCGCGTTTGCAGAAGCCGCAATTGTAGTCGTAGAACTCGACGATCGTGATCTTGCCCTTGGGATTGCCGACGACGGTGTCGTAGGAGGCGTTGAAGATCTCGTCCTTGTTTTCCTTGATGACGCCGGAAGCAGCGAGCTTCTGCTCCTCCTTCTGCTTGGTCTCCAGCGCATCCTGCACTTCGAGCAGGATTTCCGGATTTTTCAGGAGGTAGTTGCGTACGATCTCCTCCACCTGGGCGCGATCGAGCTTGGTGTCGGCAGATGCCGGACGGGTGTCGCTGGCCGTGAAGCCGAAGGTAAAGGCGGCAAGGGCAATGGCCGCTCCGGCGGTGCTGAGCAGATAGGCCTTGTTCATGGTCGTCTTCCTTTGCCTTTCAGGCGCTGCGACGGGATCATGTCCTGCCGCCCGTGCCGTCTTCAGTTCGATTTCTTGGTTGGCGCCTTGGCACCGATGATGTCCTGCGCACGCACCCAGGCAGGTTCGCCCGGCTTCAACAGCTTCTGCGCGCGCATGGCGAAGATCTTGGCGTCCTTGGTGGCGCCCTGGTAGTAGTAGCCCTCAGCCGTCGCCAGCTCGGCCTTGCCGACATCGCCGAGTTCGCCGTAGGCCTGCGCCAGGAAACGGTAGCCGCCGGCGTTCTCGCGGTCGCGTTCGAGGCCGTTGGAGAGCTGCGTGACGGCCTGTTTCAACGATTCCGGTGTGCCCTGGGCAAGCAACGCCTGCCCATAGGAAACGGAAAGAAGTCCCGATTTCGCCGGGTCGAGGCTGACGGCCTTGGCATAGGCAGAAGCCGCTTCCTTCGGCTTGTTGGCTTTCATCAGGATGTCACCACGCAACTCCTGAAGGTAGGCGTTCTTGGGCTGGGACTTGATCATTGCGTCAGTCTTGGCCAGCGCGGAACTGGGATTGCCGTTCAGGTAGTTCGAAATCGCTTCACCGTACTGCACGGCAACCGGATCGGGATTCTTGCGCAGCAGCCGGGATGTGGCCGCCTGACCTTGCGTGAAGGCGGCGATCTTGACCCGCATCATGTTGTGGCGCTGCTGCAGGGCAGGCGAGTCCTTGGCATCAAGGTAAGGGCTTTTGCTCACCAGTTCCTGCAGGTTCGAGATACGCTCCTGCGGCATCGGGTGGCTGACGCGGTAGGGATCGACACGCGCGCCCGAGAGCGACAGCGCACTCTGGAAACGCTGGAAGGTTTTCAGCATGCCGGCACCGGATTGTCCGGTGGCGTTGAGATAGGTGATGGCGGACCGGTCCGCCGTCATTTCCTCGCCGCGCTGATAAGCGAGCAGCGAACGCTGCGCCAACTCGGTGCCGCCGGTGGCTAGCCCCATGCCGGCACCTGCCAGGCCCTTGCTGTTGCTGGCCGCGCCTGCCACCAGCGCGCCGGCGCCGAGTAGGCCGGCGACAATTGCCATCGTCTTGGCACGCTCAAGTTGTTCGCGCAGCCGTTGCTGGTGGCCACCGGCAATGTGCCCGGTTTCGTGGGCCAGAACTCCGATCACTTCGTTTGGCGTTTCGGCCTGCATCAACGTACCCGTGTTGATGAAGACGCGGCGACCGGCGACAAAGGCGTTGAAACTGGGATCATTGACCAGCACGATCTGGATGCCGGCGTTGGAAAGGCCGGCCGCCTTGAAGATCGGCTTGGCATAGTCGCGCACCAGCGCCTCGATCTCCGCATCCCGCACGACCGGCACATTCTGCGCGAAGGCATTCATGGTGCCGGAGACGGCGATAGCCGCGCCAAGGGCCAGTGTCGCCAGGGCGCGCACGGTCCTTGTGATCGTCTTTCCTGGAGGTGAGGGGCTCAACATGATGCGTACACTGGTAGACGAGGCGGTTGACGATGAAAAGCCGGCGCGCGAAAACTTGCTGAACTTGTGATCCCCATCAATCGGGCATTTGTGCGGCACGGTCCGGCGGCCGGAAGCGGATGGCGGGGCGTCGTTAACAGGAGTTTTGCCTAAGAATGGTTGTTTCATTGTCACGGCGCGGAGACGTCGAGCCGTTCCACGCCATGGATGTTCTGGCTGGCGCCAACAAATTGAGGGCCGAAGGCGTGCCGGTGATTTCCATGGCCGTCGGCCAGCCATCCGACCCCGCTCCCACCATCGTGCGTGAGGCCGCCGCCGCTGCCTTGAAAAGCGGCCGCATCGGCTACACCGATGCACTTGGCCTTGCCGGCTTGCGCCGTGCCATCGCCGGCCACTATCGCGACCACTACCAGATCGAGGTCATGCCGGAACGGATTGCTGTCACGACCGGCTCTTCCGCCGCCTTCAACCTGGCATTCCTCGCCATGTTCGATGCTGGCGATCGTGTCGCCATCGCCGCGCCCGGCTATCCAGCCTATCGCAACATCATGGCGGCTCTCGGCATCGAGGTGGTTGAGATCGAACTGGAAGGCGCCGCGTATCTTCACGCGGAACATCTGGCCGGTGCACACGCCGAAAAGCCATTGAAGGGCGTACTGTTTGCCAGTCCGGCCAATCCCACCGGTGCGGTCATCCCTGTCGAGGCGTTGAGGGCGTTGGTCGAAACGGCGGACCGGCTCGGCATCGCGGTGATCTCCGACGAAATCTACCATCGGCTGGCCTATGGCGCACCCGATATCACCGCGCTAGCCTTCGGCCCGGATGTCACGGTGATCAACTCCTTCTCCAAATATTACTGCATGACCGGCTGGCGTATCGGCTGGATGGTGTTGCCGGAAAAACTGGTGAGACCTATCGAGCGCATCGCGCAGAGCCTTTACATCTCTGCGCCGGAGCTTTCGCAGGTAGCAGCCATTGAGGCCTTCAAGGCGACGGTGGAGCTGGAAGCGGTAAAGGCGCGTTACGCCTGGAACCGTGAATTGCTGATGAAACGCCTGCCGGAATTGGGCTTTGCACTTGCCGCGCCGATGGATGGCGCTTTCTACGCCTTCTGTGATGTTTCGCGCCTCACCAATGATAGCATGGCATTCGCAGGCAAGATGTTGGCCGAAGCACATGTCGCTGCCACGCCCGGTCGCGATTTTGATCCTTTGCAGGGGCATCGCTACATGCGCTTCTCCTACGCAGGCAGCCATGACGAGATGGTGGAAGCCGTTGCCAGATTGGAGCGCTGGCTGAAATAGGCAAGGGCAGGGGAGGTCTGACGCCCATCACGATTTCGCGACTGCCGGAACCTGCAACGGCGGAGTGCGTTTTAGCGTCAGGCAACAACTCATGGAGGCACCGATGCGCGCCATGAACCTTGTCACCCTCGTCCTGATCATCATTGGCGGCCTGAACTGGCTGGTGATGGGCGTTGCGGGCTACGATGTCCTCGGAATGCTGTCCGGAGGCATCGGAACCCCGCTCGCCCGGCTGGTCTCTGTCATCATCGGCCTTTCGGCCGTGTGGCAGCTCATGCCGTTCGTGCAGGCGCTCGGCGAAGGTGAGGTTTCGGCGGAACGGCATATCCGCCACCACTAGACGCGTCCAAGATAAAAAAAAGCGGCGGCACCTGGTGCCGCCGCTTTTCTTGTTCGAGATGCGCTCCAACGGTTTCTCCGCAGAGGCCGGGTAGTCGGCTCAGAAGAAGCCCTTGCGCTGCCACCAGCCGCCACGCTTCGGCTTTTCTTCGGCTGTTTCTTCAGCTTCCGCTTCGGCCGTGGAAGAAACGACAGGGGCGGCCGTCGTCTCCGCGCTGGCGGTCTTGCGGCGCGACGCGCGTGGTTTCTTCCCGGCGGGAGCCTCCGTGGCCTCAGACGGAGCTGCCTCGACGAGGATGTCGACGGCCGCTTCGGTCGCGACCTCCACCGCTGCTGCCTCGGCGGCGGCTTCGGCCTTCTTCGACTTTGCCGTACGGCGCGGCTTCTTCGGCTTTTCGGCAGGAGCTTCTTCTGCGGCAGGCGCGGGTTCCGGCTCTACCACCGCAGTTTCGGCGACCGCCTCGGCCGTCACGGTTTCGCCGTCGGCCGTGGCAGCATCTGCCGCATCGTCGGCGGTCTCGCCGTCTTCCTTGCGGCTGCGCTTGCCGCCGCGCTTGCCGCGCCGGCGCTTCTTGGCCGGTTCGTCATCGTTATCTTCTGCAACAACGATCGCCTCGACCTCCGCAGCGGCCTCAACGACGGCGGTATCGCTGTCTTCGCCGGCGTCTTCGTCGTCTGCACCAGCGCCTTCATCGCTGCCTGCTTCCGTGCCCGCCTGATCGCGATCGCGGCCGCCGCGACGGCGCCTGCGCCGACGACGCTTACGGTCGCGCTGGCTGTCGCCCTCGCGTCCCTGTTGCTGTTCCTGGCGGGGCTGATCTTCTTCGGTCTCGTCCTCGTCCTCGACGATGATCTCGTCTTCCGGCTCTTCTGGTTCGATCGGAATCGGTTGCTGCTTCACCTCCAAGAAGCCTTCTGGCTTCTCGGCGATTGCACCGCGCGCGATGGCGTAGTGCTGCGAACCGACAGTCTCGTCAGCCTCGACGGTGATCGTCAGGCCGAAGCGCGTTTCCAGTTCAACCAGCGTGGAGCGCTTGTGGTTGAGCACGTAGAGCGCGGTCGCTGCCGGGGTACGCACGGTGATGTGGCTGCGCGAATCCTTGAGCAGGAATTCCTCAATGGCACGCACGACGAGCAGCGCGACCGAGGAATCGGAACGAACATGGCCGGTGCCACCGCAATGCGGGCAAGGCTTCATGGTCGATTCCAGCACGCTGGCACGAATACGCTGACGGCTCATCTCCATCAGGCCGAAATGCGAAATGCGGCCGACCTGGATGCGGGCGCGATCGTTCTTCAGGCAATCCTTCAGCTTCTTCTCGACAGCCCGGTTGTTCCGGTTCTCCTCCATATCGATGAAGTCGATCACGATCAGGCCGGCCAGGTCGCGCAGCCTCAACTGGCGGGCCACTTCCTCTGCGGCTTCGAGATTGGTCTGCAGTGCAGTGTCTTCGATCGAGTGCTCACGCGTCGAGCGGCCCGAGTTGACGTCGATCGAAACCAGCGCCTCTGTCTGGTTGATGATCAGGTAGCCGCCGCTCTTCAGCGTCACCTGCGGCTGCAGCATCTTGTCGAGCTGCGCCTCGATGCCGTTGCGCGCAAAGATCGGCGAGGTGTCGCGATAGGGTTGGACCATCTTGGCATGGCTGGGCATCAGCATGCGCATGAAGTCCTTCGCCTCGCGATAACCGTCTTCGCCTGCGACAAGGATCTCGTCGATCTCCTTGTTGTAGAGATCGCGTACCGAGCGCTTGATCAGCGATCCTTCCTCATAGACCAGCGCTGGCGCAGTGGACTTGAGCGTCAGGTTGCGGACGTTCTCCCACAACCGCATGAGGTATTCGTAGTCACGCTTGATCTCGGCCTTGGTTCGGCTTTCGCCGGCGGTGCGCAGGATGACACCCATGCCTTGCGGCACTTCGAGGTCGGCGACCACTTCCTTGAGGCGCTTGCGGTCCTGAGCGTTGGTGATCTTGCGCGAGATGCCACCACCGCGGGCTGTGTTGGGCATCAGCACGGAATAACGGCCGGCCAGCGACAGGTAGGTGGTCAGAGCGGCGCCCTTGTTGCCGCGCTCTTCCTTGACGACCTGAACCAGCAGGATCTGGCGACGCTTGATGACTTCCTGGATCTTGTACTGCTTGCGCACTGGCCTGCGCCGATCACGGATTTCCTCGAGCGCGTCTTCAGCGCCAACCGACTCGATCTCGTGGTCGTCGGAATGGGAGGAGGGTACTTCTTCCAGCGTGCCACGATCGGCATCGGCGGCAGGTGCGACTTCGTCGTTGTGATTGTCCTCGGAGGCGTGAGGCTGTTCGTCACGGCTTTCCTGCGCGACTTCCACCTCTTCCGAGATCACATCGACCTCGACGCTGGCAGCAATCGAGCCGCCTTTGGCGCCTTCCTCGGCATCGCTGTTGTCGTTTGGTTCGACGGTTTCGACGTCATCGACGTTTTCGTCGACCGCTACTGCCTCATCGCTCGTTTCATCGTTTTCGCTGGCTGCGGCGTCACGCTTGCGCTCACCGCGGTCGCGATTGCGTCCGCGACGGCGGCCGCGCCGCCCGCGATTGCGCTCCTGGCGATCATCGCCATTCTCGCCGTTTTCCTCGTCGTCCTCGTCCTCATGCTCCTGCGCCTCGGCGCGCAACAGCGCCTGACGGTCAGCAACAGGTATCTGGTAGTAATCGGGATGGATTTCGCTGAAAGCCAGGAAACCATGGCGGTTGCCGCCATATTCCACGAATGCTGCCTGCAGTGACGGCTCAACCCGCGTGACGCGGGCAAGGTAGATGTTTCCTTTGAGCTGCTTCTTGTCTTGCGATTCGAAGTCGAATTCTTCGATACGGTTACCGCGAACGACGACTACGCGTGTTTCCTCCGGGTGGGAGGCGTCGATTAGCATCTTGTTGGGCATTATTATGTTTCCTCCCGGCAGCCGCCAGCCGCGACCGACGGGACAATGCCCGCTGCCGTGATGCTGTTTGTGCGTGAGTGCCGGATGTTTGTGCGTCCGCAGTGGGCCGCTTCAGGGTCATGGCGGTGCCGCCCGCAGCCATGTTGGCGCGGTTGAATGCGGACCTTTCCAATGCAGTACCTGAAACCGTCAAAACCGAACGGACCTTTTTGAACCTAAGCCCGGAAACCCGGACCAGCTTGTTTTGCTCCTATCGAGCCGGCGCGGTGCAACCCTTGCCGTTTTCCTGCCGCAGGCACTTCCCCCGCCTCGGGCGAGCACCTGCGAAAATCGTCGCGATCACCTGCATTCCCGCCGCTTTGGCGATGACCTGCCTCTCACCTTGACCCAGCAGAAAGCTGAGGGGAAAGGTTGTCCCTGGATTGCAGTGACCCACCATCGCTTTTATGATTTGACGCGTAGGAAGGCAACCCCGATTTCCATGCCGGCAAAGGGCTGTTCCTTCAACGAAATCGCTCGTGAAAAGGCTTGGTTAACCTTCTCTGGATACCAATCGTTAATCGAGTTTACCGCTTAAGCGCTTCTTCGACCGAACAACCGGGCTGGTTCGATGAATCGGCAGCGACTGGAACTGAGATGGGGCTGAAAGCAATCACGAACAAGAGGCTCGGCGGCTGGGTCGGCGTATTGTGCTGCGCTCTGTTCGTCGTGTTCGCAAGCCTGATCCTCCCGGCGATTGCGCGCGCCGCCGAGGTTCCGCTCGCGGCGACCGGCTACAAGATGGCCGGCGACGCCACGAAGATGCGTATCGTCGTCGATTTCGATCGCGAGCCAAATCCGCGCTGGTTCCTGCTGCGTGGTCCGCACCGGCTGGTCATCGATGTGCCCAACTCCAAGCTGGCCTTCAGCGCCAAGGATCTCAAGGCCCGTGGGCTGGTCAAGAGCGTGCGTTATGGCCAGATCGAGGCGGGGGCTTCGCGGCTGATCCTGATCAGCAAGGGGCCGTTCCGCGTCGACAAGCTGGATGTGCTCAAGAACGAGGATGGTTCCGGTTATCGCATGGCGGTCGACATTTCGGCCGTTTCGGATCGCGAGTTCGACGCAGCACTTGCCGACCAGGCGGTGACAACGGCCTCGACCGTTTCTCCGGACAAGCGCGAGCGTCTGGCCAAGCCTGTTCCTGCTGCAACCTCCCACAAATTTACCATCGTCATCGATCCCGGCCATGGCGGTGTCGATGGTGGCGCCGAGGGGCTGAACGGTACGGTCGAAAAAAACGTCACGCTGGCCTTTGCCAAGGAGCTGCGCGACAAGCTTTCCTCAGAAGGTAAATATGACATCTCGCTTACCCGCGAGGACGACACCTTCCTGCGCCTGGATGACCGGGTGCGGATCGCCCGGCAGCGCGGTGCCAATCTGTTCATCTCCATCCATGCCGACACCATTCGCCTGAAGGGTATCCGTGGCGCTACGGTCTATACCGTGTCTGACAAGGCCTCCGATCCGGAAGCGCAGGCCCTGGCGGATCGGGAAAATTTGTCCGACCAGTTCGCTGGCATGGAAATCAAGGAAGACAGCCAGGAAGTCACCGACATCCTGATCGATCTGATCCGCCGCGAGACCCATTCCTTCTCGATGAGCTTTGCCCAGACGCTGGTCGGCGAGCTCGGCAACAGTGTCGGGCTGATCAACAATCCGCATCGCTTTGCCGGCTTCCGCGTGCTGAAGGCGCCGGACGTGCCGTCGGTTCTGGTTGAACTGGGCTATCTGTCGAATGCCAAGGACGAGGCGCAGCTCACCAATCCGGAGTGGCGTGGCAAGGCGGCCGACAGCATCAGCAAGGCGGTGTCGGCTTTTGCCGCCTCGCGGGTGAATGCGGGCGGATAAGCCTGCCGGCACGGGAGCAGGGTGCTCTTGGCCTTTGGCAGCGTTGCGCCTCGACAACACCGGGTGTTAATATTCCGGCCGATTGGCCAGGAAATTTGCGATTGCCGCAATTTACCCACATCGCCGCGACAATGGGTGGCGAACGGCCGGGTGGTTCCCGAGCCTTGCGTGGCAGGCAGTATCGTTTATGGCGTCTCATGCAAGGGCAGGACGCAAGGATTGCCGTAGCGTATGAAAGTGGCGCAGGAGCGCCTGGGAAATCGATTCCGATTCCCGGGACCATGCGCTAGGGAAATCCTGGGCCACGGACTGGAGTGGGCATGATTCGTCTTATCGGCTATTTTTTCGGCATCGGCACGATGCTGGCTCTGTTGGCCGCCGCGGTTGTCGCGATCTACGTCGGCAACTTGGCCAAGGAGTTGCCTGACTACGAGGTCCTGGCCAAATACGAGCCCCCTGTCACCACCCGCATCCATGCTTCCGATGGTGCGCTGATGGCCGAGTATGCCCGTGAGCGTCGTCTCTATCTGCCGATCCAGGCCGTGCCGGATCGTGTCAAGGCCGCTTTCCTGTCGGCCGAGGACAAGAACTTCTATTCGCATCCCGGCATCGACATCACGGGTCTTGGCCGCGCCATCATCGTCAACGTGCAGAATTGGGGTTCGCGCCGCCCGGTGGGTGCTTCGACGATCACCCAGCAGGTAGCGAAGAACTTCCTGCTCACCGCCGACCAGACGATGGACCGCAAGATCAAGGAAGCGATCCTCGCCTTCCGCATCGAGCAGGCCTATTCCAAGGATCGGATCCTTGAACTCTATCTCAACGAAATCTTCTTCGGCCTGAACGCTTATGGCGTCGCAGGTGCCGCGCTGACCTATTTCGACAAGTCGGTCAACGAGCTGACTGTGGCGGAGGCTGCCTATCTCGCCGCACTTCCGCGCGGCCCATCCAACTATCATCCGTTCCGGCACACCGAGCGCGCCATCGAGCGCCGCAACTGGGTCATCGATCAGATGGTCGAGAACGGATACGTCACCAAGGAGGAGGGCGCCAAGGCCAAGGCCGAGCCGCTCGGCGTCAAGCCGCGCCGCAACGGCACCTACCTTTTCGCCGGTGAATACTTCACCGAGGAAGTCCGTCGCCAGATCATCTCCCGCTATGGTGAGAACGCACTCTATGAAGGCGGCCTTTCCGTCCGAACCACGCTCGATCCCAAGCTGCAGCTGTTCGCGCGCAAGGCGATGCAGAGCGGCCTGATGAAATTCGACACTTTGCGCGGCTATCGTGGCCCGATCACGCATATCGACGTGTCAGGTGACTGGGGCCCCGGACTGGGCGCCGTCAAGGCTTTGAGCGACGTGCCGGAATGGACGCTCGCGGTCGTGCTCGACAGCTCCGGCGACGGCCTGTCGATCGGGGTGCAGCCCGATCGCGAAGCTTCCGGCGACCTCGTCAAGGAGCGTGTCGAAGGCTCGGTATCGCGTGAGGATATGAGCTGGGCAATGCGCTACAAGCAGGGTGACAAGACGCTGAAGGCGAAGTCGCCGGCGGAAGTCCTGAAGGCTGGCGATGTCATCTTCGTACAGAGGAAGGGCGACAGCGGGTCGGATTATCTGCTGCGTCAGGTACCGCAGGTAGAGGGTGGCCTCGTCGCCATGGATCCGCATACCGGCCGTGTTCTCGCCATGGTCGGCGGCTTCTCCTATGCCGCTTCGGAGTTCAACCGCGCCACGCAGGCCATGCGTCAGCCTGGCTCGTCATTCAAGCCGATCGTCTATGCGGCGGCCCTGGACAATGGCTATACGCCGGCCTCCGTCATCATGGATGGCCCGATCACCATCCAGTCCGGCAACACCACCTGGACGCCGAAGAACTATGACGGCAACTCGGCCGGCCCGTCGACGCTGCGCAACGGCATCGAGCGTTCGCGTAACCTGATGACCGTTCGTCTGGCCAATGACATGGGCATGAAGCTGGTTGCCGAATATGCGGAGCGTTTCGGCGTCTACGACAAGCTGGCCCCATATCTGCCGATGGCGTTGGGCTCCGGCGAAACCACGGTGATGCGCATGGTTTCGGCCTATGCGATCATGGCCAATGGCGGCAAATCGATCAAGCCGTCGGTCATCGACCGCATCCAGGATCGCTACGGCAAGACGGTGTTTCGTCAGGATGAGCGCACCTGCGAGAACTGCAACGCGACCGAATGGATGAACCAGCCCGAGCCGGAACTGACCGACACTTCCGAGCAGGTGCTGGACCCGATGACGGCGTACCAGATCACGTCCATGATGGAGGGTGTGATCAAGCGTGGTACCGGCGCGACCGTTGCCGAACTCGGCTACCCGATGGCAGGCAAGACCGGCACGACCAATGACGAGAAGGACGCCTGGTTCATCGGTTTCACGCCGAACCTGCTGGTCGGTCTCTATCTTGGTTACGACCAGCCCAAGCCACTCGGCAAGGGTATCACCGGTGGTGGTCTCGCCGCGCCGATCTTCAAGGATATGATGCGCGAGGCGCTGGTCGGTCAGCCGAAGATCGAATTCAAGGTGCCGGAAGGCATGTCGCTGGTCGCGATCAACCGCAAGACCGGCATGCGTGCCAACGAGGGCGACCCCAACACGATCATGGAAGCCTTCAAGCCAGGCACGGGTCCGGCTGACAGCTACTGGGTCATCGGCATGGGCTCGGACGGTTCGAACGGTCCCGGTACGGGGATTTCGCCGCAGGCCTCGCAGGCGATCCAGTCGGGCGGCGGCGGCCTCTACTGACGAGGCGACAGTCACTGATGGGCCGGCTCTGAGCCGGCCCATTTTGCTTTACAGGCGGCGGGGTGATGCCTATGTATCGCGCCGACTTGCTTGTTGGGATTCATGCCATCGTGAGCCGGCATCGGCGGGCAGGTGTCCTTTAAATCTCAGCTGGCCCTGAGTGACGACGGTCGTCACTTCGCAAACCGGAAAAGAAAAAGAGACCATGCGCGCGGAAACGCAGAACATTATCGACGAAATCAGGCAGGCGATAACCCTGCTGAGGAGGCATCTTTGACTGGGATCAAGCGCTAAAACGGCTTGAATACCTGAATATCCGCGCCGAAGACGCCAGCCTCTGGAACGATCCGCAGGAAGCCCAGAAGCTGATGCGTGAACGCCAGGGCCTGGAAGAGGGCATAGGCACGGTCAAAGGCGTCACCCAGGCGCTTGAAGACAATATCGGCCTGATCGAGCTCGGCGAGGAAGAGGGCGACGAAAGCGTTGTTCAGGAAGCCGAGACGGCGATCCGTTCATTGGCTGGTGAGGTTCGGGCACGCCAGATCGAAACAATGCTTTCGGGCGAAGCCGACGCCAACGACACGTATCTGGAAGTCCATGCGGGTGCCGGCGGCACCGAAAGCCAGGACTGGGCGAACATGCTTCTGCGCATGTACACGCGCTGGGCCGAACGTCGCAAATTCAAGGTCGAAGTGCTGGAAGTCCACGATGGCGAAGAAGCTGGCATCAAGTCGGCGACCGTGCTCATCAAGGGCCACAACGCCTATGGCTGGCTGAAGACAGAATCGGGCGTGCATCGTCTGGTGCGCATCTCGCCCTACGATTCCAACGCGCGCCGTCACACCTCGTTCTCGTCGATCTGGGTCTACCCGGTGATCGACGACAACATCCAGATCGACGTCAACGAATCCGACGTCCGCATCGATACCTATCGTTCGTCTGGCGCAGGCGGCCAGCACGTGAACACCACTGACTCGGCCGTACGCATCACGCATATCGCGACCGGCATCGCTGTCGCCTGCCAGGCCGGTCGTTCGCAGCACCAGAACCGTGCCAAGGCATGGGAGATGCTTCGCTCACGCCTCTACGAAGAAGAGCTGAAGAAGCGCGAGGCCGCCGCCAGCGCGACGGAAGCGGCCAAGACCGACATCGGCTGGGGTCACCAGATCCGATCCTATGTGCTGCAGCCCTACCAGCTCGTGAAGGATCTGCGCACGGGCGTGGAGTCGACAAGCCCGTCGGATGTGCTCGACGGCGACCTCGACGATTTCATGGAAGCCTCGCTCTCGCAACGCATCGAGGGCGGTGTGGGGCAGCCAGTCGCAGATATCGACTAGCATCAGTCTGCCCGATCCACATTGCCTCCTGACGTTAAGTTGTCAGGAGGCGCTCTCTATGGTGTGCTGCGATTCAAAGAGCACAGCGAGGAGAGGCATGATGATCATCAAGGGAAGCTGTCACTGCAAGGCCACGACCTTCGAGGTGTCGGAAGCACCACAGACGGTGACGCAGTGCACCTGCTCCTTCTGTTCGAAGCGCGGCTCGCTCTGGGCCTACTACACGCCCGACAAGTTCAAGCTGACCAGTCCTCCCGAAAATGTGAGCTTCTACCGCTGGGGTTCCAAGACCATCAAGCACGGCTTCTGTGCGATTTGCGGCTGCGGCACCTTCACCGAGACCCCGGACTGGTCGACTGGCGAGCCGGATTTCGACAACCCCAAGATCAGCATCAATTCCCGCCTGTTCGACGATTTCGAGCTCGACACCGTCGAGGTGGTGGTCATCGACGGCAAGAACCTGTGGTAGCCGCGAGGGGAGTTTCCCTGGCCTGACGCGATGATCTTCAAGGTGCGCGGAAAAACCCCGCGCTCCGCCATTTCATGCTCCGGTTTCTGCCGCAATTCGTGCTAGAAGGGCGGCTAAGGACTTGCCCGCGCGCCGAGTCGTGGCCGTAGTTTGGAGAGGGATATCCCATGAAGAAAATTGTGCTCAGCGTGGTGGCTACGGCAGTGTTGGCCAGTGCCTGCACGACCGATCCCTACACGGGTGAGCAGAAGGTTTCCAACACCGCGGGCGGCGCCGTTCTCGGCGGCCTGGCTGGTGCCGCGCTTGGCACGCTTGCCGGAGGCAACGATCGTCGCAATGCGCTGATCGGTGCGGGCATCGGTGCGTTGGCTGGTGGAGCGATCGGTTCGGTGATGGACCAGAATGAAAATGCGCTGCGCCAGCAGCTGCAGGGCACCGGCGTCAGCGTTACCCGCGTCGGCAACCAGATCGTTCTGAACATGCCGTCCGACATTACTTTCGCCACCGACCAGGATTCCGTGAAGGCGAGTTTCTACTCGGTGCTGAACTCCGTTGCGCTGGTCCTGAAGAAGTACAATCAGACCACCGTCGACGTTTTCGGCCACACTGACTCGACCGGTTCGGACCAGCACAATTTCGACCTGTCGCAGCGCCGCGCGCTATCGGTGGCGAACTACCTGTCGTCGCAGGGGGTCGATTCACGGCGCTTCGCGGTTACCGGCTTCGGCAAGACCCGGCCGGTTGCTCCCAACAACACCGCCGAAGGCCGCGCGCAGAACCGCCGCGTCGAGATCCAGCTTTCGCCGCTTACCTGAGGCTCGGCTTCCGCGGATACGAAAACGGCCCCGTTCGGGGCCGTTTTTATTTGGGTGTTTTGTGAAAACTCAGTCCGACGTGAGGCGGGATTCGCTCTGCTGCGTTCAGACCTTGGCGACGATCTTCATGAAGGCGGGCACGTCATCGCCGAAGCCGATTGTCTTATCGTCTTCTTCCTCGCGGTGGTGGCGGGGATGGCGCTGTTCACGATGCGGGCGCTGGTCTTTGCGGTCGGCGTCCCTGCGATCGGCATTGTCGGCGCGGATCGCCTCCTTGCGCTGCTTGCGGTCGTCACCAACGGGTGCAGCCGCTTCTGCCGGAGCCCGCGTTGCCTCGCCATTTTCGTTGGCGGCATGCCTGTCGCCGCGCTTACCCTTGTTGCGACGGTCATCGCCATCCTTGCGACCGCCACGGCGCTTGTCGCCACGGCCGCGACGTGGTGCCTCATCGGCGTCCTCGCTGACAACCAGCGTGGATAGATCGCCGTCGAACCATTCGATCTGTTTGCCGATCAGCTTCTCGATTGCGTCGACATATTTGGTGTCGCCCTTGGTGGCGATGGTGAACGACTTGCCGGAGCGCCCCGCACGGCCTGTGCGGCCGATGCGGTGGACATAGTCCTCGGCATGGATCGGTACGTCGTAGTTGAAGACGTGGCTGACGTCCGGAATGTCCAGCCCGCGGGCGGCGACGTCCGACGCTACCAGCAATTTCAGCTTGCCGTCGCGGAAGTTGGACAACATGGTCATGCGCGCGCGCTGGTCCATATCGCCATGCAGTGCGCCGGCGTTGAAGTCATGCTTCAGCAGCGAGCGGAACAGTTCCGAGACCTCGACCTTGCGGTTGCAGAAGATGATGGCGTTCTTCAGCCCGTCTTCTTCGGCGCGGATCAGGTCACGCAAGACAGAGCGTTTGTCCCACGGCTTCGAGCCTGCCTTGACCAGGCGCTGCGTTACTGTCGAAGCAGTGGTTGCAGCCTTGGCAACCTCGATACGCACCGGGGCATGCAGGAACTGCTCGGTCAGCTTGGTGATCTCAGGCGGCATGGTCGCCGAGAAGAACAGCGTCTGCCGGGTGAATGGGATGAGCTTGCAGATGCGCTCGATGTCAGGAATGAAACCCATGTCAAGCATGCGGTCGGCCTCGTCGATGACGAGGATTTCGACGCCGGTCAGCAGCAGTTTGCCGCGCTCGAAGTGATCGAGCAGGCGGCCGGGGGTCGCTATGAGCACGTCGGCGCCGCGTTCCAGCTTCTTTTCCTGGTCCTCGAAGGAAACGCCGCCGATGAGCAACGCCACGGTGAGGCGATGGTTCTTGCCGTATTTGACAAAATTGTCCTCGACCTGAGCCGCCAGCTCACGTGTCGGCTCCAGGATCAGCGTGCGCGGCATACGCGCCCGTGCACGGCCCTTTTCCAGCCGTGTCAACATCGGCAGTACGAAGGACGCAGTCTTGCCAGTTCCGGTCTGGGCGATGCCCAGGACGTCCTTGCCCTGCAAGGCGTGCGGGATCGCGCCGGCCTGGATCGGCGTTGGCTGCGTGTAGCCGGCGTCGGTCACGGCGGAAAGAACCTTGGGCGAGAGGCCGAGGTCGGAAAAAAGCAACGCTTCTTGAGCGGTCTGGGTGTCTGAGGACAAGTTTTGCTGTCTTTGGCTTGTATGGGGAGCGCGGCGGCTTCCGTCGCGGCAGACGCCTCGCGTCTTCGATATCGTGAACGCCGATAGGCGCAAGTCCGCGTTTTGTCAACACAAACGGGCTTGAAAGCCGCCAATCATGTGGTGTTTGGCCTAAGGTAGTGTCAGATACGGTTCCGTCAAGCCGGGCTGGGGCTCAATATCGGAACTGTTCGGCGAGGATGCGTTCGTCCCAGGAATGGTTGGGATCGAACAGCACCGTGGCGGTTGCCGTCAAGGATTCGCGCACTGTGACCGACGTCACGGCTTTTACTTCGGTATGGTCGGCGGCCGCGTTCACCGGGCGCTTTTCAGCCTCCAAGATGTCGAAGCGTACCGTCGCACGGTTGGAAAGCAGCGCGCCGCGCCAGCGGCGTGGTCTGAACGGGCTCACCGGGGTAAGTGCCAGCAGGGGGGCATCGAGCGGCAGGATCGGGCCATGGGCGGAGAGATTGTAGGCGGTAGAGCCTGCCGGCGTGGCGATCATGACGCCATCGCAGCTCAATTCCTCGAGGCGCACATGATCATCGACGGCAATGCGGATCTTGGCCGTCTGGTAGGACTGACGCCACAGTGCCACCTCGTTGATGGCAAGCGCTTCGATGGTTTCGCCTTCGGCGTTGGTCGCCGACATTTCCAACGGACGGATGGTTTCGGGTACCGCTTTGGCAATGCGTTCGGTCAGGCCTTTTTCGCGGAACTCGTTCATCAGGAAGCCGATGGTGCCCCGGTTCATGCCGTAGACACGCTTGCCGCTGCTCATCGTGTCACGCAGCGTCTGCAGCAGGAAGCCGTCGCCACCGAGGGCGACGATGGTATCGGCTTCATCGACCGGAACCTGACCATAGCGGGCACTCAGCCGCTCCAGTGCAGCCCGGGCATCGGCGGTTTCGGAGGAAACAAAGGCGAGGCGGCTTGCGGTATTCGTCATGGCTCCCGGCGGGCGATCCTCGGCATCGACCCGCGCGGCGTAGCATGGTCACCCGGTGCCTGCAAAGAGCGTGATGGCAAGCACGGCGAGATCACTGCCATTCGCGGCGCGCGAATCATTGCGCCGCGCCTGTCTGCGCAAACATGGTTAAAATCCGTCTTAATTTTTCTGAAATTTGCTTTGGCCATGCTTGGGGTAGCAATCGGTGGGCGGGGGCCAAGTCGAGAGCTTCCCATTGTCGATGTCACGCCTGATGATCCTTTTCCTGATGCTCGGTTCGTTCGCCGTGATGTTCTCCATCGTGGTCCGCGCCTCCGACCAGATGAACCAGCCGGTGGTGTCGTCGAAATGCACGGGCGTGCTGATGCCGTGCCTGGGCAAGCGTTGATCAGGATCTGAAAAGCGGGAAGGGGCGCAAGCCCGAGGCTGCGCATTGCAACTGCAGGCTGGATTGAATGGTGCCGGCGGAGAGGATCGAACTCCCGACCTTCGGTTTACAAAACCGCTGCACTACCGCTGTGCTACGCCGGCCCCAGGACACCGAAACTTGGTGGCCAATCGGTACTTCGTGTCCTCCGATCGCAGTTTCAGCCGCCAGGCCGGAGGAGCATCGCGCACCGGTTAGCATATTTGCTGCGCCAGTAAAGACAATTGTCGGCAACTTGCGTGCCGCAGTGCTCGCCTAACCCTGCGTTGAGCATGAAATCGGCCAGTTTCATACTTATATCGATGGCGATGCCTGCTAGCGGACATCGTTGATGGGGTTTGTCCATGATCCGAATCGTCGTTGTCGGTTTGATCGTATTGGCAGTCTGGATACTGGCGATGAAGCTGCTGCGTGTCCTCAAAGGGGCCAATGTCGACTGGACCGGCATCAGCTTCGCCATCGGCTTCATCGTGTTGGCATTCTGGCTGCGTCACGTCACCGGCATGGGTTGATGGCAACGTTCAGCGTTTGGCACTGCCACCGATCATCTTGGTGATCTCCACTGCTGCATTCCGCACCAGTGGTCCGATCTCCGCCAGGCGTTCTGGCGTTACCCGCGCGGTCGGTCCCGATACCGAAACGCCACCGATAGGTTCTCCGAACTCGTTGAAAATTGCAGCGGCAACGCAGCGCATGCCGAGGTTCCGTTCCTCGTCGTCGACGGACCAGCCTCTTTCGCGAATATCTTTCAGGTCGAGCGCCAGAGCGGGCAGGGTGGACAGGGTTTTCGCGGTAAACGCCTCGAGCCCGGTCTTGCGCCCTATGGCGGCAACACGATCGCCATCAAGATAGGCCAGCACCGCCTTGCCGATACCAGAGGCGTGAAACGGGCTGCGCGTGCCCGGCCTGAAGAAGGCGCGGATTGCCTGATGAGTCTCGACCTGGCTGACGAAGACAACGCAGTCGTCTTCCGCCAGACCGAGATTGGCTGTCTCGCCAGTCTTTTCCATCAGCTCCTGCATGACGACGCGGGCACGGTCGACCAGCTTGCGCCGGCGCAGAAATGCAGCGCCCATGCGGTAGGTTTCCACGCCGATCGACCAGAGCTGATCAGTCTTGTCGAACTCGACCATCCCGTGTGTTTCGAGCGTTGTCAGCATGCGGTAGGCGGTCGAAGCGGCTATTCCGGAGGCGTTGGCGACCTCCGAGAGCGACAGGCCGCTGCCTTCCGCGACAATGGCAAGAATGCGCAGCGCGCGATCAAGCGACTGGACCTGCGCGGTATCCGCGGGGGCGTTGAACGCGCGTGGGCGCCCGCGCTGGCGTTTTTCGGTCTGTTCCATAGCCGCATTGTCGTCAAAACCGGTCAGCCATCAATAAAAAAATTTTTCGAATTACTCGTGGCGATTCATCTGGAAAACAGAATCTCGTTTGAAATCAATGCTAAGTGGATAAAATACGATAATGAAAAATTATTTTGGAAAAATTGAAAATTACGCGAGCCGCTGGCAGAGTCTGACCATTCGAACATCACCGTTTTGGAGGGCTTACACATGGCCAGGATGCGCGCAGTCGATGCGGCGGTTCTCGTTCTCGAGAAAGAGGGTATCAAATGCGGCTTCGGGGTGCCGGGTGCTGCCATCAATCCGTTCTATTCGGCGCTCAAGGCACGCGGCACCATTGGCCATGTCCTGGCGCGCCACGTCGAGGGAGCCTCCCATATGGCGGAGGGTTACACCCGCGCCAAGGCCGGCAATATTGGCCTTTGCATAGGCACCTCCGGTCCAGCCGGCACCGACATGATCACCGGCCTTTATTCGGCGGCGGCCGACTCGATCCCGATCCTGTGCATCACCGGCCAGGCGCCGCGCGCCCGCCTCACCAAGGAAGATTTCCAGGCCGTTGATATCGCTGCGATCGCTGGTCCGGTCGCCAAATGGGCTGTGACCGTCATGGAGCCCTATCTGGTTCCGATGACATTGCAGAAGGCGTTCCACCTGATGCGCTCGGGTCGCCCGGGCCCGGTTCTGGTCGACCTGCCGATCGACGTTCAGCTCGCCGAAATCGAATTCGACATCGACGCCTACGAGCCGATGCCGCTGGCCAAGCCCGCGCTGACCCGCGCCCAGGCTGAAAAAGCTCTTGCCATGCTGAACCAGGCCGAGAGGCCGCTGATCGTCGCTGGTGGTGGCATCATCAACGCCGACGCCTCCGATCTGCTCATCGAATTCGCCGAGATCACCGGCGTTCCGGTTGTTCCGACCCTGATGGGCTGGGGCACCATCCCCGACGACCATGCCCTGATGGCCGGCATGTGTGGCCTGCAGACTTCGCACCGCTACGGCAACGCGACCATGCTGGAAGCCGACTTCGTGTTCGGCATCGGCAATCGCTGGGCCAACCGCCACACCGGTTCGGTCGATGTCTACACCAAGGGCAAGAAATTCATCCACATCGACATCGAACCAACCCAGATCGGCCGTGTCTTCGCGCCGGATCTTGGCCTTGTCTCTGACGCCGGCGCGGCGCTGAAGGCGCTGCTCGACGTCGCCACCGAGTGGAAGACGGCTGGCAAGCTGCGCGACTGGTCCGGTTGGGCCAAATCTTGCCAGGAGCGCAAGAAGACCCTGAAGCGCAAGACACATTTCGAGCAGGTTCCGCTGAAGCCGCAGCGCGTCTACGAGGAGATGAACAAGGCGTTCCCGCGCGACACCACCTATGTCACCACGATCGGCCTCAGCCAGATCGCCGGCGCGCAGTTCCTGCACGTCTACAAGCCGCGCAACTGGATCAATTGCGGCCAGGCCGGCCCGCTCGGCTGGACGCTCCCGGCGGCGCTGGGGGTTCGCGCCGCCGATCCGGAGGCCTTTGTCGTTGCGCTGTCGGGTGACTATGATTTCCAGTTCATGATCGAAGAACTGGCAGTCGGCGCCCAGCACAAGCTGCCCTACATCCACGTCGTCGTGAACAACGCCTATCTCGGCCTCATCCGCCAGGCGCAGCGCGGCTTCCAGATGGACTACGAAGTCAGCCTTGCCTTCGAAAATCAGAACAGGAAGGATGACCCGGAGGCAGGCTACGGTGTCGACCATGTCGCGGTCGCCGAGGCGATGGGCTGCAAGGCGGTTCGGGTTCGCAAGCCGGAAGAGTTCGCCGGTGCTTTCAGGGAGGCCGAACGGCTGATGAAGGAGCATCAGGTTCCGGTCGTTCTGGAATTCATCCTGGAGCGTGTCACCAACATCTCCATGGGCACCGAGATCAACAACATCACCGAATTCGAGGAACTGGCCGAGAAGAACGAAGACGCTCCGACGGCGATCGTGCTGCTCGATTGAATCTGTTCCTGAGGTCGTTGACTCAATTTCCAAGAAAGTTCCGCTATGCCACGGTTTTCAGCCAATCTTTCGATGCTCTTCAACGAGCATGAATTTCTCGATCGCTTCGACGCGGCGGCTCGCGCCGGCTTCAAGGGGGTCGAATATATCGGCCCCTATGACCACACTCCCGAGGCGGTCGCCGCCCGATTGAAGAAGAACGGCCTGACACAGGTGCTGTTCAACCTTCCGGTCGGAGACTGGGGCAAGGGCGAACGTGGTATCGCCGTGCTGCCGGACCGCATCCATGAGTTCCGGCAGGGTGTTGCCAAGGCCATCACCTATGCGCATGCGCTGGGTTGCGATCAGGTCAACTGCCTTGCCGGGATCACACCGACAGGCGTGTCGCCGCAGGCGCTGGAAAATGTCTTTGTCGAGAACCTCGGCTTTGCCGCCGAGAAGCTGGAGCAGGCCGGTATCAAGCTGTTGATCGAGCCGATCAACACACGTGACATTCCAGGCTTTTTCCTGACCAACACCAGGCAGGCACTCGATATCATCGAGCGTGTCGGCTCGAAGAACCTCTATCTGCAGTACGACATCTATCACATGCAGGTCATGGAGGGGGATCTCGCCCGTACCATCGAGGCCAATCTCGATCGCATTGCGCATATCCAGCTGGCGGACAATCCCGGACGCAACGAGCCGGGGACGGGCGAGATCAACTATCCATTCCTGTACGAGCACATCGACCGCATCGGCTACGCGGGCTGGATCGGCGCTGAATACAAGCCGAAGGCCGGCACCGAGGCCGGGCTGGGCTGGTTCCAAGCTTTGACCGGCAAGGGCAGCGCGGCGGCCTGACCGCACCCTGTGGAAATTTCTACCTCGTCCAGCGGCGCGAGCCGGCTGGCGCAGGACGACTGACTTCGAAAGGACAATGACAATGGAAAAGATCGGTTTTATCGGCCTGGGCATCATGGGCACGCCGATGGCGGGACATCTGCTCGACGCCGGCTATGAGGTCGTGACCACCGACCATTTCGCAAAGCCGGCGCCGGAGCTTTCCGCCAAGGGCATCAAGGTCGTCACCGGTAATGATGCCGTGGCGCGTGCGGCCGACATCATCATCCTCATGGTTCCGGACACCCCGCAAGTCGAGGAAGTCCTGTTTGGCGGCAAGGGTGTCGCTGAGGGCCTGTCAAACGGCAAGCTGGTCATCGATATGAGCTCGATCTCGCCGATCTTTACCAAGGAGTTCGCCGCCAAGGTCAAGGCAACGGGTGCGGACTATCTCGACGCTCCGGTTTCCGGCGGCGAGGTCGGCGCAAAGGCGGCATCGCTGGCCATCATGGTTGGCGGCGAGGAGGCTTCGTTCGATCGCGCCAGGCCGATCTTCGACAGGCTTGGCAAGAACATCACGCTTGTCGGCCCGAATGGCTCCGGCCAGACCGCGAAGGTGGCCAACCAGATCATCGTCGCCCTCACCATCGAGGCCGTCGCCGAGGCGCTGGTGTTTGCATCGAAGGCGGGCGCCGATCCGGCCAAGGTGCGACAGGCTCTGATGGGAGGTCTCGCCAATTCGCGTATCCTGGAGGTCCATGGCGAGCGCATGATCAAGCGCACCTTCGCGCCTGGTTTCCGCATCGAACTGCACCAGAAAGATCTGAACCTCGCGCTGGAGGGCGCCAAGTCGCTGGGTGTTGCCTTGCCTAACACTTCCACCACGCAGCAGCTCTTCAACGCCTGTGCGGCCAATGGCGGCGCCAAGGACGATCACTCCGGTGTGGTCAAGGCACTGGAGCTGATGGCCGGACATCCAGTGGCGTGACCTTATGGGAATCCATGCTCGTGCGCATTCCTCGGGATGCGCATTTGAAGCCTGCCTTTGAAGCGTCTTTCGGTACGATGTACCCCGGAGGAGGATGACGCCCGGCGGCTCGGGAAGAGCGGGTTCCCGATTGCGGTTCAGCTGGGAGCGGCGGACCGCCACCAGATCCACCTCGTCGTCGGAGCATTTCCGCGTTTTCGTGAAAAACGCTCTGGCGGCGAGGTGGATCAACCCATCATGACCCGGTTCGGCGGATGTTCCGCTTCGACCAGGGGCTCACGTTCAGGCGCAAGCCCTTGCCCTCGATCCCAACGCGAGGGCATTCTTTTGGGTATAGAGCTCAGCCGAGGAAGCGTCGCACCGCGTAGAGTGCCACTGCGGCGGCGTTGGAGACGTTGAGAGAGCGAATGGCGCCCGGCATGTCGAGCCTGGCCAAGGCCGTCACCGTTTCGCGCGTCTTCTGGCGCAGTCCCTTGCCTTCCGCACCCAGCACCAGGGCGATCCTGTCGCCGGAGAAGGTCTTCTCGAGCTCCGCCGATCCATCCGAATCGAGGCCGATCGTCTGGAAGCCCGCTTCCTGCAGTTCGCCAAGCGCCTCGGCGAGGTTCTTCACCTCGATATGGTCGATGTGCTCGAGCGCCCCGGATGCCGATTTTGCCAGGACGCCGCTTTCCTGTGGGCTGTGACGCGCGGTGGTGATCAGCGCGCCGGCACCAAAGGCGACGGCAGAGCGCAGGATGGCACCGACATTGTGCGGATCGGTGACCTGGTCGAGGACCAGCACCAGATTGCTGTCGCCGAGCGCATCGAGCCGCTTTGGCTTCAGCGGTTCGGCCTCGACCAGAACACCTTGATGCACGGCGTCCGATCCGGTCAGCTTGTCGATGTCGCGCGGTTCGACCAGTTCGGCCGCGAAGGGCAGGGCGGCGATATCGGAAATGTCGAGGCGCTCCAGCGCGTTGCGCGTCACCAGCATGGAGCGGATGCGGCGGGCGGGATTATCCAGCGCCGCACGCACTGTATGCAGTCCATAGAGCCGCACCAGCCCGTTTGCCGGGCCTTCGCCTGGCGCAACTTTCGGGCGGGGCCGGAAAGCAGGAGCTCCGCCGGTCTTTTCCTCGCGATGCGCACGCCGCAGCCGCGCGTAGTGGCTGTCCTTTGGCGTTCCCTTCTTGGTGTCGTTGCTCATCAGGTGGCTCCGGCGTCGTGCAAGCGCAATTTTAGCGGACATGTCGCGGCTGTGTCCAAAAGTAAACCGGTGGGCCGGCTTTTCTTTTGGGGCGGCGCAGAATTCCCTGGGGAGCCCCACCTCAGGCACGGAACCGGGGCCCGGCAATCGTCCGAAGCTTTGCCCGGCGAGCCGCATTTTTCGCCTTTCATCTTAGCCACGACAGGTTTGCGGCGTTTGGTTCGGAGCGGCTGCTGCTCGATATGAAGAAAATCATCCTGGTGGTCGCCGGCCGTGGTTGACAGGCTGAACCTCAACCGCCATAAGGCACCCGGTTTCCGGCCGGCCGGTCCCGTAACAAGGACAGGTCACGGTTAAGGGAGAATGTCCCGAGCGGCAAAGGGGGCGGACTGTAAATCCGCTGGCTACGCCTTCGTAGGTTCGAGTCCTACTTCTCCCACCACTTCTTCTTCAAGAGAACAAAGTCGAACGACTGCAGCGCAGTTGCCTTGCTCAGTCGGTCAAATTTCTTGTGGAACGGGCTTCCGGATCGCCGACATCTCCTCTATGGATGCGGACGCAAAGCGGGTGTAGCTCAATGGTAGAGCAGCAGCCTTCCAAGCTGAATACGAGGGTTCGATTCCCTTCACCCGCTCCAGCTTAACCTTCTGAAATCTCTGCTGTTTTACGATAGAGCTCATATGAGCCGTGTCACTTCTATTTCAGAGGCGTGTCACTGCCTGAGATTCGACCTTGCCGCGGCGACGATTCGATTGTTCTTCAGATCGTCGTTTCGAACGTACCCGAGAGTGGTCTTGGCGTTGGTGTGCCCCGCGAATTTCCGGGCACTGTCCAGGCTTCCGGTAGCCTCTTCAGCTTCGGAAATGGCTCCTGCCCGGCTGTCTGCCGACCAGATCGTACCAGGCACTTCAGCCGCCTCGGCGATGGTCCGCCAGTCTCGGGCATAGTAGTTTTCCCAGTACGGAGCTTCCGTGATCTCGGACACGATCAGCGGGCCGATTCGCGGGAACGAGGTCTTGGACAAGACGTGCTGCACCAAGGGGCACTGTTTCAGGTCGTGCCTGGTCGCATTCTTGTTCTTGCTGGTTTTCGGGACGGTCAGGATCATGTCGGACGAGATGTCCGCCGCTGTCAGGCCTCTCCAGATCGATTTACCTTTCACGATGCCGCCTTCGTCGTATTCACCCACCGGCAGCCACTCGCCGATGATGTGAATGCGACGCAGCCCGGTATCCCACTGGAGCGCTTGGGTGAGGGCGATCGACGGTCTCTTCAGTTCAAGCGCATTGTCGCAGATCGCCAGAGCGTGGGCGTACTCCATTTTGACTTGTCGACCTTCCGGAGCCTCGAAGCGGATGAGATGCAGGATCTCTCGGGCCGCGGAACACCCGGCCAGACGCTCGGTGACGCCATAAGAAAGCACGGTCCTTAGTTTCCGGATGGCCCCGTGCGCCGTTCTATGACCCTTCTTAAACCAGCCCTTGAACCACCGGCGGAAATCTTCGCCTTTACAGTTCGCAATCTGGCGTTTGCCGACCGTGTCGCGGATAAGGCGAAGCGCCGGGTCATAGTCTCGGACGCGGCTTGAGTGCTTCAGCGCGTGGTACGGCGATTCCTTGTCGGTCCTGTACAGCAGGATCAAGGATCCGATCGTGCCGTCGTATGTTGGCGTCGCCCCCATACCGTCTAGATCGGCCAGAAGTTGGTCGGTCCACATTTGGCAAAGGCGCACAATCGCATCTTCGATTGGCAAATCGGGCTCGTCGGGTAGCCATTCCGCGATCGTCTCTCGGTCAATGCGCCGCACTGGTGATTTTTTCGGCGCACGGGTCGATGCCCTGCATGGGTTCCAGTAATGAACCCGAGATCCATCTGCTCTCGGGCTAAACTGATACCCAGGGCGGTCAGTCCTGAGCTTAACCAAAGTTCTCTTCTCCATCTATGCCAGCGGAATTGCCGACAAGCGAAGGAGAGTTGATCCCGGCGCGCGCGTCAAAGAATTTGTCGACTGCACGCCGGTCTGTCTTCAGAATGAGCCCGTCTTTCCTTGGAAATCGTGGAGATGCGCGCAGCCGTGACAGGGCGCGTTCACTCAGCCCGAAGTGCTTTCGGAGCTGCTCGTCGGTCATGAACCTCGGCTTGGCATCCGATTCGGCATCATCCATTTGCGCCTCCGTCGCATGTACGGAGGGCTGCTTCTGGATAGATTTGGACAGAGCCGGGTTCGTTCTCGCTCTCGACGCAGTAGCCAGTGGGGGTGAGTTTCGTGCTGTAAAAGCCGACGACACGGCCGGTCCAAGACGAGCCGCTGATCTTCGTCACCCGGTCGAGAATTCTGAATTTGTGGGGAGCTTCGATCGCGTAGCCGGCTGCCGATAGGGCGGACAGAATGGCCATGGCGCTGTCGCTGCGCTCGGCTGGGGTGCAATCGTCTGGGATTGTGTTTTCGTCACGCAACCCCAGAAAGGTGGCAATGATCTCCTTCGCGCTCATCGGCTCTCCTCCTTGGTTGAGGCGAGAGCAGCGCGGCCGGCTTCGGTCAAGATGTGCCAGCCACCCGGTCCGACGCAAAGCCAGTCACGCTCAAGCGCGCCATTCATCTGGCGTCTGTCCCAGGTGTAGGGCGGCTTCTGAAGCCGATCCGGATTGTGTTCGTTGTCGCGATAATAGGTCAGACAATCGCACATGGATTTCGAGAGCTTAGCCATGGCTCATGCCGTCCTTCTTTGGACCGGGATTTGCGCAAGAGCCGTCACACTCACCGGAATACCGACAGCCTGCCGTGCAGTCTGGCATGATCTCAAGCGCAACAACCATCCATGCCTCAATGCCGCCGTCTGCGCAGATGTCATCAGAGGCAATACCGCGACGGACGCATTCTTCGCGTGCCCAAAGCTCACGCTCTGACAGCCTAGCCATGGCGCGCATCCTCCTTGGCGGGACGGCGACGGAGCCTTTGAGCGAGACGGATGTTGATGCGAGCGCGACGGAGCATTCCTTCCCGAGAATAATGGCCGATCTCAACAAGCCATCGTCTGCTGTAGCCGTAGCCT
>DASZAX010000032.1:0-22558 GCA_035944705.1 Mesorhizobium sp. | reverse complement strand
ATGCCTATTATGTGCGTCCGGCGCTGGTCGAGATGCCGAAGCAGGCTGGTCCTGTGCTGGAGGAGACCTTCGCGCCGATCCTCTATGTGATGAAGTATTCCGACTTCGACACGGTGCTCGACCTGCACAATGCGGTGGGTGCCGGGCTGTCGTCGTCGATCTTCACGCGCGACCTGCAGGAATCGGAACGGTTCCTGAGTGCCGACGGCTCGGACTGCGGCATTGCCAACGTCAACATCGGTACCTCGGGTGCCGAGATCGGCGGTGCGTTCGGTGGCGAGAAGGAGACCGGCGGTGGTCGTGAGAGCGGTTCGGATGCATGGAAGGCCTATATGCGTCGTGCCACCAACACCGTGAACTATTCCAAGGCGCTGCCGCTCGCCCAGGGCGTCTCCTTCGACATCGACTGAACGCTGCACATTTCCAAACCTTGACGAACGGCGGGCCGCGGTCCGCCGTTTTGCTTTGTTCGACATGTCCGCGTTCCCGGTGCACTCAGCCTATCCGGGGTGGGGCTTCGCCTACCCGGCAGGCAGGTTGGTCCGACGCTTGATGGCGGAAGGTTCCACCTTGGCAGGTGTTGTGAGGAATTGCCGAGGAAAAGATTATTCTTCCCACGGCGGAGCCCGCCGAATGCCTGCCGGCCGGTTTGAGGTCGGCGCAGACAGATCGGGAGGATCATCATGGCTGGTTTCACGCATCTCTTCGTCCCCGGGCCGACCAACGTTCCGGAAGCTGTCCGGCAGGCGATGAACCTGCCGATGGAAGACATGCGCGCCTCGACCTTTCCGCAGCTGACGCTCGGCCTGTTCGATGGCTTGAAGCAGGTGTTCAAGAATGAGACCGGCCGGGTCTTCATCTACCCGTCATCGGGAACTGGCGCCTGGGAATCGGGCATTACCAATACGCTCAGCCCTGGCGACCACGTGCTGATGTCGCGCTTCGGCCAGTTCTCGCACCTGTGGGTGGACATGGCCGAGCGGCTGGAACTCGACGTCGACGTCATCGATGTGGAGTGGGGTACCGGCGTGCCGGTCGAGATCTATGCCGAGCGGCTCGCCGCCGACAAGGAACACCGCATCAAGGCGGTGTTCTGCACCCACAATGAGACGGCCACGGGGGTTACCAGCGATGTCGCCGGCGTACGCAAGGCGCTGGATGCCGCTGGTCATCCGGCACTGCTTTTTGTCGACGGCGTGTCTTCGATCGGCTCTATCGACTTCCGCCAGGAAGAATGGGGTGTGGACTGCGCGGTCAGTGGCTCGCAGAAGGGCTTCATGCTGCCGGCAGGTCTTGGTTTCCTGTCAGTCAGCCAGAAGGCACTCGCTGCCGCCAAGACGGCGAAAGGCCGGCGCTGCTATTTCTCCTTCGACGACATGATCCGCGCCAACGACACCGGTTTCTTCCCCTATACGCCGGCAACCCAGCTGCTGCGCGGTCTGCGCGTCTCGCTGGACCTGATCGAGGCGGAAGGCCTGGAGGCGATCTTCGCCCGTCACCATCATCTGGCCGAAGGCGTGCGCAAGGCGGTCGATGCTTGGGACCTGAAGCTCTGCGCCAAGGAGCGTAAGTGGCATTCCGACACGGTGAGCGCCGTCTATGTGCCGGAAGGCATCGACAGCGCGGAAGTCGTCAAGCGCGCCTATCACAAATACCAGACCTCGCTCGGCGTTGGCCTGAACAAGGTCGCCGGCAAGGTGTTCCGCATCGGCCATCTCGGCTGGCTCAACGAGGTGATGGTGTGCGGGGCGTTGTCGGCCGCTGAAATGGCGTTGCTCGACTGCGGCGTGAAGCTGGCACCGGGTTCGGGAGTCGGAGCCGCGCTCGAACATTTCCGCCTGGCCGAGTCGGTCGCTGTCGCCAAGGCGGCCTGAACCACAGTCGGGGAGGAGAACCTGCCATGAGCCATACCATCAACCATCTGCGCAAGCTGCGGCTGCAGCGCTCCGAGCTTGCGGTTCCGGGCTCCAATCCGGAGATGATCAGCAAAGCTGCGGCAAGTGCTGCCGACTTCATCTTCCTTGACATCGAGGATGCGGTGGCACCGCCGGACAAGGAACGGGCGCGCCGCAACATCATCGAGGCGCTGAACGACATCGACTGGCGTGCCAAAGGCAAGACCGTGTCGGTGCGCATCAACGGCCTCGACACGCACTACATGTATCGCGACGTCGTCGACATCATGGAACAGGCCGGCGATCGACTGGATACGATCCTGGTGCCGAAGGTCGGCGTGCCGGCAGACCTCTACATGGTCGAAGCGATGGTCAATCAGATCGAGATGGCCAGGGGCTACACGACCCGTGTCGGCCTGGAAGCCCTGATCGAGACGGCGCTCGGCATGGCCAATGTCGAGGCGATCGCAGCCTTCGGCGGACGGCTGGAGGCCTTGCATTTCGGTGTCGCCGACTATGCCGCAAGCTGTAAGGCGCGCACTGTCAACATTGGCGGGCTCAATCCGGACTATCCAGGCGACCAGTGGCATTTCGCATTGTCGCGCATGACTGTTGCCTGTCGCGCCTACGGCCTGCGGGCCATCGACGGCCCGTTCGGCGATTTCTCGGATCCGGAAGGATACATGGCGGCTGCTCGTCGTGCCGCCGCACTCGGTATCGAAGGCAAGTGGGCGATCCACCCTTCGCAGATCGAACTCGCCAATGCGGTGTTCTCGCCGCCCGAGAAAGAAGTCACCCGCGCAAGGCGCATCATCGAGGTGCTGAAGGAAGCGGAAGAACGGGGCAAGGGCGCTGCTGCGCTGGACGGCAAGATGATCGATGCCGCTTCCGAGCGCATGGCCCGCAATGTCCTGGTGACCCACGACGCAATCGAGCAGTCGGCGCGTTCGCGCCAGGCATTACCGAACTGAGGAGGAGTTCGACATGGATATTCATGAATACCAGGCCAAGGAACTGCTTTCGCGCCATTCGGTGCACATTCCACGCGGGGGGCTTGCTTACAGTCCCGAACAGGCGGCCTATCGCACGCGTGAAATCGGTGGCGACAAATGGGTTGTGAAAGCCCAGATTCATTCCGGTGCGCGCGGCAAGGCCGGTGGCATCCGCCTCTGTAAATCCGACAAGGAAGTGTCTGATGCGGCGGAGGCAATGCTGGGCCGCAAGCTGGTGACGCACCAGACCGGGCCACGCGGCAAGCTGGTTTCGCGCCTCTACATCGAGGAAACCGTCGACATCCGCCAGGAGATCTATCTCGGCTTCGTGCTCGACCGCAAAGCGGAACGTGTCATGATCGTGGCTTCCGCCTCGGGCGGCATGGAGATCGAAGAGATTGCCGAACGCCAGCCGGATTCGATCATCCGCGCCACTGTTGATCCGGGCGTCGGCATGCAGCAATTCCAGGCACGCGAAATCGCCTTCGGGCTCGGACTGGAGAACAGCCTGATCGGCAAGGCCACCGACACCATAATGGGCTGCTACCAGGTGTTCCGCGACTATGATGCCTCGATGCTGGAGATCAATCCGCTGGTGGTGACCCGCGAAGGCAATTTGATGGCGCTCGATGCCAAGATGTCGTTTGACGAGAACGCGCTGTTTCGCCGGCCGGAGATTTCGGAACTGCGCGACAAATCGCAGGAAGATCCGCGCGAAACCTTCGCCAGCGATCGCGGTCTCTCCTATGTCGGGCTTGAGGGCAATATCGGTTGCATCATCAACGGTGCCGGGCTCGCCATGGCGACGATGGACATGATCAAGATCGCCGGTGGCGAACCAGCCAACTTCCTGGATATCGGCGGCGGCGCTTCGCCTGAACGTGTGGCCAAGGCTTTCCGCGCCGTGCTGGCCGACAAGAATGTCGAGACGATCCTGGTCAACATTTTTGCGGGCATCAATCGCTGCGACTGGGTGGCCGAAGGCGTGCTGAAGGCGATCCACGAGGTCGGCGTCAACGTGCCTCTGGTGGTGCGGCTGGCTGGTACGAATGTCGAGGAAGGCCGCCGCATCCTGAGCGCTTCGGGCCAGTCGATCATCGTCGCCGACACGCTGGCCGAAGCCGCCGAGAAGGCGGTCACGGCGATGCGCCAGTCGACACTCAAGAAAGCCAGCTGAGGGAGGACGAGATGTCAGTTCTGCTCAATCGCAATACCAGGGTTATCGTCCAGGGCCTGACCGGCAAGATCGGCTCTTTCCATGCCGAGGACATGAAGCGCTACGGCACCAATGTCGTCGGCGGCGTGACGCCCGGCAAAGGCGGCCAGTCGCAGCAGGGCATTCCGGTGTTCAACACGGTCAAGGGCGCGGTGCGCGAGACCGGTGCGGAAGCCAGCATCGTGTTTGTACCGCCGCCTTTCGCGGCAGACTCGATCATGGAAGCGGCGGACGCCGGCATCAAACTCTGCGTGTGCATTACCGATGGCATCCCTTCGCAGGACATGATGCGGGTGAAGCGCTACATGCTGCGTTATCGCCGCGAGGACCGCATGACGCTGATCGGCCCGAACTGCGCCGGCGTCATAACCCCGGGGCAGGCGCTGATGGGGATCATGCCGGGTTCGATCTATCTGCCTGGCCGCGTCGGCATCGTTGGACGCTCGGGCACGCTTGGATACGAAGCCGCCTCGCAGATGAAGTCGCTCGGCATCGGTGTGTCGACCAGCGTCGGCATTGGCGGTGACCCGATCAACGGTTCGTCCTTCAGAGACATTCTCGAACTGTTCGAGAAGGATGACGAGACCGACGCGGTGGTGATGATTGGCGAGATCGGCGGGCCACAGGAGGCGGAAGCCGCCGAGTGGGCAAAGAGCAATATGAAGAAGCCGCTGATCGCCTACATTGCCGGCCTGTCGGCGCCGAAGGGAAAACGCATGGGCCATGCCGGCGCCATCATCTCGGCATTCGGCGAGTCTGCGCAGGAGAAAGTCGAGATCCTGCGCGACGCAGGCGTGACCATCGTGCAAACCCCAGCCTCGTTCGGGCCAACCGTGGCCGGCGTACTGGCCGAGCAGCGCAAAGCAGCCTAAACAGGCCTAGCCAATCGTCTTGTGGGGCGGTGCCGGTCCCGGTGCCGCCTCAACCATGCAGGAGCCTATGATGAAGCCACGCGTTATCGTGACCCGGAAGTGGCCAGCGGCCGTTGAAGAGGTGCTTTCCGAGCGCTTCGATACCACCCTCAATGCGGGTGACATTCCGTTTACGGCAACGCAGATCAAGGCCGCGCTGCTCAATTTCGATGCCGTGTTGCCGACAGTCAGCGACAAGCTGCCGGCCGAGATCTTCCCCGAGGAGCAGCCACGGGCCAGGATCATCGGCAATTTTGGTGTCGGCTTCAGCCATATCGATGTCGAGGCAGCGAAGCAGCGCGGCATCGTGGTGACCAATACGCCGGGCGTGCTGACCGACTGCACCGCCGATATCGCGATGAGCCTGCTGCTCGCGGTTGCGCGCCGCACTGGCGAAGGCGAGCGTCAGCTGCGTGCCGGCGAGTGGAAAGGCTGGTGTCCGACGCACATGATCGGCGCCAAGGTGACCGGCAAGACGATCGGCATCATCGGCATGGGCCGTATCGGCAAGGCGATGGCCCGCCGCGCGCATTTCGGCTTCGACATGAAGGTGGTCTTCTTCAATCGTTCGCGCGTGGACGACGAGGAGACGCGCGCGATGGGCGCGACGCAGTTGCCCTCGATCGAAGCGGTGCTGGAGCAAGCCGATTTCGTGTCGCTGCACTGTCCTGGCGGCGCCGAAAACCGCAACCTGATCAATGCCGAACGGCTCGCTCGCATGAAGAAGAGCGCCTTCCTGATCAACACGGCGCGCGGCGACGTAGTAGACGAGACCGCGCTGGCCGATGCGCTGGAGGCGGGTGTGATCGCGGGCGCCGGGCTCGACGTCTTCGCGCAGGAACCGCTGGTGCCGGAACGGTTGATCCGGCTGGAGAACACTGTGCTGTTGCCGCATCTTGGCAGCGCCACCGAAGAGACCCGTGTCGCCATGGGCATGAAGGTGGTCGACAACATCACCGCCTTCTTTGCGGGCGAGCCTGTTCCCGATCGCGTCGTCTGATCGCGATTCCTGCTCCGGGAGATTGAACGCGCAAATCCTTTTCTGAGCTGTCGATCCAACGGATTGGTTTTCTCCAATCCCCGCTCACTTCGCCGCATTCAGCCTTTGGACTTGAACCAAAGGGTGAATATGTTTACCTGTGGTAAACATACGAAATTCCCGGGGGTATATAATGGACAAGTCGGTCAAGGATGGTAAGGGCGCCAGCGCTACCGTCAAGGCGAAGGCGTCCAAGAAGATATCGTCTTCAACGCAGGTCAAGGCGTCGCCGCTTCATCAGGATCCTCACGCCGTCCGCGATACGCGGGAAAAGGTTCTTGAAGTTGCCATCGGCCATGAAGTGCGCGCTTTCCGCAAGAAACTCGGCATAACCGTTGCCGACCTTGCAGCGACGACCAATATTTCACTTGGAATGCTGTCGAAGATCGAGAACGGTATTACATCACCGTCACTGACAACCTTGCAGGCCTTGTCGCGCGCCCTCGGCGTGCCGCTCAGTTCTTTCTTCCGGCGTTTCGAGGAAGACCGCAACGCTGTCTTCGTGAAGGCCGGAGAAGGCGTCGACGTTGAACGGCGAGGCACCCGTGCCGGCCATCAATACAACCTGCTTGGTTATATCAGTTCGAATACAGCGGGTGTGACCGTCGAACCCTATCTCATCACGCTGACCGAAAATTCCGACGTCTTTCCAGCCTTTCAGCACGATGGCATGGAGTTCCTCTACATGCTGGAAGGAGAGGTGGTTTACCGCCATGGCAGCAATCTCTACCGGATGCTGCCCGGAGACAGCCTGTTCTTCGACGCTGATGCTCCGCATGGGCCGGACGAACTGACGACGTTGCCGATCCGCTATCTCTCGATCATCTCCTACAGGCAGGGATCCGGAAACGAATAGCGCGCCTTCCGGCGCGCTATTGTCTCGTTCGGCTGAGGGACATTCCCCGGAACTAGTCCGGGGTGAAGCCGGGCGAGGTGGGGGCTCCGTCGTCATATTTCGACAGCCATTCGAGGGTGGTCGGCCGATAGCGGGTGAGGCCCTTGTATTCGACCAGTTCGTTCGGCAGGTCGCGCAGCACGCGGTGGAAGCGGCGCGCCCATTTCGGCACGGTCACCAGTTCCTCCATCTTGATCAGATAGCAGCGGATCGGGAAGACCAGCGCGTTGGAGCGTGGCAGCCGCCAGAAGCTTTGCAGTTCGACGCGCAGATGCACCTTGTCGCCGACGTTGTCGGGCGTGACCGTGGTCCGGTCAGGCCCCCATTTGTGATAGTTCTCTGGACTGGTGTCGAGCCGCGGGTTGATGGTCATCGTCCAGTTCAGCCGCCGTGCCGGCTTACCCTGCTGGATGTTGGTGAGGAATTTCAGAGCCCGGGTGAAGATGCCTTTTTCATGGGCCAGAGGCACCGGCGCGTGCCACTCGAAGAAGTTCATGCCGATGTCGAAGTCGAGGGACCAGTCGGCCTGGGTGGTGACCATGCCGGCATCCATCCACAGATTGCCGTCACGCTGGTCGAGGATACAGAAGTCGCCCTGGCTCTGGCGCGTGATGTATTCCATCGGCCCGTAAGGCAGGGTGGAAAGATCGCCGAAGGTGAAGCTGTCGTCGATGCCAAGCGGCCGGTTGATCCAGCGCCAGCGATCGCCGTCGCGGGTCAGGGAGAAATGTTCGGGATAGCCCTTGGCCTGCTCGGTCATCAGAAGCTCGAGCAGATCCCAGCCGGCCAGCGTCATGTGCGGCAGAGACTGGCAGCGCAGCGGATCCTCCGCCAGCACCTTGGCGCGGTCCTGCATCTCGGCGACATAGTGCTCGTCGACATCGATGAGGTTTTCGAAGACGGTGCCTTTCGGGCCTTCCACATGCGGTTCGATGTTGACCGCGTACATGTAGGCGTCTTCGTGGAACGGGAAGGGAAACCGCCGGATGAATTCCGGGCTGTTCCTGAAGGTGAAATCGTCCCGGAATGTTTCCTGCCTGAAATTGATGCCCATAGGTTCCTCCCCGTGGTTCCAACTCTTTGTGTCTACGCAATTCCGGACGCAAATCGCCGGAAGCGCCCTAGGCTAGCGCTTCAGCACGAGGGACTTGCCCTCGAAGCGTGAAACGCAAGGCATGATCTTCTTGCCTGAACAATGCTCGGCCTCGGTCAGCCAGTGGTCATTGTGTTTGAAGGTGCCGTCATAGGAAACGACATTGGTCTCGCACTGGCCGCAGACGCCGCCGCGGCACAGATAGGGCGGGTCGATACCGGCGGCTTCCATCGCTTCGAGCAGGCTCTGTTCTTCGCCGACACTGATCTGCATCTTGCTGAGCGCCAGCGTGACGTCGAAGGGCAGGCCTGGCTGCGGCGCGGCGAAGTGTTCGTAGTGCACGGTTTCGTCCGGCCAGCCATGCGCCGTCGCCGCCTCGCGTACCCAACGGATCATGCCGGCAGGACCGCAGACATAGAGGTGGGTGCCGAGCGGCTGTGTGCTCAGCAGGCGTTCGAGTGGCAGGCGCTCGTTGGTGTCGTCATAGTAGATGTTGACGCGCTTGCCGTAGCGATCACGCAGAACATCGGCATAGGTGCCGAGCGCCGGTGTCCGGCAGGTGTAGTGCAATTCGAAATTGCCGCCTTCGCCGGCAAGCTGCGCGGTCTGCGCCATGAACGGCGTGATGCCGATGCCGCCCGCCACCAGCAGATGCTTCCTGGCCCTGAGGTCGAGCGAGAACAGGTTGACCGGGTAGGAGATCACCATCTCCATGCCACGCTTGACGCGGTTGTGCATGAACAGGGAGCCACCGCGACCGGAATCGTCGCGGCGCACGCTGATCGTGTAGTCACGCGTGTTGTGGGGCGAGCTCATCAGCGAGTAGGGGTTCAGCCTCGACTTGTCGCCGTCGCGCATTTCCACCACGACATGGGCTCCGCCGGAAAAGGTCGGCAGGTCGCCGCCATCGGTGCGCTCGAAATGGAAACGCTTCACCAGCTCATTGACCGCAACCACGTCGGTCACGATGACGTTCAGTTTTGTCGTACCCGCGCTCACCGGAAAATCTCCTCCTTCTGAGGGATCTCGCTCTGATCCTCGGCGTTGATGCAGACGCCCTGGAAGGCGGCAAGGCGGCGCGAGTAATGATCGCGCACCAGAAGCAGCAGGCCGCAATGCGCGCAGGTGGCCGGCTGCGTGGTGACGTTTTCTGTAACGCCCTTGCAGTGGACGCACTGTACCCTGCGTGCCCAGGAACCGCGGTGTTCGGTCTGGATCGAGGAATGATCGATGCCGGCCTCCAGCGCCACCTGCATGGCCTGGCCGATCAGCCCTTCCGTGCCGGCGAGATATAGCCTGAGGCCCATATGAGCATTGGCGAGCGTCTGCCTGAGACGTGGCAGGGCAGCCGCGATCGAGGGCCCCTCATAGAACTGCGCAGGCTTCAGGGCCTTGAGTGAAGCCTGGAACCGGCTGCGGCTCGCTTGGGGGATGAACATGATATGCGTGCTGGCGAAGAAACCATCCGGAGCCTTCTTCGCCAGGTCGAGGATCGCGGATGCACCTTCGGCATCCGCGACTAACAGATGGTTCTTGCCGGTCTGGGGCGACAGGGTTCCATAGACCGGGCGACTGAGGATCGTCTTTGCCGGCATACCGTCCAACGGATCAGCCTTTCGCCGTGCGCTTCAGCTTCTTGGGATCATCGAACGGCAATGCCTGCGCGGTCGCCTTCACCGACCCGGACGCGTTGCGGAGCTCGAGTTCGGTGCCGACGACGGCACAGTCGACGTCCAGGCGGGCGATGCCCATCGATTTCTTCACCAGCGGTGAATACATTGCGCAGGTGACGACACCCACTTTTTTGCCGTTGCGATAGATCGGCGCGCCTTCGTCGGCGGGCTTCGTGCCCTCCAGCAGGACGCCGAAAATCTTGAAGCGCTCCTTGCCCTTGAGGCGGTAGTGTTCCTCGGCGCCGCGGAAACCGGTCTTGCCGGGACTGACGGTGAAATCCAGCCCCAGCTCCCACAGCGTGTCACCAGGTCCTTCATTTTCGAAGGGGTACTTCTGCGAATTGTCGTAGGGATAGAAGAGCAGGTAGCTTTCGACGCGGAGCATGTCGAGTGTGGTGAAGCGGCAGGGAATGATTCCGTCGCTCTTGCCCTCTTCGAGGATGCGATCCCAGATCATGCCGGCATCCTGGCCACGGCAGAAGATTTCATAACCGCGCTCGCCGGTGTAGCCGGTGCGCGAGATCATCACCGGCAGGCCAAACAGCTGGGTCTGCATATGATGGAAATAGTTGAGGTCGCGAATGCCGGGCACATGCCTGGCAAGATAGTCCACAGCTGTCGGGCCCTGCAGCGACAGGTCGTGCAGATTGTCGTCGAAGCGAACCGACACGTCGCGTCCGATGGATGCGCGGGTCAGCTCTTCATGACCTGTGCCTGACCCATGCACGACCATCCAGGAATTGGTGCTGATGCGATAGACGACGCAATCGTCGGTGAATTTTCCGGCTTCGTTGAGCATGCAGGCATAGACCGACTTGCCGGGATAGATCTTCTCGACGTCGCGTGTCGTGCACAGGTCGATGAGGTGCGAGGCATGCGGGCCGGTGATGTGGACCTTCTTCAGTCCCGAGACGTCCATCAGGCCGGCCTTCGTGCGGATGGCGACATATTCTTCGTCGGCGTCCTTGTCATAGGTCCAGGCCGTGCCCATGCCGCTCCAGTCTTCAAGCTTGGAGCCCAGGGCGCGATGGCGGTCGGCCAAAGTCGAGAAACGCCAGGAAGCTGTCATGTGGGTGTCCTTCTCCTCAAGGGTACCTTCGAAAAGCGGCCATTCTTTTCTTATCGGCCTGCACTTTCGCCAGACGCATATTGACTCGAATTCCGTCGTCGGGGCAATATCTTTGTGCAAGAAATATTACTGATAGGCAACTTTCCCTGGTTCCGACTTTAGTCCTCCCAGGAGGACTCGGTTCCGCGGCGAGGCAGGATGTGGGACTTTTCTGTAAGGAAAAAAACATTCATAGCAGTTGAATTGGATTTTCAAAGCTGCTAGCGTTCGATCATCGGACCGCTGCCATTGGAGGTAACGTCGTGTGCGGAATTGTGGGACTGTTCTTGAAGGACAAGACATTGGAGCCGCAACTCGGCGCCATGCTCTCTGAAATGCTGGTGATGCTGACCGACCGCGGCCCCGACAGTGCGGGCATTGCGGTGTACGGCGCGACCACGAAAGGCAAAGCCAAGGTTACAATCCAGTCGCCGTCGCCAACGACGGATTTCGCGGGCCTTGAAGCCGAGCTTGGCAAGAAGATCGACGCGAAGGTGAAGCTGCTGGCCAAGTCCACCCACGCGGTGATCGATGTGCCGGCCGACAAGGTCGAGGCAGCGCGCGAGGCGATTGCCGAGCTTCGTCCCTCGGCACGCATCATGGGCGCCGGCGAAGCTATCGAAATATACAAGGAAGTAGGCCTGCCTGTCGACGTCGTGAAGCGCTTCGACGTCAGCAAGATGACCGGCACCCACGGCATCGGCCACACCCGCATGGCAACCGAATCCGCTGTCACCACGCTCGGCGCGCATCCTTTCTCGACCGGTCCGGATGAATGCCTGGTGCACAACGGCTCTTTGTCCAACCACAACAATCTGCGTCGCGAACTGGTCCGTGAGGGCATGAAGTTCGAGACCGAGAACGACACCGAGGTGGCTGCCGCCTATCTGTCCTCGAAGATCGCGCATGGCCTGGATCTCGGCCAGGCACTGGAAAGCAGCGTCAATGACCTCGACGGGTTCTTCACTTTCGTGGTCGGCACCAAGAACGGTTTTGGCGTGGTGCGCGATGCCATCGCCTGCAAGCCGGCGGTGCTTGCCGAGACCGATCGCTACGTTGCCTTCGGTTCTGAATATCGTGCGCTGACCAAGCTGCCCGGCATCGAGGATGCCAAGGTGTGGGAGCCGGAGCCGTCAACCGTCTATTTCTGGGAGCACTGAGCTGATGTCCGTGACCACTCTCGCCAAGGCGCCTCAGCGCGAAGTCAACTATTCGCCGCGCGTCTTCGACCTCGACGCGGCACCGCTGCGCGAACTCAACCTCGCTTTGCATCAGGTGGCGGATGCCGCCGATGAACCAAGCTGGGAGGTGATCAACCCCAAGGGCAGCCACGCCGTGGCTGCCGGTGTGGCACAACCCATCGCCGTCGAGGTGCGCGGCAGCGTAGGCTACTACTGCGGCGGCATGAACGACAAGGCCAGCATCACCGTGCACGGTTCCGCGGGGCCTGGTGTCGGCGAAAACATGATGTCGGGCCAGATCACCGTGAAGGGCGACGCCAGTCAGTATGCCGGCGCGACCGGCCGTGGCGGTCTGCTGGTCATCGAGGGCAATGCCTCCTCGCGCTGTGGCATCTCGATGAAAGGCATCGACATCGTCGTGCGCGGTAATGTCGGGCACATGTCGGCCTTCATGGCGCAATCCGGCAATCTCGTCGTGCTGGGCGATGCCGGTGATGCGCTGGGCGACTCCATCTACGAAGCGCGCCTGTTCGTGCGCGGCGAGGTGAAGAGCCTGGGCGCCGACTGCATCAAGAAGGAGATGCGGCCGGAGCATCTCGCCAAGCTCAAGGAATTGCTCGACCGCGCCGGTATCTCCGATGTCAAACCGGAAGAATTCACACGCTACGGATCGGCCCGTACGCTCTACAATTTCAATATCGATAACGCCGACGCGTACTGAGGGGACGCCTACATGACCTATCATAATCCTCCGACGACGCCTCGCCGGTCGGCTACGTTCGACGACTATACGATGTCGGAGATCCGCCGCGCGGCGGCGACCGGCATCTATGACATCCGCGGTTCGGGCGCCAAGCGCAAGCTGCCGCATTTCGACGACCTGCTGTTTCTCGGTGCCTCGATCTCGCGTTATCCGCTGGAAGGCTATCGCGAGCGCTGTGACACCAGCGTCACGCTCGGCGCCCGGCATGCGAAAAAGCCGATTCAGCTGAAAATCCCGATCACCATCGCCGGCATGAGCTTCGGCTCGCTGTCGGGGCCGGCCAAGGAAGCGCTCGGGCGCGGCGCGACGATCGCCGGCACTTCGACGACCACCGGCGACGGCGGCATGACAGAGGAGGAGCGCGGCCATTCCCAGACGCTCGTCTATCAGTATCTGCCGTCACGCTATGGCATGAATCCGCGTGACCTGCGTCGTGCCGATGCCATCGAGATCGTTGTCGGCCAGGGCGCCAAGCCGGGCGGCGGCGGCATGCTGCTCGGCCAGAAGATTTCCGACCGCGTCGCCGAAATGCGCACACTGCCCAAGGGCATCGACCAGCGTTCGGCCTGCCGCCATCCCGACTGGACCGGACCGGACGATCTCGAGATCAAGATCCTCGAACTGCGCGAAATCACCGACTGGGAGAAGCCGATCTACGTCAAGGTCGGCGGGGCGCGGCCCTATTACGACACGGCCCTTGCCGTGAAGGCGGGTGCCGATGTGGTGGTGCTCGACGGCATGCAGGGCGGTACCGCGGCAACGCAGGAAGTTTTTATCGAACACGTCGGCCAGCCGACGCTCGCCTGCATCCGGCCGGCGGTGAAGGCGCTGCAGGATCTCGGCATGCACCGCAAGGTGCAGCTCATCGTCTCCGGCGGCATCCGCAACGGCGCCGATGTGGCCAAGGCACTGGCACTGGGTGCCGATGCGGTGTCGATCGGGACGGCCGCGCTGATCGCGCTGGGCGACAACGACCCGCGCTGGGAAGACGAGTACCAGAAGCTCGGCACCACGGCTGGTGCCTATGACGACTGGCACGAAGGCAAGGATCCGGCCGGCATCACCACTCAGGACCCCGAGCTGATGAAACGCGTCGATCCAATCGCGGCCGGCCGACGTCTGGCGAATTATCTCAAAGTGATGACGCTGGAGGCGCAGACGATCGCCCGTGCCTGCGGCAAAAATCACGTCCACAACCTGGAACCGGAGGACCTCTGCGCCCTGACCATCGAATCCGCGGCCATGGCTGGCGTTCCGCTCGCCGGTACCGGCTGGATACCCGGAAAGGGCAGCTTCTAGGCAATTTCTTCGATCAATCAAAACAACAAGAAGAACAACCCAGGGGAAAACAATGGGAACCAATTTCGAAGCCAGCACGGCAGTTACCGCAGAGCTGAAGGATTTCGCCCGGGCGCGTAACGTCAAATATTTCATGATCTCCTACACCGACCTGTTCGGTGGCCAGCGTGCCAAGCTGGTACCGGCGCAGGCGATTTCGGACATGCAGAAGGACGGAGCCGGCTTTGCCGGCTTTGCCACTTGGCTGGACCTGACGCCGGCGCACCCGGACATGCTTGCCGTGCCGGATCCGGACTCGGTCATCCAGCTGCCGTGGAAGCCGGAGGTTGCCTGGCTGGCCTCGGATTGCCTGATGGAAGGCAAGAGCGTAGCGCAGGCGCCGCGCAACACGCTGAAGCGCCTGGTTTCGGAAGCCGCTGAATTCGGCATCCGCGTGAAGACCGGCGTCGAGCCGGAATTCTTCCTGACGACGCCGGACGGCAAGCAGATTTCCGACGAATACGATACCGCCGCCAAATCCTGCTACGACCAGCAGGCGGTGATGCGCCGCTATGACGTGATCGCCGAAATCTGCGATGCGATGCTGTCGCTGAACTGGGAGCCCTACCAGAACGACCATGAGGATGCGAACGGCCAGTTCGAGATGAACTGGGCCTATGACGACGTGCTGGCCACCGCCGACAAGCACTCCTTCTTCAAGTTCATGGTCAAGTCGATCGCGGAAAAGCACGGCCTGCGCGCCACCTTCATGCCAAAGCCGTTCCAGGGCCTGACCGGCAATGGTTGCCATGCGCATATCTCGGTCTGGGATCTCGGCGGCAAGACCAATGCGTTCGCCGACAAGAACATGGAACTCGGGCTTTCCGAGCAAGGCCGTCATTTCCTCGGCGGCATCATGAAGCATGCTTCTGCACTGGCTGCGATCTGCAACCCGACCGTCAATTCCTACAAGCGCATCAATGCACCGCGCACCATATCGGGTGCGACCTGGGCTCCGAACACCGTGACCTGGACCGGCAACAACCGTACCCACATGGTGCGTGTGCCCGGCCCTGGTCGTTTCGAGCTTCGCCTGCCGGATGGTGCTGCCAATCCATACCTGATGCAGGCTGTCATCATCGCTGCCGGCCTCGACGGCATGAAGAGCAAGGCCGATCCGGGTCCGCGCAGCGACATCGACATGTACAAGGACGGACACACCGTCACCCACGGCGCCAAGCTGCCGCTCAACCTGCTCGATGCACTGCGCGAATACGACAAGGACACGTCGCTGAAGGCCGCGATGGGCGAGGAGTTCTCGGCTGCCTTCATCCGGCTGAAGCAGCAGGAGTGGAATTCCTACGCTTCGCATTTCACCCAGTGGGAGCGCGACCACACGCTCGACGTGTAGCGACGGGAGCAAGTCCAGGAAAAGTGGGTAGCGGTAAGGGGTTTCCGAAAAACGGAAACGCCTTGGGACAAAAGGTCAGAACAGACTGAAATGCGGTACTCGATCTTCTCGCTCGCCAAGGCGGCGCTTTCGGGCCACAAGGGCTGGACGCGCGCCTGGCGCGATCCCCAGCCGAAGAAGCATTATGATGTGGTGATCATCGGCGGCGGCGGTCATGGGCTGGCCACCGCCTACTACCTCGCCAAGGAATACGGCATTCGCAACGTCGCGGTGCTGGAGAAGGGCTGGATTGGTTCCGGCAATGCCGGCCGCAACACCACCATCATCCGCTCCAACTACATGCTGCCTGGCAACACCGGCTTCTACGAACTATCGATGAAGCTGTGGGAGCGGCAGGAGCAGGATCTCAACTACAACACGATGGTGAGCCAGCGCGGCATCATCAACCTCTACCATTCCGATGCGCAGCGTGATGCCTTCGCCCGGCGCGGCAACGTCATGCGCATCAACGGCATCGATGCGGAACTGCTCGATGCCGAGCAGATCCGCAAGGTTCTGCCGTTCCTGAACTACAACAATGCCCGCTTCCCGGTGATGGGTGGTTTGTGGCAGCCGCGCGCCGGCACGGCCCGCCATGATGCCGTCGTGTGGGGTTATGCGCGCGCCGCCGACTCCTTCGGTGTCGACATCATCCAGAACTGCGAGGTGACCGGCTTCGCGCGCGACCAGAACGGCAGGATCACCGGCGTCGAAACGGCACGCGGCACGATCGGCGCCAGCAAGGTCGGCATGGCGGTGGCCGGCAGCACCTCGCGCGTCGCGGCGATGGCCGGCATGCGCCTGCCGATCGAAAGCCATGTGCTGCAGGCCTTCGTGTCCGAGGCGATCAAGCCGCTCATACCCGGCGTCATCACCTTCGGCGCCGGCCACTTCTATGTCAGCCAGTCCGACAAGGGCGGGCTCGTCTTCGGCGGCGATCTCGACGGCTATAATTCCTATGCCCAGCGCGGCAACATGCCGGTGATGGAGGACGTGTGTGAAGGCGGCATGGCGCTGATGCCGATGATCGGACGCGTACGCCTGCTGCGCCAATGGGGTGGCATCATGGACATGTCGATGGACGGCACGCCGATCATCGACAGGACGCCGATCGACGGGCTCTATCTCAATGCCGGCTGGTGTTACGGCGGCTTCAAGGCGACACCGGCCTCCGGCCTGGTCTTTGCCCATCTGCTCGCCCGCGACGAGCCGCATGAGGAAGCGAAACGCTTCCGGCTCGACCGCTTCCGGCGCGGCGCGATGATCGACGAGAAGGGCCAGGGCGCCCAACCCAACCTGCATTGAAAGCGAGTAAGGCGCCATGCGTATAGCATGCCCATTCTGCGGTGAACGCGAGCTCGGAGAGTTCACCTATCTCGGCGACGCGGCACCGGTACGGCCGACGGCTTTCGCTGCCGACGGCGCCGAGCAGCCGGACGCGCAGGACCTTTTCTTCGACTACGTCTATCTGCGTGACAACGTTGCCGGCGACATGGACGAACGCTGGTATCATGGCGGCGGCTGCCGTTCCTGGCTGACCGTCACCCGCAGCACGACGACACATGAAATCAAGGCCGTGCGCGCGGCAGCGGGTGCTGGTGCGCAGAAGTTGGCCAAGGCAGGCGCGACATCATGAGCAGGACCAGCCAGATTTCCGGTGATGCCGCGCCGCTCGCCTTTAATGAGAAGCCTGTCGCCGACGCACGGCCGCCGCGTTTTGTCTCCGCGGGCACGCAATCGCACCGCCTGTCGAGCGGTGGACAGATCGACCGCAAGCAGCCGCTGGGTTTTACCTTCGACGGCAAAAAGATGGTCGGTTTCGCCGGGGACACGCTGACCTCGGCGCTGGTTGCCAATGGCGTCAAACTGATCGGTCGCTCGTTCAAATATCATCGGCCGCGCGGCATCCTGACCGCCGGTGCGGAAGAGCCGAACGCGCTGGTCGAATTGCGTAGCGGTGCGCGGCGCGAACCCAACACGCGCGCCACGACGGCCGAACTTTATGACGGGCTCGCGGCTCAGAGCCAGAACCGCTGGCCCTCGCTGCGTCACGACGTCATGGCGGTGAACTCGCTGTTCTCGCCGATCTTCGTCGCCGGTTTCTACTACAAGACCTTCATGTGGCCGGCGAAGCTTTGGGAAAAGCTCTACGAGCCGGCCATCCGTCGTGCCGCCGGCCTCGGCAAGGCATCGGGCGAAGCCGATCCGGACCACTACGAGAAAGCCTGGGCGCATTGCGACGTGCTGGTGGTCGGCAGCGGCCCGGCCGGTCTGGCCGCCGCGCTCGCCGCGGGGCGTGCCGGCGCACGGGTCATCCTGGCTGAGGAGGACAACCGGCTTGGCGGTCGGCTGCTCTCCGAAAATGGCGAAATCGATGGCAAGCCGGCGGCGGCATGGCTGGCGGATGCACAGCGCGAGATTGCGGGACTGGCCAACATCCGCATCATGACCCGCACTGCTGTCTTCGGTGTCTATGACGGCGGCACCTATGGCGCACTCGAGCGGGTCAATGACCATGTCGCCGTACCACCGGCACACCAGCCGCGTCAGCGGCTCTGGCGCATTGTCGCCAGGCGCGCCATCGTCGCTGCCGGTGCGATCGAGCGTCCGCTGGTCTTCCCAGGCAATGACAGGCCGGGCGTGATGATGGCATCCGCCGTGCGCAGCTACATCAACCGGTTCGCGGCAATGCCTGGGCGCCAGGTCGCGCTGTTCACCAACAATGATGACGGCTGGCGCACGGCTGAGGCCGTCCAGCGTGCAGGGGCTTCCGTCGCTGCCGTGGTCGACAGCCGTGGCGTTGTTCCCGAGGCCTATCGCGGGCTCAATCTGCGACAGCTCGGCGGCGTCGTCAGCGAAGTGAAAGGCGGTGTCGACGGCGTGCGCAGCATCGTCGTGCGCGATGCAGCCGGCCGTACGCAACAGATCGAAACGGACTGCCTGGCCATGTCGGGTGGATGGAATCCGAATGTGGCGCTGTCGTCGTTCCAGCGCGGCAGGCCGATCTGGCGCGATGACATCGCGGCTTTTGTACCCGGACAGTGTCCTGCCGGCATGGTCATGGTGGGCGCAGCCAGCGGTGATTTCTCGCTCGCTGCCTGCCTGCGCGAAGGCCATGCGGCCGGGACCGTTGCCGCGAAAGATTGCGGCGCCAAGGGTAAGGCTGGTGAAGAGCCCCAGGGCGACGACGAAGGATTTGCCATCAAGCCGTTGTGGCATGTCGAAGGCGGCAAGGCTTTCGTCGATTTCCAGCACGATGTAACGGCTTCCGATGTGAAGCTGGCGCAGCGTGAAGGCTTCGAGAGCGTCGAGCATCTGAAGCGCTACACCACGCTCGGCATGGCGACCGACCAGGGCAAGCTGTCCAACGTCAACGGTCTTGCCTTGATGGCCGAGGCAACGGGGCGCGACATTGCCGATACCGGCACCACGATCTACCGGCCGCCTTATGCGCCGGTGGCGATCGGTGCCCTGGCCGGACACCACCGTGACGAGAATTTCCACGCGTGGCGCCTGACGCCGTCACATCACTGGGCAGCCGCGCGGGGTGCCGTGTTCGTCGACACGGGCCTGTGGAAGCGCGCGCAATGGTATCCGATTGCCGGCGAGAAGGACTGGCTGGAATCGGTGACGCGTGAGGTACGCGCCGTACGCAGCGGCGTCGGCTTCTGCGATGTTTCCACGCTGGGCAAGGTCGACGTGCGTGGTCCGGATGCCGGCACCTTCCTCGACCGGCTCTACATCAACACCTTCTCCAATCTCGCCGTCGGCAAGGCGCGCTACGGGCTGATGCTGCGCGAGGACGGGCTGGTCTATGACGACGGCACGACATCGCGGCTGGCCGAGGATCATTATTTCCTCACCACCACCACCGCCAAGGCCGGGCCTGCGATGCAGCATCTCGAATATTGCCGGCAGGTGCTGTGGCCCGATCTCGACGTGCAACTGACTTCGGTCACCGACCAGTGGGCTCAGTTCTCGATCGCGGGTCCCAACACGCGCGATCTTCTGAAGAACCTGTGCGATCCGGCGGAAGACCTCTCCAATGAAGGTTTTCCGTTCATGGGTGTGCGCGAAGTGTCGTTGCGCGGCGGCATGCGGGCCAGGCTTTACCGCATCTCGTTCTCGGGCGAGATGGCGTTCGAAATCGGCGTGCCGGCACGCTATGGCGAAGCCATGGCCGAGAACCTCATGCGTGCCGGTGCGGAATTCGGAGTCACCCCCTATGGCACCGAAGCGCTCGGCGTGATGCGCATCGAAAAGGGCCATGTCGCCGGTCCCGAACTCAGCGGCACCACGACAGCCGACGATCTGGGCCTCGGCAAGATGATGTCGAAGAAAAAGGACTATATCGGCCGCGCCATGGCTGGGCGCGAGGCGCTGGTGGCGCCAGACCGACAGGTGGTGGTGGGCATCAAGCCGGTCAACAAGACCAACAGGCTGCGGTCGGGCGCGCATATCATCCCCAAGGGCGCGGCTCCCGGTCCCGATACGGATCAGGGCTATCTGACCTCGGTCTGCTACTCGCCGATGCTCGGTCACTGGATCGCACTGGCGTTGGTCGAGCGCGGGCGCGAACGGCATGGCGAGATCGTGCGGGCCTATGATCCGTTGCGGGGCGAGGACATGGAGGTCGAGATCGCCAGCCCGGTCTTTTACGATCCGGAAGGAGGGCGCCAGCGTGGCTGAGTATTCCTGGGAAGCGCAGTCACCGCTGCGCAAGGCGTTTGCACCGGGCCGTCTTGGTCTGGCCTCCGGCGATGCCGGCATCGCGATGACGGAAATCAGTGACTTCAACCTGGTGCAGGTGATGGCGCGGCGTGGCCAGGTCGCTGCTGTCGCAAAGGCGGCCAAAAAGGCCTGGGGTGTGCTGCCGCCGGAGAAACCCGGAGCGGCTGTCGGCAAGGGCGTTACGCTGATTTGGACCGGTCCGGATCAGTTCTTTGTGCTCAGCGCGGGAAATGAGCCGGATCCTGTCCCATCGCTGGCGGCCCTCTTCGAGGGTACTGCATCTTTCAGCGATCAGTCCGGTGGACGCTGCCTGATCCGACTGTCGGGGGCCAGGGTACGCGAAGCGTTGGCGAAAGTGTCGTCGATCGATCTGCACGACACCGTTTTTCCGGTAGGGGCGGCAGCCGCGACGTCGATCGACCATACCGGCGTCAATCTGTGGCGCGGACCTGATGCCGCCAACGGCAGTCCGGTCTACAGCCTGCTCGTCTTTACCAGTTTCGCCGACAGCCTTTGGCACACACTCGCCGATGCCGCGGCCGAATATGGCGTCGAGGCTGCCCGCACACCGTTGTCCTGATCAAAGGGGTGTCTGAGGCCGATTTGCAGAAGGTCTTTTTGACCGGGTTGGATATGTCAGCATTGTGGATCTGTGCCATGGCGCGGCTGAGAGGTGCACGTTAGGGTCACGACAGTCCGATATCCTGCACAAGGCAAATCCATGACCGACCAGATCGAACGCGCGCGTGCTTTCCGTGCCCTCCACGTCAAGGGCGACCCTGTGGTGCTTTTCAACGTCTGGGATCCAGGCAGCGCCCAGGCTGTCGTCAAGGCCGGCGCCAAGGCGCTGGCGACTGGCAGCTGGCCGGTCGCGGCTGCGTTCGGCTATCCCGACGGCGAGAAGATCCCGCTGACACTGGCGCTCGACAATTTCCGCCGCATCGCCGCTTCGGTGGAATTGCCGGCCACGATGGATCTCGAAAGCGGCTATGGCCCTGCGCCAGCGACAGTTGCCGCTACCGTGACACAGGCGATCGAGGCTGGTGCGGTCGGCTTCAATTTCGAAGACCAGATTGTCGGCGGTGGCGGCCTCTACGAGATCGCGGTGCAGGTCGAGCGCATCAAGGCGGCGGCGGACGCGGTCAACGCGAGCGGCGTTCCGGCCTTCATCAATGCTCGCACCGACATCTTCCTGAAAGCCAAGCCTGATGAGCACAGCGACGCTTTGATCGAACAGGCGGTTGCACGGGCTGCAGCTTATGAGAAGGCCGGCGCGCACGGCTTCTTTGCTCCCGGCCTTGGCGATCCGGCATTGATCGAAAAACTGTGCAAGGCGGTAACGCTGCCGGTCAACATCATCGCGCTGGCGCATGTGCCGCCGCGCGGGAAGCTGGCCGAGCTCGGTGTCGCCCGCATCAGCCATGGGCCGGTGCCATACCGCAAGATGGTGGCTTGGCTGGAAGAGCAGGCGCGCGCCGCGATTTCTGGATAGTTATTTGGTTTTGCGCAATTCCGGACGGAAAACCGCTACACACTTTTCCTGGAATTGCTTCAGTCCTGGTTCCCGGCGACCTCGGCCGCGCGCGTCAGATGCTGCATGAGCTGGCCGGCGGTCGGTTCGGCGATGCCCGCTTCGGCGACTGCCTTCGTCATGCATTTCAGCCAGAGATCGCGCATCTCCGGGCCGATCGGCACATGTTCGTGGATCTCGCGCAGCCGCGAGTGACCGTGCCTTTGCACATAGTGTTGCGGGCCGCCGAGAAAGCCGGAGAGATAGTCGAACTGCTCGATGCGGGAATGGGCGACACCATGGCCGCGACGATGGAGGAGGTGCAGTTCCTTCGCATCCCCGTCCTGTTCGATGATGTCGTAAAATGCCTGGACGAGACGATCCAGGCCATCATCACCACCGATGGCTTCGTAGAGTGAAAGCTTCCCCGGTAGTGTCATTTGAAACGAGGCAATCGGCAGTCGGCAGTCGGAAAAGAACGATACCCCGACTGCCGATTGCCGACTGCCATTCCCTTTAGAACAACCCCTCGATCTGTCCCTGATCGTTGAGGAAGATCTTCTCCGACGATGGCTTGGAGGGCAGGCCAGGCATGGTCATGACCTCGCCGCAGATGACGACGACGAAGCCGGCACCGGCGGCAAGGCGGACCTCACGCACCGGAACGGTGTGGCCGGTCGGAGCACCACGCAGGTTCGGATCGGTCGAGAAGGAATATTGCGTCTTGGCCATGCAGACGGGAAGGTTGCCGTAGCCGGCCTGTTCCCACTGGTGCAGCTGGTCGCGGATCGCCTTGTCGGCAATCGCCTCGTCACCGCGATAG
>DASZAX010000031.1:0-225771 GCA_035944705.1 Mesorhizobium sp. | reverse complement strand
CAGCCTCGCAGCCTCGCAGCCTCGCAGCCTCGCAGCCTCGCAGCCTCGCAGCCTCGCAGCCTCGCAGCCTCGCAGCCTCGCAGCCTCGCAGCCTCGCAGCCTCGCAGCCTCGCAGCCTCGCAGCCTCGCAGCCTCGATGATTTTTGATCTCCCCGACGTCAACGTTTTCCGGCAAAAAATCATCGGCTTGTTCACAAAACAAAGACAATCCGTTCGAGATTCACTGAACGATGGTTCAGTATGTTTTTTAATACCGGTTCCCGATAAGCAACTTATCCAATTGAAAACAAAATGCTTTTTAGAGCCTCTGTGTCACAGAAACCAAACTTCAAGAGCCATTTTTGCATGGCTGCTAAACATTCTCGTGATTGGAACCTTTTCCAGGCCAAACCCATTTCTGTGCTGTCCGAACGACGAGATTGCCTCCCAAGACACCACGCCGCCTGACGGACGGAAAAAGAGATTTTGGAGTACGAAAATGAAAACCCTCGCTCTTACTGCTGCTGCCCTGCTCGTTGCCGCCGGTTCGGCTTTTGCCAACGGTAGCGACCACTACGGCTCGAACTTCACCTATTCGAATGTCGACGGTTCCTACACCGCTTCGGTCAAGGCTGACGCTGCCAAGCACGACTTCGGCACGATCGCGAAGCCGGTTACCGACGGCGCCCCGCGCCTCGGCGGCAACAGCTAATTACAGCCAACACATCAACCCATTCTCATTTGGAGATACGAAAATGAAAACGCTCGCTCTTACTGCTGCTGCCCTGCTCGTCGCCGCTGGTTCGGCTTTTGCCAACGGTAGCGACCACTACGGCTCGAACTTCACCTATTCGAACGTCGACGGTTCCTACACCGCTTCGGTCAAGGCTGACGCTGCCAAGCACGACTTCGGCACGATCGCGAAGCCGATCACCGACGGTGCCCCGCGCCTCGGCGGCAACAGCTAATCACAAACCGACACATCAACTGATCATCCTAATTGGAGATACGAAAATGAAGACCATTGCTCTCACCGCCGCCGCCCTCCTGGTTGCTGCCGGCTCCGCTTTCGCCAACGGTAGCGATCACTACGGCTCGAACAACACCTATTCGAACGTCGACAGCTCCTACACGGCTTCGATCCAGAACGGTTCGGCTTCCTCGCAGGAAACCGTGAAGACGATCACCGAAGGTGCCCCGCGCCTCGGCGGCAACAGCTAATATGGCCACCGGCGTCAGCCGGTATCCAACCTCAAAAAGCGGTGGGCTTGCCCGCCGCTTTTTCTGTTTATGCATCGACCTCGAATAGTCTCATTATGAACATCTCTTATCCATCTCCAATTTTCAAAATATAATACGCTTCTTTTAAGAAATGCTAAAATTTTTCAGCGCCATATTATCGAATGATAAATTCATCTCCTCTTACTCCATTGAAAACAAGCTTGTTTTCAATGATGGTTGAGACCATAAAAACTTCAAGTGGCAATCATCAATTTCAATAAACATTCTTGTGATTGGAACCTTTGGCCACCCATTTTCATTTATGTCTTGTCCGAACGACGCGATGACCTCCCAAGAAACACGCCGCTGACGGACGGAAAAAACCGAACGTTGGAGTTTGAAAATGAAGACCCTTGCTCTTACCGCTGCCGCTCTTCTGGTTGCCTCTGGTGCCGCTTTCGCTGGTAGCGACAATTTTGATGCCTATGCCGGCTCGAACCCCCATGCGACGACTGTCGACACGGGACACACTGCCTCGATCGCCACACACAGTGTCGCTGCGGAATGGCTGGGTGGTGGCAAGCTGAACTCTGCTGACAAGACCGACCAGGCAGCTGACAAGACCGACCAGGCAGCCATCGACTACAGGGTTGACCATTTCGGCAACCGTTAACAGCTGGCCTTATCCGAAATGCAAAAAGCGGCGGGCTTGCCCGCCGCTTTATTTTTGCGGCAACCGGGTCATAAGCACATAAGATATACCAGTTGCAATTCACAATCAGTTATCCTATAACCAGTTGCAAATTGCAATTGGTTATAGGAGCTCGTGATGTCCAAACTGGTGGTTCGCGCATTCTCGATTTCGCAAGATGGCTATGGTGCCGGACCGAACCAGAGCCTCGAAAACCCGCTCGGTGAGAATGGCGAAAAGTTGCATGAATGGTTTTTCGAAACCGACACCTTCCAGAAGATGGTTGGCCAGGGAGAGGGACTAAAAGACGTCGACAACGAATTCGCCGCGCGCAGCTTCGACAATCTTGGCGCCTGGATTCTCGGTCGAAACATGTTCGGGCCAGTGCGCGGTCCATGGCCGGACGAGAGCTGGAAGGGCTGGTGGGGCAACAACCCACCCTATCACGTACCGGTTTTTGTGCTGACCCATCACGCCCGTTCGCCGATCACAATGGAAGGCGGCACGACCTTCCATTTCGTCACCGGCGGGATCGCAGACGCACTGGCGCAGGCCAGGCAGGCAGCAGCGGGCAAGGATGTCCGTATCGGCGGCGGCGTCGAAACGCTGAAGCAATATCTCAGGGCGCGGCTTGTCGATGACCTGCATCTCGCCGTCTCGCCCTTCCTGATGGGCTCCGGCGAAAACCTGTTCTCGGACATCGATCTTGCGACACTTGGCTATCGCATCATCGATCAGGTACCGACGAAAAAAGCGACGCACCTGACCGTCGTGAGAGAGGGCAACTGACAGCAGCCGCTCTTGCCAGATATTTAAAGCAGCAAGAGGGCCGCGCGGCCCTCTTGCGTCTGGTCTGCTGACGAAGCTCAGGCTGCCTTGGCCGCCGCCTCATAGTGCGCGAACGAGCGCCCGTCGGCATCGAAGATATGCAGGTCTTCGCCACTGGCCGTGAGCCTGAGGCTGCTGCCGCGCTGTACTTCGACGTTGCCCGGCAGCTTGGCGGTGAGCGGCTGGTCGCCACGGCCGATATCGACATAGACCAGTTGCACTTCACCAAGCTGTTCGATGTAGTCGACCTTGCCTTCAAAAAGGTAATCCGAACCTGTGGCGATGGAGAGATCCTCCGGCCGCACGCCGAACGAGATTGCCGCCCCCTGCGCACCGGCCGGCGTTGCGATCGGCGCCGATGCCTTGCGGCCGCCGACATGGCTGATCGTGGTGGTCGCACCTGATTTTTCAACCGTCGCCGGCAGGATGTTCATGGCCGGCGAGCCGATGAACTGAGCGACGAACAGGTTGCCCGGCCGCTTGTACAGTTCCATCGGTGTACCGACCTGCTCGATATGGCCATCCTTCAGCACCACGATGCGGTCGGCCAGCGTCATGGCTTCGACCTGGTCGTGGGTAACGTAGATCATGGTGGTGTTGGGCATCGATTCCTTCAGCTTGGCGATCTCGATGCGGGTGGCGACGCGGAGGGCCGCGTCGAGGTTCGACAATGGCTCATCGAACAGGAACACCTTGGGATTGCGGACAATGGCCCGGCCAATTGCGACACGCTGGCGTTGACCACCCGACATCGCCTTGGGCAGACGGTCGAGATATTTGGTCAGTTGCAGGATCTCGGCGGCCTGCTTGACGCGGCGGTCGATCTCTTCCTTCTTCTCGCCGGCGATCTTCATGCCGAAAGCCATGTTGTCGTAGACCGTCATGTGCGGATAGAGCGCGTAGGACTGGAAGACCATGGCGATGCCACGCTTCGACGGCGGCACGTCGTTGACCCGCTCGCCGGCGATGTTCAAATCGCCCGAGGTGATTTCCTCAAGACCGGCGATGGAGCGCAGCAAGGTGGACTTGCCACAGCCGGACGGACCGACGAACACGATGAACTCACCCGATTTGATGTCGAGGTCGATGCCGTGAAGAATGTGGATGTTGCCGTAGGACTTCTTCACCTGCCTGAGGGTCAGATCGGCCATTGTTTCCTCCCTTTATTGTTTTCGGCTCAGGCGAGACGCCCGAACCAGGCTCCATAACCGCCAAGGCGAAGCTTGCCGGTCCCCGATTGCGAAGAAAAACCATGCCCCGGCAACGGTTGCAAGGAACGTCCGCCACCGAGATCCACTTCGGTGATGCTGTTGCCGAGATTGAAGGCGCAGACGACGCGTTCGTTGCCTTCCTGGCGTGAGAAGACGACGACGTCTCCCTGCCCTTGCACAAACTCGATGTCGCCTTTCGCCAGCGCGGGATGGGCGCGGCGGAAGGCGAGGAAGCGGCGGTAGTGCTGAAGCAGCGAAGTGCCGTCGCTTTCCTGGACATTCACTGCCTTGGACAGATGTTCGCCCGGCACCGGCAGCCACGGCTTGGCGCTGGAGAAACCGCCATTGGGTGATGCGGCTTCCCACACCATCGGCGTGCGGCAGCCGTCGCGGCCCTTGAATTCCGGCCAGAACCGGATGCCGTATGGATCCTGCAGGTCTTCGAAGGCCAGGTTGGCCTCGCCGAGGCCGAGCTCTTCGCCCTGATAGATGCAGGCGGAGCCGCGCAGGGACAGCAGCAGGGCCGACACGACCTTGAGATAGGCAACAGGGTCAGCTTCGCTGGCGGCCCAGCGCGAGGCGTGGCGCACCACATCGTGGTTGGAGAAAGCCCAGCAGGACCAGCCGTCGCTGGCGACACGGTCAAAAGCCTCGAGCACGGCACGCACCTTGGCGGCACTGATCTTTTCAGGCGCCAGGAAATCGAAGGAATAGCACATGTGCACGCGCTTGCCGCCCGCGGTGTAGGCAGCAACCACCTCCAGCCCGCGCTGAGAATCGCCGACTTCGCCGACGGCCGCTGCCGCCGGATATTCATCCAGGAGAGCACGGAAGCGCTCGAGGAAAGCCAGGTTTTCCGGCCGGCTCTTGTCGTAGACGTGGTCCTGGTAGTTGTAGGGGTTCACCGACGGCGCGGTCTGATCATTGCGCTCTTCCGGCGGAAGCGCCGGATTGTTCTCCAGGCCTTCGCTGTGGAAGTAGAAATTGATCGTGTCGAGACGGAAACCATCGACACCACGCTCCAGCCAGAAACGGGTGATGTCGAGCAGCGCGTCCTGGACCTCCCGGTTGTGGAAGTTCAGGTCCGGTTGCTCGGAAAGGAAGTTGTGCATGTAATATTGCTGGCGACGGGTATCCCACTGCCAGGCTGAACCACCGAAGATCGACAGCCAGTTGTTGGGTGGCGTGCCATCCGGCCTGGCGTCGGCCCAGACATACCAGTCCGCCTTCGGATTGTTGCGACTGGACCGGCTTTCCACGAACCAGGGGTGGATGTCGGCGGTGTGCGACAGCACTTCGTCGATCATCACCTTGAGGCCGAGACGATGCGCCTCGGCCACCAGCGCATCGAAATCCGCAAGCGAGCCGAACATCGGATCGACGTCGCAATAATCGCTGACGTCGTAACCGAAATCCTTCATCGGCGATTTGAAGAAGGGCGATATCCATATTGCATCCACCCCCAGTGAAGCAATGTAGCCAAGTCGGGCTGTGATGCCCTTGAGGTCGCCGATGCCGTCGCCGTTCGTGTCCTGGTAGGAGCGCGGATAGATCTGATAGATCACCGCCCCGCGCCACCAGTCGCGATCGACCGACGGCATGGCTGCCTCGACCTTGCGCTGCACCGCTTGCTTCACCATCAACCCCCTTTGACTGAACCTGCCAGCAGGCCACGCACGAAGTAGCGCTGCAATGAGAAGAACACGATCAGCGGCAGAATGATCGTGATGAAGGCGGAGGTCGTCAGGATGTCCCAATCACCACCACGCGATCCCAACAGCGCGTTGAGCTTGCCCGTCAGCACCAGTTCGTTGGAGCCGGTCCCCAGGAAAACCATCGCCACCAGAAGATCGTTCCATACCCACAGGAACTGGAAGATGGCGAAGGAAGCCAGCACCGGGAAGGACAACGGCAGAACGATCTTCATGAAGATCTCGAAATCGCTGGCACCGTCGATACGGGCGGATTCCATGATTTCGCGCGGCAGACCGGCGATGTAGCTCCTGAGCAGATAGATGGCGAAAGGCAGGCCGAAGCCCGTATGCGCCAGCCAGATGCCGAGATAGGTCTTGGAGGGGACGCCAAAGAGATTGCCGACGCCGTTGTACATTTCGAGCAGTGGAATGAGCGCCATCTGCAGTGGTACGACCAGCAGGCCGATGATGACCGCGATCAGCAGCGCGCGCCCCGGAAACCGCATCCAGGCCAGCGCATAGGCGGCGAAGGCGGCAATCATGATCGGGATGATCGTTGCGGGAATGGTCACCGTCAGCGAATTCAGGAAAGAACGGCCAACCCCCTCGGAGGTCAGCACGTTGCCGTAGTTCTCGGTCGTGAACCTTGGCGGGACGGTCGACGAGAAATAAACGCGCTGGCCGCGCGATCCTTCGAACTTCTTGATGGAGGACTGCACATAGCTGCCGTCGGCATTGATCTGCAGCGTTTCGCCCTCGCCAAGGTCGGCCGTTGTTCCAACCTGGAACTTGGTCGGCTCCTGGGCACGAGCACCGAAGGCCGAAACCTGGCTGGTGCTCGGATTTTCAAAGACATTGCCTTCGATGACGAACTTGCCATCCTTCTCGATCTGTTTGCCGGGTTCGGCCAGGCGCACCTGCTGGACCTGTGTCGAATTAAAGAAGGAAGCCCACCAGCCAGAGCCGACGATCTGGTCCTTGTCGCGCAGGGAGGTGACGAGAATACCCAGCGTCGGGATCGTCCAGACCACTACAAAGAGCAGTGCTGCGATATGAACTCCCCATGTGCCGAGGGAGGACCTGCCTGCCGATTTGCCGCTTGCCTGCGCCATCTCACAAGCCCTCCCGGTTTGCCTGGCGGATGTTCCAGATCATGATGGGCAGAACGGCGATCATGATGATGACCGCAATGGTCGCGCCCTTGCCGAAATCACCACCGCCCCGGAACATCCAGTCGAACATCAGATTGGCGAGCACCTGACTGTTCCATTGCCCGTTGGTCATGGTCAGCACGATGTCGAAGACCTTGAGCACCAGAATGGTGATGGTCGTCCACACCACGATGATCGTGCCCCATATCTGCGGGATCATGATCTTCCAGAATATCTGGAAGGGGTTGGCGCCATCGATGACGGCCGCCTCGATAGTCTCCTCGGGAATGCCGCGCAAAGCCGAGGACAGGATGACCATGGCGAAACCGGTCTGGATCCAGATCAGGATGACCATCAGGAAGAAGTTGTTCCAGAACGGCATGGAGATCCATACCTGCGGGTCACCGCCGAGCCACTGCACGACGGCATTGAGCGCGCCGATCTGCACCTGCCCCTCGCCGCGGTATTCGTAGATGAACTTCCAGATCACGCTGGCGCCGACAAAAGAGATGGCGAGCGGCAGGAAGATCAGCGATTTGGCGATGGTCCCCCACCAGATCTTGTCGGTGAGCACGGCAATGACAAGGCCGAGGAAGGTACAGGCGGCTGGCACGACCAGCAACCATAGCAGGTTGTTGAAGATCGAGTTGCGAAACTGCCCGTCCCCCAAAGCCCATTGATAGTTCGCGAGCCCGACGAAACCGTGGCCCGATTTGTCCTGGAACGAAGTGATGACGGTGCTGATGACCGGATAGATGAGGTAGACAACCAGAAGGATCAGCGCCGGCCCGATGAACAGCCAGGGCCGGATCAATCCCTGCCGGCGCAGATTGTCGATCGCCGCCTGGCCGCTGACGCCGCGTGAAGGAAAGATGAGATCGACAAATTTGTTGGCACCCCAGAAATAGGCGACACAGCCGCCGACGCCGATCAGAATGACGAGAATGGCCGAAAAGATCTGAGCCGCCATGGGTTCCTCCCCTTGCTGCGGATCTGTGACTGCACAAGACCGGGCAGCGCAGGCACGCCACCGGACCGTTGCGGTTTCCCCTTCCCTGACCTCGCATCCTTAGGCCGATCCGGGGCCCATGTGCCCGGACCGGCTGCCTTGGGAGGCCATACGCCTGGATTTGCTTACTTGATGCCGTCCCAGCTCTTCTGGATATCGGCAGCAACCGCATCGGGCGCCTTGCCACCGACCATGTCGATCATGCCGGTCCAGAACGCGCCGGCGCCGATCTTGCCGGGCATCAGGTCCGATCCGTCGAAACCGAAGGTCGAAGCGTTCAGCAACACCTCGCCTTCACGCCGCAGGATATCGTTGGCGTAGGCCTCGGGCTTCGTCGTCTTGAGGGCGGAAAGGAAACCGGACTGGGCCATCCAGATCTCGTGCGACAGCGGCATCTTCAGGAAGTCGATGAAGGCGCGGGCTGCCTTGGAGTCCTTCGTGACCATCGCGAAAGTGCCTGCGCCCAGCACGGGCTTGCCAAGATCCGCATGCGACGCCATCGGCGGCAGGTAGAAGAAGTCGGCATCCTCGCCAAGTTTCTTGCCTTCCGGGAAGAAGGACGGGATGAAGGACGCCATGCGGTGCATGTAGCATTTCGGCGGTACGCTGAAGAGACCCTTGGGTGAATCGCGGAAGTCTGTCGCCGCGACCGCTGCGGTGCCACCGTCGACCATCTTCGGGTTCTGCACGATGTCGTTGAAGACCTTCAGGGCGTTGACGACCTGGGGATCCGTGAACGGAACCTCGTTCTTCGTCCATTTGACGTAGACGTCGGGCTTGACCGTGCGCAGCATGATGTCTTCGACCCAGTCGGTCGCCGGCCAGCCGGTGGCACCGCCCGAGCCAAGGCCGATGCACCATGGCACACCGCCGTCGGCAATGATCTTTTCGGAAAGGGCCATCATGTCTTCCCAGGTCTCGGGGACCTTGTAGCCGCTCTCCTCGAAATTCTCCGGCACATACCAGACCATCGATTTCAGGTCTTGCTTCCAGGGGTAGGCAAAGAACTTCGCGTTGCCGTCCTTGTCCTTGTAGGTGCCGAGATCGACCCAGCTTTGGCCGGCGCCGTAATTGTCCTTCACATAGGCGGCAGTGGCATCGTCGAGCGGCGTCAGCATGCCCTTCGACGCGAGATCCTGGATCAGGCCCGGCTGCGGAAGAATGGCGATGTTCGGCGGGCTGCCTGCCTGCGTGTCGATGACGATCTGCTGCTCATAGTTTTCCGAGGAGGAATAATTGATGGTCGCCCCGGTTGCCTCGCGGAAATAGTCGAGGACGGACTGGAACTGCGTCTCGTCCGGACCGCGCCACGGGCCGAAGACGGTCAGCGTCTCGCCCTTGAGATCGACTTTCTTCAGGTCCTCGTAATTGGCCCAGTTGAATTTGGAATCCTCGCCTGGCTTGAACTTCAGCTCGGCGGCCTGTGCGGTCACAGCCAGGGCCAGCGCAGCAACCGCCGTGCCCAGCAACAAAAGCTTCTTCATCTGCAATCCTCCCTCTGGATCGGATACCGACGGAACCTCCATTCCGCCGCCGACGTCGCCTGACTGTGCCCGAGCCCGGAAATGTCTGCAACCTTCCGAAACCAGCATTCAAAGCGCTTTGGCTTGGCGCATCTCGCCACCGAAACCCAAAAGAGTCAAGGGCGACCGTAATTAATCGATTTAAATGAGTGAAACATGCCGTGAAAATCGCAGTGCAGCATGATTTTTCGGCATTGCAGCAGCAAATTCGCTTCAAAGCCGCATCACTTGGACCTAATGTAGTTCTCTTTGCAAACTTGGCTGACAAGGCCGAGAAGGCTCTCCAAGCGCTTTGGGAGGCGCAATTGAACCTCAAGCAGCTGTCGCAGATGCTGGAGCTCTCGCAGACTACGGTGAGCCGTGCCCTGAACGGCTATCCCGAAGTCAATGAGGAAACACGCCGGCGGGTCGTCGACGCTGCCAAGCGCCATGGCTATCGTCCCAACCCCTCCGCGCGCCGACTGGCCACCGGCAAGACCGGCATGATCGGCTACGTGCTACCGACGGGCGCGGCCGTCGACATCGACCCGCATTTCGTCGAGTTCCTGTCCGGACTCGGCGACTATGCCCGCGCGCATGAACTCGATCTCGTGCTGTCGCCCGCCGATGCCGAGGAGCAGGAAACCACCTATCGGCGCATCGTTGCCAACAAGCAGGTGGATGCCGTCTATGTCTCCTCGCCGCGTCCGCAGGACAGCCGCGTCGCCTTGCTCGACACGCTAGGCCTGCCCTTCCTGGTGCATGGACGCAGCGACGGCTTCGATTTCGACTATCCCTATCTCGACATCGACAATGAGGGCGCGTTCCATGAGGCGACCCGCCTTATGATCCAGCTCGGCCATCGGCGCATCGCGCTGATCAATGGCGACGACAGGGAAACCTTTGCCATCCATCGCGAGCGCGGCGTACGACGCGCCTTGGCCGGCAACGGGCTTGCCTTGCCGGACGATCAGGTCTCCTCGACCGTCATGACCGAGGAGAGCGGCTATCGCGCGGCAAGGCGCGTGCTGGAAGGCAGCGACGCGCCAACGGCGATCCTCTGCTCCAGCCTCATCATGGCGCTCGGTGTCGTTCGCGCGGTTCGCGAACTCGGCCTGACCATACCGGGCGACCTGTCGCTGGTTGCACATGACGACGTCTTCTCCTGGCTGAAGCCCGAGAACTTCTCGGTGCCGCTGTCGACCACCCGCTCCTCGATCCGCGCTGCCGGCGCCAGGGTAGCGGAGCGGCTGATCGCGCGACTGTCCGGCCTGGAAGATGGTGCGCGCGGCGAGGTATGGCCCGTCGACCTCGTTGTCAGGGGGTCGATCGCGGGCGCCCCTGCCCGAGCATGACCCTGGTCTAGCGGCGAGGAGCCGGCCAGATATCCGCCGGCAACGACGCGGCACGCACGCTGGCGGCAAGCGCCTGTGCGCCGTTTGCCAGCTGTTGTGATGCTGCCGCCTGTTTGCGGCTGATGACGAGGCCGTCGGCGATGGCATTCCGCCGCGAAAGCAGCCTGCTGAACCAGGGTGTGCGAGCGCCTCGAGCCGATGAAAACCGTGCGGGCTTGCCGGAGTGCGCGATATGGTCGGAGACCACATCTGCCCAGCCCTCTACGAGCCTCGCCCCCGGCTCCAGAAGCAGCAACCAGTCACCCTTGGCCGCGGCGACGCCCGCGCCAACGCCGCCGGCAGTCAGGTGGCGGCAGCCCGCGTGCTCGGCCACCTTGGCCGTCTGATCGGTCGAGCCCAGATCGCAGACGATCACTTCACGCACCATGCCTTCGACGACGCCGCCGACCAACGACGCCAGGGTGCGCGCCAAGCCCTCTTCGTTGTTTCGCGTTTCGATCAGGACGCTGAGCATTCCTGCCGAATAGCGGAAAGCGGCGACCGGCGCCAGCCATCTTCATCAATTCAAGTTCTTGCTTTGTTCTAAAAACAAGGATAGGAATAATTTCATGAGGACAGCGATTCGACGCCCTGCAGAAAGCCCCTGGGAAAGAGCCAAGATGGAACAGGTTGTGCGTGCCGACATTGCCGCTTTCGGTGCAGGAAGGGCCGAGATGGCGAATGCCATCCTGGACCAGAGCGGAATGCGGGTGCGCCCCGAGCGCAATCGTGGCCGCTCGGCCGGCATCAACCCCTCGGGCCGCTTCGAACCCGTCAGCCGCCATGTCTTCGACGATGGCTGGGAGTCGCTGGAAGAGCTGCCGCCGTTCAAGACCGAGGTGCAGGTGGAGAAGCCGCGCACCATCATCACGCGAAATGAATCGCCCGACATCTCCTTCGACCGCTCGATCAATCCCTATCGCGGCTGCGAGCATGGCTGCGTCTATTGCTTTGCGCGGCCGACGCATGCCTTCATGGGTCTGTCGGCCGGGCTCGACTTCGAAGCCAAGCTGTTCGCCAAGCCCGATGCAGCGCGCCTGCTCGACAAGGAACTGTCGAAGGAAGGCTACCAGCCGCGCACCATCGCCATCGGCACCAACACCGACCCGTACCAGCCGATCGAACGGCAGTACCGGATCATGCGCGAGGTCCTCGAGGTGCTGGAGGCACGCGGCCATCCTGTCGGCATCGTCACCAAGTCGGCACTGGTGACGCGTGACATCGACATCCTGTCGCGCATGGCCGAGCGCGGACTGGCCAAAGTCGCGCTGTCGGTGACGACCATGGACCGCATGATCGCCCGCACCATGGAGCCACGGGCATCGACACCGACCAAACGGCTGGAAGCGATCCGGCAACTATCGGATGCGGGCATTCCGGCCTCCGTGATGGTGGCGCCGATCGTTCCCGGCCTCACTGATCCCGAGATCGAGCGCATCCTCGATTCGGCCTATGCGGCCGGTGCACGAGAGGCCGGATACGTCGTGCTGCGGCTTCCTCTGGAAGTCAGCCCGATCTTCAAGGACTGGCTGCTGCGTCACTATCCCGACCGCTACCGGCACGTGATGTCGCTGATCCGTTCAATGCGGGACGGCAAGGACTACGATTCGGAATGGGGCAAGCGCATGAAAGGCGCTGGCCCCTACGCCTGGCAGATCGGCCGGCGCTTCGAGATCGCAGCCAAGCGGCTCGGCTTCAATCTCGAACGGCGGCAATTGCGGACGGACCAGTTCGTTCCGGCTGCACGGCCGTTCGAGCAGCTGACGCTGTTGTGAACTGGAGCGTTTCCGTTTTCACGGAAACGCGGAAACGCTCCAACTCTTGTTTTACGCAATTCCGGACGGAAAACCGCTACGCACTTTCCTGGAATTGCTCATTCCGGCAGGCTCGGCCTGCCAGCTCGGCCCGGACTATGGGGCGCCTGAGCATAGGATCCCGTCCGGCCCTGTCCCCCGGCCGTCAGACGGTGCCCTCTCCCAGCTACCCCGGCTGGCCTGAGGGCTTGCGGAGAATCGGGACGGGTGCGAGTCTTCGCCGTATTATGGCTCGCATGCGTCCTGATTCTCCGCTCTTGTTCGAAATCGTCGAAAAGCCGGACTTTTCGATCGAGAAGAAGGCTATTGCGCAGGGTCTGTGGCCGGTTGCCGGCATGGACGAGGCCGGGCGTGGGCCACTTGCAGGCCCAGTCGTCGCAGCAGCGGTGGTGCTCAACCCCGACGACATTCCCGACGGACTGGATGATTCCAAACGGCTGACACTGCTGCAGCGCGAGGCGCTGTTCGAGGTGATCCTGGCCAAGGCGCAAGCAATCGGCATGGCTTCGATCTGCGCCGAGGGCATCGACGGCTCCAATATCCTGCGCGCGAGCCTGGAAGCGATGCGAAGGGCGCTGGACGGGCTTTCGATGCGACCGAAACTGGCATTGGCAGACGGCCGCGACATTCCGCCAGGCCTGCCTTGCGAAGGCCGTGCCCTGGTGAAAGGCGATCAGCGCTCGCAGTCGATCGCGGCCGCCTCAATCGTCGCCAAGGTGATGCGCGACCGCATGATGACCGGCTGCGGCCGCCGCCATGAGCATTATGGCTTCGAGGTGCATATGGGGTATGCAACGGCACGCCATCGGTCCGCCATTGCGGCCCATGGCCCCCTGCACCGCCTGCACCGGGTTTCCTTCGCACCGTTTCGTCTCGAAGCGGCGACGGTCGAGGACTGACCAGCCTCCACACAAGGAGGCGCGGCAAGCGATCCAGACCCATCTGAAAGAAAAAAGCCGCCGGGTTTCCCCAGCGGCTTTCACAGATCAATCGAACTCGACAGCTCAGTTGAGCTTGGACTTCACGTCCTGAAGCGAGGTCTTGAAGAGGTCGGCAGCAGCCTTGGCGTCGACCTTGCCTGCGAGAACGGTGCGAGCAGCCTCAACCGCCAGGTCGACGGCGCTGGCGCGAACCTCGGCAATCGCCTCACGCTCGGCCTGACCGATCTTCTGTTCGGCAACCGCGGTACGGCGCGACACATAGTCCTCGGTCTTCTTGTGCGCTTCCTCGGCAAAAGCCTTGGCTTCGCGCTTGGCTGCCTCGACGATGTCGGCGGCTTCCTTTTCGGCTTCCTTGCGCTTCTTCTGATACTCAGCCAGCAGCGCCTGCGCTTCTTCGCGTAGCTTGCGGGCTTCGTCCAGTTCGGAGCGGATCTTGTCGGCACGGGTGTCGAGCGACTTCGCCAGCGTACCCGGGACCTTGAGATAGATCATGGCTCCGAGCAGGATGAACAACGAAATCGTTGCCCAGACTGTCGCGAGAGATGTGGCGTCCATGACGGGTCTCCTCAGCGAGCGGCTTTGACAGCGGCAGCCACTTCGGCCTTGTCGGACTTGCCGACCAGACTGTCGAGAATGGCGGAGGCGGTCGTCTCGGCAATCGAGCCGACATCCTTCATGGCGCTTGTCTTGATCGCGGTGATGCGTTCTTCGGCTTCAGCCAGCTTCTTCTCGAGGCCGGCTTCGACACTCTTGCGAGCCGTCTCAGCTTCCGCCTTGGCTTCGTCGCGGGACTTCTGGCCGATCGTGTTGGCGTTGGCCTTGGCCTCTGCCAGCTCCTGCTCGTAAGCGGCAACCGCGGCATCCGCCTCGCCCTTCAGCTTGGCAGCCTGGTCGAGATCCTGAGCGATGCGGTTGGAGCGCACTTCAAGGATGCCGCCGAGACGCGGCATCACGACCTTCTTCAGGAAGATGTAGAACAGGCCAAAGGTGATCACCAGCCAGAACAGCTGCGAAGAGAAGGTGGCTGGATTGAAAGGCGGGAAGGTATTTCCGCCATGGCCGCCTTCGGCTGGCACTTCGGTGCCGGCATGCGTCTCGCCTTGCGCGGCATGATCGCCGGCAGCGGCAGGCGCGGCCTCTTCAGCATACGCTGGTGTCACGAACATCTCGTGGTTCCTGTCATTCTGGCCTGGAATCAGGCCGGCAACGGAGCATCCGGCCGGCTGACCCGAAAATCAGGCCGGCAGCAGAAAAGCCGCCGGCCGGCATCAGGTCTGTATCAGCCGAACAGCGCCAGCAGGGCGATGAGCAGCGAGAAGATGCCCAGAGCTTCCGTCACGGCGAAGCCGAAAATCAGGCGGCCGAACTGGCCGTCAGCAGCCGACGGGTTGCGCAGAGCGCCAGCCAGGTAGCTGCCGAAGATGTTGCCGAGGCCGATGCCTGCGCCGCCCATGCCCAGGCAAGCGATACCAGCACCGATGTACTTTGCGGCTTCAGCGTCCATTTCAATTAACTCCTTGATGAATCTGGATTGCTTGGATTGGCCGGCGGGTTACGCCGGGTATTCGCTAGTGTCCGCCCGGATGGACGGCGTCGTTGAGATACATGCAGGTCAGCACCGCGAAGACGTAGGCCTGCAGGAAAGCCACCAGGATTTCCAGCGCGGTGATGGCGACCGTCATGATCAGCGGCAGCACCGCGCCGGCAATGCCGACGGCACCCATCGATGTCAGCGTCACCACGAAACCGGCGAAGACCTTGAGCGTGATGTGTCCGGCCAGCATGTTGGCGAAAAGACGAACAGAGAGGCTGATCGGGCGCGAGAGGAATGAGATGACCTCGATCGCAACCACGAGCGGCAGCAGAATCCCCGGCACACCACTCGGCACGAACAGCTTCAGGAAGCCAAAACCGTGCTTGTAGAAACCGTAGAGGATCACGGTGCAGATCACCAGCGCAGCAAGGGCAAAGGTGACGATGATGTGGGTGGTGACGGTGAAGAAATAGGGGAACAGGCCGAGCAGGTTCGCGGTCAGCACGAACATGAACAGCGAGAACACCAGCGGAAAGAACTTCATGCCGTGCGAGCCTGCAGCGTCGCGCAGCATCGAAGCGACGAATTCATAGGACATTTCCGACACCGACTGCAGGCGGGTCGGGATCAGCGCACGGCCAGAGGTGGTCAGGAGAAGGAAGCCCGACGCCAGCACCACGGTGACGACCATGAACAGCGCGGAATTGGTGAAGGAAACATCATAGCCGCCGATATTGAGCGGAACGATGTTGTTGATGTGGAACTGATGGATCGGATCGACCTTGTCAGCTGCTGCCACTTTCTAACCCTCTCGAAAGCCACTTCAGGCTTTTTGCGTTCATGCCGGCTTCGGTATGAGGCCGCATTTCATTTCTTCGGTTCGTCCGGGCTTCTTCCGCCCTGTCCGAACTCGGCGACAGACCCTGCGGAACGCAGCACATTCAATATGCCGGCTCCGAAGCCGAGCAGCAAGCCAACGATCAACCCCCAAGGCGATGAACCCGCCAGACGATCGACCATCCAGCCAAGCCCGGTGCCGACGGCAATGCCGGCAATGAACTCGCTTGATAGCTTGAAAGCCTGACCATACCCGCTGGTACGGCCGGCATTCGCCGCTTCTTCCCCCTGGCTCCTCTCCGAACGCCTCGTCGCAATACCTGCTTCAAGGGCGCGCCGGCGGCGCTCAAGATCGTCGTCGTGAAAGCCCGGCTTGCCGTCGCCGCCTGTCCGTCCGGTTCCGTCTGGCTTGTTGGCCATCGTAACCTCCCTACCCGGCCAAAACGTCGCCGTTCGCCCGCTTTCAAGTCGCGGGCAACATAGTTAGAGGCCTTCCCCCCGTCAAGCCGAGGAGGAAGCTTTGTCGGCAAGTATTTTATGAAATGAAATCATATACTTAAATAAGTGCGACATCGTGCCCGACATGAACTGGACAGGCCGGGGAGAGAATCTGCCCTCTTGGCCGGTCCGAATGCGGCGCCGTCGGGGTCAGCTCCAGCCGCCGCCATAGGTGCGGTAGAAGATGTGCAGGCCGATCCTGGTCATCTTCTTCATTGCCCGTGCCCAGCCGGGGCTTACATAGGCGGCATAATAGTGCGTCGAGGAGCCGACTTCGGGCAGGAAGATCTTGCCGGCGGTGACAGCCATGCCGATTTCCTGCGCAACCCTGTAGTTCTGCGGCTCCGTAATGCGCTTGCGACGGCCGTCGCAGGCAAAGGAGAACTGGCAACGGTTCAGCCAGTCGTCATTCTGGTAGACGACGCCGCAGATCGACTTCGGGTAGGCCGGATTGCGGACGCGGTTGAGGATGACCTGGGCAACGGCGGCCTGGCCACGCAGCGATTCGCTGCGAGCCTCGAAATAGATGCCGTTGGCGAGGCATTTCTGCTCGGGCTGGGAGAATACCGAAGCCGGCAATGGGGTCTGCATCCAGGCGTGGTCGCCCTTGCCCAGCGGCGGAATAAAACGTCCGCCAGCCGGCTTCTCATCCTGCAACAGCGCCTCGAAGGGCGATGCCTTGGCGTAATCCGGCTCGGCAGGCGCGTAAGCGGTGGCAAGGACATCGGCGGTGTTGTTGTTGACGAGACTGGCCAGCATCGTCGGCACGCCGTCGTCCTTTTTCTTCTCTTCACGCAGGTGGAAGGCAGAGGCGATCTGCACTTCCTTGCCCTTGATGTCGGGCTTGGCGAAGGCAAGTTTCAGCCCACTGTCCAGGCTCGGCCGCAGCAGCGACGACGTGCGCTGGAAAATCGAACCGGCGGAGAAGTTCTTCGGCGGCGCAACCGGTGCGATCTTGACGATGCGGCCCTTCTTGTCGGCGCGCAGCACACGCGCTTCGTCGGAAACCTCCCCCGTCTTGGCGACCTTGCCGCTGAAGGCGACGGTGCCGACGCCGGGCAACCGGACACCCGAGCCGGCAAGCGATCCGGTGACGGCATCCTTGTCGACGAAAGGCAGTTCGGCCGCATGGATGGAGCCGGCGGCAGCCTTTTGCACGTAGGCGTTCCAACGGGCATTGGAGGATTCAAGGCCGGAGATCAGACTGGTCATGTCCTGATAGGCGACGGCGGTGGGAAAACCGATCCAGATACCAAGGCCGACGGCGAGTGGGGGCAGGAAGGAGCGTTTGCGGTCACCGGCGGCGGCAAGAAGCCGCTTTGCGATTCGTCGATGCACGGAACTCTCCAGGACGCTGATCAAAAGCCACTGGAAAACAAAATGAAGCATTAACCTTGATGGTCGGTTAACGATCGGCCATCCGTCTGTCCGAAAGCGGGACCGCCCGCCCCGCCTGTATCTCAGGCCCGAGGCTCGGGCTTGAGCAGGATCGGCCAGGCAACAAGCGCGCAGGCCGTCGCGGCCATCCAGATGCCGGTCGAGGACGTTGCCGCGAGCAGATGCGGGATAGACAGCGGCACCAGGAAGAAGCCGACGAAGACCAGTGTGTTGGCAAGACCGAGCGCGCTGCCGGCCCGGCTGGCGCCGGCCAGCGTGGCGATCTCGGCATAGGCGACGCCATGCCAGGACGAAACGCTGATGCCGGCAAAGGCCAGCGTGACTACGAGCGCGATGGCAAATGCGGTGCTGCCGGGAGCAGCGAGCGCGACGAGCAGCGTGAGACTGGCAAAGGCGATGCCGCTGACCAGCGCGCAGAAGCGCAGATAGGCGCGGCGGTTGCGGTGGCGGTCGGTCCAGCGCCCGCTCCAGACGCGCATCACCATCGCGCCGATCTGCACGGTGGCCAGGGCAGCGCTGGTGAGCAGCGTGCCGATGCCGGCAAAGTCGTGCAGGAAAACCGTTGTGAAGGTCAGCACCGCCACCTGCGGAAAGCAGAGAATGCCGACGGCCACAGCGAGGCGCCAGATGGCGATGCTGCGCAGTGGGGCGGGCGCGGTGACGGGGAAAACCGGCTGCGCCGCCCGATGCGACAACGGCTCATGCAGCCACAGCCAGGTGAAGAAGGTGCAGGCGGCCGCCGTCACGGCCAGCAGCGCATAGACCGCTGCGAAGCCCAGGCCTTCGGCGAGTGACGGCAGCAGCAAGGCGCCGAGACCGCCGCCAAGCGGGATGGCGGTCTGGCGGATGCTCATGGCGAAGCCGCGTTCGCCCTCGCCGAACCATGCCATGATGGCGCGGCCGCTGGAGCCGTTGACACTGCCGCCGAGCAGACCGACCACAAGCAGGTTGGCTGCAAGGAAAAGAACGCTGGGCGTATAGCCATGCGACGGCACCAGCAGGGCGAGCATCAGCCCGAGCCAGACTACCAGCGAGCCGAGACCGGCGAGCAGCACGCGCCGGTCCCCCCAGCGATCGGTGAGCAGGCCCCAGGGCAGTTCGCTGATGGCGACGCCGAGGCCGAGACAGCCCAGCACAAGGCCGAGGTCGGGGTTGGAGAGATGATAGTCGGCCCGCATCGCGACCGCCGTGCTGGGCAGTCCGGCAAAGATCATTGAAAAGCAGGCATTGGCGGCAACGCCGACACCCAGCACCTTCCAGCGATGGCCGGCAGCAAACCGTGGCGGCGTAGCGGCAGTGAATTCATCGGCAACGGCGCAGGATCCTGCTGGCGATGGGAAGCGGTGAACCGACATTTCTGGTGACATTCGTGATGTCCTTGTTTCGTGATGCCGCCAGCGGACGGCCTTGACGAAACCTGACTACACCCATAGCTTCATCCGAAAAATCAGGAAGTTTTTGACTTATAATCCTGAAAATCAGGACAAACGGGCAAGCGAGACAAGGGACATGAGCCGCACCACCTTCGATCTTGACGCGCTGCGCAGTTTCGTTACCGGCATGGAACTCGGCAGCTTCGCCAAGGCCTCGGAACGCCTCGGCCGATCGACCTCGGCGGTGAGTGCCCAGCTGAAGAAACTTGAAGAACAGGCGGACACCGCACTCTTCCGCAAGGCGGGACGCGGGCTGACGCTGACGGAAGCCGGCGAGGCCATGCTCGGCTACGCCCGCCGGTTGATCGACCTCAACGACGAGGCGGCATCCGCCGTGCGCGACGTCGAACTGGAAGGCTGGGTACGGCTCGGGCTGCAGGAGGATTTCGGCGAGATGGTGTTGCCGCAGGTGCTCGGCCGCTTCGCGCGCGCCCATCCCAAGGTGAAGATCGAAGCCAGGATCACCCGCAGCCAGGAACTGGCCGAGCGCGTGGTGGCCGGCAACCTCGACCTGGCATTGGCATGGGACAATGGCGCGGCGCCGCCCAACAGCGAGCCGGTCGCCGATGTACAATTGCGCTGGATCGGACCGGCCGATGTCGACATCGCGGACTGGCAGGGCTCGCCGCTGCCGCTGGTGTCTTTGGAAGCGCCCTGCCTGCTGCGCACGATCGCCACCGAAAGGCTCGACCGCTCCGACCGGGCATGGCGGCTGGCCTTCTCCAGCCCGAGCCTTGCCGGAATCTGGGCGGCGGTTGCCGCCGGCCTCGGCCTGACCATACGCACCAATATCGGCCTGCCGCCGACGGTGAAAGCTCTAACAGCCGACGCTTCGGGATTGCCCGCGCTGCCAAAAATCGGATTGCGGTTGCACAGGAAAGATGCGGAAGCCGATCCGGTCACTCAAAGGCTGGCCGACATCATGCTGCAGGCGGCGCGTGCGGCGCTGACTGAGAATCAAAGCCAGGTACGCCTTCGCAGCGTCGCCTAGAGTGCTTCCGCCGGCTTCAGCTCTTCTTCCTGGCGCGGCCGGCGAAAGGGTTGTCCGACGTGCGCAACGCCATGCGGATCGGCACGCCCGGCATGTCGAAGGACTCGCGCAGGCTGTTGACGAGGTAACGCACATAGGATTCCGGCAGAGCGTCCGGCCGCGAGCACGAGACGACAAAGCCCGGTGGGCGCGTCTTGGCCTGCGTCACATATTTGATCTTGAGCCGGCGCCCGGCGACGGCGGGCGGCGGATGATGCGCCAGGATGCCTTCCAGCCAGCGGTTCAGCTTGCCGGTGGAGACACGGCTGTTCCAGACCTTATGAGTGCGCACGACCGCATCCATCAGCTTGTCGAGGCCACGTCCGGTCTCGGCCGACACGGTGACCGCCTGGATGCCGCGCGCCTGCGGCAGCAACCGCTCGGTCTTTTCGCGCAGTTCCGCCAGCACTTCCTGCGGATGATCGATGAGATCCCACTTGTTGAAAGCAATGACGGGTGCCCTGCCCTCGCGGATGATCAGGTCAGCGATCTGCAGGTCCTGTTTCTCGAATGGGATCGTGGCATCGAGCACGATGATGACGACTTCCGCGAAACGCATGGCGCGCAGGCCATCGTGGACCGAGAGCTTCTCCAGCTTTTCCTGGACCTTGGCCTTGCGTCGCATGCCGGCCGTATCGAACAGCTTGATCTGGCGGCCGCGCCAGTCCCAGTCGACCGAGATGGAATCGCGGGTGATGCCTGCCTCAGGGCCGGTCAGCAGGCGCTCCTCACCGATCAGCGCGTTGATCAGGGTCGACTTGCCGGCATTAGGGCGGCCGACCACGGCAATGCGCAGCGGCTTTTCCTCGTCATAGGCCGGTACATCGTCGGCATCGGGATCGGCGATGTCCTCGCCGATCAGCACTTCCGAGATGGCGATCTCGTCGCTGGCTTCTTCGTCTTCACCGAACACCCGTTCCGCGCCGAGTGCTTCGATCACCGCATCGCGCAGATCCGGCATGCCCTGGCCGTGCTCGGCCGAAACCGGAACGGGTTCGCCAAGGCCGAGTTCCCAGGCTTCCAGCATGCCGCCCTGGGCGCCGCGAGCTTCCGACTTGTTGGCGACCAGCACCACCGGCTTGCCGGAGCGGCGCACGACTTCGGCGAAGGTGCGATCGTCCGGCATCAGACCGGCCTTTGCATCCATCAGGAAGAAGATCAGGTCGGCTTCGCGGATGGCGATCTCGGTCTGCTGGCGCATGCGGCCAGGCAGCGTCGATGCCGGCGCATCCTCGAAACCCGCCGTGTCGACCACATCGAAGGTAATGTCGTAGAGCTTGGCCGGATGAACGCGACGGTCGCGGGTAACGCCGGGCGTGTCGTCGACAAGGGCCAGCTTGCGACCGGCAAGGCGGTTGAAAAGCGTGGACTTGCCGACGTTAGGCCGGCCGATGATGGCGACTTTGAAGCTCATTGCCCATCACGATGCGTTGCCGGAGCCGCGGATCAGATCGGCCATCATCGAGGCGCGCTGACGGGCATTGCCCGGCGCGCCTTCGTCGGCGGCGATCTGTTCGAAAAGCTTGAGCGCGTCCTTCGACTTGCCTTCCCTCCAGGCAGACAGGCCGAGCGCCTCGCGCGCGGTGTGGCGCAACGGGCTGGTGTCGGCGGTCAGCGCCTCGACGCGGCTGGAGACGTCGGCGAAGCTGCCGTGGTCGACCAGAAGCAGGCCGGCACGCAGCCGTGCGATGTCGCGAATAGAACCCGGGATCGCGCCGTCGGCGGCGACGTCATCGAAATCCTTCACCGCACCGGCGAAGTCGCCCTTGTCAGCCTTGACGGTGGCGGCGCGCATGCGGGCGAGCAGCGGATAGGCACCGTAGCCGTCCTTTTCCAGCGAGGAGAGCGCGGTCAGCGCCTCGTCCTGCTTGCCGGCATTGGCCAGCGTCAGCGCCTGCGAGAACGCGTCGCCGGAACGGTTGGCGCGGCTGGTGTCCCAGTAACGGTAGCCGACGAAAGCAGCAGTGCCCAGCACGATCAGCACGGCAGCGCCAATCAGGATCGGGCCGTAGCTGTCCCATAACGCCTTGGCGCGATCACTGCGGATCTCTTCGTTGACTTCGCGGATAAAACTGTCGTCGGACATCAATCAAACCGTTGCCGCCCGGCCAAAATGCCGAGCCTAAAGATGAGCCCCGCCTTGTAGCGGAATTTTGTCGGCATGGAAGGGGGGAGCCGGAAAATCGGCACTATCGGCCCTGTCCTCAACATTTTTAGGGACCGTACCGACGCCACATTTCGTGATTAGGCGATCGAGCCTCACCATTGCCTCGACAGCGGCAATCGCTTATCCATCTGGACGAATTGCAGTTTTTGTACCGATGATGCCCTGTTTGTTCCGCGTGCTCGCGTGTTCCAGCCTGATCGCCGCCACCTCGACGGCGACGCTTGCCGATCCGCCACGATCGCGGATACCGGCCAAGCCCAAGCAGGTCGTCATCATCTCCTTCGACAATGCGCGCGACATTGCGCAATGGAAACGCAGTCGTGCGCTGGCGCAGCGCACCGGCGCGCATTTCAGCTATTTCCTGTCCTGTGTCTTCCTGCTGTCGAAGGAGACCCGCAAGGACTACGTCACGCCGCCGAAAGGAACCGGCAAATCGAACATCGGTTTTGCCGCCTCCAGAGAGGAAGTGGCGGAGCGGCTGGAGCAGATCAATCTGGCGGTCGCTGAAGGGCATGACCTCGGCAGCCATGCCTGCGGCCACTTCGACGGCAAGGACTGGAGCAAAAGCGACTGGCTGGCCGAACTCGGCGCCGCAAGACGCATCCTGGAAAACGCCTACACGATCAACGGCATCAGCGCCGAACCCGCCGGCTGGCGCGAGCTCGCCAGGTCGGTGACCGGTTTCCGGGCGCCTTATCTTTCAACCGGCAAAGGCCTCTACCAGGCGCTGCCTGAAGCCGGTTTCAGCTATGACGCCAGCGGCGTCTCGCAGGGACCTGCCTTGCCGACGAAATCCGGCGGCATGACACGTTTTTCGCTGCCGCTGATCCCGGAAGGCCCCAAGCGTCGCCCTGTGATCGCGATGGACTACAATCTGTTCGTGCGCCATTCCGGCGGCTTTGAACGGCCGAGCCAGGCCAAGGAATTCGAGGAACGAACCTACGAAGCCTTCCGCACGGCCTTCGACAAGCAGTATGGCGGCCAGCGCATCCCGCTCGAGTTGGGCTTCCATTTCACGCTGATGAACGACGGCACCTACTGGAACGCGCTGGAGCGTTTCGCGGCAGACGTCTGCGTGAAAGCCGATGTCGAATGCATCAGCTATCGCGACTATCTGGCCAGGGGCAAACCGGCGAAGCCGGCGACCATGGGCGGCTGACGCCGTTGAGCGTCACGAAGCGCCCTGGTCTTGGGCGTGTTTCTCCATGTAACGCCGGTCCAATTCGGGCAAAGGCTCACCATGAAGCGTGGCCTCGAAGGCCTGAAGACGCTTATAGATCGAAATCAGTTCCACGATCGTTGGCCACGCGGTTACCAGATACTGGAACGAACTCGAGACTTGGCCAAACGCTGTGCTGATCTGCTGCCAGATTCCCATCGTAATGCGGCCGGCAGCAATGGTGGGGATGAGAATAACCGCCGAGAAGATCGCATCGGCCTGGCCAAAGCCCGCGCGGAAGACGTTGAAATACGCGTAGTGGAAATAATAGCGGAAATAGGTCCGACGCACATTCTGGAACAACTCGCCCAAAGTGGGCGGCGTCGCCCGGTTGGGATCGTCTTCGCCATAGACGAGTTCCTTGCGATAGGCTGCCTCGACCCTCTGGTTTCTGAATTCCATTCCAGGCAGTTTGATGCCGGCGACAGCCAGAAGCACCGTCCCAAAGATGGACCATGCCAGGGCAGCGACGACCAGGGAATATGGGATCGACCCGACCAGCGGCAGGGCCGTTATGTGCTGTGAAAGTCCTGCGAGTACCGGCAGGAAGGCAATAAGCGTCAAGATCGAGTCGGCGAAGGCAACGCCCAGCGCTTCCATGGTGGTGGAGAAACGCATCGTGTCTTCCTGAACACGCTGGGAGGCACCCTCGATGTGACGGAGCTTCGGCCAGTTAGTAACATAGAAGTCGTTCATCGCGGTCCGCCAGCGGAAGATGTAATGGCTGACGATAAAGCGCATCACCACGTAGACGGAAACGAACATCATTCCGATAAGCGCGTATATCCAGAAAAGGCTGTAAAGCTCAGCGGCGGTCACCGAATTGGGGGTGGTAATAGCCTTCTGGAAGAGATCGAAGAACGGCCCGCGCCAGTTGTTAATGGCAACGTAGATTTCAACGTTGATGTATGTGAAAAACAATATGAGGGCAGATACTAGGATCGACCAGTTTTGCCACGGATGCGGCGCGTAAAACCTCCAGAAAAGATAGAATATGCTGAGCAGAAAAACAAAATATACATAGAACCAGAGAAACGGGGCGGACCAGAAAACCGGGATACCGAGAATTGGAGGCGAGCCGGCTGCTGCGGGAGGCAAGCCGATAATCGCTCCGAAATCCCGTCCTCCAGCAAACCATAGCAAAACACCGAACAAGGTCCACGCCGCAGCTGAAAGGAAAAAAAGCTTCGGCTTCGGGAAGAAGGATACGAACACGTTGGCCTGCCCCAGATGACGCGCGAGCGCGATTGCGATTCGCAGCCATCAAGTCACAGTTTTTACGGCAAAGGAATGGTGGCCCGGCCCGGCGCCGAATTACATTTTCGTCACGTTGGCGAGCGGGCTTCTTCTTGGACTTGTTGTTTAACGTCACGGCCAGCCGACCAGACGATCGCGGCTGAGATGACCAGGACAATGGCCGCGGCGATCGACGGCACGAAGAAACTGCCGCCGGAACGTTCCGCCAGCACGCCTGCGACCAGCGGGCCGATCAGCTGGCCGATGCCGAAGCTTGCAGTCATCAGCGCAAAGGCGCGGCGCGGCGCCTGCGGCGACAGCATCCTGCCCGCCTGCAGGCCGAGCGCCGTGATGGCAATAAAGGTGCAGCCGAGAAAGAAACCGCCGAGCAGCGGCCCAATTGGCAAGCTCATCGCCACGCTGGCCGTCACCCCCACTGCCTCGACCAGGGAGGCCAGGGCATAGGCGACATAAAGCCCGGTCTTGCCGGCAATCTTCTGCCACAGCCAGATCGAAGGCATGCCGGCAAGACCGGTCACCATCCAGACCATTGCCTCGAAGGTCCGGCTGCCGCCGCCCTGGCGCACGATGGCAACCAGGAAAGTGGCCGTAACGATGTAGCCGAAGCCGAACATGCCATAGGCGATGGTGACTTTCACCAGCGGCGCGCTCCAGCGCAGAGCTGGCTCCCGCCCCGAGCTACCGGCCAGCGCCGGACCACGGTCGATCATAAAAAGCGTGATGACGAACCCTACCAGGGAGAGCGCCGCAGCCACCATCCAGCCCGCCACCCAGGTGGCGTGGCTGCTCACCAGCAGGGCCATCATCAAGGAAGAAGCGGCAATGCCGAGGCCGACGCCGCTGAAATGCAGCGCCTGCAGCCCATTGCGACCGGCGACGGCGAGGTGGCTGAAGACGATCGCTGCCAGGAAGACGATGACGAAGGCACTGGCAACGCCTGCCAGGAAGCGGATGACGAGGAAAGCCAGGGTGGAGTCTGTCAATCCCATCGCGCCGGCCAGCACGCCGCTGGCGGCCAGCGCAGCCAGCATGACGACACGCTCGCGGCCATGCGCCCAGCCGCCGGCGGCGGCGAAGGCGCCAAGCAGGTAGCCGAGATAGTTGGAGGACGCGATCAAGCCGGCGTCGCCGGCGGACAAATGGAGTTCTTCCATCATGCCGGGCAGGATCGGTGTGTAGACAAAGCGGCCGATGCCCATGGCGACTGCCATGGCGACCATGCCGGCAAGGGCAAAACGCAGCGGAGAGGCCGGTGTCTCGTTCATTGCAGCGCACAATAAAACTGTGCGCCTGCGAGGCAATGCGTTTTGTTTGGGCCAGTTCTAGCAACGGTCATCCAAGATTGCCGCTGGAGCGCGCGACCGCGCGCCGCCCGTGGCGCGCAAGCGGCCCGAATGGGCCGTTCCGGCAATTGAGGCGTCCTGGATGTCCAACATCCGGGACCACAGGGATTACTGTCAGGTGCCGCAGCAGCGCGGCGTCTCGAAGGCGGTCCGTCGCGCGGTAAGCCTGAACGGCATGTCGCCCAGTTCGCGCTCCGACATGGTGTCGAAGACGGGATGCGAAAGCGGATCACGCACCCAGCGGGCAATATCTCCATCGGGCGAATGGGTTGGCAACGGTTCCCTGAACGGGTTCAGCAAGGAGAAAAGCGTCATGGCGGCATTCCTCTTTCTGGAGAGGATTTTGTCATCAAATCGCAGGGTTTCAATTGAGATTTGCGCGGCACGAGTTTAGAAAAACTTCATGGCGCCCTTAAATCGAATCCATCTCAATGGCCTGCGCGCCGTGGAGACCGTTGCGCGACTGGGCTCGCTATCGGCAGCAGCGGGAGAACTCGGCGTTTCGCCAAGCGCGGTCAGTCAGCAGATCAACCGCACTGAACGGCAACTCGGGCTCGCGCTGTTCGAGCGCACGCCGTCCGGTCTTGTGCTGACCGATTTCGGCACTCAGTTCGCGACACGCCTGGGCAAAGGCTTTCGCGAACTGACGCAAGCCGTGGCGCTCGCCGACGATGCCTCGCGCTGCACGTTGGTGGTATCCGTGGCACCGGCCTTCGCCTCGAAATGGCTGATGCCGCGACTGTCGCGGCATTTCACGCGCTATCCGAATGTGCTGCTGCGCATCGACGCTTCGGTGCGGCTGGTCGATCCAGGTAACTCCGAGATCGATATCGGCATCAGGCTCGGCAATGGCAAATGGCCAGGCCTGAATGCGGAACTTTTGTTGGCACAGGAGATATTCCCGGTCTGCGCGCCATCGATCGCAGCGAAACTGAAGACGCCAGCCGACCTTGCCAATGCTTACGCCATCACCGACGAACGCACGATGATCGCCTGGGAGAACTGGTTTCGGTCGGCCGGCGCCGAGCCGGTGACCTTGCTCAAGGGCGCCTCCTTCACCGACCCGATGCTGTGTCTGGAATCGACCATTGCCGGTCACGGCGTCATGCTGGGCTGGCAGCTGCTGTGCGCCGACGCGCTCGCCGACGGCCGCCTGGTAGCCCCTTTCGGGGTACGAGCGCCGAGCGGGCTCGGCTACTGGATGGTGACTGCTCCCGAAGAACCGGAGAGCCGCAAGGTGCGCGATTTCAAGGCATGGCTGCGGGAGGAGATCGAAGTGACCATGTCGACATTCGCCACCCCAAGTCAGCGCGCGATCGTCTGAGGACCAACGCCACGTTCTTTCGATTGCGCATCGCGCTTTCCGAAAATAGACGGTCGATTTTCGGGCCGATGCGGTGTGGAAAGCAGCGCTGCAGCGGTCTATGTAAAGAGATATCTCCAACACAGCCGAGGCCTGACCATGACATCCCACGCCCGCGATTTTTCCGCTGCCATCGATCCGGTGAAGCTCGAACGCCTGGCCGAAGTCGTGGTCAAGGTGGGCTTGCAGCTGCAGCCCGGCCAGGACCTGGTGCTGACGTCGTCGATCGCGGCGTTGCCTCTGACCCGCAGAATAGTCGAGCATGCTTACAAGGCCGGCGCCGGGCTGGTGACGCCGATCTTCAACGATGACGAGATCACGCTCGCCCGCTTCCGCTATGGCGCCGATGCCGGTTTCGACCGTGCTGCCGGCTGGCTTTATGAAGGCATGGCCAAGGCTTTCTCCAACAACGCCGCGCGGCTGGCCGTGCGCGGCGACGACCCGTCGCTGCTGTCGGCCCAGGATCCATCCAAGGTCTCGCGCGCCAACAAGGCGAATTCGATCGCTTACCAGCCGGCACTGGAAAAGATCACCGGCTTCGACATCAACTGGAACATCGTCGCTTATCCGGAGCTGGCCTGGGCGAAGCAGGTGTTTCCGGGCGAAACCGACGACGTCGCGGTGGCCAAGCTGGCGGACGCGATCTTCGCGGCCAGCCGCGTCGACAATGACGATCCGATCGGCGCCTGGAAGACGCACAATGCCGCACTGGCCGAACGTACGAAGTGGCTGAACGGGCACAATTTCCACGCCCTGCATTTCAGGGGGCCGGGCACCGACCTGACCGTCGGCCTCGCCGACGGGCACGAATGGATGGGCGGCGCGTCGACCGCGAAGAACGGCATCACCTGCAACCCGAACATTCCGACCGAGGAAGTCTTCACCACGCCGCACGCGCACCGCGTGACCGGCCATGTTTCCTCGACCAAGCCGCTGTCCTACCAGGGCACGCTGATCGACGAGATCTCGGTGCGTTTCGAAGAAGGCCGCATCGTGGAAGCGAAGGCCGCCAGGGGCGAGGACGTGCTGCAGAAGGTTCTGGATACCGACGAGGGCGCGCGCCGGCTGGGTGAAGTGGCGCTGGTGCCGCATTCCTCGCCGATCTCGGCGAGCGGCATCCTGTTCTACAACACGCTCTACGACGAGAATGCCTCGTGCCACATCGCGCTTGGCCAGTGCTATTCGAAGTGCTTCGTCGGCGGCGACAAGCTTTCGCAGGACGAGATCGCCGCGCGCGGCGGCAACAAGAGCTTCATCCACATCGACTGGATGATCGGCTCCAACAAGGTCGACATCGACGGCGTCAACAAGGATGGCAGCACCGTGCCGGTGATGCGCCAGGGCGAGTGGGCCTGACAGAGACTTGTTGACAGAAGTCGGGCGGGATCCCGCCCGACTGGACGCACGCCCGGCGCACCATGCAGGTGAACCCATGGCTTTCAATATTGTCGTCAAGCGGATCTACGAGCCGGCTGCGGCTTCAGACGGCCAGCGTGTCCTGGTCGATCGCGTCTGGCCACGCGGCATGACCAAAGAAAAAGCCGCCTTGACCCTATGGCTGAAGGACATCGCGCCGAGCGATGTCCTGCGAAAATGGTTCGACCATCAACCCGAGCGCTGGGAGGAATTCCAGAGGCGCTACGAAAGCGAACTCGCCGGCAGGCAGGAGCCGCTGCGCGAACTGGCCAGTCTGCTGGAGCACGGCCGCGTCACCCTGCTCTACGGCGCGCATGAGGAGCGCTACAACAATGCGGTAGCGCTGGCGGATTATCTGCAGAAGCAGGCCTAGCCGAGTTCGCGCTCGTAGACATCCGGCTTGAAACCGACCAACAGGCGGTCGCCCAGATCGAGCACCGGACGCTTGATCATCGTCGGGCTGGCCAGCATCAGCGCCTTGGCTTTTTTGGCGTCGAGGCCCTGCTTCTTGTCGTCCGGCAACTCCCTGAAGGTAGTGCTCGCCTTGTTGAGCAGCACTTCCCAGCCGAGCCTGTCGATCCAGCCCTGCAGGCGATCGGCCTGCAGACCTTCGGCGCGATAGTCATGGAACGCGTAGCCCACCTTGTGACCCTCCAGCCAGACGCGCGCCTTCTTGATCGTGTCGCAGTTCGGGATGCCGTACATGGTAATGGTCAAGGCTGAGTTCCTCGGTTTGTCCGGTACCGGGTAGCCGATTCGCAGCGTTTGCGCCGCCCCTCCTGCCGCCACGCCGAAGCTGCTTCTCTCGCCCCGCTTGCGGGGAGCCCGGCAGGACAGAGAGGGGCAGAGCCAACTTTTAGTTTGCATCGCTCCTCATCCGCCCTTCGGGCACCTTCTCCTCGTAACAAGGAAAAGGGATTAGGAGGCACTACTCGCCGTAAGGCACCCAGATGTTCTTCACCTGGACGGCGCGCGACAGCAATTCCCTGCCCTCGCCCTGGCGTCCGTCATACCAGTCACGCTGGACCGTTTCAGCCCACACCTGCTTGAGGTTGCCGGTAGAGGCCTTTTCGATCTTCGCTGCCACATCGCGGCCGCCGAAATACCAGATACCGTCGACTTCCTCGTGTCTGGCCAGCTCAAGCGCCAGCGCATCGCGATCGCCGGTGACGATGTTGACGACGCCGTCCGGCACGTCGGATGTCTCCAGCACCTGGTAGAAATCGGTGGCGGCAAGCGCCTGGCGCGAGGATGGCAGCACCACGACCCGGTTGCCCATGGCGATCGCCGGCGCGAAGGTCGAGACGAACCCAAGCAAGCCATGCTCTTCCGGGCAAGCGATGCCCAGGACACCGAGCGGCTCGTTCATGGCCAGCGCAACACCACGCAACGGTGGCTTGTGCACCGCGCCTTCGAACTTGTCCGCCCAGGCGCCATAGGAGAACAGCCGCGAAACGGAGGCGGCGACTTCCCTGGCAATATCCTGCTTGCGTTTGCCGGTCATCGCGGCAAGGCGATCGGCGAACTCGCCCGAGCGCGCGTCGAGGTTTTCGGCGATGTAGTAGAGGATCTGCGCACGGCTGTGCTCGGCGGCCGTCGCCCAGCCGGTCGCCTTGCGCGCGGCCTCCACGGCGTTGCGGATATCCTTGCGGTTGCCGTCGCCGACCTCGCCGACCAATGCACCCGACGGCGAAACGATCGGGCGGGAATAACCGCCATCCGGCCTTGCCTGCTTGCCGCCGACGTAAAGTTTCGCGGTACGGTCGATGAAGCCGGTGGAGATGACGTCGCCACTGGGCTCGACGGCAGGCATCGCGGGGATCGGCTTGGCCTTGGCCAGCCATTTCGGCTTGCAATAGGCGGCCAGGCCTTCACGGCCGCCCTCGCGGCCATAGCCGGATTCCTTGTAGCCGCCGAAGCCGACGCCGGCGTCGAACATGTTGGTGCCGTTGACCCAGACGACGCCGCATTTCAGCTTGGGCGCGATGTCCAGCGCCAGCGAGAGCGTTTCCGACCAGATCGAGGCGGCAAGCCCATATTCGGTGTTGTTGGCGAGTTCGACTGCTTCGGCAGGCGTGCGGAATGTGGTGGCGACCAGCACCGGTCCGAAGATCTCGACGCGCGAGACGGTGGCGGCAGGATGCACGCCGGTGAGCAGCGTCGGCGGATAGAAACAGCCTTTCGCCGGCACGCCCGATTTGGGCTGGTGAAGAACCGCACCTTCCTTGACGCCGACATCGACCAGTTCGCGAATGCGCGCCAACTGCACCGGATGCACGATCGCGCCAATGTCGATCGCCTTGTCGAGGGGATCGCCGACGCGCAGCGTCTCCATGCGGGCAATCAGCTTGGCCGTGAAACGCTCCTGCACGCTTTCCTGCACCAGCAGGCGGGAACCGGCACAGCAGACCTGGCCCTGGTTGAACCAGATGGCGTCGACGACACCTTCCACCGCGGCATCGAGATCAGCGTCATCGAACACGATAAAGGGCGACTTGCCGCCGAGCTCCAAAGTCAGGCTCTTGCCCGAACCGGCGGTCGCCTCGCGGATGCGGCGGCCGACCTCGGTCGAGCCGGTGAAGGCGATCTTGGCGACGCCCGGGTGATTGACGATGGCCTCGCCGGTCGCGCCGTCGCCGGTGATGATGTTGACCACGCCCTCGGGCAGACCGGCCTTCTGGCAGATTTCGGCGAACAGCAGCGCGGTGAGCGAGGTGTATTCGGCCGGTTTCAGCACCACCGTGTTGCCGAGTGCAATCGCCGGAGCGATCTTCCACGCCAGCATCAACAGCGGAAAATTCCAGGGAATGATCTGGCCGCAGACACCAATGGGTTCCTTGTCGGCCAATTCGCCATCCATCAGCTGCGCCCAGCCGGCATGGTGATAAAAATGGCGGGCAACCAGCGGGATATCGATGTCGCGGGTCTCGCGGATCGGCTTGCCGTTGTCGAGTGTCTCCACCACCGCGAACAGGCGGCTGTGGCGCTGGATGAGCCGGGCGATTGCATAGAGGTACCGGGCACGAACATGGCCGGGAAGTGCGGCCCAGCCCGGCTGCGCCTTGGCGGCGGCCTTGACTGCGGCGTCTACATCAGCGGCATTCGCCTGCGCCAACCGGGTCAGAACCTCGCCGCTGGACGGGGATGTCGTTTCGAAGCTTTCACCCGACTTGGCCTTCTTCCAGGCGCCGCCGATGAACAGCCTGGTTTCACCGCCCAGCCCCTTGATCCAGGCGCGGGCTTCCTTGTCGCTCTCCGGCGCCGGGCCGTATTCCATCGTGTCCAGGATTTCTGCGATCGACATGGAGACCTCCATTACGCCATAGCGTGGTGGCTAAAGGCCGCGTAACGACCGGTGACGTAGTGCTCGAGCTGGCGCTCGATGTCGGCAAGCAATGATGAAGCACCGAAACGGAACAGGTTTGGCTGCAACCAGTCGTTGCCGAGTTCTTCCTTCATCAGCGCCAGGTAAGCCATCGCATCCTTTGCGGTAGAGATACCGCCGGCCGGCTTGTAGCCGACGACATGCCCCGTCATCTCGCGGTATTCGCGAATGGCGCGTATCATCACCAGCGTAACCGGCAGCGTCGCGTTGATCGCTTCCTTGCCGGTCGAGGTCTTGATGAAATCGGACCCTGCCATCATTGATATCCAGGAGGCACGGGCGACATTGCGCAAGGTCTGCAGGTCGCCGGTGGCCAGGATGGTCTTCATGTGCGCTGGCCCACAGGCTTCCTTGCAGGCCTTCACCTCGTCATAGAGGGCCTGCCAGTTGCCGGTCAGCACATGTTCGCGGGTGATGACGATGTCGATCTCCTCGGCGCCATCGGCCACAGAAGCCTCGATCTCCTTCAGCCTTGTGTCGAGCGGCGAAAGGCCGGCCGGGAAGCCTGTGGAGACGGCCGCAACCGGAATGCCCGAACCCCGCAGCGCATCGACCGCGGTGGCGACGAAGCGATGATAGACGCAGACCGCTCCGGTGGTGATGGTACGGTCGCCGAGCCCAAGCGCGTCCTGCAGGTCGGCGCGCAGCGGCTGGCGTGCCTTGGCACAGAGACGGCGCACGCGACCGGCAGTGTCGTCGCCGTTCAGCGTGGTGAGGTCGATGCATTGCAGCGCGCGCACCAGCCAGGCCGCCTGCCATTCCTTCTTTACCGTGCGGCGGCCACCGAGCGAGGACGTGCGGCGTTCCGCTGCGCTCAGATTGACGCGGACGGCTTCGATCGGGTCCAGCGAAAAAGGGATCGGCGGATTGTACGGGTGCAGCTGGTTGGCGAAGACGGCGGCGCCGGCCTGCTGGCCACCCCTGTGCTTGTCGACGACATTCATCTCACACCTCCCATACGCCCGGACGGTGACAGCTAAAGGACGACCGCGCCGAAACGTCCATATTGCGCGAATCGTGAAGCCCGCCAAGGCTCAATCGGCCTTGACGGGCTGTCGCTGCTTCAGAGTTGAATGCGGGCTTTCGAAGGCGGGCGCTTATTTCCGCTCTGGAAACAAGGCAGCCAGTCCATCGCGCGAAGCCTTGGCGACACCGCGTTCGGTGATCAGGCCAGTGACGAGGCGCGCCGGCGTCACGTCAAAGGCCGGGTTGCCGGCAGGCGACGTTTCCGGCGATACGCGCACGCGGGCAATTTCCCCGGTTTCTGTCTTGCCCTGGACGTAGGAAACCTCTTCGCCGGAACGCTCCTCGATCGGGATCTCGGTCAGCCCGTCGGAGACGGTCCAGTCGATCGTCGGCGACGGCAGCGCGACATAGAAGGGAACATCGTTGTCCTTGGCGGCCAGCGCCTTGAGGTAGGTGCCGATCTTGTTGCAGACATCGCCATTGGCGGTGGTGCGATCGGTACCGACGATGACCATGTCGACCTCGCCATGCTGCATCAGGTGACCGCCGGCATTGTCGACGATCAGCGTGTGCGGCACGCCATGGCCGGCCATTTCCCAAGCGGTGAGCTGGGCGCCCTGGTTGCGCGGACGCGTCTCGTCGACATAGACGTGGACCGGGATACCGGCCTCGACCGCCAGATAGATCGGGGCGGTGGCGGTTCCGTAGTCGACCGTCGCCAGCCAGCCGGCGTTGCAATGGGTGAGGATGTTGACACGCTCGCCCGGCTTTTTCCTCGCAGCGATCTCCCTGATGATGGCAAGGCCGTTGCCGCCGATCGAGCGATTGAGCTCGACATCCTCGTCGGCAATCTCGGCTGCGCGCTTGTAGGCGGCAGCAACACGCTCGGAAACAGGCAACGGCTTCAACAGCTTGCGCATTTCATCCAGCGCCCAGCGCAGGTTGATCGCGGTCGGGCGCGTCTCGTGGAGCTGCTCCCAGGCGGCATCGAGGGCAATGTCGGATGCATCGGCTCGCATCTGGATCGCCATGCCATAGGCCGCGGTGACGCCGATCAGCGGCGCACCGCGCACCCACATGTCCCGGATGGCGACAGCGACATCATTCACCGTCGACAAGGTGACGACGCGAAACTCGTGCGGCAGCCAGCGCTGGTCGATGATGTCGACGGAATGGCCGTCCTCGTTCAGCCAGATGGTACGAAAATGCTTGCCGCCGACGTTCACGCGTATGCTCCTTTTTCGATCAGCGCGGCGAACGCGTTGACCTCTTCGATGCTGTGGATGGCGCGGCGGTTGACCGCGACATGGCGACCGAAACGCAGCGCCTTGGCCTCGCAGACGGCACGCTGGGCTTCGTCGCCGATAGTTTCGAAATCCGCATTGTGAGCGAGGCCGAGGATACGCCGGTGACATTCGACGCCGGCGAAACCCAGAAGATCCTGCCAGATGTCATGCAACACGCGGTCGAGTGCCTGCTCGGCACCGAGCGTGTCGCCACGATCCTCGAACAGGCTGCGGGCATAGAGCATGCCGGTGCGTTCACTGCGCCAGAGGCGTGAGAACTCGGTGCGGAAGACGGCCCAGATCGAAGTGACCGTCTCGAGCAGATAGGCGCGCATGGTTTCGCGCGAGCCGTCCTGCTCATGGCCGCTCTGCGAGAAATAGGACATCCAGAAATTGGCCAGCAGCATGCCGACGTCGAACGCCATCGGCCCGTAGAAGGCGAATTCCGGATCGATGACGCGGGTGTTCGTGTCCGTCACCATGACGGATCCGGTATGCAGGTCGCCATGCAACAGCGTTTCGGCATTGGCCGCGAAAAGATGCTTGAGGCGCTGCGCCTCCACCTTGAGGTCGCGGTCGGCACGCAATTCGGCAACCAGCGGCTCGAGCGCCGGCGTGTAGTGGTTCAGCTTGGCTTCGAAATAAGGATCGGTGAAAACCAGGTTCTCGGTGATGTCGCACAGCTCGACGTTGTCGGCGAACAGCGCAAGATCGGCCTTGCGGTCGCGCGCCGCCATATGCAGGTCGGAGCCGCGGAACAGCGTGCGCGCCGCGAACAGGCCCAGGTCGACGCCGATACGCGGCAATTCGCGGCCGGCGATCAGTTCCTTGCGCAGGATAATGTGCGGCGTGAGATACTCCATGACGATCAGCGCCTGCGCCTCGTCGAAATGCAGCACCGCCGGCACCGTGCCCACGCCGGCGCGCGCCTCCTGCCTGACCAGCGCGTGATATTCGAAGAAGGAGCGCTTCAACGGCAGCGGCCAGCTTTCGCCCACCAGCCGGACATAGGGAAGCGCCTGCTTGACGACCACCGAACCGGCCGGCCCTTCGACAATGAAGACGAGGTTCAAATTGCCGTCGCCAACCTCGCGTACACGCCAGGCAGAAACATCGTCGCCGAGCTGGTCGGTGAGCGCGGCGAGAGCGCCGAGCCTAGCGGGCAAGGTTTCGACCGTCAGCGCCTCGAACGAAGCATTTTTTGCCATGTCGGCCTCCCGATCCGCGTCCCCGTTTCTGTTAGCGAACGGTCATGACAGGTAAAAGGCTAGGAACCATTCTGTCATTTGTCAATCGTGTTGACAAATGACGAGATTGTTCCTAGCGTCAGGGTCAAGGAGGAGAATATGGCCGCAGAAGCCGTGTTCCGCATCGCGGATCTGAAGAAATCCTTCGGCCCGATCCAAGTTCTTGGCGGCGTCAGCCTCGACCTGCATCCAGGCGAGGTGACGGTGCTGATGGGCGCCAACGGAGCGGGCAAGTCGACGCTGGTGAAAGTCATCAGCGGCGTCTATTCGCGTGATGGCGGCGCCATGACATTGGGCGCCGCCGACTTCGCGCCCAAAACCCCGGCAGAAGCCATCCGCGCCGGCGTCGTCACGGTGCACCAGAACATCAATGACGGCGTCGTCGCAGCTCTCGACGTCGGCACCAACCTGACGCTCGATCGTCTCAGCGGCAAAGGCCAGCCCCTCATCCTCAACCCGCGTCGCATACAGCGCGAAGCCCGCGCCGTTGCCGAACGGATGGGGCTCGACATCGACCTTGGCGCTTCGATCGGCGATCTCACGCTGGCCGACCGCCAGATGGTGGCGATCGCACGTGCCATGGCGCACGAGCCGAAGGTGCTGATCCTCGACGAGCCGACCTCGTCGCTCTCCAGCGCCGAGGCCAACCGGCTCTTCGCGCTCGTGGATCGGCTGAAGTCACATGGCGTTGCCATACTCTACATCTCACACCGCATGTCGGACATCCGCCGCCTGGCAGATCGCATCGTCTCGCTGCGCGATGGCCAGATCGTCGGCTCGTTCGACAGCAAGCCGCTCGACTACGAAGGCGCGGTCAATGCGATGCTCGGCCGCAAGGTCCACCAGAGTGCCTTCGCCGCGAAGTCGGGGGGCAAGACGATCTTCACCGCCGACAATCTGATTATCGCCGATGGCGCCAGGCCGATCTCGCTTTCCCTAGGTGACGGCGAGATCGTCGCGATCACCGGTCTGGTCGGCGTCGGCAAGACGGCGCTCGCCGAAACGCTGTTCGGACTGCGTCAGCCGCTTGGCGGTTCAATGACGCTGAACGGCAGCAGCTACGCCCCTCGTACGCCGGCCGAAGCGATTGCCGGTGGCGCCTTCCTTGTCGCCAAGGATCGCAGCGAAAGCGGGATCGTCGGCGCTTTCAACATATACGAGAATATGAGCCTGCCGTTCCTGAAGCGGATTTCAGCTTTCGGCGTGCTGCGCCGCCGTGCCGAGCGTGCCATTGCCCGCCGTCAGATCAGCGAACTGGGCATTGTCTGCCGGTCCGAGAAGGACGAGATGTCGACGCTGTCGGGTGGCAACCAGCAGAAGGTAATGGTGGCGCGCTGGATGGCGCAGCCCTCCGCGCTGTTCATGCTCGACGAACCATTCCAGGGCGTGGACATCGCCGCAAGACGCGACATCGCCGCAAAGCTGAGGGCGAATGCCGCCGGTCGCGCGACACTGGTCTTTGTCACCGAGATCGACGAAGCGGTCGAGACCGCCGACCGCATCCTGGTCATGTCCGAGCACACGATTGTCGGCGAACACAGGAACGAGCGCATCGACATGGATCGCCTGCTGGCGGAAGTCGCCGGCCAGACGGCACGGGGCGCGGCCTGAAAATGACAATGATAAAGGGGGCGCGAATGGCGCAGCTATCCGGAGGCTTTTCCAGAGCGTTTCCGGTTTTCGCGGAAACGCGGAAACGCTCTGTTTCTTTGTGTTTACGCAATTCCGCACGCAAAACCGCTGCGCACTTTTGCTGGAATTGCTTGAGCAGCGAGGTCTGCGCCTAAATGCGTGATATTGCCGTGCGTTACGGCTTCCTGGTGCTGTTCGCGGCACTGGTTGCCTATTTTGCCTCCACCGCCGACGGCTTCGTGTCGCCGCAGAGCGCGGTGTTCATCTTCCAGTCGGTGGCAATCACCGGCATCCTGGCGCTGGGCGTGACCGCGACCCTGGTGGTCGGCGGCTTCGACCTCTCCATCGGCTCGGTAGCGACCAGCGCCATGATGGCGGCCGCTTATGTCATGGTGGTGCTGAACCAGAATGCGCTGGTGGCGGTGCTCGTCTGCCTGGCTATCGGCGTGCTGATCGGCCTGATCAACGGCTTCCTCATCGTCTACATGCGCGTGCCGGATCTGCTGGCGACGCTCGGCATGATGTTCCTGCTGCTCGGCCTGCAGCGCATCCCGACAGAAGGCCGCTCGATCGCTGCCGGCATGACCATGCCCGATGGCTCGGTCGCACCCGGCAAGTTCAGCGACGCCTTCCTGGCGCTCGGCCGCTACCGCTTCGATTTCTTTGCGCCGAACCTGCTGCCGGTGTCCGTCGTGGTGCTGGTGGTGCTGGCTGTGGCGATCTGGTTCTTCCTCGAATACACGCGTTTCGGCCGCATGATGTATGCCGTCGGCTCCAATGAGCGTGCGGCCGAACTCGCCGGCGCGCCTGTCAAGGCATACAAGATCTGGGCCTATGTCATTTCCGGCATATTCGCCTCAATCGGCGGGATTTTGCTCGCTGCCCGGCTTGGACGCGGCGACATCGCCTCGGGTAACAATCTGCTGCTCGACGCGGTGGCGGCGGCACTGATCGGTTTCGCCGTGCTGGGTGCCTCAAAGCCCAACGCCTTCGGCACGGCCATCGGCGCCTTGTTCGTCGGCGTGCTCCTGCAGGGACTGACCATGATGAATGCGCCCTACTACACCCAGGATTTCGTCAAGGGTGGCGTGCTCGTGGTCGCGCTCGTCTTCACATTCGCCCTGTCGACCAGGGTCAAAAGGTAATTGCGGCAATCAACGACTAAAAAACCAAGCGGAGGACTTAGATGAAATTCGATCGCAGAACATTCGCCAAGCTGGCCGTCGGCCTGCTCGGCGCAACGGCGCTGGGCTTTTCGCCAGCGCTGGCACAGGACAAGCCAGCACCGTTCGACAAACCCGGCCAGGTCAAGATCGCGCTGGTGCGCTATCTGTCCACCGGTGACTTCTTCCAGGCCTATCTGGCCGGCGTGGAATCACAAGCCAAGGCGCTCGGCGTCGATCTCCGTGTGCTGGATTCCAAGCAGGACGCAGCCCTGCAGGCGGATATGGTCGACCAGGCGATCGCGCTCGGCGTCAACGGCATCATCATCCAGCACGGCCTGACGGAATCGATGAAGGACGCGGCCCAGCGCGCGGTCGACGCCGGCATCAAGGTGGTGGCCTTCGACGTGAACGTCGAGAACCCGAAGATCCCGCAGATCGAGCAGTCCGATCGCGACCTGGCCCGCCTCGCGCTGGAGCAAGCCATCAAGGACAATGGCGAAAGCTGGAAGGCCGGCTACGTCTATGTCGCCGGCATCGCGCCGCTCGACCGCCGCAACGAGACCTGGGTGGAGTTCAAGAAGAAGTATTCGGGCATCAAGGAGGCCGCGCAGTTCGGCACTCTCGACAACCCGATTGCCAACTCGGTTGCCAACCAGGCCCGTTCGGTGCTGTCGGCGAACCCCGACATCAAAGTGATGTTCGCACCTTATGACGAATTCGCCAAGGGCGTGAAGATCGCCGTGGACGAAGCCGGCCTCTCCAAGGACGTCAAGATCTATTCGGCCGACATCTCGACCTCCGACATCGCAGCGATGCGCGAGCCCGACAGCGCCTGGGCAGCAACCGCCGCCACCAACCCGGCCGTCGTCGGCCAGGTTTCGGTGCGCGCGCTGGCGCAGCTTTTGGCCGGTGAAGACCCGGGCAAGAGCGTGATCGTGCCGCCGACGCTGATCACCCAGAAGGAGCTGGTGGAGAAGGACATCAAGAACATGGAAGAGCTGTCGGCCAAGCTGCCGCAGTTCGCCCATGCCGATGTCGCCATGCCGAAGTGGATGCCGAACCCGAACGCCAAATAAGCAGCAACGACAAACGACCGACTGAGAGCAGCCCGCTTCGGCGGGCTGCTTTTTTGTTGCCTGACGGCGTGCCTGCGCTGTCAGCCTGGGTTTTCTGAAACGGGATATGCCTGCCCTCGGCTTCAAGAAAATGGGCGCCCCTTGGAGCGCCCATCATTCCCTCAGAAGTCGCGTCCTTGAACTCTCCACAAAGGCAGAGAGCCGGCTGCTTACATTATCTCAACGCCGCCGCGATGTTGCCGCCGTCGACGGTCGTCACATCGGCGGTGGTGCGCTCGGCCAAAGCCTGATGCAGGAAAGCCTGGGCAACGTCGTCGGCCGTGACTTCCTGGCCGAGCAGGTTGCCCGACATGTAGTCCTTCTCCGAGAGGCCACGCGCAGTGGAGCGGCTGGCGATCATGGCATCGGTCAACAGGCCGGAGCGGATACGGTCGGCGTTGACGGCGTTGGAGCGGATGCCGATCGGGCCATATTCCAGCGCATATTGGCGCGACAGGAACAGCGTCGCCGCCTTGGGCAGGCCGTAGGCGCCGAACTTGGCACCCGGGTTAACGGCCTGCTTGGAGGCGTTGAACAGGAGCACGCCGCCCGTGTCCTGCTCGCGCATGATGCGAACCGCGTTCTGCGCCACGCTCTGGTGAGAGAAGAAGTTGAGTTCAAAGCTCTTGCGCAGCAGCGCGTCGTCGATGTCGGCGATCATGCCTTCCCAGGCCGCACCCGCATTGGAAACGACGATATCGATGCCACCGAACACCTTCACGGCCTGATCGAAAGCAGCACGGACTTCGGCTGGATTGGTGATGTCAGCGCCAACGCCGATCGAGTTGTTGCCCGCAGCCTTGGCCGCTTCCGCAGCCTTGGCGGCATCAAGGTCGACCACCACGACATGCGCGCCTTCACGGGCGAAAGCCTTGGCTGTAGCGGCACCGATGGCGCCTGCGCCGCCAGTGACAAGCACGATCTGGCCGGTCAAAGGTTTCGGCTTGTTGGAAGCGAGCTTGGCTTGTTCGAGCGACCAGTATTCGAGCGGGAACAGATCGGACTTGGCGAGCGGACGGAAGGTGCCGACGCTGGCCGCGCCCTTGACCGCCTCGATCCACATTTCGCCAACGTCGGAAGCGATCCTGGCGTCCTTCAATGTGCGGCCATGGCCGAACATACCGAGCCCCGGCACAAGCGACAGGCGCGGCATCGGGTCGAGCATGGTGCGCTTGATATCATCCAGCGCATCGTTCTCTTCGAAATAGCGGGTGTATTCGGCCATGTACGCTGCGACGCGCTTGCCGATCTCTGCCTTGTAACCGGCAAGGTCGGACGCGTCCGGCGCAGGCAGTACCATCGGCCCGGTCTTGATGCGGATCGACAGGTCCGGCGTCGAGACGCCGGCGGCGGCGTAATCGGCAATGGCCGCCGAGTTGACGAATTCCAGGATGGCATCCGACGTGCGGAAATCGCTGACCATACGATCGAAGCGGCCCTCACCCTTTGCAACCGCAACGGCGCCGCGCAGCATCGAGGCAACCTCTTCCGGCTTCGCCAGCCTGGCCGGCAACGCTGCGGGCTTGAGCGGGTTGCTGCCATTTTTCGCGACATAATCCTCAGCCATCGTCACATAGTGGATCATGCGGTCATAGGCCTGCCGGGCGTCGTCACCGAAGGTGAAGATGCCGTGCTTGTCGAGGATCAGGCCTTCAACGCTCGGGTCGGCGTCATAGACATCGGCCGCGACCTTGGCGAGGTCGAAACCGGGCTTGATGTAGGGCACGAAACCCATCTTGTCGCCGAACACCTTCTTCGACAGCGCCTCGCTGTCGCCGCCCTGGTCGACGATGGCAAGGATCGCGGTCGAGTGGGTGTGGTCGACAAATTTGTGCGGCAGGAAGGCATGCAGCAGCGTCTCCACCGATGGGTTCGGCGAGGACGGATCGATCAGGTTGGCGCGCTGCAGCGCGACCATGTCTTCATCCGAGAGGCTGTCCAGCTTGCGTGCCTTGAGCAGCGCGCCGAGCTTCACCGCCGGCAAGCCCTGCGGCTCGATGACGGCCATATCCCAGCCGCTGCCCTTGACGCAGAGCACATCCCACTCATCGCCGACGAAATCGGTGACCTTGGTCTTCACCGACGTGTTGCCGCCGCCGTGCAGGACAAGCCTCGGCTCGCCGCCCAGCAGGCGCGTCGTGTAGACCCGCAGCGCCAGATCACGGCCCACGCCCTTTGCCGCATAGGCCTTCACCACGTTTTCGGCTTCGGCGTCGTTCCAGAGATTTTTCATCGGGTCGTCCATATTTTCAATTGGGATAGAGGATATCGGATTGCGTACATCAGCTGTCCGGCAAGCCTTTCGGCCTGCCGGGTCTGCTTTCAGGTTTGTTATAGGTCAGGCCGATCTTGCTTTTGCGACAGGCGCGGAGCCCGCACATCGAGCAGGCGCCGCGCCATGCCGGCGGTGAGCACGAGGTGTGAACAGAGACCACCGGCAAGGGCCGCCTGCAGCGGCTCCAGCTTGTTGTCTTCCTGCACCACCATCATGCGCTTGGGGATGGCACGCATAGAAGCCAGATCGGCGGAAATGACACGGCGGTTGTAATCACAATCGAGCAGATTGCCGGTGGCGTCGATGAGCTGGCCAGCGATGACACCTGTTGCTCCCCGATCGCGCAGAGCGAACATCTCGGCAGGAGTCAACGCACCGCATTTGACGATGTGGCTTTCTGCATCGATGGTGCCGACCGAAAACAGCGCCAGGTCGCAGCGCGCAACCAGAGAAAGCTGTTCCTTGATGACCGGCTCATCGCGCAGCTCGCGCGCCAGCCGTTCGGAACTCAGGGACAGCGGCGCGTAGAAATTGAGGCCCCTGGCGTTGAGACGCCGGGCGATCTCCATGGTGCACTGGTCCGGGCGCTGTGAATACGGCGCGCCAAGATTCCCGCACAACTGCACGACGGTGACATCCTGCAGGTCGGCAAATGACATCACATCGGCAACCGCATAGACGGTGCGGCCCCAGGCGACGCCGATGCGGTCGCCGCGATTGACGAGATCGAGGAAGACCCCAGCGGCAAGAGCCGGCACTTCCACGCCGGCATCGAGAGCCTGGCGGTCCTGCGGCGCGATCCAGACGGTGGTGAGCCCGAATGCATCCTCCACCTCACGCGCCAGCGTGTCCTCGGTGAACAGCTGGGTGGATGTGGAGATGTTGACGATGCCAGTCTCGCGCGCCTTGCGCAGATAGGTGGCGACGGAAGCACGCGAGATATCGAGCTTCTTCGCCACCTCGTCCTGGCGAAGCCCATGCGTGTAATAAAGCCACGCTGCCTTGTGAATGATCTGGTCTGCCGCCCGGATCGCCATGGGTCGAAAATCTCGTTTTCGACATTATTCACGACGACTGACAAAAGTCAAACAGACGCGCTGCCCTAGGAAATGCATCGCCCCGGGCCGACGATCGGTCCTGGATTTCGTGCAGGTCGCTATCGCAAAACCGGTGCACAGTTTTGCGCCACATGCTTCAGATTGTCGAGCCGACAAAGTTGCAACCGAAAGCTGTTCAGCAAGGGTTCATACCTTGCTTCTTAAGAGCACCACAGGGAGACAGTCCGGCCGGTCCAATCGTCCAACAGGATCGGCCAACCATAGAAGGGATTGCCACGATGAACCTCAACCGCCGCCACATGATCGGGCTAATGGCCGTCGCCTTTGCCTTGCCTGCGGTGCAGGCCGAAGCGCGGAGCATGACGCTGACCGGAACGGTGACCTATCGCGAACGGATGATGCTGCCGCCGAATTCGACCGTTGAGGTTTCGCTCGTCGACATCTCGCTGGCCGATGCACCCTCCAGGACCATCGCCCGCCACGTCATACGCCGTGCCCGTGCGAGCCCAATCCGCTACAGGCTGGCATTCGATTCCAGCCAGATCCGCAAAGGCCGCACCTATGCGCTTCAGGCCCGCATCACCCAGGGCAAGCAGTTGCTGTTCATCAATACGACGCGCCATACGGTCTTCGACGGTGGTCCGAACAACACCGAGATCCGTGTCGAGCGCGTTGCCGGTGAGCCGAGCGCCGAACTCGGCCTCGCCGGCGAATGGCTCGCCGAAGACATCAACGGCCGTGGCGTGATTGACAACCTGCAGACCACGCTGAAGATCGACGGCAACGGCGCCGTATCCGGCAAGGGCGGCTGCAACGGCTATGGCGGGAGTGCCAAGATCGACGGCAACCGCATCCGCTTCGGTTCCCTGATGAGCACGCAGATGGCCTGCGCGCCGGCGATCATGGACCAGGAAAGCAAGTTCCATGCAGCGCTTGGCGAAGCACGGAGCTGGCGCATCGACCAGCGCCGCCGCAAGCTCACCTTGCTGGACAGGCGCGGCGGTGCCGTGGCGGTGCTCGCGCGTATCGGCTGATTGCCATCAACAAAAGGCCGGTCAGGTTCCCCCTGACCGGCCTTTTTCTTAATTTGCGGAATTCTACTCTATGCCCGCGGATCAGCCTTGGAGCGCTGCTCCAGCCAGCTGACCAGCCGCACCAGCGGCCACAGGAACAGCAGATAGATCAGCGCCGCGCCAACCAGCGGCGTCGGATTGGCCATCAGAGCCTGCGCGTCCGTCGCCTGCTTGAGCAGGTCCGGCATAGCCACCACCGAAGCCAGCGCGGTGTCCTTGAAGATGGAGACCGCATTGCTGGTAAGTGGCGGCACGACGATGCGCAGTGCCTGCGGCAGGATCACCTTGCGCATGGCAGTCCAGAACGGCAGGCCAAGTGCCGCCGCGGCCTCGAACTGACCCTTGGGAATGTTCTCGATGCCGGCGCGGCAGACTTCCGCCGTGAAGGCGCCCAGCACCATGGAGAGGGCAAGCGTGGCCGAGGTGAAGGCCGACAGGCGGATGCCGACAAAGGGCAGTGCGTAGTAGATCATGATCAGCACGACCAGGATCGGCGTCGCACGAAAGATATCGATGAAGCCGACCGCCAGCAGCCGCAGCGGTTTCGGCGCATAGAGCCGCATCAGGCACACACCCAAGCCGAGCAGTCCACCGAAGAAGATAGCGGCGCAACCGAGCAGCAGCGTGTTGCCCAGCCCCCTGACCAGCATCGGGAAGGCGCGGACGAGAACGTCCCAGTTGAAGAAGGTCTCTAGCAATCCCATCGTGACGATCCGTCCGCGTCGTTACGGCTGCATGCCGGGAGCTTCGGGCATCCGGCAATCCTGCGACAATCAGGCTTAGTCCCGATCATAGTTGTAGCCCAGTGGCCTGTTCATGCCAGCCGCCGGACAACACGATGCCGGCGGCGCCCAACGTGTCGCCACCGGCATCGGCCGAGCCCCCGCCCGGCTTACTGAGCCTGCGGAATGGGCAGGATCTTGTTGGTCGAGGAATCGGCGGCAGCGTCCGCACCCAGCCACTTCTTGTGAAGTGCGGCCATGGTGCCGTCCTTCTTGATGGCATCGATGGCGCCATTGACCTTTTCGAGCAGCGGCGAACCCTTCTTCATCATGATGCCGAACTTGTCGCCGGTCGGAATCGCCGTCACCACCGCCATGTCGGGCATCTTGGTGAAAGCGAACTGGAAGCCGGCTATGTCGCCGATGGCGCCGTCGAGGCGGCCCGACTGCACGTCGAGGATAAGGTTCTGCTGCGTGTCGTAGCCGCGATATTCCTTGATGCCGTATTTCTCGGTATTGGCCTTGATCCAGGCTTCGCCGACCGAAGCTGAGATGGCACCGACCGTCTTGCCCTTCATGTCTTCCAGCGTCTTCAGTGGGGTGTCCTTCTTCGCCACCAGCGCGATGTCGCTGTCGTAGTAGCCTTGCGTGAAGGCCTGGTTCTGCAGGCGATCATTGTTGATGGTGATCGAGGAGATGGCGAGATCGATGCGACCGGAAACGGTGGCCGAAAACAGCGCCTGGAAACCAAGGTCCTGGATTTCGACCTCCGAGCCGATGCGCTTGCCGATCTCCTTGACGAGATCGACCTCGAAGCCTTCGAACTGGCCGGTCTCGAGCTTGTTTTCCCATGGCGGATTGGCCGGATAGGCCCCCACGAGCAAGGTTTCGGCATGCGCCAGCGACGCGGCACCGAGGCCCATCGTCAGTGCTGCGAAGGCACCGATCAGATTGCGGCGGTTAAGAAGCATTTTTGGTTCCCCTTTTATTGACCCGTCGGTTCGTGGCGACGGGATGGGTCTGTCCGGACGCGACCCTTCGTCATGAAAGTGCCGACACCATGCGGGCGGCGGCTTGCCGGATCTGATCCGGGTCGCGCAACACGCACATTCTGAGGAAGGAGCGCGACGCGCTGCCGAACAGGTAGCCTGGCGACAGGCCGACGCGCGCCTTCTCGATGACGCGGGCGCAGGCCTCGCGCGAATCCTCCTGCCCCTCGAAAGCGAAGAAGGCATACATGCCTCCCTTCGGTTTGGAGGGCAGGATGATGCCGTCGAGCCTGGCCAGTGCTTCATAGGCGATGTCGAGGCCGAGCCTCGCCCGCTCGCGGATTTCCGCCACCAGCGGCTCACCCTGACGCAGCGCCGCTTCGGCACCGGCCTGCACGAAGGCAGCGGTACCGCTGTTGGCATATTGCGTCATGGCGGCGATCTGGTCGGCGACACCGGTCGGGTGCGACAGCCAGCCGATACGCCAGCCGGTCATCGCCCAGGCCTTGGAGAACGAGTTGACCACCAGGACACGGTCGTCGTCCTCGGCGATCTGCAGCATGGAGGGTGCGACCTCGCCGTCGAAATAAAGCCGGCCATAGACCTCGTCGGAGACGATCCAGATGCCGGTGCGCCGCGAGAAATCGAGCAGCGCCTGCAACTCTTCCCGCGTCGCCGTCCAGCCCAGCGGGTTGCTTGGTGTCGACAGGAAGATGGCGCGTGTGCGGGCATCGCAGCGCGCGAACACGGCGTCGAGATCGAGCCGCCATTCGCCGTCGAATGCCAGCGCCACCGGTCGTGGTTCGCCGCCGACCAGATGGATGGCGTTGTGGATGTTGGGCCATTGCGGCTCGATGTAGACGGCGTTGGTGCCGACATCGACCAGCAGTTCCATCGCCAGCATCACGGCATGCATGCCGCCAGGCGTCACCGTCGAACGTTCGACCGCGATTGGCCGTCCATGCAAACTGCTCTGATACTCGGAAAGCGCGGTCGTCAACGAGCCGAGTCCACGCATATTGGGAATGTAGAAGGTCTGGCCGGCATCCAGCGACGCCTTGGCGGCATCGATGATGAAGCTGGGCGTGACCATGTCGCCCTCGCCGTACCAGAGAGGAATGACATCACCGAGGCTCTGCGCCTTGGCGGCCAGTTGCGCGATGTTCTCGGTACGCAGGTCCTGGATCTGCGGGCGAATACCCTCGAGCGGCGGAAAGGGCCGGACATTCGCCGGATAGGCGGATGCGCCGCTTCTGCTCAAGGTCATACTGCAGTTCCTCCCAAAGACATGCCGGCCAAGGACGCACCGAAACGCGGCTTCCGCGCCGTGCAGGCTTGGCCTTATCCACGCACCCAATAACGCATGAAACAGTATACTGTTCAAGCCTAAAATTTTTATCCACCCGACTTGCGCTTGCCACAAAATACGCGCTAGCTTCCATGAAATTCGACGTTTTGAGCCACTCTCGTCGCACGCAGGTCAGATACCCAGACCTCGCACAACGAGAAACCAGCCAGAAACAGTATACTGATTGTGGGGATGTCTGATGTCTGACGAGAGGCCATTCAAAGGCTCCGGTGGCAGCCTGCGCGCCCAGGTCTACGACGACATTCGTGACCGCATCCATCGCGGCGCGCTCGGATCCAACGACCGACTGGTCGATGTGGAGATCGCGGGCAATCTCGGCGTGTCACGCATGCCGGTGCGCGAGGCCCTGCTACAACTCACGCATGAAGGCTATCTTGTCGGCACCACGCGCGGCTTCATGCTGCCGACGCTGACACCGACCGATGTTGCCAACATCTTCGAAGTACGGCGCTGCCTCGAACCGCGGGCTGCTGCCCACGCTGCCCGCACGCTCGACGCAGCCGGAATGGAGCGTCTGGCAGCCGCGCTGAAGGATGCCGAGCACGCCGTCGCAACCGCGGATGCCGAGCTTCTGTTCCAGGCCAATGTCCGCTTCCGCCGCTCATGGCTGGAAGCCGTCGACAACGACCGGCTGGCTTCGGCCATCGCCCGTTTCGCCGACCATGTGCAGGTCGTGCGCCTCGGCACGCTGACGCATCAGCCGACGCAGGCGATCGTGCTTGCCGGCATGCGCAGGCTCTACGACGCCTTCGCAAGCCGTGACTCGATGGCTGCCTTCGACCACATGACCACCTTCATCCAGCACGCCGAGGAGCGCTTCGTTGCGCTCACCAGGGCGCTGGAGACCGCCGGCGAAGAAGGCAGGCGCTCCCAAGGACAATCGTTATGATCAAGCCGCATCCGCTCAAAGGTCCGAACAAGTTCAAGCTCGGCGTTTTCTCCATGAACGCAGATGGCGGCCTGGCGATGACGACGGCACCCGAACGCTGGCGTGCCCGTTGGGACGACAACCTCAACGCAGCCCGTATCGCCGACAGCGCGGGGCTCGAGTTCCTGCTGCCGATCGCGCGCTGGCGAGGTTTCGGTGGCGTGACCCATGCCCGCGAATGGTCGTTCGAGACCTTTACCTGGGCGGCCGGCCTCGCGACGGCGACGGAAAACATCGCCCTGTTCATGACCGTGCATGTGCCACTAGTCCACCCGCTGCAGGCCGCCAAGGCACTCGCCACCGTCGACCATATCTCCGGCGGCCGCGCCGGGCTCAACATCGTCTGCGGCTGGAATCCCGACGAGTTCGCCATGTTCGGCCAGACCGTCGGCGAGCGCACATACGACCAAGCAGAAGAGTGGATCACCATCATCGAACGCGCCTACAAGTCCCGCGAGCCGTTCGACTTCGCCGGTGAATTCTATGACCTCAAGGGCGTGGTGAGCCGGCCGGCCAGCCTGCAGGCGCCACGCCCGGTGACGATGAATGCCGCCTTCGGTGCTCCCGGGCGCAACTATGCGGCACGCCATTGCGACTATCTGTTCTCGACCTTCTCGGAGATCTCGGAAGGCCGCGCCCATGTCGTCGACATCGCCAACCGTGCCGCCGAAGTCGGCCGCGATGTCGGCGTCTATACGGTTTGCCACGTGGTATGCCGCGAAACGCAGCAGGAGGCGGAGAACTATTATCGCCGTTATGCGCTCGAACTCGCCGACAAGGGTGCCGTCGACGAGCATATGAGGAAGAAGAAGGAATTCGCCCATTCGCATGACGACAAGGCATTCACCGAATACCGGCAGCGTTTTGCCGGTGGTGCGGGCACCTACCCGCTGGTCGGCACGCCGGAGAAGATCGTCGACGACCTGATCCGCATCATGGAGCAGGGTTATGCGGGTGCTGCCCTCTCGTTCGTCAACTACACCTACGACCTGCCCTTCTTCTGCGACCGCGTGCTGCCGCTGATGCGGCAGGCCGGGCTGAGGATGAACTGATGGACGTTGCAACCGGCGTGCTGCCCGCGCACGGCACGGTCGACCCGCGCGGCTTCAAGCAGGGCATGCGCGCGATGGCCGGTGCCGTCGCGATCCTGGCTGCCGAAGATACCGAGCACGGCTGCTTCGGACTGACCGCCACCGCCGTCTGCTCGTTCAGCGCCGAGCCGCCCTCGCTGCTGGCCTGCGTCCACAAGAACAGCACCTTCGCGTCCCTGACCCGGCAGGACATGGCCTTTTCCGTCAATCTGCCGGCGGCGGACCAGGAGAATGTGGCGCGCGTCTTCGGCGGCATGACGACGGCCAAGGGCGTGGCGCGTTTCTCGGCAGGCTCATGGGTGCGCGGAGAGGCCGGCGCCCCCCTGCTGGTCGGCGCCCGCGCGGTGTTCGAGTGCCGGGTTGGCGAGATCATCGCACGTGCCTCGCATCTGATCCTGATCGGGCTGGTGACCAAGGTGACGCTCGACCGTGTCGAGCGCGAGCCGATCTTCTACGCCCACGGGCGCTTTCTCACCGCTAACGCATCGGCCGATGCGTAGGTTCTACAGCGTCAGAGCGCCCTTTGCGCTCTGACGTTCAATAACGGAGACCAGCCGATGTCCCCTGTCCTGTCTGGCCGATTGAAGACCCGGCTCGCTGCCAACGAACAGCTCGGCCTCGTCTGGCTGACGCTTGGCCATGCCTCGATCACCGAAATGGCGGCGCATTCCGGCGCCGATGCACTTGTCATCGACCTGCAGCACGGACTGTGGGATCGCCGTTCGCTGGAGACGACGGTTGGCATTGCCGCCGGCACCGCCCCGGTGATCGCGCGTGTCGCGGACAGTTCGACAACGGCGATCGGCAATGCGCTGGATGCCGGCTGCGACGGCGTGCTGGTGCCGCTGATCGAAAGCCGCGAACAGGCCGAACAGGCGATATCCGCCGCCCGCTTTCCGCCGCACGGTCATCGCTCCGGCGGCGGCGTGCGGCCGTTGGCCATGGGTTTCGGCACCTATCTCGAACGGGCCGGTCATGTCGCCGTCGGCCTGATGATCGAAACCGCAGCCGGTGTCGAGCAGGCAGAGACGATCGTTGCCACTCCCGGGCTGGACTTCGTGCTGATCGGCACCGGCGATCTCGGTATCTCCTACGCAGCGCAAGGTCAGGGCAGCGATACCACGGAAGCTGGCTGCCTGCGTGTGAAGGAGGCCTGCGCCCGGGCCGGTATTCCGTGCGGCATCTTCACCGGCAATGTAGATAAAGCCCTTGAGCGGCGCGCCGAGGGGTATCACCTCGTGGTGCTCGCCTCCGATGTCGACGTGGTGCGTGACGCCTTCAACGGCGTGGTGCGCGATTTCGCCGGGGCCGCATGATGAAACCACCGTTTCGCGAGCGGCTCGATTTCGACGGCGCCAATGGCCAGGTGCTCGACGAAAGCCGCCGCTACATGCTGATGCGGCCCGAGGCGCTGATGGGGATGTTCCATCGGCTCGATGATGAAGCACGTCAGAAGGCGCTCGAAGCATTGGCGGCTTCGGTGATCGAAATGGGCGGCGACAGTGCGCGTGCCTACAAGGCACATGGCGGTGGCGATGTCGACGCCCTGCTGTCGACCGTCGCCAACACTGCGCCTGACCTCGGCTGGGGTGCCTGGTCCTTCGCACGGGACAGCGGCGGCATTGAACTTACGGTCCGCAACAGCCCTTTCGCGGCCGGATATGGCTCCGCCTCGCAACCTGTCTGCCATGCCATTGCCGGCATGGTCACGGCGGTCGGCCGCATGGTGCTGGACAGCGATGATGTCGCCGCGCACGAAACCGAATGCGCTGCCTGTGGGGACCCGGCCTGTCGCTTCGAGGCGCGGCGGGTCTGAAACTTTTTGCCAGAGGTCCTGGATGCTGAAACATCCAGGACGCCTCAATCGCCGGCGCGGCCCATCCGGGCCGTTTGGCTTACGCGCCAACGGGCGCGGCGCGCAGTCGCGCGCTCCAACGGTCATTCAAGATGACCGTTGGTCTTGGCCTTCCAGCAATGTCCGGGTCAGCGGATGCGCGGCATCGGCCAAGCCATCGATGACGCTGAAATGATGACGATCCGGCTCAGCGTAGAAGCCGGTCGAGGCTCCAAGCCCGGTCCAGATGTTGGCGAGCAGTTCGGACTGGCGGATGAATTCCGCGCGTTCGCCACCGCCTACCCAGCAGACCAGCCGCGCCCTATCCATCGGCGCCAGCAAAGCGGGGCTCTCGACGGCGGCTTCCGCGGCATCGATCTTCAGCGTCTTGTTCATTCCCGTCTGCATGATCGGCCGCAGATCGTGCACACCCGACAGCGAGACCGTGTTGACGACACGGCGACGCACGGCCTCCGGCAATGGCGATGTCGCCGAGATCATGCGCGTCACCAGATGACCGCCAGCCGAATGACCGGTCAGGCGAATGTCCCCGGCGACCAGTTCCGCAGCCTTCGTTATGGCTGCACCGATTTCGGCGGAGATCTGGCCGATGCGCGCCTCGGGCGCCAGCGTGTAGGACGGCATCGCTACCGCATGGCCGCTTTCGACGGCACCGCGCGCCAGATGCGACCAGAAGCTCTTGTCGAGCGCCATCCAGTATCCGCCATGCACAAAGACGACCAGGCCCTTTGGCGTACCGGTTGGCAGGAACAGGTCGAGCCGGTTGCGTGTTCCTGGACCATAGGCGATGTCGAGCTGCGCACGGCCTGACGCCGCCAGCTCGTCGCGATAGGCTGCAGCCGGTGCCACCCAGGCTTCGGGCCAGCGGTCACCGCCAGCGATGTTGGCGCCATTGGTATAGGCATTGTCCCAGTCGACAATCTTGTGAACGACCATCTTCGCTGTCCCTCCCCTGCCCGTTCCGGCCGGCATCCCTGGCCGCTACAATAGGCAAGCGTCGGGCCAGCGCAACGATAAACTTTATGCTTGAAATAACTTTGGCGCTATGCGAGCGTTTCCATTAGCGGAACGGACAAGCACGCAACAAGGCGACTCCACATCACCGCATCACAAGGCCGCATCAAGATGGCCGACGCAGACCCTACGGAAGCTGGGAGATCGAACGAGATGCTTGGGCCGACGGCGCATACCGACACGTTTGCACGAGACAATCTCCCGCCTCCGGACCTTTGGCCGGACTTCCTGCTCGACGGCTTCGACTACCCCGAGCACATCAATGCCGGCGTCGAGTTGACCGACCGCTTGGTCGAAAAGGGCTTCGGCGACCACACTGCGCTGATCGGCAACGGTCGCCGCCGCACCTACAAGGAACTGGCTGACTGGACCAGCCGGCTCGCGCATGCACTCGTCGAGAACTATGGCGTCAAGCCAGGCAATCGCGTGCTGATCCGTTCGGCCAACAATCCTGCCATGGTGGCTTGCTGGCTTGCCGCCACCAAGGCCGGCGCGGTGGTGGTCAACACCATGCCGATGCTGCGCGCCGGTGAACTCGCCCAGATCGTCGACAAGGCCGAGATCACGCTGGCGCTCTGCGACACCAGGCTGATGGAAGAAATGGTCGCCTGCGCCAAGCAGAGCCGGTTCCTGAAGCAGGTGGTCGGTTTCGACGGCACGGCCAATCACGATGCCGAGCTCGACCGCATCGCGCTCGACAAATCCGTGCGCTTCGACGCGGTCAAAACCGGCCGCGACGACGTCGCCCTGCTCGGCTTCACCTCCGGCACCACCGGCATGCCGAAGGCGACGATGCATTTCCACCGTGATCTTCTGATCATCGCCGATGGCTATGCCCGCGAAGTGCTGAGCGTGACGCCGGATGATGTCTTCATCGGCTCGCCGCCGCTGGCCTTCACTTTCGGCCTTGGCGGGCTGGCGATCTTCCCGCTGCGCTTCGGCGCAGCCGCGACCCTGCTGGAGAATGCCTCGCCGCCCAACATGGTCGAAATCATCCAGACCTATCGCGCCACCGTGTGCTTCACGGCACCGACCGCCTATCGCGCCATGCTGGCCGCCATGGACAAGGGTGCCGATCTGTCCTCGCTGCGCGCCGCCGTCTCGGCCGGCGAAACGCTGCCCGCACCGGTCTACGAAGAATGGATGGAGAAGACCGGCAAGCCGATGCTCGACGGCATCGGCGCCACCGAGATGCTGCACATCTTCATTTCCAATCGCTTCGGTGATTCCAGGCCGGCCTGCACCGGCAAGCCCGTCGGTGGCTATGAGGCGAAGGTCGTCGACGATGACATGAACGAGCTGCCGCGCGGCGAAGTCGGCCGGCTGGCGGTGCGCGGCCCGACTGGCTGCCGCTATCTCGCCGACGACCGCCAGACCAAGTATGTGCGCAAAGGCTGGAACCTGACCGGCGACTCCTTCTTCCAGGATGAAGACGGGTACCTGCACTTCGCCGCACGCTCCGACGACATGATCATTTCGGCCGGCTACAACATCGCCGGACCCGAGGTCGAGGCAGCGTTGCTGTCGCACGCCGATGTCAAGGAATGCGCCGTCATCGGTGCATCCGACCAGGAGCGTGGCCAGATCGTCCAGGCGCATGTCGTGTTGGTTGAAGGCGTGGCTGCCGATGACCTAACCCGCAAGCGCCTGCAGGACCATGTCAAGGCAACGATCGCGCCCTACAAGTATCCGCGCTCGATCCTGTTCATCGACGCACTGCCGAAAACCCAGACCGGGAAGATCCAACGTTTCCGCTTGAAAGATACGCACTGACCATGACCGACTTCGCAAGGACACGCAGCCTCTTCCACATGCCGGATGGCGTGTTCTATCTCGACGGCAATTCGCTGGGACCGCTGCCGAAAAGTGCGACCCAGCGCGTGCAGGAAATGATGACCGCCCAATGGGGCGAACAGCTGATCCGCGGCTGGAACGCCTCCGGCTGGATGATGCAGCCGCGCAAGCTCGGCGACCGCATCGGCAAGCTGATCGGCGCGCCGGAAGGCACCGTCGTCGTCGGCGACACGCTGTCGATCAAGGTCTATCAGGCGCTTGCCTCAGCCCTGGAGCTCAATCCGTCGCGGCGCGTCGTGCTATCCGACAACGGCAACTTCCCATCAGACCTTTATATGGCGCAGGGCCTGCTGCGCTCGCTCGACAAGGGCTATGAGCTGAGAGTGGTCGATCCGGAAGAGGTCGAGGCGCAGATCGACGACAGCGTCGCCGTGCTGATGATCACCGAGGTCGACTACCGCACCGGCCGCCTGCACGACATGAAGAAGCTGACGGCCAAGGCGCATGCCGCCGGCGTGCTGACCGTATGGGATCTGGCGCACTCGGCCGGCGCCCTTGCCGTCGACCTCGAAGGCGCCAAGGCCGACTTCGCCGTCGGCTGCACTTACAAATATCTCAATGGCGGCCCCGGTGCCCCGGCCTTCATCTATGTGGCACCGAAACACGCCGGCAAGGTGCGCCCTGCCCTGTCCGGCTGGCTCGGCCATGAAAGCCCCTTCGCCTTCGACCTCGACTACCGCTCTGGCGCCGGCATCGACCGCATGCGCGTCGGCACGCCGGCAGTGATCGCCATGGCCGCGCTCGATGCCGCCATGGACGCCTGGGAAGGCGTGTCGATGTCCGACGTGCGCAAGCAGTCGATCGCACTCGCCGATCTCTTCATCCGCGAGGTCGAGGCACGCTGCCCGGAGCTGACGCTCGCCTCGCCGCGCAACGGCGCGGAACGCGGCAGCCAGGTTTCGTTCCGCCATCCCGAAGGCTACGCCATCATGCAGGCGCTGATCGCGCGCGACGTGATCGGCGACTTCCGTGCGCCCGACGCCGTCCGCTTCGGCTTCACGCCGCTCTACATCGGCGAACAGGAAGTGCTTGGCGCGGTCGGCGTGCTCGAAGACGTCATGAACAACAAGCGCTGGGACGAGCCGCAGTACCGCAAGAAGGCCCTGGTCACATGAGCAAGCCCTACGATCCTTCCCAGGAAGGCGCGCAGATGTCGTTCAAGGAACGCATGGCCTATGGCGACTATCTGCACCTCGAGCGCATTCTGGACGCGCAGAAGCCGCTGTCCACCGCGCATGACGAATTGCTGTTCATCGTGCAGCACCAGACGTCGGAACTGTGGATGAAGCTGGCGATCCACGAGATTCGCTCGGCGATGCGTGAGATCCGTTCCGATCGGCCCCAGCCGGCGTTCAAGATGCTGACGCGGGTGGCGCGCATCTTCGAGCAGCTGAACAATTCCTGGGACGTTCTGCGCACCATGACCCCGAGCGAGTACACCGAGTTCCGCAACTCGCTCGGCCAGTCTTCCGGCTTCCAGTCCTATCAGTATCGCGCCGTCGAGTTCCTGGTCGGCAATCGCAACACCGCCATGCTCGGACCGCACGCGCATCAACCTGAGCTGATCGCCAAGCTGGAAGAGATTCTGGCCGAACCCAGCCTCTACGACGAGGCGCTGCTGCTTCTGTCACGCAACGGCTTCGACATCGGCGCCGACGCCACCCGCACCAGCTGGCGCGAGACGCGCGAGGAGAACCCGCAGGTGCTGGAAGCCTGGAAAGTCGTCTACGCCGCGCCGCAGAAATACTGGGACCTCTACGAACTCGCCGAAAAGCTGGTCGATTTCGAGGACTACTTCCGGCGATGGCGGTTCAACCATGTCACCACGGTGGAGCGCATCATCGGACTGAAGCGTGGCACCGGCGGCACCGGCGGCGTTTCCTATCTGCGCAAGATGCTGGAAGTGGTTCTGTTCCCGGAACTGTGGACCGTTCGTACGGTGCTCTAACAAAGAGCCGGCGGGCAGAGCCGCCGGCTTGTTGATTTTCAATTCGGGATGAAATCAGTCCGGCACGACCGCGGTCGCCTGGATCTCCACCAGCGCCTCGTCCTCGATCAAGCCTGATACCTGGACCACCGCCATGGCCGGAAAATTGCGGCCCATGGTTGCTTTCCAGGCAGCGCCGATCTCTTTCAGCGACGAGGAGTAGGCTTTGCGGTCGATCACGTACCAGGTCATGGTCGTGATGTGCTCAGGACCGGCGCCGCCCTCGCGCAGGATGGCGATGACGTTCTCCAGCGTCTGCCGGATCTGGCCCGGCAGATCATGCACCTCGAACTTGCACTGGCTGTTCCAGCCGATCTGGCCGCCGACGAAGACGGTACGGCCCCGCGCTTCCATGCCGTTGGCATAGCCGATCGGCTTCGCCCAGCCTTCGGGCTGCAGCACCCGGTGCGGCGTCGTGGCGGCCTTGTGTTCGGAGATTGCGGTCACAGTCATGTCTACTCCAGTCATTTAGCGCATCGGCCCGAAAATCGGGATCGATTTTCGGAAAGCACGATGCGTAGAAACAAAGATTAGAGCGTCCTTTGCGCGTCCTAACGGACGCGCGGCGCTCTAAGCACTTTTCATCAGCTCACGGCCGATGATCAGCTTCTGAACTTCCGTTGCGCCCTCATAGATGCGCAGGGCTCTTATCTCGCGGTACAGCGTCTCGGTGATCTCACCGACACGTACGCCGCGCCCGCCGAACATCTGCAGCGCCTGGTCGATCACCCATTGCGCATTTTCGGTGGCTGTCATCTTGGCCATCGCCGCTTCACGGGTGATCGGCAGTTTCTGCACGTCGCGCCGCCAGGCGGTGCGCACGGTCAAAAGCGACGCTGCATCGATCCCCGTTGCCATCTCGCCCAGCGTGCTTTGCGCGGTCGGCAGATCGGCAAGCGTGGCGCCGAACATCTTACGTGCCTTGGCATGCGCCACCGCCTCGTCCAGGGCGCGGCGTGCAAAGCCGAGTGCAGCAGCGGCGACCGATGGCCGGAAGATGTCCAGCGTCCGCATGGCGATCTTGAAGCCTTCGCCCGGCTGACCAAGCAGGTTCGCGGCCGGCACCCGGCAATTGTCGAAACGGATGCGGGCCAGCGGATGCGGCGCGATCGTCTCGATGCGCTCGGCGATGTGGAAGCCGGGCGTATCGGCATAGACGACAAAAGCCGAAATGCCGCGCGTGCCCGGAGCTTCGCCGGTGCGGGCAAAGACAGTGTAAACGTCGGCGATGCCGCCGTTGGAGATGAAGACCTTCTCGCCGTTAAGCACGAATTCGTCGTCCTGACGCTCGGCCGACGTGCTCATCGCGGCCACATCCGAACCGGCTTCCGGCTCGGTCAGCGCAAAGGCAGAGATCAACTCGCCTTTGGCGATCCTCGGCAGGATCGCCTGCTTGATCTCAGGCGAGCCGGACAGGCTGATGGCGCCGGTTCCCAACCCTTGCATGGCAAAGGCGAAATCCGCCAGCCCATCGGCATAGGCAAGCGTCTCGCGGATCAGGCAGAGCGAACGGCTGTCGATTTCCGCCGCCGTGCCGCCGAATTCGGCGGGCACGCAGTGGCGCAGGAAACCACCGGCGCCGAGTTTGCGAACCAGCCCCTTGCAGGCGCCGTCGGCATCGTGATGGTCGATATGGCCAAGGCCGCCACCGGCAACGAAATGATCGAGGTCGGCGGCAAGCTTCCTGTGGTTCTCGGCAAAGAACGGCCAGTCGAGATGATCCCGCGTGGGGCCACCGGAACGCTGCGGAGTGTCCATCGTCAGTTCCCTTCGAAAACCGGCTTTGCCTTAGCGGCGAAGGCCTCGAAAGCACGGCGGAAGTCGCCAGTCGCCATGCAGATGGCCTGCGCCTGGGCCTCGGATTCAATCAGTTCCTCGATGCCCATCGACCACTCCTGGTCGAGCATCTTCTTGGTCATGGAATGCGCGAACCACGGCCCGTCTGCGAGATTGCGGGCGAAACGCTGCGCCTCGGCCAGCATGACGGGACGCTCGTGTAAAGCATTGTAGAAACCCCAGGCGTGGCCTTCGGCAGCCGACATCGAGCGGCCGGTGAACAGAAGTTCGGCGGCACGGCCCTGGCCGATGATGCGCGGAAGGATGCCGCAGGCGCCCATGTCGGCACCGGCCAGGCCGACGCGCGTGAACAGGAAGGCGGTCTTGGCCTCAGGCGTCGCGACACGATAGTCGGCGCTCATCGCCAGGATCGCCCCGGCGCCGGCACAGATGCCGTCGACGGCGGCGATGATCGGTTGCGGGCAGGCACGGATCTGGCGAACCAGGTCGCCGGTCATGCGGGTGAAGGCCAGCAGCTCGGGCATCGCCATCTTGGTCAGCGGTTCGATGATCTCGAACACGTCACCACCGGAGCAGAAATTGTCACCGGCACCGGCCAGCACGATGGCACGTACGTCGCTGGCCCTGTGCAGCGAGCGGAACAGGTCGCCCAGTTCCTCATAGCTTTCGAAGGTCAGCGGATTCTTGCGCTCCGGCCGGTTGAGCGTGATCGTGGCGACGCGGCCGTCCGCATCGGTCTCGAACAGGAAGTGCCTGGCTTTGTGGCCCTTGAAGGGGCGCTTCTTGTCCAGCATCGCGTCGGTCATCGCCATTTATCCTTGCTTGATTCCAGCACGCCCATCGGCGTGCCGGCCTAGCTTGTTTCCGCCGCGCCAAACGGCGTGCCGGTCCGTCGTCTTGTTGCGTGGGCGTTCGTCAGTCGTTGGCAGACGGCGGCAGGAAATCCACGTCATGTTCCGCCGATAGCCGCACCACTTCCCCGACATCGGTGAGGTTGTGCAGTTTCTTGAACAGGTCCTCGAGGTTGCCGGCTGGCGACACCCAAAACAACGCACGCGCCGGCTTGTCGGACTTATTGAAATAGCCGTGCGGGACACCGCGCGGCATGCGCACCAGGTCGCCTGCCCTGGCCGTGAACCATTTGCCGTCGAGCTTCAGCTCCAGCTGTCCCTCCTGCACGAGGATGAATTCCTCCTGCGTCGGATGGATGTGAACCGGCACGAACTGGCCGGCTTCGCTGTTTGTCTCGAAGGCAAAGCTGGAAGCGCAGGTGGCCTTTGGAAAATAGCGCTGGCCGAGAATGTTCCACTCTGTCGCTTCGTAGCCGGTGCCGTTTTCAGTAATCCCTTTTTCCAGTGCTTTGTCAGTCATGCGTTCCTCCCTTTTTCATCGTTCTCAACCGGCCATGACTTCGCCGCCGGCGACCGCAATCGCCTGGCCGGTGATGGCGCCCGCTCCCTCAGACGCCAGCCACAGCACCGCATCGGCAACCTCCTGCGGTGTCACCAGACGGCCTTGCGGATTGGCACGGGCAAGGCTGGCGCGTGCCTCATCGGCAGTGCGGCCGGTCTTGCCGACGATGGTGTCGACCGCACCGTCGAGCAATGGCGTGTCGGTGAAACCGGGGCAGACGGCATTGACGGTAACGTCGGTGCGCGCCAGCTCCAGCGCCAGCGCCCGGGTCAGGCCGACGACACCATGTTTGGAAGCGCAATAGGCTGAAACATAAGCGTAGCCGGTCAGGCCAGCAGTGCTGGCAACATTGACGATGCGGCCTTTTCCGGCCTTGCGGATCGAAGGCAGCAAAGCCTGCGTGACGAGAAAGGTGCCGGTGAGATTGATGCCGATGACGCGCGCCCAAAGCGCTGCATCCGTCCGCTCGAAGGGGGCAGACGGCGCCTCGCCGGCACAATTGACCAGAACCGAGATTTCACCGAAAGCGGCAATGGCTCTTCCGCTTCCAGCAGCGATCGCCGCGGCATCGGTGACGTCAAACCCGTCGATCACGACGGATCGGCCACCGCTGGCCGTGATCTCCCCCGCAACCTCTTCCAAAGGCCCGGCGCGGCGGCCAGCCAGCGAGACGACGTGCCCGCTCTGTGCCAATGCCAGCGCAATCGCACGGCCGATGCCGCTGCCGGCACCGGTGATGAAGGCGTGACGCGCTGCGCTCATTTTCGGCCCGCCGCATCGGCCGCGGCGCGGGCCAGATTGGCCTCATACTGCTGCCGGCTCGCATAATATTGCTTCGGCCAGACCTGGCCGGAATAACCGACCTTGGCGGCCTCGTGCATGACGAAAGACGGGTCGGCAAGATGCGGGCGGGCAATGGCGCAGAGATCGGCGCGGCCGGCTGCGATCACCGAATTGGCATGGTCGGCCTCCGAGATCGCACCGACGGCGATGGTCGGCACCTGCACCTCGTTGCGGATCTTGTCCGAGAAAGGTGTCTGCCACATGCGGCCGAACACCTGCTTTTCCTGCTTCACCACCTGCCCCGACGAACAGTCGATCAGGTCGGCGCCGGCTTCCTTGAACATGGCCGCGAAGATGGCGGCGTCTTCCGGCGTGTTGCCGCCCTCATACCAGTCATTGGTCGACAGGCGCACCGAGATCGGCTTGTCCTCTGGCCAGACAGCGCGGATGGCGTGGAAGACCTCGAGCGGATATCTGGCGCGCGCCGCATGGTCGCCGCCATATTCATCATCGCGAAGATTGGTCAGCGGCGACAGGAAGGCGGAGAGCAGATAGCCGTGCGCACAATGCAGTTCGAGGATGTCGAAGCCGACTTCGTCAGCCCATTTGGTGGCTTGCACGAAATCCGCCTTGATCCGCTCGAGATCCTCTTTCGTGGCGGCGCGCGGCACATCCGAATTGGGAAGATAGGGAATCGCAGAAGCCGAGATCAGCGGCCAACCGCCCTGCTCCACCGGCTGGTCGGTACCCTCCCAAGCGACCTTCGTGGCACCCTTGCGACCGGCATGGCCGAGCTGGATGCCGATCTTGGCCGGCGTGTCGTTGTGCACGAAATCGACGAGGCGGCGATAGCCTTCCTTCTGTTCCTCGTTCCACAGGCCAAGACAGCCCGGCGTGATGCGAGCGTCCGGCGACACGCAGATCATTTCCGGAAACACCAGCGAGGCGCCACCCATGGCGCGCGAGCCGAGATGGACCAGATGGAAATCGTTCGGCATGCCGTCCTTGGCCGAATACATCGCCATCGGCGAGACGATGACGCGGTTGTGCAAGGTCAGTCCGCGCGCCCTGTAAGGCGTGAACATCGGCGGGATCGGGCGGCCGTTCGGCTGGGCCGGCGCGCCGGCGCGTTCGGCGAACCAGCGCTCGTAGCCTTCCAGCCAATCCTTGTCGCGCAGGCGCAAATTCTCGTGACTGATGCGCTGCGAGCGCGTCAGCATGGAATACATGAACTGTTCCGGTTCCAGCGTGTCGGCGTAACGCGTGCCGACCACCTCGAACCATTCCATGGCGTTGCGGGCCGCGTTCTGGATGCGTGCAACATCGACGCGGCGTACTTCTTCATAGGCCTCGAGCACGGCTGGAATGTTCTTGGCGTCGTGCCCCGCGATGTTGAACTGGTTGGTCAGTTCGATCGCGTCATCGATGGCAAGCTTGGTACCTGAACCGATGGCGAAATGCGCTGTGTGGGCACTGTCGCCCATCAGCACGACATGGCTGTTGCCGTTGAAATGGCTCCACTTGCCGCAGATCAGGCGACCGAAATTCAGCCAGGCCGAACCGCGCAGATGGCGCGCGTTGGTCATCAGGCTGTGGCCATCCAGAGTTTCGGCGAACAGCTTCTCGCAGAAGGCGATCGACTGGTCCTGGTCCATCTTGTCGATGCCATGCGCCTGGAACACCTCGTCGGTGGTCTCGACGATGAAGGTCGAGGTGTTGTCGTCGAAACGGTAGATGTGAGCCTGGAACCAGCCATGCTCGGTGCGCTGGAAATCGAAGGTGAAGGCGTCGAAAGCCTTGCTGGTACCGAGCCAGATGAAGCGGTTCGGCCGCATCACCATGTCCGGCTGGAAGACCTCTGCGTATTTATTGCGAATACGCGAGTTGACGCCGTCGGAGGAGATGATGAGATCGGCGTCGGGGAACTCCTCGTCGCCGTTCACTTCACGTTCGAACACCATCTCGACGCCGAGTTCGATGCAGCGATCCTGCAGGATGTTCAACATCTTCTTGCGGCCGATGCCGACGAAGCCGTGACCGGTGGTGCGGATCTTGCGACCCTTGAACACCAGCTCGATGTCGTCCCAGTGGTTGAAGGCATCCTCGATGGTCGCCGCCGTTTCGGGGTCCCATTTGCGCATCGACTGCATTGTGGCATCGGAGAACACGACACCCCAGCCGAAGGTGTCGTAGGGGCGGTTGCGCTCGACCACGGTGACATGATGTTCCGGGTTCTGCTTCTTCATCAGCAAGGCAAAATACAGCCCGGCCGGTCCGCCGCCGATGCACACAATCTTCATGGTCATCTCCGCTCTGCTCACGGCCGATCAGGGCCGTGCGTGAACCACGAAACGATAGTGGGCCCTCTCCGAAGATATTTCAAGCTTAAAATGATTGCCGTGTACGATCTTTCACCCGGCGACGCGAGGCTGCACCCTCAGCCACCCCCTCCATTCGGGAGCCGCCGGTTGTCTGGCGATGTGTTCTTGTGTTGTTTCTGGAGAGCGCCAACGCTACCGGACCTGCAGGGACTCGCGCCCCGACGTGCAGGAGCGCTTGCCAGACCCGCGTCGCCGCGGCTAGGCGGCCTCGCCGGCATCGACGCCTTCAAAAGTGACGAAGGCCTGCAGGGTGAAGGAAATGTGCTCCGTCATCAGCGTGCGAGCGCGCTCGATATCGCGATCGAACGCCGCGTCCATCAGCTCGGTGTGGTGGTCGATGCCCATGGCGTCATGCAGCGCCGCGACCGCCTTCTCGAAATTGCCGCCACGGCCGCGTGCGGCGCGCAGCATCGGCGCAAGGCTCAGGAAGTGCTGATGGCGGCGAAGCTGGTCGTAGACCATCGCCTGGAACCTGAGCAGCCAGGCGGAACTCGCGGCGCTGACAAGCGCCGCATGGAAGGCGGCGTGGCGTTCGTCCCACTCCTCGATCGCGGCTTCAGACGGATCTTCGGGCGAAAACTTGCAGCGCGACAGCCGGTAATGCGCCGTCACCACCGCCGATTCCCACTCGGCCCCGCCCTTGCGGATCGACTCCTCCAGCAGCGGCAGCTCGACGACTTCGCGGGCCCGGATGAGGTCTTCCAGTTCCGCGCGCGAAACCGGTGCGACGGCAAAACCACGGTTGCTCACCGCGGTGACCAGCTTTTCCGCCTCCAGCCGCGACAATGCCTCGCGCAACGGCGTCCAGCCGAAGCCATAGATCTGGTTCAGCGCGCCAAGCTTCAGCGGCGTGCCCGGCTCCAGCCGTGTGGTCAGGATGTCCCGCCGCAGCCGCCAGTAGGCCGCTTCTGTCTTGGTTGAGGGCTCCTCATCCCGCATCGCACTTTTCCTCCACGCAAGGATCATATATTTGGCGGGCCTATCGGCAAAATAATATATCAAACATCCACAGCAGATATTTTATATATAAACCTTTTGACAAGGTTTGCCGACCCGTTATGATGCAATCTGGGGCGCCGGGGAGAGACGGCCGCTTGCCAAATCTGGGAGGAAAACATGATTTCGTCTAAGGCCGGATGGCTGTCCGGAATAGTACTTGCTGGTTCGCTGATCGCCAGCGTCGTCAGCGCCGCCGCAGATCCGATCCGCATCGGCATTGCCAATTTCGGCGAACATCCGCAGCTCAACGCTTCGATCGCCGGCTTCAAGAAGGGCCTGGCCGAAAGCGGCTTCGTCGAGGGCAAGGATGTGGTCTTCACCGAAAGCCACACCAATTTCGACGCCACGCTGGTTCCGCAGATGATCGAGAAGCTGAAGGCCGAAAACCCGAAGCTGATCTACACCGTGACCACTCCGGTTTCGCAGATCGCCAAGCAGCAGCTCGCCGGCAGCGGCATCAACATCGTCTTCACCGCCGTGACCGACCCGGTCGCCGCCAAGCTGGTTCCGTCGTGGGAAGCCGGCGATACCGGCATCACCGGCTCGTCCGACCTGCAGGACGTGGCAGCGGTAATGGAATTCACCAAGAAGCTGTTGCCGGAAGCCAAGCGCTTCGGCGTGCCGTACAACCCGGGCGAAGCCAATGACGTCGCCGTGCTGGAAAAGATCAAGGAAGCTGCTCCGAAGGCCGGTTTCGAAGTCGTTGCCGTCGGCGTCGACAACGTCAACGACATCCAGCAGCGCATTGCCTCGCTCAAGGGCAAGGCTGACGTGATCTACACGCCGGCTTCGAACCTGCTGCAGCCGGCGATCGCCGCGGTTTCGGCGGCTGCCCGCCAGGCCGGCATCCCGATCGTCAACTCCGACGACGGCGCCGTACGCAAGGGTGTGGTTCCGGCCAGCTTCGCGGTCAACTACGACCAGGTCGGCCTCGCCGCCGGCAAGATCGCTGCCGAAATCCTGAAGGGCAAGGACCCGAAGGAAATCGCGCCGTTCCGCCCGGCCTATGCCGACCACAGCCCGCTGATCTCGAAGAAGGTCGCGGCTGACTTCGGCCTGAAGATCCCGGCAACGCTCGACGACTGCAAGTGCTTCGCCGACTGAGTTCGGTACGATAAGGACTGCGTGGCGGCGCCCGGAAATGGACACTCGGGCGCCGCTTTTTCTTAAGCGCCAGGAAGCTGCTGCCGTTGTGACGCACAGGGGCTCCTGAAAGATTGGACAGCGCTCGTCATGGCTGGCGAACCCCGCCGCCAGACCGTTGCGCCAGGAGGTGCGGATGCTGGAAATCAAATCGGCACGCAAGGTATTCTTCAAGGGACAGGCCGACGAGAAGATCGCGCTCGACGGTTTGAACCTGTCGCTCAAGACGGGCGATTTCGGCGTCGTCATCGGCTCCAACGGCGCCGGCAAGAGCAGCATGCTCAATGCCATCTCCGGCGCGTTGATCCTCGACACCGGCAAGGTCCAGATCAACGAGACCGACGTCACCGGCATGCCGGTCTACAAGCGCGCGGCCAAGCTTGCCCGCGTTTTCCAGGATCCGATGAAAGGCACCGCCGCCTCGATGACGGTGGCCGAGAACATGCTGCTAGCTGATCTGCGCAGCCAGAAGCGCCGGCTGCGCCAAGGCCTCAACGCCACACGGCTTGCCGCCTACAAGGAAAGGCTGGCGCTGCTCGGCCTCGGCCTCGAGAACCGGCTGGATACCCGTGTCGAACTGCTTTCCGGCGGTCAGCGCCAGTCGCTCTCGCTGATCATGGCGGTGGGCGGCGAGCCGGAACTGCTGCTGCTCGACGAACACACAGCGGCGCTCGATCCGCGCACGGCCGACATCGTCATGAAAGCGACGGTGAAAGCAGTCGAGGCACTGAAGCTCACCACGCTGATGGTGACGCACAACATGCAGCATGCCGTCGACTACGGAAACCGCATCATCATGCTCGACGCCGGCAAGGTACGCCTTGAAATCGGCGGCGAGGAAAAGAAACAGACCTCCGTTGCGGACCTGATCGGCCATTTCGCCGTCAAGACCGACCGCATGCTGCTCGCGAGCTGACCGCCATGGCCATGATCCAGGACATTTTCTCCAGCTTTGTCGCGCTCGTTCCCGTCACCTTGGCGCAGAGCCTCATCCTCTCCTTCGTCGTGCTCGGCATCATGATCCCGTTCCGGATGCTCTCCTTTCCGGACCTGACCAGCGAAGGCGCCTTCCCGCTCGGCGGCTGTGTCGCCGGTGTTCTGCTGGCCACCGGCCAGTCACCGCTGACGGCGATCGCCGCCGCGCTCATCGCCGGCTTCGCTGCCGGTTGCTGCACCGCCTACATCCATCTGCGCTTCCGCATCCATACGCTGCTGGCCGGCATCCTGATGATGACGATGCTCTATTCGATCAATCTGCGCATCATGGGCCGTTCCAACCTCTCGGTGTTCGGCATGGAATCGCTGTTCAACTGGTCACCTTTTGGCCAGCCTGGGTTCCCGAGTACCAAGATCGTCATTGCCGGCGCCATCGGCCTGCTCGTTCTGGTATTGCTCTATCTGTTCTTCAAGACGGAACGCGGCACCGGGATCCGCGCGGTTGGCGCCAATCCGGACATGGCCGAAGCGCAAGGCATCAATGTCTGGACGGCGACCATTGGCGGCGTCGGCCTCGCCAGTGCGTTCTCCGCGCTCAGCGGCTCCCTGATGGTGCAGTCGCAGGGCTTCGCCGACGTCAATATGGGTCTCGGCATCCTCATCAACGGCCTTGCCGCGCTGATGATCGGCGAAGCAATCACCGGCAAGCAGACGGTGCTGCGCCAACTGGCAGCGCCTTTCGTCGGCGCCGTCGTCTATTACCAGCTTGTCTCGCTGTGTCTGGCCGCCGGCATGCCGCCGCCCGACCTGAAGCTGGCCACCGGCCTGTTCGTGCTCCTGATGCTGGCGCTGCCCAGCCTGAAGCGCGGCCGGGCACCCGGTGCGGCCCGCGAAGTGATGCGGGAGTGATAAAGAAGGGCCGCGCAGCGAAAGCTGCGCGGCCCTTTCAATTCAGGAAGGAACTACCGGTCAGGCGTTGTCCGCAAGCGCACCGCGGATCGAGCCCTTCAGCTTGCCGAGTTCCTTCATCAGCACCTCGCGGTCGCGCGCCGACAGCCCCTGGAACAGCGCGCCGATCCAGTCGCCATGACGATCGGCCATCTTGCGGAATTCCTTGCGCCCGAAGGCGGTGAGCGCCACGATCTGCACGCGGCGGTCGGTGGGCGACGTGGTGCGGCTGATATGGCCGCTCTCGACCAGGCGCTCCACCAGTGCGGTGAGGTTGCCGGCCGACACCATCATCCGGCGCGAAACCTCGCCCAGCACCATGCCGTCTTCCGCCCGCTCGAGCTGAGCCAGCAGATCGAAACGCGGCAGGGTGAAGTCGAACTCCTCGCGCAGCTGACGGCGGATCTCCGCCTCGATTAGTGTCGTGCAGGTGAGCAGGCGCAGCCAAAGCCGCGTTTCGTCGCCGTGATCTGCTGGTGCTTCGACTGCCTTGGTCTCGCTGTCGAGCCACCCTTCAATATCAGTTTCCGTCATCGATGAATCCACCCCTGCCGCATCTCGCGGGCGCCCCATCAAACACACCGCGCCCCCCGGCACGGCTCGCAGATGGCCTCGATTCCATCCGTGATGGTCAAAGCATAAAGTAACTGCCGGGTCCGTCAATCGGAACGGGCCGGCTCAACTCACCCGGCCAACTTACCTGCATCATCCGCGAAGGAGCGCACCGTCTTGATGGCGCCGTCGAGGGCGACACCATCGGCATCGGCAAGAGCCGCCTCGCGCAGGCGCCTCACCCAGTCTGCTGCGTCGCCGCGGCTACGCAGCATGGGCAGGCAGCCCAGCACCTTGTCGAACTTGGAATGACCGCGCGCATGGGTGTCGGAATATCCCTTGATGAGGCGCCGGCATTTCAGCACCTCGACACCAAGCGCATAGTCCCGGCCGCGTTCGGCCTCGGCTAGCTGCAACCATTCACGCATGTGCGCTGCCTCGACCTTGTGGCGCAGCAGGCCGCGGCGCCAGCGACGCAGGCCGGCGATCGTCCACAACATGCCGAAGCCGAAGATTGTGTCCGTGCGAATGCGGCGGCCCCGGTCGATGAAGCGGTTGAACGTCTTCATCATCTTCGGCCGTGCCTCCAGCGCAGCGCCGAGACCGGCCGGCATCAGACCCACCACCTCCTCCATGCGCGGGTGGAAGTACTCGATGGTCGCAAGCGTCTGGCTCTTGCCCAGACGCACTTCGTCACGCACGCGTTGCGAGCGTCCCGACCGGGTCTTCAGGTCGGCGACCCGGATAATGTCGTCATAGACCATGGCGTTTGCGACATATTTCGCCGCCTCACGCGAGAAGGCAAAGCCTTCGGCCTCACTGTCCACTGCCACCAGACGTTCCAGTTCAGACAAATAGTCCTCGCCATAGGCAAGATCGAGGAAATCGACCACCTTGCGCAATCCCGGCTCAGCCAGTTCGCGCACCGGCTGCGGCAGGGCGGCGGCGCGAGCGGACAGGGTTTCCCATCCGCGTTGCAACGACTTCGGAACGACCGTGTCCCTGGTGTGCTTTGCTTTTGTATCGGAAGCCGCAGCGGGCGCTTCGGCGCCGGCAGTCCGGTCATAAGCAAGTGCAAAGGCGGCAAGGCTCGCTTCGGTTCCCTTGCCGCCCGCCTTGATGGTCGCCTCGAACTGCTCGCGCGAGAAAGGCAATTCGCCGGAACCCGCCAGCGCCCCGAACAGGCTTGCGGAAACCACGCTGCCGGCCTTCTTGGCCATCGCTTCCATGTCGAAGTGGATCAGCCGCTTGGCGGCCTCGCCGGAACGGCGTGACACCGTGTCGGAATCGGCGCGGCCGTCGCCCGGCACGATCTTTTCCGACACCGCCAGCATGCGATGACTGGAGGCGATCAGCGTGGTGCGATCTGGCGTCACGAAACCGCGCAGCACTGCCCGCCCGGCTTCAGCGAGTTCGGCGGCGATGAGGATATCGACATCGCCTGGCGACGGGCTGAGCGAAAGAACGGGATGGTCGTTCGGCCGCTCCCGGTCACGCGGCAGCATCTCGACATAATAGATGGTGGCGCCGGTCCGCTGAGCGACACCGGCCACCGACGTCGACTGGACATGCCAGCCGGCGCGCTGAGCGACATCGGTTACCCAGCCGCTCAGCACGCCGCCGCCCTGCCCGCCCACGGCCAGGATACAGATCTTGATGATGCGGCCGGTCGTATCCGGCCCCTCCGGCAAACCAAACTTCATGCCGCGACGTCTCCAAACACCAGCCGGCCGCGTTCGCGCCAGCCTTGCAGCGTGGTGATGACGCGCTGGCGCAGGCCGAACCAGAACCGGTCCCAGCCGGTCGGGTTGGAAATCACATCGGCCTGATAGAAGGACGGGCAGAGCACGGCGGCATCGGCCACCTCGCCGCAATTGCCGCAGCCGACGCAGTTTTCGTCGATCGCCGCCACCGGGTCGTCGCGCAGCGGATCGTCGAGATGCTTGACCGTCAGCGACGGACAGCCGGAGAGGCGCATGCAGGCGTGATCGCCGGTGCAGACATCCTCGTCGACGCCGAACTTGGTCTTCACCATGCGCTTGCCTTCGGCAATCGCCTTCTTCTTCAGCGGTGCCTCGCGGCGCTGGCGGTTGAGCATGCATTCGGACGAGGCGACGATGACCTTCGGTCCCTTCTCCTCCGTCGTCAGCGCCTCCTTCAGCGCGTCGCGCATGGTGCCGACATCATAGGTGCGTTCGATATGGCGCACCCATTTGACGCCCATGCCCTTGATGGCGTCCGTGATCGGATGCTTGGTCGACTTGGTGCGATTGGAGGCGCGCGAAGACAGCACGTCCTGACCGCCGGTCGCCGCCGAATAGTAATTGTCCACGACCACGATCACGCCGTCATTCTTGTTGAAGACGGCATTGCCGATCGAGGAGGTCAGGCCGTTATGCCAGAAGCCGCCGTCACCGACGAAGGAGATGGACCGTCGCTTGGCCTCCGGCGAATTGAAGGCCGACGCCGAGGCCGGGCCGAGGCCATAGCCCATCGTCGTGGCGCCCAGTTCGAAGGGCGGCATGATCGAGAACAGATGGCAGCCGATGTCGGAAGCGATGTGGTGCTTGCCAAGCTCCTGTTCGGCCAGCTTGGTCGCAGCGAAGATCGGCCGTTCCGGGCAACCGATGCAGAAGCCCGGCGGGCGCATCGGCACGGTCTTGGCGAGATCGTCGAAGATTGGTGGCGCGGGCACGTTGGGCGCCCGGATTTCCGGTGCCAGCAGGTCACTGCCATGCTTGCGCATGAAGGCGCCGATGCCGGACAGCATGACGTCGCCGGAATATTCGCCGGCCATCGGCAACACACCCTTGCCTTCCAGCTTCACCGAAGCGCCGGCCTTGTAGAGCATCGATCCCAACGCCTGCTCGATGTAGTCGGGCTGGCCTTCTTCCACGATCAGCACCGCGTCCTTGTCGGCGCAGAAGGCGACAAGGTCGTCCTCGACCAGCGGATAGGTGACGTTGAGCACATGCAGCGGCACTTCGGTTTCGCCATAGACATCGGCGAGGCCGAGCCGCTGCAACGCGCGGATGACACCATTGTACATGCCGCCCTGCATGACGATGCCGACCTTGCCGGAGCCGCCGAAGGTCTCGTTGAGCTGATGGCGCTTGATGTAGTCGATGGCCGCCGGCAAGCGTTTGGAGATCTTTTCCTTCTCGTGCAGGAACGAGGCCGGCGGCAGCACAATGCGCTGCGTGTCGCGGCGCGGATTTTCCAGCGCGTCGGCAACGGTCATGGCCGGCCGCACATTGTCCTTGGCGGTGAAGGAACCGTGCACGTGACAGCAGCGGATGCGCACCTGCAGCATGACCGGCGTGTTGGACGCTTCCGACAGTTCGAAGCCGTGTTCGACAGCGGCGACGATCGAAGGCAGGTTCGGGCGTGGGTCGAGCAGCCAGACCTGGCTCTTCATGGCAAAGGCGTGGCTGCGCTCCTGCATGATGGAAGAGCCTTCACCGTAATCCTCGCCAACGATGATCAACGCGCCGCCGGTGACGCCGCCCGAGGCGAGGTTGGCCAGAGCATCGGAGGCGACATTGGTGCCGACCGTCGACTTGAAGGTGGCAGCACCACGGATCGGATAGTGCACGGAAGCCGCCAGCATGGCGGTGGCGGTGGCTTCGGAAGCGCTCGCCTCGAAATGCACACCGAGCTCGGCCAGGATCTCCTGGGAGTCCGCCAGCACGTCCATCAGGTGGCTGATCGGCGCGCCCTGGTAGCCGCCGACATATCCGACGCCGCATTGCAGCAGCGCCTTGGTGATGGCCAGAATACCCTCGCCGGTGAACTCCTCACCGGCACCGAGCTTCAGCTTCTTCACCTCCTTGGCGAATGACCGTTCAGCCATGGCGTGTGTTCCTTATTTCGATGGGTCCGTGTTCGACCACAACACCGTGCCGCCGTTCTTCTCGTAGGCCATGCCCTTCGGGAACGAGATGGCCTCGAGCTGCAGGCCCCATGGCGTGAAGAAGTAGAGGATGGACTGGCCGGCGACAGGACCTTCGTTGATCGGCATCGGCCCCATCAACGTACGGATGCCCTTGGCGGTCAGGTATTTCGCCGCGGCGTCGATGTCGTCGACATAGAACGCAATGTGGTGTCCGCCATTGTCGGAATTGCGTGGCCGCACATCTTTCTTGTCGGGCGCGCTGTAGTCGAACAGCTCGATGTTCGAGCCGGACTGGCAACGCAGCAAGGTGATCTCGTTGATCACCGCGCGCGGATCGACATCGACGAGGTCTTTCATGAAATCGCCCTTGTCGTCGCGAAACGGGCCGAAGCTTGTCGCCTTCTGGCAGCCCATCACGTCGACGAAGAAAGTCTCGGCCGCCTTGATATCCGGCACGGTCAGGCCGATGTGGTTGATGCCGCGAACCCCGGGCATTGGCTCGGCCACAACATGTGCCGGCCAGAGCATGGCGGCGAGTGCGGTTGCGATCAGGAAATTCTTGCTCATCTCGGTCCTCGGATCGATACTTTGGCTGGAATTCAAGGCCTTCAGATCATTCGACTGTTGCGTAAAAACAAAGAGCCAGAGCGTTTCCGCAAGAACGCCCTGGTTCGGTCAGAACTCGTGCTTGCGCACGTTGAGCAGCATCTTCTGCAAGGTTGCCACGAAAGCGGTGCGCTCGGCTGCGTCGATGCCGGCAAACATGTGCTCGTAGCTGTGGCGCATGGTCGGCCACAGCGTCTCGAAGGCGGCGCGGCCGGCCTCGGTGATGGAGATGCGCGTGGCACGGCTGTCTTCCGGATCGGCGGTGCGACGCACCAGTCCGTCCGTCTCCAGCGCATCGAGTGCGCGGCTGAGCGTCGACTGCTCGGTGATGGCGTAGACGGCCAGCCGGCTGATGGCGAGGTTGTCGATCACCGACAACACGGCCAGTGCGCGCATCTTCGGCGTGGTCAGGCCGAGCTTGGCGAGATCCTCGCGCAGCGAGGCGTTGTAGCGGCCCATGATGCGGTTCATCAGATAGGGCGCGAATTGCTGCAGCCCGATCTCGCCGAGCCGCGGGCCTTCGGTGTCATCACCTATGATCGTGCGTTCGTTCACCGGAACTCCTTGGTCACGAGGAAGCCCGACCCGCCGCCGAGGCCCGGACCAGGGTGGGTCGAGGCGCCTATGTGATAAAGGGATTTGACCGCGCTGCGGTGGTTGACCGAGCCAGCGAACGGCCGCCACACGAAGAACTGGTCGATGGTGCAGGCGCCGCCATAGGGGTCGCCGCCGACCAGGTTGATGTTCATCGCTTCGAGATCGGCCGGCGAATAGGCACGCCGCGCCAGCACGGTCTCACGGAAACCTTCGATATGGTTGGCCAGGATCGCTTCGAGGCGATCGGCAAACACCTCGCGCGTCGCCTCATCCCAGGCACCCTCTGTGGATACCTTGCCGGCAGCATCGCCCTTAATGAAGCGTGGCGCATCCGGCACCTGGATCCACAGGATCGCCTTGCCTTCCGGGCAGCGCGACGGATCGAGCGCGGCCGGCTGCCCGACACACATGGTCGGCGTAACCGGCAGCATGCCGCGGGTCGCCTCGTTGTGCGACCTGGAGACCGCGTCGATGCCGTCGGTGAGATGGATCAGCGCGACCTTCTCCAGGCCTTCGGCGCGCCAGTTCGGCGCGCGGTCAAGCGCGTAGTGAAGCTGGAAGTTGCCACGACCGTGGCGATAGGCGCGTGTCGCGTCCCTGGCCGGTGATGGTGCGTCCGGACCGAGCAGGCGTCCGTAGAGCTGGCCCGGCGCGACGGAGGCGATGACGGAATTGGAAGCGCCGATCTCTTCGCCACCGGCAAGCCGGACACCGGTCGCCTTGCCGCCGCGAACAAGAATACGCTCGACATCGGCACCGGTCCTTATGGTGCCGCCCTGCTCCTGGATCAGCGCGCGGAAGGCATCGACAGCCTTGCCGGCGCCGCCCTTGACGATGGGCGCGCCCGCCGCTTCGAGCGCGAAGGCGATGACCTTGCCCATCTGGGCGGAATAGGTGTCTTCCGGGGAAAGTCCGCAATGCAGCGCCCAAGGCGCATGCAACGCCTGGATCTGCTGCGACTTGTAGCTTGTTTCCAGCCAGCCGCGCGCCGGCGCCAAGGCGCCGCCGAAGTAGTCGACCAGGCCGCGCAGGCCGCGCCGCCAGGCCTCGCGCGCCAGCAATTTGGCCGTGGCAAAGCTCCACAACTGGCCGCCGAGCAAGCCGAACAGCAATTCGGCGCTCGCTTCGATCGAGCCGACGTCGGCAGCATGACGATCGCCATCGCCCGACGAAAGGCCATTGAAGGTCTTCACATTGGCGGCACGATCGGTGGTCAGCACAACACTTGAGCCATCGGGGCGCAGCGCCGCCGTCGGATGCGGCGTGTGGCAGAATTCCAGCCCGTGACGGGCAAGATCCTGACCGAGCGCGCCATGGGCAGGCCCGGTCAGGAAAAGAACGAAAGTGGCCGCCATCACGTCATGCGTGAAGCCCGGAAGCGTCGCCTCGGCGCTGAACATGCAGCCACCGAGACGCTGCTCGCGCTCCAGAAGCAGCACCCGCGCACCCGACTTGGACAGCATCGCCGCCGCCACGAGCCCATTGATGCCGCTGCCGATGATGATGTGATCGTAGGCCACGAGAATGAGCCCTCAATCAGCCGCGAGGAACCAACGCCATCGCGCGCACCGGGCTACCGGTGCCCTTCACGATCTTAAGCGGTGCAGCGATCAGGATGGCTCCCTTGGCCGGCAGCTTGTTGAGATTGCAAAGGCTCGCCAGACCATAACGGTTGGCCTTGTGCATCAGGTTGTGCGCCGGGAACGGCGGGGTCATGCCACCGGCAGCACCTGCATCGGTGCCGATGCACTGCGTGCCCCAGCCGATCGCGCCGCGCTCGATGATGTACTCGATGCAGTCGACCGTCGGTCCGGGCGAATGCGGACCGTTGGCATCAGCGTTGAGATAGGAAGCCTCGGAACCGTTGCGCTTGTCCCAGTCGGTGCGCATCACCACCCATTCGCCTTTGCCGATGGCGCCATGCTTGGCTTCCCAGGCCTTCACGCCTTCCGCGGTGAGCAGGTAGTCATTGTCGGCAGCCGACTCGGCCGAGCAGTCAATGACATTGACCGGAGCGACATAGTTGCGGACGGGGATCGTGTCCGTATAGCCGTCAGCATATTCCTTGCCGGTGATCCAGTGATGCGGCGCGTCGAAATGCGTGCCCGAATGCTCACCGATCTTCAGCCAGTTCCAGGCCCAGAACGGACCGTTCTTATCGTATTCCGAGATGGTGTGGATCTCGATCTTCGGCGTATCCACCGCGAACTCCGGCGGCAGCTTCAAAAGCGGCGTGTCGGGACCCAGCGGCGCGGACAGGTCGACGACGTCAACCTCTCCGCTCACCAGAAGCTCGGCCAGGCTGGCGAGCGCGCTTGCTGCGGTCATATTCAATCCTCCTGATTGCGTGTTCTTCATTCTTTTGACCGGCCACCTGGCAATCGCGGCGGCTCCGGTTTTTCCCGAAGATCAGGCTAGACGAGTTTAGATGCATATGCAAATATCATTTTAAGGGTGAACTAATTCCATGACCAAATACGACGCCATTTTCATTGGCGCGGGACACAACGCACTTGCCTGTGCGGCGCATCTCGCCAAACGCGGTTGGAAGGTCGGTCTGTTCGAGGCGGCAGACCGCCCGGGCGGCGCCGTCAAGACGCTTGAGCTGACCGAACCGGGATTCCGCCACGACGTCGCCGCCATGAACCTCAGCCTGTTCGCAGGCTCGGCATTCAATAGGGTTTACGGGGCGGAACTGGCACAACACGGACTGGAGTTTGCGCCAGTGCAGGATTGTTTCGCCTCGGTGTTTCCGGGCGGGCAGTGGCTGGGTGTTTCCACCGATCTGGCGACGACGACAGCCCGCATCCGCGCCTTCTCGGCACGAGACGGCGAAACCTGGGAGACGCTGGTCAAAGCTTTCCCGGTACGGGCGGAGCGGATCTTTTCGATCCTCGGCAGCTCGATGAAAAAGCGTGCACTTGCACGTATCTTGTTTTCATTGCTGCGCAAGGACGGCATCTCCGGCACGCTTGATCTCGGCCGTTTCCTGCTGTCGTCGCCGCGCGCCTGGCTGGATGAGACCTTCGAAAGCAACGAGGTGAAAGCGTTGCTTGGCGCATGGGGCATGCACCTGGATTTCGCACCGGACATCGCCGGCGGGGCTGTCTTTCCCTATCTCGAGGGCATGGCCAACCAGAGCTTCGGCATGGTGCTGGGCAAGGGCGGCGCAGACACCATCATCATGGCGCTGACGGCCATGGTCGAAAGCCATGGCGGCACCATCGAGTGCAACGCCCGTGTCGAGCGCGTTGTCACAGCCGGCGGCCGCGCGACGGGTGTGGTGCTGGCCGGGGGACGTCGCATCGAGGCCAGCCGCGCCGTCATCGCCACGGTTTCGCCGAAAGCCCTGGACGGATTGTTGCCGGAGGGCTCCGGCAATGACGGCTTCGACCAGAAGATGCAGAATTTCCGCCATGCGCCCGGAACCATGATGATCCACCTGGCTGTGGATTCTCTACCGGACTGGGCCGACCCTGCCTTGCAGCGCTTCGCCTATGTGCATGTCGCCCCGTCGCTGGATGTCATGGCGCGCGCCTATCAGGAAGCGCAAGCGGGCCTGTTGCCCACCGAGCCGGTGATCGTGGTCGGCCAGCCGACAGCGATCGATCCCATCCGCGCACCGGATGGCAAGCACATCTTGTGGCTGCAGACGCGCGTCGTGCCAGCAGAAATCAAGGGCGACGCAGCCGGTATCATTCAGGACCGCGACTGGGCAACGGTGCGCGAGGCCTACGCCGACCGGGCGATCGCTATCATCGAGCGTTATGCGCCGGGACTGGCGGCCAAGATCATCAAGCGCACGGTGATGAGTCCGCTCGACCTCGAAAGCGGCAACGCCAATCTGGTCGGCGGCGACCAGATCTGTGGCAGCCATCATCTTTCGCAGAACTTCCTGTTCCGGCCAGCGCCGGGTTCAGCCGACTGGAGCACGCCGGTGCGCAATTTTCATCTCGCCGGAGCCGCGACCTGGCCGGGTGCTGGCGTCGGCGCTGGCTCCGGCTTTCTGCTCGCACAGCAGCTGGCCGGCGGCTGATACGCAACTGCAATGAACACAGCCCGCGGGGAGCGGGCTCCAGAGGTGGGAGGACCCATATGAAGCGCAAGGCCATCAATCCCGACAGCATGTACAAGTCGCTGCCGTTCGGATTTTCCCATGCCGTCGAGCAGAACAGCGGGCGCACCCTGCACATGGCAGGCCAGGTTGCCTGGAACAGCGCCGGCGAACTGGTCGGGCCGGGCGACCTGGCAGCGCAGGCACGGCAGGCATTGGCCAACCTCAGGACTGTCCTGGCGGAAGTGGGCGGCACACCCGCCGACGTGGTGCGGCTGAGGACTTATGTCGTCAACCACACGCCCGACAAGCTTGGGCCTATCGAGGCCGAGGTGAAGGCGTTCTTCGGCGACGCCACGCCTGCCGCCAACACCCTGATTGGCGTCCAGACACTCGCCATGCCGGAATTTCTGATCGAGATCGAGGCCACCGCGGCTCTCTGACCAAGCCGCTCGATTGCCTCACAAGACAAAACAATGGGCATCAAAACAATGGGGAACACGACCATGAACGGACATACAACCAGACGTACCCTGCTGAAACTGGCGGGCGCCGGCGTCGCGGCCGCCAGCCTGACACTGCCGGGCAAGGTCTTTGCCCAAGGCAAGGACGAGCTCACCATCGCCTATAACGTCAACCTGCCTTCCTGGGATCCGACCGTCGGTCCATCGGCGGTGAACCCGACCATCCAGGGTTTCTACCAGTCCGTCTTCGACATGTTCATCCACCAGAACCCGGACCTGTCCTTCGCGCCAGGCCTGATCACCGAATGGGGTTGGAACGACGACCGCTCCAAGATCTTCCTGGTCGTTCGCGAAGGCGTCAAATGGCATGACGGCAGCCCCTTCACCGCCGAGGACGTCGCCTGGTCGCTGGCGCGCGCCGGCAAGGCGGAGACCGGCAATCCGATCCAGTTCGTCTGGTCGAAGGTCGGCAACTTCAAGGTCACAGGCAATCGCGTTGAAGCCGACGTCATCGAGTTCGAGCCGACTATCTTCAAATGGATGTCGTTCCTGACCGGTTACGTGCTGCCGAAGGCGTATTACGAAAAGGTCGGCGCTGAAGGCTTCGAGGCCAAGCCGATCGGCACCGGCCCCTATATGGTCGACCGCTACGAACGCAACGCCTTCGTGCGGCTGAAGGCCAATCCGGACTATTGGGGCGGCAAGCCGGACTTCGAGACCGTCACCATCAAGTTCGTCACCGACGCAGCCAGCCGCGTTGCCGAGATAGAATCCGGCAATTCCGACGTGACGCTGGAAATCCCGTATGAAGAGTACGACCGGCTGATCGGCGGCAAGCTCAAGGGCAGCTGTGAAACCATTTCCGACATCGCGATGATCTTCATCAACGACGTCAATCCGATGCTGGACAAGAATGTCCGCCTCGGTGCCATCAAGGCCATCGACAAGCAGTTGCTGATCGACCGCCTGCTGCGTGGTTATGGCGTGCCGCTGGCCACGCTGGAGACGCCGGAATACGCAGCCTATGACGCCTCGATCAAGGTCGAGTCGAATGCCGAGGAGGCCAAGAAGCTGTTAGCCGCTTCAGGCTATTCGCCGGAGAAGCCGGTGAAGTTCAAGATCCAGACGACGCGCGGCTTCAAGCCGAAGGACTATGAGATGATCCAGGCGATCGTCGGCATGTGGCGCAAGGTCGGCATCGAAGCCGAGATCGAGGTCTACGAGATCGCGCAGCATTACGAACTGCGCGCCGCCGACAAGCTGGCACCAGCCGCCTTCTACAACTGGGGCAATGCCGTCGGCGATCCGACCACTTCTACCGGCTTTGCCATGTTCGGCCCGAGCCCGCATTCAGTGTGGGACGGCAAGGATCTCGTTGACCGCATCATCCCGCTGTGGGGCGAGAAGGACGAGGCCAAGCGTATCCAGGGCTGGAAGGACGTCGACCGCTACATCGCCGAGGAAGGGCTGGTGATCCCGCTGCTGCAATATGCGCAGCCGATCGTGCACCGCGAAGGCCTGAAGGTGACGCCGCACAAGTCGGGTGCGCTGCTGCCGCACCTCATCAAACGCGCATAAACTGAAATCCCCGGCCCGGTTTTCGCCGGGCTGGGGGTCTTCTCCTCATGATGCTTCTTCGCCAGACCGTCTCCCGGCTCATCACCACGCTGATCACCCTGTTCGGCGTGGCGGTGATCGTTTTTGTCGTCATCCGCGTGGTGCCGGGAAACCCCATCGCCATGATGCTGCCGCCCGGCGCTTCCGAGGCAGATATCGAACGGCTGAAAACGCTGTATGGGCTGGATAAATCCATCTTCGAACAGTTCATCATCTGGTTCGGCAATGTGCTGCATGGCGATTTCGGCACGTCGATCTCGACCCGCCAGCCGGTGCTGTCACTGGTGCTCGATCGCCTGCCGGCGACGCTGGAACTGTCCATCATGGCCCTGGCGATGGCGGTGGCGATTGGAGGGGCTCTTGCCATTGTCGGCACGCGCTTCCGGGGACGCAAGACGGAGGCCGGAATCGACGTCGCCAACGGCATCGGCCTGTCGATACCGGATTTCCTGTGGGGGCTGGCGCTGATCCTGCTGTTTGGCGTGCTGTGGCCCGTCTTCCAGATTTCCGGCCGCGTCTCGCCGAGGCTGGAACTGCCCTTCACCAGCCAGTTCTATCTGTTCGAGAGCCTGCTGCGGCTGCGCTTCGACATCACCGCCGACCTGCTTTCGCACATGTTCATGCCAGCGCTGGCGCTGGCCTTGCCGCTGGCGGCGATCATTTCGCAACTGCTCAAGCTGTCGCTCAAGGAAACGGTCAACCTCGATTATTCGGTGCTCGCCCGCACCAAGGGCTATTCGGAAACCAAGGTGATCCTGTCGGAAGCGCTGCCCAATTCGATCCTGCCGACGCTGACCCTGGTCGGCGTGCAGTTCACCTTCCTGATCGGCGGCACGGTCATCATCGAGCGACTGTTCTCCTATGAAGGGCTCGGCAACATGGCGATCGACGCCGTCATCAACCGCGACCTGCCGCTGATCCAGGGCATCGTCATCCTGTTCGCCATCCTGTTCACCTTCGTCAATCTGGCCGTCGACATGACCTATGCCTTCCTCAATCCGAAGCTGCGTCATGCTTGACGGACGTGGTTCGATACGCCGGCATTCCGGCGCAAGATTATGGCTGTCCAGCTTGTGGCTGACCCTGTTCGTGCTGGCGGCGCTGCTGGCGCCATGGATCAGCCCGCATGATCCGCTGGCGCAGGACCTGATGCTCGGCCGTCTGCCGCCGGCCTGGGTGGCGGGCGCGGAACCGGGCTACTGGCTGGGCACCGACAGTCTTGGCCGCGATGTGCTGTCGCGCATCATCCACGGCGCGCGCATCGCGCTGGTCGTCGCGCTGATCGCAGGTACCGCCACCTGCCTGCTCGGTTCGGCGCTCGGCCTCGTCGCCGGCTTCTATCGCGGCTGGGCCGACCGGCTGATCAGTCGGCTGGTCGACATCTGGATGGCCTTCCCGCCGGTACTGTTTGCGATCCTGCTGATCGCAGTGCTCGGCACCGGCCTGACCTCCGTCATCCTCGCCATCGTCATCATCGACTGGACGCGCTTCTGCCGCGTCGTGCGCGCCGAAACGCTGAACCAGTCGAAGATGGACTATGTGCACAGCGCCAAGGTGGCAGGCTTCACCCGGCTGCGCACGCTGGCCACTGAGATCCTGCCCAATGTGCTGCCCACCATCATAGCGCTGCTGACTTTGGAAATGGGCATCGCCGTCATCGTCGAAGCGATCCTGTCCTTCGTGAACCTGTCGATCTCGACCGACCAGCCGACCTGGGGCGGCATGATCGCGGAAGGCCGCACCAGCATCCATCAGGCCTGGTGGGTGCTGGTGTTCCCGCTCATTGCGCTCTTCCTCACCGTGCTGTCCTTCGCGCAATTCGGCGACGGCCTGCGCGAACGTTTCGATCCGGTGCTGCGATGAGCGGCTTCCTGGAGATACGCGGGCTTTCAGCGCGACTTGCCGGGACCGGCCAGCGCCTGCTGCGGTCGGTCGACATCAGTCTGCCAGCCGGCTCGGTGCGCGGACTGGTTGGCGAAAGCGGTGCCGGCAAAAGCATGATCGGCAAGGCCGTACTCGGCGTGCTGCCCAAGGCCGTCGAGATCATCGAAGGCGAGATCCTGCTCGACGGCCAGGACCTGCAGAAAGTGTCGCCCGGCGAGCGCCGGCGGCTGATCGGCGCCAAGGCGGCACTGATCCCGCAGGATCCGCTGACGGCGCTCAACCCGTCGCGGCGCATAGGCCCGCAGATCACCGACCGCCTTGTCGACATCCTCGGCTGGACGAAGGCACGGGCCGCGACGCGCGCGCTGGAAGTGCTGGCGGAAGTCAGCATCCCGGAGCCCGAGCGCATCATGCGGCTCTATCCGCATGAACTCTCCGGAGGCATGCGCCAGCGCATCCTGATCGCTTCCGCCTTTGCCGCCGAGCCGAAACTGATCGTTGCCGACGAACCAACGACGGCGCTGGACGTCACCGTACAGAAGCAGATCCTGAAACTGATCTCCGAGCTGCAGGCGCGCCATGGTACGGCGCTGCTGTTCGTCACCCATGACCTCGGCGTGGTCTCCAAGGTCTGCGACACGCTTTCGGTGCTTTATGCCGGCAAGGTGGTCGAAGACACCACGGTGGAGCGCTTCTTCGCGGCTCCGCAGCACGCCTATAGTTCGGCGCTGCTGGCGGCAACGCCACGCCATACCGATCCAGCCTCGTCGCTGCAGCCGGTGCCGCGCGTGGTGCTCGATGCCGTCGCCGCCGAGGTCGCGGCCAGCGACAGCGTCTGGCGTCCGAATGGAGGCGCCGGTGGCTGACAACAGAGCTGACAACATCTTCGAGGTTTCGAACCTCATCGTCGATGTCGCCGACATGACGCGAAAGCCACTGTTCGGGCCGGCGCCGCGGCTGGAGATCCTGAAAGGCGTCAGCTTCACCATCCCGCGTGGCGCCGTACTCGGCATCGTCGGCGGGTCCGGCTCCGGCAAGACGACGCTCGGGCGGACGATGGTCCGGCTGACCGAGCCGAGCAGCGGCCGCATGCTGTTCGACGGGCACGATATCGCGCATCTTTCCGACGCCGCCATGCGACCGCTGCGGCCGCGTATCCAGATGATCTTCCAGGATCCACTGTCGTCGCTCAATCCGCGCCTGACGGTCGGGCGCACGGTGGCGGCGCCGCTGAATGCCAGAGCGAACGATTCACGCATCAGGGAGGCACTGGAACATGTCGGACTGCCCGCCGATTTCGCGCGGCGCTATCCGCACGAACTCTCCGGCGGCCAGCGCCAGCGTGTCGGCATCGCCCGTGCCATAGCCATGCGGCCGGAATTCATCCTCGCAGACGAGATCGTCTCCGGCCTCGACGTGTCCTCGCAGGCACAGGTCCTGATGCTGCTTGAGAAACTGGTGGCGGAGCTCGGGCTGACGCTCGCCTTCATCAGCCACGACCTGTCGGTGATCCGCCGACTGTGCAGCCGTGTCATCGTGCTGCGCTCGGGCGAGATCGTGGAGGACGCCGCGACCGCCGACCTGTTCGAGCGGCCGCAGCACGCCTATACGCGCGAGCTGCTCGACGCCATTCCGACACCCGATCCTTCGGTGCGCTGGTAGGATTGACGCAGCAGCTCCGTCCGAGAGGAGGATGATCTTTTTTCGTCCTCCGGCGGCGAGAGACAACGCCCTGCCTTTCTCCCGGGCCCAGAGCGGGGTACACATCGGCACTGTCGCATCCTTGCCGAGGACATCATGAAAATCCGCCTGTTCCGAAACGCCGCGTTGAAGATCGATGTCGCCGGCAAGACACTGCTTGTCGACCCGGATCTTGGCGACAAGCACAGCCGCCCTTCTTTCACTGGACGTTCGCCGAACCCGATGGTCGACCTGCCGGCCGGCATTGAGGAAATCCTCGATGGCGTCGACCTGGTCATCGTCTCGCACCTGCATGCCGACCATTTCGACACGGTAGCGCAGACGGTGATCGCAAAGGACCTGCCGCTGATCTGCCAGCCGGGCAACGAAGAGAAAATCCGCGGCTTCGGCTTCGAGAATGTCACGACACTTGCTTCCGAACTCACCTGGAACGGCATCCGCCTCACCCGCCGCGACGGCAGCCATGGGCTGGGACCGGTGGTCGAGAAGATGGGGCCGGTGATCGGCTTCTCGCTGGAGGCGGAGGGCGAGCCGTCGCTCTACTGGGCTGGCGATACGGTGCTCTATCCGCCGGTTGCCGGGACGATCGCCGCGACGAAGCCCGACATCATCATCACCCATTCCTGCGGCGCGCGCTGGGACGGCGAATTGATCGTCATGGACGACAAGCAGACCGTCGAGGTCGCGCGTTCGGCACCGCAGGCCAAGGTGATTGCCGTGCATATGGAATCGCTCGACCATGCCACGATCGACCGCGCCACGCTGCGCCAGACCGCCGAGGCAGCCGGCATCGGAGCCGAACGGCTGTTGATCCCGGCGGATGGCGAAACGCTGCACATCGACAAGGACTGAACGGACGTCGCTTCCTCTGCTGGCAGACGGAAGGGACTGGCCAAGCGGACCTGCCGCGCCATATGTTTGACTGCGAACGGCGAAAACCATTCCCTTGGAAGGCCTGAAAAGGCCATCCAGAGGGCGCAATTCCGGAGAACTGAAACGACATTCTACTGATCGCCAGTCAAAGGAAATTCTTTCCTTCGACAAGAAGCCATCACTTCTGCGATCAGGGCGCATGCCGGCGGCGATCCGGTGACGTGGTTTGGTTTGTCGCATGATCTTGATCCGAAAGGTCTGCAACTTTGCAGGACTAAGCTCCAGGGAGCGTTGCGATGGGCACGAAGGCTGAGGCTGAATCTGGTAGTGCGATGAAGCGGCTGCAGCCGCCTGTCGCATCGGTGCTCGACCTGATCGGCGAGACACCGATCGTCGAGCTGAAGAATTTCGACACCGGCAAGTGCCGGCTGTTCATCAAGCTGGAAAGCCAGAATCCCGGCGGCTCGATCAAGGACCGCATCGCCCGCTCGATGATCGACCAGGCCGAGCGCGACGGCCGGCTTCGTCCGGGCGGCGTCATCATCGAGGCAACAGCCGGCAACACCGGTCTTGGCCTTGCCCAGGTCGGCATTCCGCGCGGCTACCGCATCATCCTGATCGTGCCCGACAAGATGTCGCGCGAGAAGGTGCAGCACCTTAGGGCGCTCGGCGCCGAGGTGCGGCTGACCCGCTCCGATGTCGGCAAGGGTCACCCGGAATATTACCAGGACATGGCCGAGAAGCTGGCCGCCGAAATCCCGGGCGCCTTCTACGCCAACCAGTTCTCCAACCCGGCTAATCCGCTGGCGCATGAGACGACCACCGGCCCCGAGATCTGGCAGCAGCTCGACGGCGACGTCGACGCGGTCGTGGTCGGCGTCGGCTCCGGCGGCACCCTGTCTGGCCTTGGCCGCTTCTTCGCCGGCGTCTCGCCCAAGACAGAGATGGTGCTGGCCGATCCGGTCGGCTCGGTGCTGGCGCCGCTGGTGAAGACCGGCGAGATGGTCGAGGCCGGCAGTTGGACGGTGGAAGGCATCGGCGAGGACTTCGTGCCGCCGAACTGCGACCTTTCGCTGGTCAAGAAGGCCTATTCGGTCTCCGACCGGCACTCGATGCTGGCGGTGCGCGACCTGCTTTCGAAGGAAGGCATCCTGGCCGGCTCGTCCTCCGGCACGCTGCTGTCGGCGGCGCTGCGCTACTGCCGTGAGCAGAAGGCGCCGAAACGCGTCGTCACCTTCGTCTGCGACAGCGGCAACAAATACCTCTCCAAGGTGTTCGACGATTTCTGGCTGGCCGAACAGGGGCTGGCAGAGCGCGAACAGCATGGCGATCTCTCCGATCTTGTCGCCCGTTCGCATCGCGAGGGTGGCACGGTGTTCGTGGGACCGGACGACACGCTGCTCACTGCCTATGGCCGCATGCGGCGCGGCGACGTCTCGCAATTGCCGGTGCTGGAAGACGGCAGGCTGGTCGGCATTATCGACGAGGGCGACATCCTGGGTAATGTCGACGGGCCGTATGACGGCCGCTGGCAACGCTTCGACCAGCCGGTGCGCACCGCCATGACCGCCGATCTCCATACGCTGCAGGCCAACCAGACACTGGATGCGCTGCTGCCCGTCTTCGACCGCAACGAAGTTGCCATCGTCTTCGACGGCGACGAATTCGTCGGTCTCATCACCCGCATCGATCTTATCAACCATCTGAGGCGCAACCGATGACCATCCAGGGCAAGAACAGGCTCGCTTTCTCAACCCGCACCATCCATGGCGGGCAGAGCCACGACCCGACCACCGGTGCCGTGATGGTGCCGATCTATGCCACCTCGACCTATGCGCAGCAGTCCCCCGGTGTGCACAAGGGTTTCGAATATGCCCGCAGCCAGAACCCGACCCGCTTCGCCTTCGAACGCGCGGTGGCGGACCTCGAAAGCGGGTCGGCGGCGTTTGCTTATGCATCGGGCCTGGCAGCCATCGCCAATATCCTGGAATCGCTCGACGCCGGCGCCCATATCGTCGCGACCGACGACATCTATGGCGGCACGTTCCGCCTGCTCGAACGCGTGCGCAAGCGCTCGGCCGGACTGCAGATAAGCTTTGCCGATTTCACCGATCTCGCCGCGGTCGAAGCCGCGATCCGGCCCGAAACCAAGTTGCTCTGGGTGGAGACGCCGACCAATCCGCTGCTGCGCCTTGTCGACCTCGCGGCGGTTTCGGCGCTGGCCCGCCGCAAGGGCGTGATCACGGTTGCCGACAACACGTTCTGCAGCCCCTACATCCAGCGGCCGCTGGAACTCGGCATCGACATTGTCGTGCATTCGGTGACCAAATATCTCAACGGCCACTCCGACATGGTCGGCGGGGTCGTGGTGGTCGGCGACAATGCCGAACTGCGCGACCAGTTCAAATTCCTGCAGAATGCAGTCGGCGCCATTTCCGGACCGTTCGACAGTTTCCTGGCGTTGCGCGGCCTGAAGACGCTGGCGCTGCGCATGGAACGCCATTCCGCCAACGGGCTTGCGATCGCGCGCTGGCTCGAGGCGCGCCCGGATGTGCGCCGTGTCCTCTACCCGGGCCTGGAAAGCCATCCGCAGCATCAGCTCGCCAAGGCACAGATGGATGCCTTCGGCGGCATGATCACGGTCGAGCTCGACCGTGACCTCGCCGGCACCAAACGTTTCCTGGAGCATACGCGGCTGTTCGCGCTGGCCGAAAGCCTTGGCGGCGTCGAGAGCCTGATCGAACATCCGGCCCTGATGACGCATGCTTCGATCCCCGCCGCACAGCGGGAAGCCCTCGGCATCTCGGATTCGCTGGTGCGGCTGTCAGCCGGCATCGAGGACGCCGACGACCTGATCGCCGACCTGGCGCAGGCACTGGCGGCCTAGGTAATTTTCCCTTCTCCCCTTGTGGGAGAAGGTGGCCGAGCCGAAGGCGAGGTCGGATGAGGGGTGCTGGACGGAGCGCTGCCCTATCAGACCTCGCATTATTCGGAGTCAGCACCTAGTCCTAAGTCGCCTCGTTTCTTCCAGCACCCCTCATCCGTCTCGGCGCTACGCGCCGAGCCACCTTCTCCCACAAGGGGAGAAGGCAGATCATCGCCACGGCTCCAGACTCTTGTCGGCTGCATACGCAATGATGGTGTCGCACGCGGCACTCATTTCATGCAGCACTTCGTCATTCCAAAATCGCAGAACTCGAAAACCAAGCACCTTCAGAGCCACGGCACGCTGTCGATCGTGCATGGAATCGGCATGTTGGCTGCCGTCGACTTCGACGATCAGCATGGAATCTGCGCACAGGAAATCAGCGACATAAGAACCGACCGGTACTTGCCGACGGAATTTAAGTCCGTTCAACCGCCGACCACGAAGCTCTTCCCAAAGCCGCCCCTCAGCCTCGGTCATATCCCGCCGCAATGTCTTGGCAAAACTGCGCTTTCCGGGCGGAATGGGCGTCTGCGGCATGCAGGCATCCTATCTCGGAAGGCCGCCGTCAGAGAAGGAAGACCATCCCTTGCAGGAACCTCAGTATTCCAGCTCCCTGCGCAGCCAGATGACACGGCTTTGCCAGGGGGCTGCTTCGCTGATGCCTGCGTAAGCACGCAAGGCGGCGGCATTGTCTTCGGGGACGAGCCAGCGCAGGTGGGCCCAGTTGCGTTCACGGCCGATCTCGGTGAGGTGCGCGATCAGCGCCTTGGCGAGGCCGTGGCCGCGTGCGTTCGGCGACACGTAAAGGTCGTCCAGTTGCCCTGCCCTTTCGCCCGAGATCGCCTCGGGCAGGTCGAAGAACAGAGCGAAAGCGACAAGCGCGCCGCCGTTCCAGGCACCGACGAGCCCGGCCATCGGTTCGTCGAACAGCCGCAGCGCGGCTTCCGGCCTCGGCTGCCGGGCTGCACCGCCCATGGCGACGGCGTAGTCAGCCATCAGCGCGGCCAAGGCCGGCGCATCATGGCGAGCGAGCGGCCTGATCTCGATGCTGGTCTCTGACGGCATGGCGATCTCCAGTGAGACGATCGCTCCAGGGTCAATGATGTGGCGCCCTCAGCCGCGTCTCCAGCCAGCGGCTATAGCGCGAGCCGCCGAAGCAGAACAGGAAATAGATGACGCCGGCGACCAGATAGGCCTCGTCGTAGAAACCCAGCCATTTCGGGTCGGTGGTCGAGGCACGCGCCGCGTTGAGCAGGTCGAAAATGCCGATAACGGCAAGCAGCGAGGTGGCGAGCAGGAAGCCGATGGCCAGGTTGACCATGCCGGGAATGACCTGGCGCAGCGCCTGCGGCAGCACGATCAGCTGCATGGTGCGCCAGTAGCCGAGGCCGAGCGCCTTGGCCGCCTCTTCCTGGCCCTGCGGGATGGTCTGCAATCCGCCACGCACCACCTCGGCGACATAGGCCGACCAGAACAGCGTGATCATGAGGATGGCGCGCACTGTCTTGTCGACGAAGTGGCCGCCTGGGATGGCCATCGGCAGGATCAGCATCGCGACATAGAGGATCGCCACCATCGGCGTGCCGCGCATCAGTTCGATGAACAGCACCGCCAGCGTGCGCAGGCCGCCCATCTTCGAACGCCGCGCCAGAGCCAGGAGCACCGCCAGCGGAATCGAGAGCCCGAAACAGACCGACCAGACCAGCAAGGTGACCGGAAGCCCACCCCATTGGTTGGACGGCACCGGCGATCCGGTCAGCGTGCCGGTGAGCAGCGCCCAGCAAAGACCGACGACTAGCAGCCAAGCGATCAACAGCTCGCGCCGCCAGAAGCGCGGCTGGGCGGTGATAACGAGCAGGCCGAGCAGCAGCACGAGTGCCGCGGCCGGCCGCCATTGCAGATCCTGTGGGTAGAAGGCGAACAGGATGAAGCGTAGCTTGGCCGTCACGAAGGCCCAGCAGGCGCCGGATGCCGCCGCGCAGTCCTGCGCCGTGCCGGTCCAGGTGGCGTCCAGCACCAGCCAGCGTGCCAGCGGCGGCATCAGCCAGACGAGGAAGGCAAGGGTGAGCACCGTCAGCGCCGTGTTCAGCCTGGTTCCGAACAGGCCATTCCACAGCGGTTTCCAGTCGAAGGAACGGCGCATCAGCGGCAGGGAAGCGATATCGACGAGGCTCATCGCGAAACGTCTCCGCGCAGGGCGACCCTGCGGTTATAGACATTCATCAGCGCCGACACCGACAGGTTGAGGGCAAGATAGATGCCGATCAGGATGGCCAGCGCCTCGAAGGACTGGCCGGTGGTGTTGGCGGTGGTGTTGATGATGGACACGAGGTCCGGATAGCCGATGGCGACCGCCAGGCTGGAATCCTTGGTCAGGTCGAGATAACTCGACGTAATCAGCGGCGTGATGACGCGCAGTGCCTGTGGCAGCACCACCAGGCGCATGATCTGGCCCGGGTGCAGGCCAAGCGCCCGCGCCGCTTCCCATTGGCCGCGCGAGACCGACTGGATGCCGGCACGCACGATCTCGGCGATCGCGGCCGAGAACTTCACGGTGAGGCCGGCCAGCAGTGCCGCGAATTCCGGCGTCAGGCTGTAGCCGCCGCGAATGTTGAAGCCACCCAGCACCGGCATGTCGAGAACGAGCGTGGCGCCTGTGGCCGGAAACGCCGCGCCGGCGGCAGCCAGAAGAACAAGCGAGGCGATCGCGCCGTTGCCGAACCTCAGCCGGCGGCGGCGGTACGTGGTGTAGAGATAGAGACCATAAGACAGAACGATGGCGACCAGGAGCAACAGCGTCCGGCTGGAAAACCCGTCGACGACGATACCCGGTACGAAGACGCCGCGATTGGACAGGAACAGCGCATCGAAGGCCGACAGCGCCTGCCTGGGCGGCGGAAACGACTTGGCGAGCGCGATCCAGAAGAACAACTGCAGCAGCAAAGGCGTGTTGCGGATCAGTTCGACGTACCAGCGCACGAGCGTCGCCAGCAGCAGATTGCCGGACAGGCCCGCCACACCGAGCGCGACACCCAGAACAGTAGCCAGCACGCAGCCGAGCGCGGCCACTTTGATGGTGTTGATCAGACCGGCAAGGATTGCCCAGATGTAGAGATCGCCGGCTTTGAACGCGATGACGCTTTCGCCGATCTCGAAATTGGCCGAGCGTTCGAGAAAGCCGAAACCTGGCGTGACACCGATGCGCCGCATGGTGTCGGCGACATTGGCACCCAGCAGCCAGAACAAAGCGACGACCGCGACGAAGACGGCCAACTGGATGAAGGGCCGCGGCCCCCACCAGCCAACCAGCCGGCTCAGCAGGCCGGGCTGATCACGGCCCGGCACGATTTCGGTCGTCGCCATGGTTCAGGAAGCTCGGTCGGCTCAGCGGAAAGGCGGCGAATAGAGCAGGCCGCCGTTCGACCACAGATTGTTGTAACCGCGCTCCCAGCCGAGTGGCTTCAGGTTGCGGTCGAAGATCTCGCCGTAGTTGCCCACCGTCTTGATGATGTTGTAGGCCCATTTCGGATCGAGATTGGTGGCCTGCGCCAGCGAAGGATCGACGCCGAGGAAGCGCTGGATCGCCGGATCTTCCGACTTCAGGAACTCGTCGACATTCTTCGATGTGATGCCCCATTCCTCAGCCTGGATGGTGACGTTGACCGTCCAGTTGACCAGTTCCTGCCAGCGGTCGTCGCCACCGGCAATAGCCGGAGCCAGCGGCTCTTTGGACAGACGCTCGGGCAGGATGACGTAGTCATCCGGTTTCTTGAGCTGGGTGCGCTTGCCGACGAGATCGGAACTGTCTTGCGTGATGGCGTCGACGCGGCCGGATTCCAGCGCGTTGATGAATTCGCCGGTTTCCTCGATCGTCACCGGCGTGAACTTCTTGCCGGTCTTGCGGAAAAAGTCGGCGATGTTCAGCTCGCCGGTGGTGCCGCTCTGCACGCCGATGGTGGCGCCGTCCAATTCAGCGGCCTTGGTCACGCCGAGGTCCTTGCGGACCAGGATGCCCTGCCCGTCATAGAATACGGTCGGACCGAAGTGGAAACCGAGCTGCAGGGCACGGGCGATGGTCACCGTCACGCCCGACAGCAGGATATCGAACTCGCCGGCCTGAAGCGCCGGCAGGCGCTGCTGCGGCGAAGAATTGGTGAACTCGACCTTGTCCGGTGTGCCGAACACGGTGATGGACAGCGCCTTGCCGTAGTCGACGAAGAAGCCCTTCCACTGGCCGTCGTCGCCCGGCGCGAAAAAGCCCGGAGTGGTGCCGACACCGACCTTGATTGCGCCGCGCTGCTTGATCTTGTCGAGCGTCGGACCGGCATCGGCCACGCTCGAAAACGCGGTCGCGGCCACGACCAGCGACGCCGCCACCGCACGGCGCCACAGGCCGCCGGGTTGCGATAAAAATGTCATCTCGATAACTCCTGATCTGTAACAGGCCGACCCGAAACGATCGCGCTCAGCCCCCTTTCGCCGACCCTGACAGACGGTAACTCCATAAAATTTGTAGACTAAGGAACGACAATCCAAAATTGCGCCATTCCGGGAAGCGCTTTGCCGAAAAAGAGAAGCTTTGGAGGTGGAAGCGGCGCGCCACCTCTTGTGAAAAAAATTGGCCGGGCGTGAACCCGGCCGAAGTGAGAGGAGACGGAATGCGGATCAGGCTGCGACCGAAGCGAAGCCGCTTTCAAGCAGATCGGAATAGTGCCGCTTGGCGACGTCCGGATGCGAGCGTAGCCGGCTCTTCAAGACATTGGTGCCGACATTGCGAAACAGCGGGTTCTCGGGATCGCTGGCCGCCCCACGCGCTTCCGCCGCCAAATTGGATGGCAGGTCAAGCAGTGGGATCGAAGCGTCCAGCCGCGCGCTGAAGAAGAACGGTACCGAGAGGCGTTCGACACCGGCGGGCGGCGTGACGACGCGGTGCACGGTAGCCCGCAGATAACCGTTGGAAGCCAGTTCCAGCAACTCGCCGATGTTGACGACCAGCGTGCCGGGGATCGGATCGACCGGCACCCAGCGTTCGTCATACTCGACCTGCAGGCCCTCGTTGTGATCCTGCAACAGCAGCGTCAGGAAACCGCCATCCTTGTGCGCGCCGACGCCCTGCTCGCTGCCGGTGAGATCGCGGCCGGGATAGCGTACGATCTTCATGCGATGATTGGGCTCGCCGGCATAGATGGCGTCAAAGGCATCCTCCGGCTGTTCCAGAGACAGCGCGAAAGCCTTCAGCAGGCGGATCGCCACCTCGGTCGCTTGCGCCTGCCAGGACAGCAGCACCGGCTTCAGCTCCGGATAGAGCTTCGGCCACTGGTTCGGCCCCTGCAGGCGACTCCACGCGGCGACGCCCGGCTTCTGCGCGATCGGCTCGCGTTCGACGCCGATGTCGAGCTGCTCGCGCCAGTCGGCCCTGCCGCGCGTCAGCTCACCACCGGTGCGGGTGTAGCCGCGAAATTGCGGCGAGTTGACCATGGCGATCTTGAGCTTCTCGTCCTCCGGCAGTTCGAAGAAACGCCTTGCCGAAGCGAGCACGCCTTCGATCTCGCTGACGGCAATGCCGTGGCCGGCCAGATAGAAGAACCCGACATCGCGGGCCGCCGACCTGAGGTCCGCCAGGAAGGTGCGCCGCTCCGACGCGCCCTGCTCCAGGCGGCTGAGATCGAGCACGGGTACAATTCTGGTCATGTTCAGGATTCCTCCGGTCTGTCCGTGTTGCCGAAAAACCCACCCGCCAAGATTGCGATCACCGCCGCAGCCACCCCTAGCCACAGCAGTTCAGCCGAATACCGTTTGATGCCGAGAAAATGCCAATCCTCGCACAGCGCCATCGCCAGCGAGCAACGGTCTGACGTGTAGAGGAGGCACGGCACCGTGCCCGCAGCGGAAAAGCCGGTGTTTGCCATCACCTGAGCATAGATGAAGGCCCACCATAGGACGCTGACCATGACCAGCAGAACGCCGGCGAGTTCGAGCCATGGCAAGGCTGTCCTGACCACCCTTCTCGACTGAACGCTCATTTCGCGAACCCCGGTCGCATGCTTTAGGCCGCCTTCAGTTCCTGTTCGCCGATGGCGCCGTCGAGCGCTTGCTCGAGATCGCGGATGATGTCGTCGGAATGCTCGATGCCGATCGACAGGCGCACATAGCCGGGCGTCACGCCGGAGGAGAGCTGATCCTCGGCGGAGAGCTGCGAATGCGTGGTCGTCGATGGGTGGATGGCCAGCGAGCGCGCGTCGCCAATGTTGGCGACGTGGTAGAGCAGCTTCAGCCCGTTGATGAAACTGCGGCCGGCCTCGCGCCCGTCCTTCAGCTCGAAGCCGACCAGCGCGCCATAGCTGCCTTGGCGGAAATAAGCATCGGCGCGGCGTTTGTCCTCGCCCTCCTGGTAGCCTGGAAAAATGACCGAGTTCACCTTGGGGTGACCCTTGAGATATTCCGCAACCTTGAGCGCGTTCTCATTGTGCTGGCGGATGCGCAGCGGCAGCGTCTCCAGACCCTGCAGGAGCTGGAAGGCATTGAACGGGCTGATGGCCGCGCCGACGTCACGCAGCAGCACGGTGCGGATGCGCAGCACATAGGCAACCGGGCCAAGCGGCTTGGCAGCCTCCACCCAGACCTTGCCGTGATAGCTGGGGTCCGGCTGGGTCAGTGTCGGGAACCGGTCGACATGGTCTTCCCAGGGGAAATTGCCGCCGTCGATGACGACGCCGCCGATCGAGGTGCCGTGGCCGCCAATGTATTTGGTGGCCGAATAAACGACGACCGCGGCGCCATGTTCGAACGGCCGGATGATCAGGGGAGCCGCGGTGTTATCCACGATCAGCGGCACGCCGAGCGAGCGGCCGATGTCGGCCACTTCCTTGATCGGGAAGACCTGCAGCTTCGGATTGGGCAGCGACTCCGCGTAATAGGCTCGGGTGCGCTCATCGGTGGCGCGGCGGAAATTCTCCGGGTCCGACGCGTCGACGAAACGCACCTCGACGCCGAAGTGCTTGAGCGTGGCGGCAAACAGGGCCCAGGTGCCGCCGTAAAGGCCGGTGGACGAAACGATGTTATCGCCGGCCCCGGCCAGGTTCAGAACAGAATAGGCCGACGCCGCCTGCCCCGATGAGAGAAGCAGCGCCGCGGCACCGCCCTCAAGCGCGGCGATGCGCTGCTCGAAGGCATCCTGCGTCGGATTGGAAACGCGGGTGTAGATGTGACCGACTTCATCAAGCGAGAACAGCCGGTCAGCATGATCGGTGTCCTGGAACTGATAGGATGTGGTCTGGTAGATCGGCACCGCCACGGCTCCCGTGGCGGGATCGGCCCGCCAGCTGCCACCATGCAGAGCAAGCGTTTCGGCAGAGAGATTTTCCAGCGTCATGTCATCTGCTCCTTTTGTCGATCTTGGGTTAGCGTTTCAGGCGACAGGCACGGCCTCAGTGCGCGCCTGTGCCGCGAGTAGATCGGCGTGGTGGCGCGCGGCGACATCCGGATGCGAGCGCAGCCGGCTCTTCAACGTGTTCTGGCCTGAATTGCGGAACAGCGGATTGTGCGGATCGCGCGTGATGCCGCCGGCCTGCACCTTGAGATGCGACGGCAGGTCGAGCAGCGGCACCTCGGCGTCGAACGGCGCGCCGAGGAAGAAGGCAACCGACAAACGATCCGTGCCAGCCGGTGGCGTGACGACACGATGCACGGTCGCCTTCAGGTAGCCGTCGGTGACCAATTCCAGCAGTTCGCCGATGTTGACGACGAAGGTGCCCTGGCGCGGCTCGGCCTCGATCCACCGGCCATCCTCGGTCTCGACCTCCAGTCCCTTCTGCTTTTCCTGGAGCAACAAGGTGAGGAAGCCGCTGTCCTTGTGGGCGCCGACACCCTGCTCGCTTTCGGTGGCATCACGGCCGGGATAGCGGATGATCTTGATGAGATGGTTGGGCTGCCCGCCATAGATGGTCTCGAACACATCGCGGTCCTGCTCCAGCGCCACGGCGAAAGCCTTGAGCAGGCGCGTCGCCAGCCTGGTGAGTTCGGACTGCCATTCGAGCAGGATCGGCTTGAGTTCCGGCAGCGCGTTCGGCCACAGGTTCGGCCCCTGCAGCCGGGTCCATGCCGGCTGGTCCTTGCCGAACGCAAGCGCGGGTGCCTCCGAGCCGATGTCGATCTGCTCGCGCCAGTCGCGCTGGCCCTTGGTCAGTTCCTGACCGACGCGGTTGTAGCCGCGGAAATGTGGCGAGTTGACCATTTCGATTTCGAGCTTGTCGGCTTCCGGCAGCGCGAAGAAACGACGTGACGACGCCAGCACGTCGTCGATCAGGCTTTGCGGGATGCCGTGGCCGGTGAGGTAGAAGAAGCCGACATCGCGCGATGCACGCTTCAGCTGACTGAGGAAAGCGGTCGGATCGGTTTCAAACAGGGAGAAATCCAGAACCGGAATGGATTGGATGGCGGTGGTATTGCTCACTTTCAGGCCCTCTTGTCAGGTCCTTAAGCGTGGCAACCACAAAGCCGGAATCAAAGGAACGAGCGACCCTTTGACGGCGAGGCGCGAAAAATCCCGAGCGCCGGAGTATTGGATTGGCGCGATTTTTTGCTAACCCTACAAAATTCGTATACTAAAGAGACGCACTGATTGGCGCCCGACCTCAGGCCCGGTCGGTATGCTCATCCTCAATGAGGATACGCGCGGCGCTGCCGTCGAGGTCTTCATACTGGCCGCTGCGCAGCGCCCACAGGAAGGCGATGAGGCCGGCTCCGCCGAGCAAAAGCGCCACCGGGATGAGGACGACGAGATTGCTCATTGCGCCGGCCTTCCGATCAAGCCGATCGGCGCGGCTGTACTCGTCACGGCTTCCTTCCCGGAAGCCCTCGAGCCGCCAGCCAGCCGCATGGCGTTGGCGATGACGATGATCGAAGACAGCGACATGGCAATTGCAGCGATCAGCGGCGTGACGTAACCGAAGATGGCGATGGGCACCGCGACGAAATTGTAGGCGATGGCGAAGCCCAGGTTCTGCCGGATCAGCCGGCCAGCCTTGCGTGAGATCTCCAGCCCAAAGGGGATCGCGACAAGGCTCTCACGCAGGAAGACGAAATCGGCAGCGTTGCGGCCGATGTCGGCGGCTGTCGCCGGTGCCATCGAGACATGAGCGGCGGCCAGGGCTGGAGCATCGTTCAAACCGTCTCCAACCATCAGAACCCTGCGGCCGTTGTCGGCAAATGCAGCGATGCGCGCCACCTTTTCGCCCGGCAGCATGCCGGAACGGTAGGCATCGATGCCGACCTGCCTGGCTATGGGTCTGGCGTTGGCGTCATGGTCGCCGGTCAGCATCTCCACTGTCAGGCCCTGCCCTGCCAACTCTGCTACGGTTTCGGCAGCACCGGCGCGCAGCCTGTCCTCGCAGACGAAGCTGGCGCGCAGGACACCATCGCGGGTCAGAACGGTGCCGGTGGCTTCGCCGCTCACCTTCAGTGCCCATTGCGCCCGGCCAAGCCGCCAGACGGAACCGTCCATCGACGTCTCCAGTCCGAAACCGGGCACTTCGCTGACCGCCCCCAGAAGACCCGACTGGAGCGACAGGTCCGGATTGGCTTCCACGATGGCACGGGCGACGGGATGCCTGGAATGCGCCGCCAGTTGTGCAGCCACGGCCATGTCGCTGGATGCGATCCGGTCGCCATTCACCAGCCTGAGCGCCCCGAGCGTCAGGGTGCCGGTCTTGTCGAACACCACCGTGTCGATGCCGGCGAGCCGTTCCATCGCCGAGCCGTCCTTGATCATGATGCCGCGTTCGAACAGGCGGCGCGCGGCCACCACCTGGACGATCGGCACGGCCAGGCCGAGCGCGCACGGACAGGTGATGATCAGCACGGCAATGGCGATGGTGATCGCGCGGTGCCAGTCGCCCGAAACGATCAGCCAGCCGATGAAGGTGAGCAGCGCGGTCAGGTGCACGACGGGCGCATAAAGCGCGGATGCCCGATCAGCGATACGCCGGTAAAGTGCCCGACCGCCTTCCGCCGCCTCCATCAACCGCACCATCTCGGCCAGGAAAGAATCCTGTGCCGCGGCGGTCGCCTGAACCGTCAGCGCGCCGGTGAGGTTCAGTGTGCCCGCCTGCAGCATGGTGCCACGGTCGACCGCCTCCGGCTCGCTTTCGCCACTGACCAGGGAACGATCGACTTCGGAAGCTCCCTTCACGATCAGGGCGTCGACCGGCACGCGCTCACCAGGAGCGACCAGGATCACGTCGCCCTTGGCGATCTCTTCGACCGGAATGTAGTTCAGTGTACCATCGCAGGCGACAACGTTGGCGCCGCGTGCAGCCAGCTGCCTCAGACCACTCACCGCAGTGCGCGCCTTCTCGCGCATGACGTGGTCGAGCGTGCGGCCGATCAGCAGGAAAAACAGCAGCGAGACCGATGCATCGAAATAGGCATGCGGGCCATGGTTGATCGTTTCGTAGAGGCTGAGGCCATAAGCCAGCGTGATGCCGACGGCGATCGGCACATCCATGTTCATGCGGCCATGGCTCAGCGCATTCCAGGCCGAGCGGAAATAGATGCGTCCTGCGAAGACGAGCGCGGGGATGGCGACCAGGGCCGAGACCCAGTGGAACAGGTCGCGCGTGGCGTCCGTCGCGCCGGACCAGACAGAGACCGACAACAGCATGATGTTGGTTGCGGCAAAGCCTGCGATGGCGACGGCGCGGATCAGTTCGGCCAGCACCGGGTCCTTGCCATTGTCGTTTTTGCGGTCGAACAGGTGCGCCTCGTAACCAAGCCCGGAAAGTGTTGCGACCAGCGGTGGAAACTCGCCTTCGCGCAGCCGCACGGAGACCCGTTTGGTCGACAGGTTCACGCGCGCGCCAGCCACGCCCGGAAGTTTCTGCAAGGCGGCCTCGACGGTGCGGATGCATGCGGCGCAATGCACGCCCGGGACGGCGAAGTCGACCTGGGAAAGCCCTCCGCCGAGCGGTCGGCTGGCAAGCCTGATCTCGTCGACGGATGGCGCGCCGGCTTGATCGAGGTCGAGCGCGGATTCGATGCCCGGTGCGCAGCAGCTCATTGGATTGCTCCGCCACGCACAAAGACACGCTGCACCTGCCGGTACGGCGAGCCACGCCCGACATCGGCGTCGACCTCAACGATCCAAGCCCCATCGCGCACGGCCTGCCGCGTGCTGAAGGTTCCGCCCGGCTCCGGCACAAGGTCGATCGTGCGATCTTCGGCATCATAGGCTGGATGGCGAAACGCAACCCTCACGCTGGCAGGCAGGACCGGTTTGCCGTCAGCGTCGACCAGCGCGTAGCGGATCACGCCGTCGGCGACCGTCAGCATGCCTTGCCAATGCAGCGCCGCCTGCGCGCGTCCTTCCTCCGCCTTCCTGTTGAACTGCTGACTGGCGACATAGCTGTTCTGCACCACAAGCCCTGTCCAGCTCGACCGCGCCAGCGTGGCCATCGTCATGTTGACGGCGACGATGACGCCGAAGAAGGTGAGCGTGATGATCAGCATGTGGCGGCCAGTGAATTCACCGGTGGAGCGACGGCGTATGCTCATCTCGATGCCTCCGGGGCAATGAAGTTGGCGTCGTAGCTGGCGGTCTCGGTGCCTGCTGTATCCCTGGCGATGAAGCGGAAGGGCATGCTGCCGGGCTGCATCCGATCGCGTGGCTGCCGCACATAGATCTTGAGCGACTTCAACCGATCCGGCTCAACCTCGACGGCGAACGTTTTGCCTTCCACCGGCTCGACGCCGACGGCGTTCATGGCGCCCCCCGGCAAACCCTCCAGCGTAAGCTGGATGGTGCGCGGTTCGGGAATCATGTTGAGCAGCTTGACGGTGTAGCCGTTGCGAATGCCGCCGTCCGAGAGCACCACGAATTGCGGGTTGCGGTCATGCAGGACGTTGAGCTGCAGTCTTTCGCGCGTCAGCAGGGCATAGAGCATGGCGAAGCCGATCAGCGCCCACACCGCGGTGTATACGAAGGTGCGCGGCCTGAAGATCTTGCCGAGGTGGAACTGGGTGACCTTGTCTACGAGGCGGCCACCCGGCTGCCGAACCAAGGCCGGCTCGATCGCATGGGCGCCGTTGCCAGTGGCGAGCGCCATATTGGCGTTGTAGTCGTTCAACGTCGCATAGGCGATCAGGCCACGCTCCTTGCCGATCTTGTCCATCACGCCATCGCAGGCGTCGATGCACAGCGCGCAGGTGATGCATTCGAGCTGCTGGCCGTCGCGGATATCGATGCCCATCGGGCAGACGGCGACACAGGCGTTGCAGTCGACGCAATCGCCGACGCTCTCGCCGGCAGCAAGCGCCTTCTTGGCGTGGCGCGAGCGCGGTTCGCCGCGCCAGTCATTGTAGGTGACGGTGAGCGAATTCTCGTCGAGCATCGCCGCCTGGATGCGCGGCCACGGGCACATGTAAGTGCAGACCTGCTCGCGCATCAGTCCGCCGAAAATGTAGGTCGTGGCGGTCAGCACGGCGATGGTCATATAGGCGACGGCGGCCGCCTGGCCGGACAGAACCTCACCGAGCAGCGTCGGCGCATCGGCGAAATAAAAGATCCAGGCGCCGCCGGTGGCGATCGCAATCAGCAGCCAGATGGCGTGCTTGGCAAAACGCTTGACGATCTTGCCGGCAGTCCAGGGAGCTCCGTCCAGCTTGATACGGGCATTGCGGTCACCTTCGATGGCGCGTTCGACCACCAGGAAGAGATCGACCCAGACGGTCTGCGGGCAGGTATAGCCGCACCAGGCTCGTCCCACAGTCGACGTGATCAGGAACAGACCGATGCCCGCCATCACCAGCAGGCCGGCGACGAAGAAAAACTCCTGCGGCCAGATCTCGATGAAGAAGAAATAGAAGCGACGGTTGGCGAGATCGACCAGCACGGCCTGGTCGGGCGCATAGAGGCCGCGATCCCAGCGCAGCCATGGTGTCAGGTAGTAGATGCCCAGCGTGATCGCCATGACGATCCACTTGAAGCGGCGGAACTGACCCGAGGCGCGCTTGGGGAAAATCTTCCTGCGTGCCGCATAGAGAGGTTGACGGATTCTGGCGGAATTGACCGCCTCCGCTTCCAGCCTTTCGATCTCCTCGACATCAAGCATCACGCATTCCCACACTTCTCACCCTGCATGCGCTTGCCAGGGTGAATTTGCCTTGACCGAGATCAAGCGATCGATGTGCTGTCGGGACCCGCCTCTCGACGGGTCCCGTCGCTGGGCCCCAAGGGGAACAGATTTAGGCGGACCCTATTCCCCTCCCCCCAGCGAATGCACATAGACGGCCAGTTCCTTGACCTTGATGTCGCCCAGCCTTGCGCCCCACGCCGGCATGACGCCGTTCTTGGGTGCCCTCACCTGTTGGGCGATGGCACGCTCGCCGGCCCCGTAGAGCCAGATCGCGTCGGTCAGGTCCGGCGCACCGAGGTCGCGGTTGCCCTTGGCATTGGCCCCGTGGCAGGCGGCGCAGTTGTCGGCAAAGACCTTGGCGCCGGGCTCGATTTTCGCGGGATCGCTGGCCGACCCCGACAGACTCGCCACATAGGCACTGACATCACCAATCTGGCCGGCACTGAGCATTTCGGCGAAGGCCGGCATCTCGGAGGTGCGGGTGTCCGGATCATCCGCGAAGCGGATGCCATGGGTGATGGTCTTGTGGATCTGGTCGGCCGAACCGCCCCACAGCCATTCGTCGTCGTTTAGGTTAGGGAAGCCGGGCGACCCTTGCGCACCCGAACCATGGCACTGCACGCAATTCACGCGAAAGGTCGCCGCGCCCGCGGCAGCGGCGAAATCGCGCAGGCCGCCATCAGCTTCGATCTCATCCACCGATTTCGCCTTGATCGCTGCGATGTATTTTTCCTGGGCGGCGCTAGCCGCAGCCAGTTCCTGCTTGACCTCGCCTCGGCTCGAATAGCCTAGCACGCCCCTGGTGGCGGACGTCACCAGCGGCCAGGCTGGATAGGCGACGGTGTAGCCTATCGCCCAGACGACCGTTGCGTAGAACGTCCACAGCCACCAGCGCGGCATCGGATTGTCGAGCTCGCGGATACCGTCCCATTCGTGGCCGGTGGTCGAAACGCCGGAAACCTCATCGATGTGCTTTTCGGTCATGGCTTGTCATCCTCAAACGGGATCCTGGCTGCCGTATCGGCGTGCTTCTTGCTGCCGGGACGAAGCGTGAAGAGCACCACGCCGACAAAGAAGACGGTCATGCCGAGCAGCCCCCAGCTGTCGGCGAAGTGGCGCATGGCGGTGTAGGTTTCCATTTCGCACCTCCCTCAGCGGTAACCGGCGGCTTCGTCGTAGGTCGAGAAATCGACCAGCGTGCCGAGCATCTGCAGGTAGGCGACCAGCGCATCCATCTCGGTCACCTGCTGCGGGTTACCGTCGAAGTCGCCGAGCTTGGCCTTCGGGTAGCGCTTGGCGAGAGCAGAGGTATCGGCGTTGGGATTGGCCTGGGCGGCAAGATCGGCGTCCGCGTTGTCGATCATCTCCTGCGTATAGGGGACACCGACATCGACATTGGCGACGAGCTGCGTGGAGAAGCCCTTCGGCGACAGCGGCACGTTCTTGAGGAAGGCGTAGCGCGGCATGATCGATTCCGGCACCACCGAGCGCGGATCGCTGAGATGCTGGACGTGCCATTCGTTGGAATAGCGGTCGCCGACGCGGGCAAGGTCGGGCCCGGTACGCTTCGATCCCCACTGGAAGGGGTGGTCGTACATGGACTCTGCCGCCAGGCTGTAGTGGCCGTAACGCTCGACCTCGTCGCGGAAAGGCCGGATCATCTGGCTGTGGCAGAGATAGCAGCCTTCGCGGATGTAGATGTTACGGCCTGCCAGCTCCAACGGCGAATAAGGCCGCATGCCTTCCATCTTCTCGATGGTGTTCTCGAGATAGAACAGCGGCGCGATCTCGACGATGCCGCCGATGGTGACGACCAGGAACGAACCGACGAGCAGCAGCGTCGCGTTGCGCTCGATGAGCGCGTGTTTGTCCATCAAAGCCATGTGAGAACTCCTATTCGGCCGGCTGCAGGGCGGGCGTCGTGCCGGTGGTCGGCACTTCCTCGCGCTGGTGGCCACGGATGGTCATGAAAATGTTCCAGGCCATGATCACCACGCCGGAGAGATAGAGCACACCGCCCAGAGCACGCATCACGTAGTAGGGATGCATGGCAGCGACGGACTCGGCGAAGGAGTAGACCAGGAAGCCCTGTTCATCGTATTCGCGCCACATCAGGCCCTGCATGACGCCCGACACCCACATGGACGCGGCGTAGATGACGATGCCGAGCGTCGCCAGCCAGAAGTGCCAGTTGACCATGCGCACCGAATAGAGGCGCTCGCGGTTCCACAGGCGCGGCACCATGAAGTAGACCGCGCCGAAGGAGATGAGCCCATTCCAGCCGAGCGCGCCGGAATGCACGTGGCCGATGGTCCAGTCGGTATAGTGGGACAGCGAGTTGACGGCCTTGATCGACATCATCGGCCCTTCGAAGGTGGCCATGCCGTAGAAGGCCACCGCCGTCACCATCATGCGGACGATCGGGTCGGTGCGCAGCTTGTCCCAGGCGCCCGACAGCGTCATCAGGCCGTTGATCATGCCGCCCCAGGACGGCATCCACAGCATGATCGAGAACACCATGCCGAGCGTCTGCGCCCAGTCGGGCAACGCGGTGTAGTGAAGGTGATGCGGGCCGGCCCAGATGTACATGAAGATCAGGGACCAGAAGTGGATGATCGACAGCCGGTAGGAATAGACCGGCCGGTTCACCTGCTTGGGGATGAAATAATACATCATGCCGAGGAAGCCGGCGGTGAGGAAGAAACCGACGGCGTTGTGGCCGTACCACCACTGGGTGAGCGCATCCTGCACGCCCGAGAACAGCGAATAGCTCTTCGACCCGACGAACGAGGCCGGCACCGCCAGGTTGTTGACCACGTGCAGCATCGCGATGGTGACGATGAACGACAGATAGAACCAGTTGGCGACGTAGATGTGCGGTTCCTTGCGCTTCAGGATCGTGCCGAGGAAGACGGCCAGATAGGCAACCCAGACGACGGTCAGGAACAGGTCGATGTACCATTCCGGCTCGGCATATTCGCGGCTCTGCGTGATGCCGAGCAGATAGCCGGTGGCGGCCATGACGATGAAGAGCTGATAGCCCCAGAACACGTACCAGGCGAGATTACCGCCGAAGAGACGCGCCCGGCAGGTGCGCTGCACGACATAAAAGGAGGTCGCTATCAGCGCGTTGCCGCCGAAGGCGAAGATGACCGCGGAGGTGTGCAGCGGCCGCATGCGGCCGAAATTGAACCAGGGCTCCAGGTTGAGGTCCGGAAAGGCAAGCTGCAATGCGATGACGACGCCGACCAGCAGCCCGATCACAGCCCAGAACACCGTCGCGATGGCGCCGTAGCGGATGGGTCCATCCATATAGGCGGATTGATCGACCGGTGGTTCCGGCTCGAAACTGACGTTGCGCAGGAGCACGATGGTGCCGATGGCCAGTACGGCGAACAGCACCCACATATGCGCGCGGAACGGAGCGTCGGCGGCGAAGCCGGCGCCGAGCAACGCCAGGAACGTCGCCAGGCTCATCCAGGCAATTTCGGCTCCATATCTCATCGAGCGATCCCTCGGCTTGTCCAGCATCGAGACCACATCCCCATGCGGTCTTTCCTGCCCCCGTTTCGGACAAAGCGAAGGCTTTCGCCTTGATCCAGGTCAAAGCCTCGACGGTCGCTCCTTGCCAGTCTTGACGGCTGGACAAGGGTGCGGAGGACGTCTGTGCGAGGTGAACGACAGGTGAGGACCATGGCGGCCGGCGAGCCACCGCGCACGGTGGCCGCCAGAGCGGAAGAGACAAGACGGCCGGCGCTGGTCATGCAGTGTATCCATGAAAACAAGCTCGCGCTCTGCGCGGCGCTGGAGGCAGTGGCCGATGCGTTGCCGGATGGCGTGTGCCGGGCCGAATGCCTGCGCATAGCCAGCCTGCTGGTACCGCTGCTGCGGCAGGCGCACGCTTATGAGGATGATGTGATCTTTCCGGCTTTCGCTGCGGCTTCAGCCGACGCCGACCCGACCATTCGCCGACTTCGCGTCGAGCATGTCGAGGACGAGAGTTTTGCCGACGAAGTGACAGAGATCCTGCTGGCCGTCGGCCATGGCGAACCGATCGGCAATGCCGAAGCGATGGGCTTCATGCTGCGGGGACTGTTCGAAACGCTGCGGCGTCACATCGCCTTCGAGCGGGAGCACGTTCTGCCGGCCATCGTCGGCTGATACCGGCAGGTCGATCAGTGCCCGGCGCGGGCTTCAAGCCTTTCACGCCGCGCCACGGTGATGTGGCGGTTGTTCTCGATGCTGATGACGCCATCGGCCCGCAGCTTGGTGAACTGCCGCGAAACGGTCTCGATGGTGAGGCCCAGAAAATCGGCGATGTCGGTGCGCGTCAGCGGCAGGTCGAAGGTTACCGTCTCCTCGCCGTCGTCCAGGGTCGGGTCGATGTGATTGGCGATCAGCAGCAGGAAGCTCGCGACCTTCTCCGCCGCCGTCTTGCGGCCAAGCGTCAGCATCCAGTCGCGTGCCTCGTCGAGTTCCTTCAGCGTCTGGCGCAACAGCCGGTTCTCGAGCTCGGGACTCTGTTTCATCATGCGCTCGATGGCAGCCTTGGGAAAGCTGCACAGCGACACATTGGTCGCAGCCTCGGCATTGACCGCGCTTTCGCTCTTGAACGGGCGACCCAGAAAATCGGGAGCGAACTGCAGGCCAACGATCTGCTGGCGGCCATCGGACAAGGTCTTGGTGAGTTTGACGACGCCGGCCAGCACGTTGGAGTAGTGATCCACCGTCTCCATGTCGCCAACCAGTTCCGCGCCCGGCTGGATGGTCTGCTTGGAAGAAGACTTCGCCAGCGCCACCAACTGATCGGAGTCGAGCGCGCCGCAGACACCGCGATGGCGTGCCTCGCATGCCTGGCAGAGAACCGGAATCCCTGCGTTGTGAACATCCTGTCGCAGGTTCATGCCAATCGCGCCCCCGCGTTGCTAACCCCTTCCTTCTATCCCGTCCGGCCCAGGAAATCCCGCGTCAGTTTGTCTCCGGCGCGATTTGACCTGGATCAAGAGCCAGAGCCGGCACGCGGTTCATGATCGCGGCCAGGAGAAATCGATGATGTCGAGGGCTGCCATGCAGGACATTTTCCTCAAACGGTATTCGGCACCGGTGCCGCGCTACACCAGCTATCCGACGGCGCCGCATTTCCATGAAGGCGTCACGGCACAGACCTATCGCGACTGGCTGACGGCATTGCCCGCCGGCAGCAAGCTGTCTCTCTACGCCCATGTTCCCTATTGCGACCGGCTGTGCTGGTTCTGCGCCTGCCACACGAAACACACGCTCTCCTACGAACCGGTCCGGCGCTACGTCGATGCCTTGCGCCGCGAGATCAGGACCGTCGGAGCCCTGCTCGACGGTCAATGCGAAGTCAGCGCGCTGCACTTCGGCGGCGGCTCGCCGACGCTGCTCAGCCCACAGGACATGATCCTGGTGGACACGACGCTGCGGACGGCATTCCATTTTCATCCCGACGTCGAAATCAGCGTCGAAATCGACCCCAACGACATGGACGATGCTCGTTTCGATGCCCTGGCTGCGATCGGCATGACCAGAGCCAGCCTCGGCGTGCAGGACTTCGACGAAACCGTGCAGCGCGCGATCAACCGCGAGCAGAGTTTCGAACAGACCCGCTGGGTGGTCGAGAGCGTCAGGGCACGCGAGGTCTCTTCGGTCAATCTCGACGTGCTCTACGGCCTGCCGTACCAGACGGTCACGACCGTCGCCCGCACGGTCGAACAGGTGCTCTCCCTGCGTCCCGACCGCATTGCCCTGTTCGGCTATGCGCATGTGCCATGGTTCAAGAAACACCAGACGATGATCGATGAGGCCGCCCTGCCCGACGCGGCCGAGCGGCTGGCGCAATCGCAGCTGGCGGCGGAAATGATCGCCGGCGCCGGCTATGTGGCAATCGGACTGGACCATTTCGCCTGGCCGGACGACAGCATGGCGCAGGCATTGGCGGATGGCTCACTCAAGCGCAATTTCCAGGGCTACACCGTCGACGGCGCCGATGCGCTGATTGGATTGGGCGCCTCCTCGATCGGCCGGTTGCCGCCGGGCTATGTCCAGAACATGCCGGCAACCGGCGAGTACCAGAAGATGGTCGAGAAGGGCGAGTTGGCAACGGTGCGTGGCATCGCCTTGACACAGCAGGATCGTGCCCGCGGCTGGGTGATCGAGCGGCTGATGTGCGAGTACACCTTCTCGCGCGCCGACCTGCTGGCGCTGTTCGGCGAGGATGCCAGACCCATATTGCGAGACGCGCACATCCTTGCCAGCGATCCCTCGAGCGGGTTCGTCGCCTATGGCGGCGATTTCAGCATCGGCGAGCAGGCCAAGCCTTTCGTACGCTCGATCGCGGCGCATTTCGACAGCCATCTTGCGACCGGCACCGCCCGCCATTCGGCGGCAGTGTGACAACCTGATCCAGCCCGCCTGTCGGAAACCGGTTTCGAAAGCCGGCGACATCGTCTAGGGCCAGAGCATGGATTTTCAGGCACTGACCCAAACCGCCGTCGATTTTGTCCGCGCCAACCAGGGATGGGGTTTCCTCGTCGTCATGGCCCTGGCCTTCGGCGAATCCCTGGCCTTCATTTCCCTGCTGGTGCCGGCCACAGTCATCCTGCTCGGCATCGGCTTCCTGGTCGGCGAGAGCGGGATTTCGTTCTGGCCGCTGTGGGCGGCAGCGGCGATCGGCGCTTTCTTCGGCGACTGGCTCTCGTTCTGGATCGGGCAGAAACTGAAGCATGATGTGGTGCTGGCCATTGTCGCGTAACCCGGGCCTGCTCGAGCGCGGCCACCGCTTCTTCGAGCGCTGGGGCCTGCTCGGCGTTTTCATCGGCCGCTTCTCGGGGCCACTGCGCGCCTCGATGCCGCTGGTGGCCGGCATCTGCGAGATGTCGCCGGTTGCGTTCCAACTTGCCAATGTGACGTCGGCGATGCTGTGGGCAGCCGGCATCCTCGCACCCGGCGCATTCGGCCTCAAATGGGTACAGGGCTGGATCTAAAGCCCAGCCACGCCGATCACGCAAAGTTCATCGCAGCGTGACTTAATCCCGCCAGCCTGCTTCGCGACAGAGTCGGGGCGGCCGCGATGATCTCTCGCGACCCTGGGGACGTGGAGAGGACCATCATGGCGAGCGCATGTTCGGAAGGCGTTGATATCGGATTCGCAACGCTGGGCTACGCGAAGGTCGCGGTGCTCGGCGTGGTACAGGGCATCACCGAGTTGCTGCCGATCTCGTCGACGGCGCATATGCGCATCGTACCAGCGCTGCTTGGCTGGCAGGATCCGGGTTCTGCCTTCTCAGCTGCCATGCAACTGGCGGCGCTGGCGGCAGTGATCAGCTATTTCTGGCGCGACGTCACCGGCCTTGTCGGCGGCACGGTGACGGCCCTGCGCAGCGGCAATTACGCCAGCCCGACCTGGCGGCTCGCCATCGGCATCGTGCTGGCGACAATTCCCATCGTGATCGGCGGCCTGTTGCTGTCACCTCTGCTCAACCGCTGCGACTCACCCCTGCGCGGCATCGTGGTGATCGGCTGCTCCATGGTGGCATTGGCTGTGCTGCTTGGTGTTGCCGAGCGGGTCGCCAGGCATCGCAGGACGGTGGAGGAAATGCGCCTCCGTGACGCGCTCATCGTCGGCGTTGCTCAGGTTGGTGCGCTGATCCCCGGCATCTCGCGATCCGGTTCGACGCTGACGGCGGCGCTGTTTCGCGACCTCAAGCGCGAAGAGGCCGCCCGCTTTTCCTTCCTGATCGGCATTCCGGCGATCGCACTGGCCGGCCTGCACGAGATCTGGGTGCTGCACAAGGCGCACATCCCGTCCGAGGCCTGGCATGTGCTGATCTTCGGTCTCGTGATCGCCAGCCTTTCAGCCTTCGCGGCGATCTGGGGCCTCATGCGTTTCCTGGAGCGGTTCTCGACCTGGCCGTTCGTCTTCTACCGCGCCGCCATCGGCATCCTGCTCTTGGTCGGCGCGGCCGCGGGCTGGCTGGCGTGATCCACGCCGTCTCGCCTATTGCGGATTTTCCAGGCTGAACAATTCCGTGTGCTCGTCATAGGCGAACAGTTCGGCATAGCGCGCCCATGAAATCACTGTCTTCAGCGTCTCGTCGGCATAGTCCTCGGTCATGTAGTCTTCCAGTTCGTTGCGGAAGCGCGCGACAGGCGCAACATGCGATGGGCGCTCGTCGAGCACCCTGCGGATCAGGCCGATCAGCGGCACATAGGCCGAGATGTGTTCGGCGAACAGCCGCTTGCGTTCGTCGGTTTCCATATGGGCGAAACGCTTGCCGGCCTCCGTCAGTTCGATATCCCCCTCGCTGAGCTGGGCCAAGCGCAACAGTTGCAGCGTCTCGCCAAGATGGAAGATCTCGTCGGCCTCCATCTGCAGGGCACCCGCCAGCACCGGCAGGTCGGCGCGTCCGTCATAAGGCGCTGCCGCCAGCGCCTCGATCAGACCGGCGAGTACGTTGGTCGAGACATGGGTCAACACCATGCCGATGCCGGCGCCCGGGATGCCTTCCTTCGACGGCAGGCGCGGTTCGGCGCGCTGCGTCATGATGGCGTAGATCGAATCGACCAGTTGGCGAAAGACGGGATCGAGGCGGTTGCGCGGATGCGGCAGGTCGACCTTGAGTTCGCGGGCGACACGGCCCGGGTTCGAGGAAAACACGAGGATGCGGTCGCACATAAGCACCGCCTCCTCGATGTTGTGGGTGACGATCAGCACCGATTTGATCGGCAGGCGGCCTTCCACCCACAGATCGATCATGTCGGTGCGCAGTGTCTCGGCCGTCAGAACGTCGAGGGCCGAGAACGGCTCATCCATCAACAGCAGGTCGGGATGCACGACCAGCGCCCGCGCGAAGCCGACGCGCTGGCGCATGCCGCCCGACAGTTCCTTCGGGAACGCGTTCTCGAAACCGTCGAGGCCGATCAGGTCGATGGCAGCCAGCGCGCGCGAGCGGCGCTCGGCGCGGTCGACGCCTTGAGCCTCCAGCCCAAGTTCGACGTTCTGCAGGACGGTGAGCCAAGGGAACAGCGCGAAGGACTGAAACACCATGGCGACGCCCGAGGGCGGCCCCTGGATTTCCGCCCCCCTGCACTCGGCCACGCCGGACGACGGCGCGACGAGACCTGCAATGATGCGCAGCAGTGTCGACTTGCCCGAACCGGAGCGGCCGAGCAGACCAACCAGCTCGCCCTCGCGGATGGTCAGGTCGACATTTTCCAGCACCGTCACGTCCTTGCCGCTGCCCTTCGGAAAGGATCGCGAGACCTGACGGATATCGATGAGCGGCTTCCTGGCGACTTGATCGAGCATAACAGGGCTCCCGATGGAATGGTTCACGCAAGACGCAGCCGGCGCTCGCCAAAGGCATAGAGCGGACGCCAGACCAGACGGTTGAACAGAGTGACGAAGAGGCACATGACGACGATGCCGAGCACGACACGCGGAAAATCGCCGGCGGACGTCGCCTTGGAGATATAGGCGCCGAGACCACGCGCAGTGAGCTGCTCATGGCCCCAGCTTGCCACTTCGGCGACGATCGAAGCGTTCCATGAGCCGCCCGATGCGGTGATGGCGCCGGTAACATAATACGGGAAGATGCCGGGCAGGATCACCTTGAACCACCAGCGCCAGCCCGCGATGTGGAAGCTGCGCGCCGCTTCCTTGAGGTCACTCGGGAAGGCAGAGGCACCGGCGATGACATTGAACAGGATGTACCACTGCGTGCCCAGGATCATCAGCGGAGAGAGCCAGATGTTCGGGTTGAGATCATAGTGAGCGATCAGCACCACGAAGACCGGAAAGGCGATGTTGGCCGGGAAGGCGGCCAGGAACTGCACCAGCGGCTGTACTTTCTCGGCAAGCTTCGGGCGCAGTCCGATCCAGACTCCGACCGGTACCCAGATCAGCGTAGCCAGTGCCATCAGCACGATGACGCGCGCCAGCGTGATGAAGGCGTCGATGAGCACCGTGGCGACATCGAGCCAGCCGACAGTGGTTTTGAGATAGCCGATGCTGACATAGGCGCCATAGGCAGCGCCCAGTGCGATAAGGCCGATCCAGAGCCCGTCGGCCAGGCGCGAGCGCGCCGCGGCGTTTCCAGCCTCAACGGTCCCGAAAGTCGGCATGGCAGGCAGACGCAAGGTCCATACCGTGCGCGCCAGCCAGGCAAGCGGCGTGACGAGGACGCGCACCAGCCTGGAGCGGCGAAGCAGGTCCAGCATCCAGGACTGCGGCGCATCCACCGAGGCCGTCGTCTCGAAGCGGAACTTGTCGGCCCAGGCAACCAGCGGACGAAACAGCAACTGGTCGTAGAGGATGATCACAACCAGCATGGTGATGACGGCATAGACGATCGCCGCGATATTCTGCTGCTGGATGGCCAGCGCCACATAGGAGCCGACACCCGGCAGGGTCACGGTGGTGTTGCCGACGGTGATCGCCTCCGATGCGACCACGAAGAACCAGCCGCCCGACATCGACATCATGGCGTTCCAGACCAGGCCTGGCATGGCGAAGGGCACGTCGAGGCGCCAGAAGCGCTGCCAGCCGGTCAAATGGAAGCTACGCGTCGCTTCCACCAGATCGGCCGGCGCATTGCGCATCGACTGGTACATGGAAAAGGTCATGTTCCAGGCCTGGCTGGTGAAGATGGCGAACACCGATGCCAGCTCGGCACCCAGCACCGAACCCGGGAACAGATTGAGGAAGAAGGTGACGGTGAAGGTGAGGAAGCCGAGGATCGGCACCGACTGCAGGATGTCCAGCATCGGCACCAGCACCATCTCGGCACGCCGGCTTTTTGCGGCGGCTGCGGCATAGATGAAGGTGAAGACCGTGGACAGCACGATCGCCAGCAGCATGCGCAGCGTGGTGCGCAGCGCATAGACCGGCAGATTGGCGGGATCGAGCGAAAGCGGGGTCGCGTCGAGAGCCGACAGCGGCTCGGTGGTGACTTCCGCGCCATATGCGATCAGCACGATGGCCCCGACCACCAGCAAAAGCGCCATGATATCCCACGCGCTCGGCAGCACCGAGCGCCGGATGGCCAGCGGAACGTATTTCTGGACCGGCATGACGCACCCCCGTCAGGAAGGGGAAATGGATGATGTGAGCGAAGACTCCGTCTCATCGACGCAGCTTTCGCGCAAGTCCTATTTTCAGGCGTGTGTCGGCATTGTGACGAGGGATTTGAGCCAAAGCCGAAAAGCGAACACAAGATCGTGAACGGCCGAAAAAAGTCAGGGCAAGCAGACGGTTGGGCGTGTCAGCCCTTGACCGCGGAACTCACGATCGAGTCGACGAAGAAGCGCTGCAGGAAGACGAACAGGATCAATGGCGGCAGCACGGCGAGCGTGGCGCCGGCCATGACCAGCCCGGTGTTCATGGCGCCGCGATTGTAGCTCAGCAGCCGGCTGAGGCTGATGACGATCGGATAGCTGTCTGCATTGCCCTGCAGTACGGTGAGCGGCCACAGATAGCTGTTCCAGTGATAGACGAAGGCAAACAGGGCAAGCGCCGCGATGGCCGGTGCGACGGTCGGGGCCACGATCTTGAACAGGATGAGCAGTTCCGAAGCGCCGTCCATGCGGGCGGCGTCGATCAGGTCGTCCGGCACGCCGGCGATGAACTGCCGCATCAGGAAGATGCCGAACGCGTTGGCCAGGTTGGGCACGATGATGCCGGCCAGGCTGGCATTGAGCCCGATCGAGCCCACCATCCGGTAGAGAGGGATGAGCGTGACGATCGGCGGCAGGAACATGGTGGCGAGCAGCGCGGAAAACAGCAGCGTGCGGCCGGGAAAGCTGTATTTGGCAAAGGCGTAGCCGGCCATCATCGAGGTCACGAGGATGCCGACCGTGGTGATGGTGGCAATGACAAGCGAATTCCACATCGAGCGGCCGACATTGACCACGCCGGCCACTTTCTCATAGGCCTCAAGCGTCGGGGTGCGCGGGATCCATACCGGCGGCACCTGCATGGTTTCGGCCGTCGTCTTCAAGCTGGAAAGTACCATCCATAGCAGAGGGAATGCGGAAGCAACCGCCACCAGCAGCATCAGCGTGGCCAGCAACGCCTTGCGCCCGGCGGGACGGTTGCGCGGCAAGGTGCTCGACGATCCGGCCGGCGTGCTCATTCGTCGTCCTTCCGGTTCACGAAGGCAAACAGCGCGCAGACCACGACGATGAGCGAGAGCATCAGCATCACCGCCATGGCCGAACCCAGCCCGCCCTGGGCACGTTCGATGCCGACGCGGCGAATATGATAGGTCAGCACATTGGTGGAGCCGACCGGTCCTCCTTGCGTGATCAGGGCCACCGGCTCGAACACCTGCACCGCGTTGATGATGGCAATGACCGCGCTGAACAGCAGCGTGCGACGCAAGAGCGGCAAAGTGATGAAACGGAACTGCTCGGCGCGGCTGGCGCCGTCGAGCGTCGCCGCCTCATAGAGGCTGCCGGGAATCTGGGTCAGGCCGGCAATGGCAAGTACGGTGAAATAGCCGACCTGTTGCCAGACGTTCAAAAGCACGATCGAGACCAGCGCCGAGCGCGGCGAAGACAGCCAGGGTTGCGGGCCGATGCCGATGAGGCCGAGCATCTGGTTGAACGGGCCCTCGCTCGGCGAATAGAGCTTCGACCAGACCAGCGCCACCGCGATCATCGGCACCATGTAGGTTGAAAAGAGAACGGTCCTGAGCAGCGTGCCGCCACCGACATCATGCTGGTGGACGAGCAGGCCGAACAGGACCGACAGAGGCAGGATGATGGCGACCGACAGGGCGGTGTAGATCGCCGTATTGACCAATGCGCCCTTGAAATCGCGACCGACGGAGGTCGACCCGAAGATGTCCTGGAAATTGGCCAGTCCGACGAAGCGGGCCTCCGAAAAAGAAGTCTGCGTCGACCAGTCGTTGAACGACAGCCAGACAGTCAACATCATTGGCAGCAGGATGAAGACACCGATCAGCGTCACGGCGGGCGCAAGCATGATGCCCGCCGAAGCGCGATAGCCATTGGTCATCGATAACCTTCCGAAACCCGGTGCGCGTCAAAGCAATTCCAGCAAAAAGTGCGTAGCGGTTTTGCGTCCGGAATTGCATAAAAACAAAAAGTTAGAGCGTTTCCGTGAAAAACGGAAACGCTCTGGAACTGGCTGCCGCTACCTGGCGGCGCGTTCCAGAATGGAAATCGCGTCGGCCTGCGTTTTCGCCTGCGCCTCCTTCGCGGACGTCTGACCGTATTGCAGTGCCTCCAGCGTCTGCTGCAGCGATTCCGAAAACTCCTGCCCGCCGGGCACCACCGGGAATGGCTTGGCGTCGGCAAGGACACTGACATAGCCGGCGAGGAATTCGCTGCCGAGCTTGTCCCTGTGCGCCTCGATATCCGAGCTGCGCGACGGCAGGATGCCCATCGACATCAGGATGTCGGACATAGCCGAGGCGCCGTTCTGGCCCGATTTCGCACCGTTCAGCCAGGCCAGGAAATCCCAGGCCGCCTTTTGCTCGGCTTCGCCGGCCTTGGCGTTGACCACCGTCATCCAGGAATAGGAAATCGAATGCGGCTTGTCTCCGCTCGGGCCGACCGGAATCGGTGCGGTGGCGATGTTGGCGAACCTGTCACCCATGCCGGTCTTCAGGGCGCTTTCCCACCAATTGGCCATGATGATCATGCCGGTTTTGCCGGAAACGAAATTGTCGAGGAACGGGCCGGTGGTGTTGGCGTCGGCTGTAGCCATGGCTGGATCGCTGGAACCATCCTTGATCAGGCCCTCATAGAATTCGAATGTCTCGCCGGCCTGCTTGCTGTCCAACACCGGCTTGCCGTCGGCGACGAGTTCGCCGCCATTCGAGACGAGCAGCGAGGCGAAAGGATGCACCACACCCGCCGCCCAGGAGTTGATCATGCCGAAACCCTGCTGGCCGGCGTCCTTCTTCGTCAGCTTCTTCGCGGCCTCCCGGAACTCGTCCCAGGTCTTCGGTGCCGCTGCTATGCCGGCCTGCTTGAACAGGTCCTTGTTGTAGTTCAGCGCGTAGACGTCGATCTCGTTCGGGATGCCGTAGAGTGCGCCACCGACCGAGGCGGCGCTGACGACACCAGCCGGCCAGGCGCCCTTGACCTCAGTGGCCACGGCTTCCGGCGCTGGCGCGACCAGCTTGTCGCGCGCCAGTTCCGGCAGCCACAGATCGTAGATGCCGCCGATGGTCGCGCCATCCGAACCACCGCTCTGCGAGCGCAGCGTGGTCAGAAGATCGCCGAACGGTACGGCACGCACCGTGACGGTCACGTCGGGATGGGTCTTGGAATATTCCTTTGCCGCATTCTCCAGCAGCGCGACGGTCTCGGGCGACCAATGGGTCAAGTAGGAGATGTTTACCGCCCCGGCCCAAGCCGAGCCGGGCAGGACCATCAGCCCTGCCGCCAATGCCAGTTTCGAAGTCCAGGCCAAAGACATTCACTCCCTCCCACTGTCCGTCAAGGCAGCATGACGTTATGACAATGAAGTGTCGCGACGCAAGCGATAACTTGGCCTGGGCAAGCTCGCAAAGAGCCTCCAGACGGCCGGATCATTTGGTATTTTTCTAATTTATACAATAAAATCAATACATCATGCTTCGTTACATCGCCCATCGTGCCATGACAGCAAAAAGAATCCACCACGAGTTGTCTTGCGATTTTAATTATGTCGTTATAATGAATTTTAACCGCAGGAGGAAACGCGGCAAGCCGAACACGGCAGAATGGGAGAATTCGCAATGAAAATGCTTTCAATTCGCCGACGCACCCTGCTCGGCCTGATCGGCAGCCTTGCCGCGATCGGCGCGGGCTTTGCCGCGCCTGCCCCTGCCTACGCCGATGAGACGGTGACGCTGTGGAGTTGGCGCACCGAAGACGAAGCGGCGATGCGCCGGATCTTTGACGTCTTCGAGAAAGAGACGCCCGGCACCAAGGTCAACATCCAGTTCACGCCCGATGCCGACTACCAGAACCGGCTGAGCACGGCGCTGCGCGGCGGACGCGGACCCGACATCGCGCAGCTCAAGGCCTATGGCGAGGTACAGCCGTTCGTCGAGGCCGGTTACCTGGATGCGCTGGACGACAGCGTGGCGGAGCTGAAGAACATGCCCGACACGGCAGTTGGCGGCGCGCGCGGCCGCACCGACGGGAAGACCTACGGCGTGCCCTACTCCGTGCCGATGATGGGTGTGTTCTACAACAAGGAGATCTTCGCCGCACAAGGCATCGAGATCCCCAGGACCTACAAGGATTTCGTCGCCGCCTGCGAGAAACTGAAGGCCGCCGGCATCACGCCGATCGCGGCTGGTGGCGCCAATGGTTCGGCCTGGGCGCTGGAGATCGGCGTCGGCGTGGTCGGACCGACCGTCTATGGCCCCGGCTTCTATGACGAGATGATGAGCGGCAAGGCTACCTTCGAGGATCCCCGCTACGTCACGGCACTGAAACGCTTTGCGGAATTGAAACCCTACTTCCCGGAAGGGTTCGCAGGCATCGACTACACCACCTCGACGCAGCAATTCATCAACGGCAAGGCGGCGATGTTCCTGGGCGGTTCGTTCGAGAACGGCTCGTTCAAGGCACAGAACCCGAAGCTGCAGTTCTCGATCTTCTCCTTCCCCGCAGACGATGCCGGCGCCAGGCTCTACACCTCGGCCTTCTCGGACGGTTCCTACGGGCTGGTTTCGGAAAGCAAGAACAAGGAAGCCGCGACCAAGGTGCTGAACTTCATGGCGTCGCAGAAGTTCGCGCAGCTGTTCGCCGACGAGCTCGGCTGGCCACCGGCACGCCCCGACGTTTCGGTGAAGGATCCGGTGCTGTCGCAGATGATGGAGATGGCCAAGAACTCGACGCCTTATCTCACCCTCGTCGGCTTCCGCTGGCAGTCGCCGACGGCCTCCTCGATCCTGCAGGCGGAGATCATCGACACGGTCGAAGGCAAGATCGCGCCGGAGAAGCTTGGCGCCGACATGCAGGCCGCGGTCGCCACCTGGTTCCAGCCCAAGCAGTAGGCGCGCTCTCCGTGATGCAGCACCGGCACAAGAGCAGCATGAAGCGGACGCAGCAGCGCATGGCTGTGCTGTTCGTGCTGCCGGCGCTGGCGATCTACGGGCTGTTCGTGCTCTACCCGCTGGCCATGTCGCTGTGGGGCAGCTTCTTCACCTGGAAGGGGCTGCGCATGCTGGACTTTGCAGGTCTGTCGAATTTCGCGCGCCTGTTCGTGTTCCCGAGCAGTGCGCGCCTGACCGGGGCGCTGTGGCATAATGTGGCCTGGTTCCTCGGCATCATGGTGTTCCAGAATGGCGTCGGCCTGTTGTTCGCCTGGCTGCTGTTCCTGCGTAGCCAAGGCAAGGGCAGGAGCGGAGCCGCCTTCTTCCAGTCGCTGTTCTTTTTCCCCGCGGTGCTGTCGCCGGTAATCGTCGGCGCGCTGTGGCGCCTGCTGCTGGCACCGGGCGGTGTGGTGGAATGGACGCTGAACGGCCTTGGCCTGCATCAAGGCAGCCTGACCGTGCTTGGCAACAGCCAGACAGCACTTGTGATGCTGATCGCGGTCGATGCCTGGAACTGGATGGGCCTGCCGGTGCTGATCTACACGGCGGGCCTGAGGCAGATCTCGGGCCAGATCTTCGAAGCCGCAAAGCTCGATGGCGCCGGCAGCGGCCGCATGCTGGTTTCAGTGGCGCTGCCGCTGCTGATGCCCGCCATCGGCACGCTGACGACGCTTTCCTTCATCAACACCTTCAATCAGTTCGACATCGTTTACGTGATGCAAGGCGTGCAGGGCAATCCGAGCTATTCGACCGACACACTGGTAACCTACTTCTATCGCCTGGCGTTCGGTGCCGAAGGCGCGGTCGGCATCACCGACATCGGCCTGGCGCTGGCCCTCGGCACCGTGCTGTTCCTGATCCTCAGCATCGGCACGCTGCTCATGCTGCGTTTCTTCGATCGCCGCACGGTGCAGCTATGAGCGCGCGAGCCATCCACAGGCGGCTTGCCAGAATACCCGGTTGGACCATGCTCGCGCTATGGTCCGCCGCCGTGCTGCTGCCGCTCTACATCCTCGTCGTCTCATGCTTCAAGACGACGGCGGAAATCTACGAGAACCGGCTCGGCCTGCCACGGAGCTGGTCCTTCGACAATTTCACCAATGCATGGACACGCGCCGATCTCGGCCAGAACTTCGTCAACAGCCTGATCGTCACCGGCGGCGCAGTGGTGCTGACCATCGTGGTCTCGGCGCTCGCCGCCTATCCGCTCAGCCGCTACAAGCTCGGCTGGAACGGCATCATGCTGGGCCTCTTCCTGTCGGGTATCATGCTGCCGATCCGGCTGGCGTCGGTCGAATTGTTCACGCTGATGCGCAATCTCGACCTGCTCGACTCGCTGACCGGCCTGATCCTGGTCTATTCGGCGATCCGCATTCCGTTCGCTGTCTTCATCTTCGCCAACTTCATGCGCGTGCTGCCGTCCGAACTCGATGAGGCGGCACGCATGGATGGGGCGGGCGAGACACGCATCCTGTTCCAGATCATCCTGCCAATGGTGAAACCGGCGGTGTCGATCGTCGCCATCTTCACCGCCATCGCGGTGTGGAATGATTTCTTCTTCCCGCTGATCTTCATCTTCGACGATCGCTACAAGACCGTGCCGCTGGCGATCAGCGTGTTCGTCGGTCAGTTCCGCACCGACTGGGGCCTGGTGTTTGCATCGCTTGCCATCTCCATGGCGCCCATCCTCATCATGTATTGTTTGCTGGCGCGCCAGATTCGCGAGGGCGTTGGCGCCGGCGGAGGCATGAAATGATCGAAGACAAGGTCTATGCCGCGCGCTCGATCCTGGTCGTCGGGGCGCACGCCTTCGATGCCGAAGTGATTGCCGGGCCGCTGGCAGCGGTGGCGGCCGGCCGCGGCGCTGCCGTCACCTTCCTGCACCTGACCATGGGCGAGCAGGGACATCCCTGCCTGATCCCGGACCACTATTGCGCGCAGAAGGAAGAAGAGGCGGCCAAGGCCGCCAAACGGCTGGGCATCGACGTGCGCAACCTGGGGCTCAAGGACGCCTTTCTGCCCAATGACGACGAAACGGCGCTCAAGGTCTGCGATGTCATCCGCGAGCTGAAGCCCGAGGTCGTCATCACGCATTGGCATGGCAGCTGGCACAAGGATCATCGCGCCGCGGCCGAACTGACCCGCACCGGCTTCTTCTTCGCCGCCCTGCCAACATTGAAGCGCGGCCATGAGGCCCATACGCCGCAGTTGCTGCTGTTCGGCGAAAACTGGGAAGACGATGATGGCTTCAGAGCCGAACATCTCATTGACGTCAGCGACGGCTTCGAGGCCTGGAGTGCGGCGGTGCGCGAATACGAGCTGGCGCGGGGACTGAGCAGCTTCCCTTATGTCGACTATTACAGTGCGCTCTACCGGCTGCGCGGCTGCCTGCGCGGCACCCGCTACGCGCAAGGCTTCGCTGCTGCCTCGCACTCCTGGAACGCGGGCGCCGGCCTGTTCGCGCCGGCCACCGCCAGGGACCGCAAGCCATGACACGCACACTGGCCATAGATCTTGGCGGCACCAACCTGCGTGCAGCCGTGCACACCGGCGACATTGCGACGCTGCAGGTGCTGGCGCATGAAGCAGCGCCGGCCACGCTGGGGGATTTTCGAACCCGCCTCGATACGCTTGCCGATGAAGCCGGCGATATCGCCGCGATCGGTTTCGCGGTGCCAGGCCTTGTCGAAGGCTCGATCTGCCGCTGGATACCCAACCTGCCCTATCTCGACGGGCAAGACTTGCAGGGACTGTTCCCCGAACTCACCGTCGCGGTGGGCAATGATGCCCAGATCGCCATGCTGGCTGAGGCCGTCGAGGGCGGCGCCCGATCGCTGACGGATGCGCTGCTGCTTGCCATCGGCACGGGCATCGGCTCGGCGGTGCTGGCCGGCGGACGTATCCTGGCCGGAGCACAAGGCGGCGCCTGTTCCTTCGGCTGGGCCTGCGCAGACACCGACGATGCCGGCGAAGACCGCACTGGCTGGCTTGAGCGGGAGGCTTCCGGCCGCGCGCTGGATGCGCTCGCCCGGGGTCTGGGATTGGCAAACGGTGCCGCCCTGATCGCGGCGGCGCGCTCTGGCAACGGCCAGGCGATTGCGACACTCGAGACGCCCATGCGGCGCCTGGGCACAGCACTGGCCGGTGCAGTCGCACTGCTCAACCCGGGGGTAGTCCTGATCTCCGGTGGCATCGCGGATGCGCTCGATGTGATGAAACCGCCCTTGCTCGCGGCGCTGCGGCGTCAGCTGCCGCCACACCTTCGCAACATAGACATCAGGCCCGGCACCTTCGGGTCGCGCGCCGGCCTTGTCGGCGCAGCCCTTGCGGGGGCCACCGGAGCCGGATGGAGGCAGATACGATGACCGAAGCCAGCTTTCCGCAACCCGACCGCCGCCGTCCTGAACCCTTGTGGTTCCAGGTCGAAGAAGCTATCCGCGCCATCATCAAGAGCGGCGAATGGGCGACAGGAGACCAGATCCCGGCCGAAGATCGGCTGTGCGCGCTTTTCGGGGTAAGCCGCATCACCCTGCGCCACGCCTTGCGCAACCTGGAGGAAAGCGGGCTGCTGCGCCGCGAACACGGGCGCGGCACGTTCGTGCGCTCGACCACGCTGGTCGCCGGTACGCGCGAACTGACCAGCTTCACCCAGGAGATGGGCAATATAGGCGTCGTCGCCGGTTCGCGGCTGTTGGATTGCAGCCTGACCACGGCAGATGCGGCCGCCGCCGCCGCGCTCGAGATCGATGAGGGCGATCCGGTGGTGCGGATCAGGCGGCTACGGCTCGGCAACAATGAGCCGATCGGCATCCAGACGGCACAGCTTGCCGGCGCACGCGTGCCGGGCTTCCTCGATTCCGGCCTGCTGCAAGGCTCTCTCTATGAAGCGCTGGAGCGTCGCTACGGCATCGTGGCAATGGAAGCGCGCGAGAGCTACCGTGTCGGCACGGTGCCGGTCGCCGATGCAGATCTGCTCGGACTGGCTGTCGGCACGCCTGCCTTCATCGTCGAACGCGTGAGCATAGATGAGCGCGGCCCCTTCGAATTCACCATCTCGGTCATGCGCGGCGATCGCTACGAGATCCGTTCGACGCTGCGCGCCGGCCGCGTTCCTCCCAACACCCGAAGCTGACACCAAGCAGGAGTATCCAAGTGTCCGATTTCTACATTCCCCGCCTCGCCGCCCTTATCGAAAAGGCGTCGAAAGAAAATGCCGAAGGCTTCGAACAGGCGGCGAGCCGCTTTGCCGATTCCCTGCAGAATGGCGGGCTCGTCCATCTCTACGGTTCCGGCCATTCCGTGCTGCCCTGTCAGGAAGTGTTCCCGCGCTACGGCTCCTATGTCGGCTTCAACCCGCTGACCGACCCACGCGTGATGTGGAACAACGTGCTCGGTGCCGGCGGCGTGCGCGAATTGCTGTGGCTGGAACGTACGGAAAAATACGCCGAGAAATTCCTCGACCACCAGCCGCTCAACAAGGGCGACTCGATCATCATCTTCGGCCACAGCGGCCGCAACGCCTCGGGCATTGACACGGCAATCTACGCCAAGAAGCGCGGCATCTTCGTGGTGGCGATCACCTCGAAGAACAATCTCGACAAGCCGGCCACACATTCCTCGGGCATGCGGCTGGCCGATGCGGCAGACCTTGTGATCGATACCTGCTCGCCGATCGAGGACGCCATCGTGCCGGTGGAGGGTTGGAGCCGTCCAGTTTCCGGTTCGTCGACGGTTCTGGCGATGATCATGGCGCACGAGCTGATCGCGCGCACGGCCGACCAGTTGTCAAAGCGCGGCGTCGAACTGCCGGTCTTCGCCTCGCCGACGATCGCGGGCGTCACCCTGCACGACACCGACGTGATCTATGGCGTCTACCGCGAGCGCATGCTGGAAGCACAGAAGAAACACCTGCCGACTTTCCAGGCCACCATGCGCGGCGAGTGATCAGACAGGAAAAGGCCGGCATGCCGGCCTTTTCCTTCCAGACTATTGCCGCTCCGGCAAACGGCGCCGGGTGATGGCGACGTGGAAGCCGGTGCCGTGCAGCAGACCGGCATCGTTGAAATCGAAGGTCGGATTGTGCAATGGCGCCGAACTCTCGCCATTGCCCACGAAGACGAAACAGCCCGGCACATGCTCAAGGAAACGGGCGAAGTCTTCCGAGCCGGTCATCGGCTCCCTGGCGGTTGCTATCGCTTCCGGCTTGAAGACCGCAGCCGCAGCCGCAAAGGCCTCCTCGATCAGTGCGGCGTCATTCACCAAAGGTACGAATTCGCGCGTGTAGGAGACCTCGACGCCGACATTGTGGGCGAGCGCGGTGCCTTCGGCGATGATGCGCATTTGCCGCTCGATCTCGGCGCTGACTTCCGGCCGGAAACTGCGGGCATCACCGAGAATCCGGGCAAGTCCCGGCAGCGCGTTGCGCGTGCCGTCGGTGATCAGCTCGGTCACCGAAACGACACCGATATCGGTCGGGCTGAGGCGTCGCGAGACGATGGTCTGCAGGTTGGTGACAAGCGCGCAGGCAGCAACCAGCACCTCATTGCCCCAGTGCGGCCGGGCTGCATGGCCGCCGACACCCTTCAGGACGATCTCGAAATTGTCCTCGGCCGACATGAACGAGCCGGCACGCGTTTCGAAATGGCCAACCGGCAGACCCGGCATGTTGTGCAGGCCGTAGATTTCCTCGAACGGAAAACGCGCCATCAGTCCGTCGTCGAGCATGGCGAGCGCGCCCTTGCCCCATTCTTCCGCAGGCTGGAAGATGAAACGGACGGTCCCGTCGAAACCGCCCTCCTGCGCCAGTTTCCGGGCCGCGCCGAGCAGCATGGTGGTATGGCCGTCGTGACCGCAGGCATGCATGACGCCTTCGTTCTGTGAACGATAGTTGGTTGTTCCCTGCTCGGTGATGCGCAAGGCGTCCATGTCGGCACGCAACGCAATGGCGCGGTTGCTCGAGCCGCGCTTCAGCGTGCCGACGACGCCGGTGCCACCGACGCCTTCGACGACCTCGTCGAGACCGAATTCGCGCAGCTTCGTGGCAACGAAGGCGGCGGTGCGTTTTTCCTCGAAGCCGAATTCCGGGTGCGCGTGCAGGTCGCGGCGCCACGCCGTCATTTCGCGTTCCAGCAGAGCAGTATCGGTCATGCGGGCGTTCCCTCCTTTTTACCACCGGCAACCTCGGCGGGGCTCAAGCCGACCAGCAGTTCGTAGAGACCAGGATCGGTTGCGCCTTCGGTGTTGACCAGAAGGATGCGGGAGGAAGCGTCGAGCTTCAGCGCCGCCTTCAGATCCGGCTCGGCCAGCACTCGGGTCAACCCGGCAAGGCCGACACAGCCGCTTTCCCCGGAAACGATCGCCGGGTCGTGGCCTGCCGGCCGGGCCAACCGTTTCATGGCCGCAATGGCATCTTCCTCCCCAACCGCCATGAACGCGTCGGCAACACGCGACAGCACGCGCCAAGCGACCAGCGAGGGCTCATAACATTCCAGCATCGCCATCACGGTCGGCTCGCCGTGCTCGATCCTGGTCACGCGACCGATGCGGGCGGTCTCCAGGATGCAGGCCGCGCGAGCCGGTTCGACCACGACGAAAATCGGACGATCACTTCCAAGCGTCTCGGCGAAATGCCCTGCCAGCGCCGCGGCAATGCCGCCAACGCCGGCCTGCACGAAGACATGGGTCGGCGGCCTGTCGAGCTGGCTCAAAGCCTCATGGGCTATGGCTGTATAACCCTGCATGACCAGTCCGGGAATGCGTTCGTAGCCGGGCCATGACGTGTCCGACACGATCGACCAGCCTTCCAGTTCCGCGACACGCGCGGCCTCGGCCACGGTCTCGTCGTAGGTGCCGTGGACACGGATCATCTCGGCGCCGAAGCGGGCGATCGCAGCGACCCTCTCGTCGCTGACGCCGGCATGCACGAAGATGACGGATCGCGCACCGACGAGCTGCGCACCCTGCGCGACCGAGCGGCCATGGTTGCCGTCAGTGGCGCAGGCGAAGGTCATTTTGGCTGCAACAGCGCGTACGCTAGAGCGATCGAGATCAGCAAAGCCGACGTCGCATTCGAAATGACGCGCCGCTTCTTCCAGCACAAGCCGGATCACCGCATAGGCGCCGCCGAGCGCCTTGAAGCTGCCGAGGCCAAGCCGTTGCCCCTCGTCCTTCACATGGATCGTTTCGACACCCAACGCGTCCGCCAGCGTTTGCAGCCTTACAAGCGGCGTCGCAGCGGCGTTCTCCCGAAACTCCAGGAAGTGTCTCACCTCGTGTGCGCCAGCAACACCGAGAACCCCGGCATCGGCCGGAAGCAGGGGCGCATTGTGGTCCGGATGGGGGTTGATCAGGAACATACGCACCTCTTTCGCGCCGTCAGCGAAGATGTATTGCATCACAGGCGCAAAATGCGCTGTATTCCGTCACGATCCGCGCAAGTTTGTTTCATGAGGCAGCATGGTGGCGAAACCGGCAATCGAACTCGACAGTTTCGATCTGGCGATCCTCGCCATCCTGCAGAAGGACAACGCCACGCCACAGCGGTTGGTTGGCGAAGCGGTCAACCTCTCCGCTCCCGCCGTGCAGCGGCGTATCCGGCGCCTCGAAGAGGCCGGCGTGATCGCGGCCAATGTCGCTATCATCGATCCCGCCAAGGTCGGACAAGCCATCACCATCTTCGTGGAGGTGGAGGTGGTCAGCGAGACCGCCGAACTGCTCGACGCGGCAAAGCGGGATTTCTCCGCCGCGCCGGAAGTGCAGCAGTGCTATTATGTGACCGGCGAAGCGGATTTCATCCTGATCATCGTCGTGGGCACCATGGCCGACTACGAGGCGCTGACGCGGCGGCTGTTCTTCTCCAACAACAACGTCAAGAAATTCCGCACCTTCGTCGCGATGGACCGCGTCAAGGTCGGGCTCACCGTGCCGCTGACGGATGCCAGCAAGGCATGACGCTGTCTATTTGCCGATGCGGCTTAAAATTGCCTGGGTAAAAGATACGCAAATTAAAGCCGCCAATTCTTGATAATCGTACTCAACAATGATAGGTGGCTCTCGCTCGTATGAGCCGAGACCTGAGTGGATCATCACCAAACCGCCGGATCGTCTCGGCTCCGTAAAGTGGAGACGAGACCTTGCAAGACGATATGCGCCTCGACGTCGCGAACCGGACAAGCCGGAAGAACCCATTCGGCCAAGCCGCCCGCATTGTTGCCGTCGCCGGCCTGATTGCGGTGAACGTCGTCCCGGCGCTGGCGCAACAGACCGCACCGGTTGAAAACAGCGCGCCATCTGCGCCAAACACGAATTCAGCGCAAGGTGGAGCGATGGCTCCCGCGGCCCAGCCCGCACCGGCTCCGGCAGCTCAGCCGGCACCTGCGATGTCGGCCCAGCCTGTGCCCACTGAAATCGCCCCGGCGCCTGGCACAGCGAACGCCGCAGAAGCACCCGCGATCGCCAAGGCAACCCTGCCGCACAATCTGTCCCCCTGGGGCATGTTCATGAGCGCGGACTGGGTGGTGAAAGGCGTCATGATCGGCCTTGCCTTCGCCTCGCTGGTCACCTGGACCGTGTGGCTCGCCAAATCGCTGGAAATCGCGGGCTCCAAGGCACGCCTTGCCAAAGCCTTGCGCGGCATAACAAGCGCACGCCGGCTGGACGACGCGACGCAGGCGCTCGGCAAGGGCGCCGGCATCGGTGGCGTACTGGTGCGCGCTGCGGCCGAAGAGCTGGAAATGTCGCGCCAGGACGATGGTGGCTATGATGCCGCCGGCGTGAAGGAACGCGTGGAATCGCGCCTGATGCGCATCCAGGCGCAGGCTGGCCGGCGGCTGAGCCGCGGCACCGGCGTGCTCGCCACGATCGGCTCGACCGCCCCGTTCGTCGGCCTGTTCGGCACGGTGTGGGGCATCATGAACTCCTTCATCGGCATTTCCGAAGCGCAGACCACCAACCTCGCCGTCGTCGCGCCCGGCATCGCCGAAGCGCTGCTCGCCACCGCGGTCGGCCTGATCGCCGCCATTCCGGCCGTGGTCATCTACAACGTCTTCGCGCGCTCCATCACCGGATATCGCCAGGGGCTGGCCGATGCCGCTGCCGGCGTCCAGCGCCTGGTCAGCCGCGACCTCGATCGTGTCTCGTCGGTCCACGCCACGGCGCGTTCGCATGCCACCGCTGCTGCCAGGCCCACAAATGGCCATCAGGCACCCGCGGTAGCCGTCTAGGAGAAGCGCGATGGCCGGCGGCATCAAGCAATCGTTCGACGACGACGATATGCAGGAGAACCACGAGATCAACGTGACGCCGTTCATCGACGTCATGCTGGTCCTGCTCATCATCTTCATGGTCGCCGCACCGCTGGCGACAGTCGACATCAATGTCGACCTGCCGGCTTCCACAGCGACGCCCGCACCCAAGCCTGAAGAGCCGCTCTATGTCACGCTGAAGGACGACCTGAGCCTGGCGATCGGCCAGCAGACCGTGGACCGGCCCGCTTTCCAGCAGCAACTGGACACGATCGCCAAGGGCGACAAGCAGAAGCGCATCTTCCTGCGCGCCGACCGCGGCGTCGCCTATGGCGAGCTGATGGAGGTCATGAACCTGATGCGCGGCGTAGGCTACCTGAAGGTCGCGCTGGTCGGGCTGGAAACACTCCCGACGACGACCCCTGCAGCAGGAGCGGCGCAGTGACAGCCGCTGCGGCACAAGGCGGCCTGTTCGGCGGCTTGAGCCGCCGCGAACTGGCGTTGTGGTCGGGGGCCGCACTCATCGTCGCGTCGATCCATGCCGGCGGCGGCTGGTATCTGGGCAGCGGAACACCAGAGGCTGCGCTCCCGCCTGCTGCACCGCCCGCCGTCATGCTCGACCTGCCACCGATGGTTATCAATGCCGACACGGTGCCGCTCGATACGGCCGACCCTATCGACAGCGAGGCGGCCGAAACACCGCAGGAAGTCAAGGAAGAGATCAAGCCTGTCGAGCAGGAGGTCGCGCAACCTGTCGAAGAAGTGACGGAACCGGAGCCGATGGCAGAGGCAACAAAGCCTGAAGTCGCCGAGGAAGTCGTGCCGGACCTCGTCGAAGCTCCCCTGCCGGAAGTGGCGATGGCCATTCCAGAGCCGCGGCCTGACATCGAAAAGCCGAAGCCGGTCACAAAACCGGTCCGCGAGAAGAAACCGATCGAGAAGAAGAAGCCCGAGCCTGTCAAAGAGGCAAAGGTCGAGAAGCCGGAAAAGATCGAAAAGAAGGCGCCCGTCAATTCCGTCGCCCAGCAGAAAGCGGCCAGGGCCGGAGCCAACACCCAAATGGCTGGTGGCAGCGGCAGCGCCGGCAGCTCGGTCTCGCCGGCGCAGTGGAAATCCCGCGTTGGCGCACACCTTATGCGCTACAGGCGTTCGATAACGGCCGGGCGCCGTGGCGGAGGCGATGCCCTGGTACGGTTTACGTTCAATTCCGGCGGATCGATCCTATCGGTCGCTCTTGCGCGGTCTTCAGGCGACAAAAGCCTCGATGATGCTGCGGTGTCGATGGTGCGGCGGGCGTCACCAATTCCCGCGCCGCCATCAACCGTGACAGTGATGTTCCTTACTGTGCCGGTCGGCTCCACCCGCTGAACGGTCGGGCCTTCCGAAATAGAAACGGCGCGGACATAAGGCCGCGCCGTTTTCATTTGTGTGCCGTCGACGCCGAGACGTCGAATACCGCTCCGGCACTCAAACCTTTTCGGTCTTCGGTCCCAATACGAAAGCCGTCAGCGCTGCCAGCAACGTCGCGATACCGGCGTAGCCGAAGGCAGTGGCCACGCCTGCATTGTCGACCAGCAAGCCACCGATGACGGCACCGGCTGCAATCGCAACCTGGAAAGCCGTGACCATCAGCCCGCCGGCGCTTTCGGCCTGGTCCGGCGCGGCGCGCAGCATCCAGGTCTGTACTGAAACAGGGATGGCGCCGAAGGCGAAACCCCAGGCCGTCACGGCGATGGCGGAGGTCAGCGGCGAGGCGCCGAAGACAAGCAGGACCAGCGTCGAAACAGCGATCAGCAACGGTGACAGGCCGGCGGCAAGCTTCAGGCTGCGCTCTACTATGAAGCCCCCGACGAGATTGCCGATGAAACCGCCGATGCCGAAGGCCAGCAATACGAGCGAGATGTTTTCGACAGTCAGCACCGGAACCTGTTCGAGGAAGGCGCGGACATAGGTAAAGCCGGCAAAATGACCGGATGCGATGAACAGGATGAAAAGCAGGCCGACTGCGATGGCCGGGCGCTTGGCGACGTCCACCAGGGTGCGCAGGCTGGCAATGCCGGACGGCGGCAGGCTGGGAAGCGTGGCGACCTGTGCCAGCAGCGTGACGGCTCCGACGATGGCTGCGATCAGGAAAGCGGTGCGCCAGCCCCAGACATCGCCGACATAGGCGCCGACCGGCGCGGCACAGACCGTGGCCACCGACACACCACCCAGAATGATGGACATGGCACGGGGCAACAGTCGCACAGGCACCAGGCGCATGGTCATGGCACCCGACATCGCCCAGAAGCCGCCGAGCGCGACACCGAGGACAACACGTGCCGCCAACAGCATGCCGAGCGAAGAGGCGAATGCCGCGATGAGGCTGGAAACGATAAGCAGGAACGTCAGGACCCACATCAGGATCTTGCGGTCGAGGCGGCGGGTGATGATGGCCATGGTGGGCGCCGCGATGGCGCCGACGATCGCGGTGGCGGTCACGGCCTGACCGGCAGCGCCTTCACTGACGCCAAGGTCATGCGCCATCGGGGTGAGTAGGCTGGCCGGGAGGAATTCAGCTGTCACAAGCCCGAACACGCCGAGCGCCAGCGAGACGACAGCTCCCCAGGCCGGGTCGGCGCGCTCCTCGACAGAAGACAGTACTGGCGCGTCCAGCGCCGCTGTCGCGGGGTCGGTCATAGTCAGTCTCCGAATTGGTTGCAGTGCAACAAATGGAGGTGACCACCTGGAGTTTCCATGTTAGAAACACCATTATGCTTGATCGTTCGTCCAAAAATTTATCCTCGTCTGTCTCTCCGACCGGCGATCCGCTGACTGACATCCTGCGCGGCCTGCGCCTCGACGGCGTGCAGTATGGCCGCTGCGAGATGAAGGAGCCGTGGGGACTGGAGTTCCCGGCACAGGATGCCGCGCGCTTTTATTTCGTCGGCCAGAAGGCATGCTGGATGCGCATGCCGAATGGCGAATGGTTCGAGATGAAAGCCGGCGACGCCGTGCTGGTGCCGCGTGGCGCACCGCACGCGCTGGCCAGTTCGCCCGACGTGCCGACCACGCAGTTCAAGGGTTATGAAGTCACCGAGATCTGCAAGAACGTCTACTGCATGAGGACGGAGACTGAGGCGGAAAGCTGCGTGCCGGGCACGCTTCTGTTCTGCGGCACCATGTATTTCAACCTCGACAGCCTGCACCCGCTGCTCGGCATGATGCCGGATGTGATGCGCACGCACGGCCTGGAAGAACACGAGCCAAGCATCCCGCACCTGCTCGAAGCGATGGCGCGCGAGATCAAGATGGAACGCGTCGGCTCCGCCGGCATCGTCGCCCGGCTGGCGGATGTGCTGGCCGCCTCGATCATCCGCTCATGGGTCGAGCGCGGCTGCGGCGATTCCAAGGGCTGGATCGCGGCGGTGCGCGACCGCGAACTTGGCAAGGTGCTGGCGGCAATTCATCTCGAACCGAACCGCGACTGGAGCGTCGAGACGCTGGCACGCAGCATGGGCGCCTCGCGTTCCGGGTTTGCCGAACGCTTCGCTTCGACCGTCGGCGAAACGCCCGCCAGGTACGTCACGCAGGTGCGCATGCACCAGGCCAGGCAATGGCTGACACATGACCGCATGAAGATAGCGGTCGTCGCCAACCGACTCGGCTATGAATCCGAAGCCGCCTTCAGCCGCGCCTTCAAGCGGGTGATCGGCGCGCCGCCGAGCCATTTCCGCGGCGAGGACCTCATCGAGGTCCCGAACATCTGACCGCAGCGAAGCCGCTGCTGTCAGATGGCGGCACCGCCCTGCGCATCCAGCATGCGCCGTGCGCTTTCCTCGTCGGTGATCAGCACGGTCGGCTTGACGAGGTGCATGGCACCAAGCAAGGCCTCGATCTTCTCCTGTCCACCCGAGGTGAGGATGCGCAGGGGTGCCCGGCGCAGGCGATCGACTTCCACCGACATCACGCGATCATTGACCGGATGCTCGACGAGATCGCCGTTGCGGTTGAAGAAATGGAACAGGAGATCGCCGACGGCGCCGCGTGCGACGAGCGCTTCGCGATCTGCCTCCTTCAGGAAGCCACCGCGATAGAAGGTCGTTGCTGAAGCGATGCCGCCGACCGACAACAGCACGGCATCCAGCGCATCGGCCATCTCGAAGATCTCCTCCAGTCCGCAGCGCTCCACCAGCGCCACCTTGGTCTCCACACTATCGACCACGGCAGGCGCCGGAATGAGATAGCCGTCGCCCTGGAAGACCTGGGCAAAGCGCCAGGCGAATTCGGCCGGATTGTAGCGGCGCGCGACGCCGACGCCGCCGAGCAGGGAGATGACCTTGAAGTCGTTCAGCGATTTGGCGCCAATAAAGGGCAAGGTCGAGAACAGCGTGCGGCCCCAGCCGACGCCGACGCGCATGCCGGAACGCATCGCTTCCGAAAGATAGGCGCCCGTCTTGGCGGCAATGCCGGGAATCGGGTCGGAATCCGCGCTGGAGAGCGGCGCAACGAGTGCCTGTTCCAGACCGAAGGTCCTTTCCAAGGCCCGTTCCAGCCGCACGATCTCGGACAACTCGCTTTCGATGGCGATCTTGACCTCGTTGCGGGCACGCGCCTCTGCCAGCATCCGCACGACGGTGACGCGGCCGACGCCAAGCACGTCGGCGATCTCGTTCTGGGTCATCTGCTCGATGAAATACATCCAGGCGGCACGGATGCGCAGGCGATCGGCCTTGCTTTCGGCAGCGACCGCTCCGTTCTCGCCGGTTCCGCCCTCCGCTGTCCCCACCTGCCGCTGCGGCTTTCTTGCCACTGCATTCCTCCTCGTAAGCACTGCGACCGAACCGTTCCCGATTCGCCATATGGCCACTATCGTCTTTTGACCGGTCCTGCACGATATAAACAATTGGCTGACACGGCCATGCCGCCTATACCCGGCTGATAGGAAGCGGAGAACTGACGATGCTGCGTGAAATCTCCGAAGAGGTCCGCGTCAACTTGAAGGACCGTTTGCGCGACGTGCGCCACGTCATCCGCCGGCACCGGCACGACAGCCCCGCCCAGCAGGCACGGCAAGGCGAAGAAGCTCGTCCATCTTTTCCGATCCGCGAGATCGAAGGGCTGCTCGGTCACGCGGCAAGTGCTTTCGACGACATGATGTCGGTGGCCGAAACGCTGGTGCCGCGCGAGCGCAGCGGCCGCATGAGCGGACTGACCCCGAAGCCGCTTGGTGTTTATTTCGCGTCCGGCGATGCGGCGCTGGCAAGCGAACGCGCATTCCGGCGCGATATGTATGCACTGGCCAAGGCCGTGCTCGCCGAACGAAAGGCGGACGGCGTGCGGGTGCGCGAGGCGAACTTCACCGCCGTTCACGCGGCGGTCCAGCGGCAGCATGCAGAGCTCCTCAAGAGACTGTCCCATGAGAGCGACTGGGCGGGGCGCGTCGCATTGGCCGCGGCGCTGAGCGCGGCAATGGTGCTGGAGTTCCTCAACCATGACCCGTTGCGGCAGGGCGAGACAGCGGCAACGGCTGTCCGTTCGGGCCGCACATTCGCGGTTTCCTGCCTGGCGCCTGTCGCGCTTGCAGTCGGCCTTGCCAGCGTCGACACCAGCGCGAAACCCCAACCCGACCTGCTTGAGATCGCCCTGCTTGCCACCGACGCCAGGCTTGACCGCATCCTGACGGCCTGCGACGGCAATGATCCGCTCGACGAGCTGACGACGGTGTTTGCCACGCTGCTGGCACATCTGCTGTAGGGTCTCTTCCTTCTCCCCGTTCACGGGGAGAAGGTGGCCCAAAGGGTCGGATGAGGGGCAGAACCAAGCAAACGTTGGCTCCGCCCCTCACTGTCCTGCCGGACATCTCTCCCCGTAAACGGGGAGAGAGAAGCAGCTGCGATGCGGCTGCTCAACAGTCCAGCGTTTATTGCTTGCCCAACTCCACGATGCGCTTCTTGGCGCGCGAGATCGAGGCAGGGCTCATCGACAGTTCGGTCAGCCCCATGCGCAGGAATTCCGCAATAAGATCCGGACGGGCGGCAGCCTCGCCGCACATGCCGACCATGATGCCGGCTTCGACGCCGGCCTTCGCAGTCATCTCAATCGCCGCCATCACCGCCGGATTGGCGACATCGTTCAATGCGGCCACCGTTGGGTTGAGGCGATCGGCAGCCATGACATATTGGGTGAGGTCGTTGGTGCCGATCGAGAAGAAAGAAACTTCCTTCGCCAGCAGCGGGGCGATCAGCACAGCCGCCGGCGTCTCGATCATCACGCCAAGCTGGAAGTGCGCGAAAGGTACGCCGTCACGTGCCAGCTCGCCGGCACATTCGTCGACCAGCGCCCTCGCCCGCCGCACCTCGTCAAGGTCCGACACCATGGGCAGCATCACCTTGACGTTGCCGTGTACCGCCGCACGCAGCAACGCCTTGAGCTGCGGCTTGAAGATGTCCGGCCGGTCGAGACACATGCGGATGCCGCGCCAGCCGAGGAACGGGTTTTCCTCCTCCGGGAACTCGATGCCGGCCACCGGCTTGTCGCCGCCGATGTCGAGCGTGCGCACGATGACCGGGTGAGGCGCAAACGCGCGCGCCAGGGCGGCATAGGTTTCCGCCTGCATGTCTTCCGAAGGCAGGTGCATGTGACGCATGAAAAGAAGCTCGGTGCGGAACAGGCCGACGCCCATGGCGCCCGCAGCCTGAGCGGCTTCGATCTCCTCGAGCGAGCCGATGTTGGCGGCCACTTCAATGACCGTGCCGTCGGCACGCTTCGGCGTCACGTCCTTGAACACGTCGAGCGCGTGACGCTCCCTGGCGGCCTCCTCGATGCGGCGGACATAATCGGCCTTCACGTCGACGGCCGGGTCGGCGACGACCAGGCCGCTGTTGCCGTCGAGGGCAATCTGGGTGGCTTCGCGAAGTTCCATGACACGGGCGCCGAGGCCCAGCACCGCCGGAATGCCATGCGAACGCGCAATGATGGCGATGTGCGAGGTCGCACCGCCATGGCCGCAGACGATGCCGCCGATGCGCTTCAGCGGCGCGCGCGACAAATCCCAGGCGCCGATGTCCTCGGCGATCAGGATGGCACCCTGCGGGATATCCTCCAGGCTGATATCGTCCTGGCCGAGCAAGGCGAGGCAGATCTGGCGGCCTACAGCCTGGATGTCGTCGGCGCGGGCATTGAGGTAAGGGTCTTCGACCGAACCGAACTCGGCGGCAAGCCTGGCAGCGGTGGCAATGACGGCGGCGACGGCATCATTGCCGGCGCGGATCATCGTTTCGGCGTCACCGATCAGCGTGTCGTCGGCGGCAAGATCACGCAAGGCAGCAACGATGCCACGGTCGCCGCCGGCCAGGCTTTCACTGGCCAGCGCCTTGTCCATGCGTGCCTGCACGGCAGCTACGGCATGGCCGAAACGCACGATCTCGGCCTCGGCTTCCTCAGCGGTCAGTGTGCGCGCCTGCGGGCGGATTTCCGGCGGGAAATGCGCGAAGGCCGGACCAACGGCAACGCCCTCGCTGGCCGCAATCCCGCGCAGGCCACCTGATGGCGCCGGCGCCGGCGCTGGAGCAGCGGTGACAGGCTTGGCAGCCTCGCCATTGAGTTCCTTGTGCTCGCCGGCGGCATCGTCTTCCTCGAGCCCGGCGCGCGGGTTCTCCAGATAGCCGATCAGTGCCTCGACCGCTTCGGCAGCGTCGGCTCCATTGGCACGCACGGTGACTTCCTGGTTCTCCTTGACGCCCAGGAGCATCAGCTTGACCGAACTCTTGGCGCTCACCGCCTTGCCTGACTTCACGATCTCGACTTCGGACTCGAAGCTCTTGGCGAGCCGCACGAAGCGGGTCGCGGGGCGGGCGTGCAAACCTTCATGCACTCTGACGATGGTCGAGCGTTCCATACAGGCAATCCTATCAGATATTCCGGCCTAACCCGGAAAGGGCGCGCTTGAAAAGAAAAAGCGCCACGGCCCGCGCAAGGCCCGGCGCCACGGATTTCACGCAGCGATGGTGATCAGCGCGTCCTGCCTGAGAGCCTGGACGAGGTCACCGGTGTCGACGGTGCTGGCACAGATTTCGCCAGGCCGCTCCGCTTCCGTCGCCCCATTGAACGAGATGACGACATGGCCGATCTCGCGCACCTTGCTCCATGCGGTGGAGCCGATTGCGGTGATCGTTGCCGACACCGCGCCGATGGCGATCGACGCGCCGACTTGCGGCGCGCCGTCGCTGGGGCCCTGTACGGCCTTGTGCATCACCGAAACCTCGGCGAGCTCCGGCGGTGAGCCATCCGCGAACAGGATGACCACACCGCCCTCGGCGAGATCCGCCACTTCGGGTCCGACTGCGGTTACCCGCGTTTCCAACAGAACCGTCATGATGCGGCGAATCTCCTTCTTGTCGTTACAGGACCAGCAGACTGACTACCCATGCGAGAAGCACGGACACGGGACCCATGATCTGGCGGCTGATGAGCACCGCCGGCACACCGATCTCGATCGTCTTGGGCTTGGCTTCGCCAAGCGCCAGGCCGACCGGAACGAAGTCGCAGCCGACCTGGGTGTTGTAGGCAAACAGCGCCGGCAGCGCCATCGCTGGCGCGATGGTGCCATTGGCGATCTGCGGCCCGATGATGGCGACGCCGATGACCTGGGCGATGACCGCACCCGGCCCAAGGATGGGCGAGAGGAACGGCAAGCCGCAGATCGCCGAGAGGATCAGCAGGCCGACGATGTTGTTGGCCAAAGGGCCCATCGGCTGCGCCAGCACGTCGCCGATGCCGGTGTAGAGGATCAGGCCGATCAGCATGGTCACGAAGGCCATGAAGGGCAGAACGTTGCGTATCACCTGGTCGATGGTGCGGCGGCCGGCGTTGAAGAAGATGCCGACGACACGACCCATGACGCGGCCGATCGACGAGATCAGCCCGATCATGCCACCTTCGCTCGGCAGCGGCTGGGCAGCCGCCGACGGCGAATTGCTGTTGCTTGAACTCATTGCCGCTGCTCCCCCCGCAGTGGTTACCGCTTCCGAGCCGTCGGCCATGACGATGTTGGCCGGCTTGACGCCCGAAACATAGATGTCTTCCAGGATGAACTGGGCGAGAGGCCCGGACTGGCCGACCGGCGTGACGTTGACGGTCGGGATGCGCTTGCGCGGATAGACACCGCAGCGCGCGGTGCCACCGCAATCGACGACGACGACAGCCATTTCGCCTTCGATGGGCGGTGACTTGAAGCCGTCGACAGCTTCAGCTCCGGTCATCTCAGCGATCTGCGCGGCGATCGGATGGATGCCGCCTCCGGTGACGGAGACGACCTTGTTGCGCTGTGCGGTCGGCTCGATGACGAGCGGGCCGCCCCAGCCTCCGGAGCCCTTGGAGATTTTTACGGCCTTGTAGGTCTTTGCCATGATCTCCGCCCCTTACAGCTCGACGCCCTGGCGGCGTGCCATGATGGCGGTGATGCGCTCGGTCAGCATGCCCTTGAGCAGGATCACGACGAGACCGACAATGGCGTACCAGATCGCCACCTTGATGTGGTAGCCGGCAACGACCACGCCCTTCTTCTCCAGCTCGAGCAGCGCGACCAGCACGCCACCCCAGACGAAATATTCGCCGGGATTGATGTGCGGGAAGAGGCCGAGCGGCGGATGCACGTAGGACACGGCCGCGTCATAGAAGGCCGGCTTGTGCTTCTCTTCGAGGAAGGAACCGAAGGTATAGGCCATCGGGTTGGTGAGGAAGAAGACGGCGAGCAGCGGCAGCACCGTATAGCGGGTGAGCGCGATGCGGCCGGCGCCGCGGGCAAGGCCATGCACGCGCTCCTCGCCGACCAGTTCCGTGATGGCGTAGAACGCCGTCATCAGCACCACCAATGTCGGGATGATGCCGGTGACGAAGCCGGCGAAGACCTCGCCGCCCTTCTGGAAGATGCCGATGAAATATTTGCCGATGGCGGTCAGCCAGCCGAGCTGCTCTTCCTTGGCGACTTCGTTCAGCTTTTCCTTGAACTGTTCGACGGTGATCGGGCCGCTGTCGGCCTGCGCCAGGACGACAAGATTGTCGCCGGCATGTGAGACGGCAAGCTTGCCGTGTAACGCAGCATCCTGCACGACCGCGCCTGCTGCGTGCAGGTGCTGGAAGGCCATGTCGGCGTGCTGCGCCAACAATGAAATTACAGACATATCTCCTCCTTGGGCCGTCCGCCGTCTGTCCCCTACGGCAGCGGCGTTTGTTTTATGCGCTGACTGTCTTCAAGCCGGTCAGACCCGGCTTCCTTCCCGGCTCCAGCCGTGCCCGGTCGATCTGTTCGATCGCCCGCTTCACGGCCTCGGCCACACCGGGTTCCCCCTCCCCCATGATCGCAGGATTGGACCGGATACGATCGAGGGCGACGCCCTCGAATTCTTCAAGCCGCCTGAACTTGGCGAATACTGAACGGCCGCTCATGACAAGCAGGCGGCGCACGACCAGATCAGGTGTCACCACCACCAGGACGATGATGCCCTTGGCAAAGCGGCCGCGATAATTTCCCGCACCGACGAAGCCGTCGGCGTATTTGTTGGTGATGCCTTTGAAGACGTCGGAATAGTGCCGCATCTGCAGCCAGACGCCGAGGGACTGCAGCCCCCAGACGAGCGCAAGCGCGAGCAGTGCCCACTGCCAGATTGCCATCAGGATATCTCCTCCCAAGCCCCTGGCGCCGCCATGACTTCATGACAGTACCAAGACGAAAGTTAGAGAACATTTGTTTTCTTGGATGTCAATATGTATGATTTTCAGACGAACCTTGGAAACGATTGATCCACCGCATTTGGTGGTGACGACGCCTGTGCTCGCAGTTCCAGGAGCGGGCGGCGGTTTTCCTGGAACTGCGTAAAACAAAATGAGAGCGTTTCCGCGAAAACGGAAACGCTTTAAAGTCGGCTTCAAAGGAAGTGTCATGGATCTGCGATTCAAAGACGAACTGGCCCTGATGCCGGATCTTGGCCACCAGCTGCGGCGCCTGCGCTGGTTCCGGGCGACATTCCGCGCGAGCGCGCGTTCCGTGGAAGCGACCTACGGTCTTCGGTTCGACATTGACGAAACGCGGCTGACCAGGGCCTTCCTCGACTGGATCGAGATCATGGAAGCTCAGAAGCGTTTTGCCGAGGTCAACCGCGCCGATTTCATCATCTTCGCCGCCGGCCTCGTGCTGCGCGAACTGATCCGCCAGGAGCCGGCGAAGGCTGCGGGCAACGGGCCGCGCCCGGACCTGCCGCCTGCCGATGCCGGCATGGCCGAGATCGTGCGGTTCTGGCCGGAAGGTTTTCTCTACACCAACTACTGCGTATCGGCGATCGCGGCCGTATACGAACAGGAGTTCGGCCACGCGCCAACCATCGACCAGTGCGCCGACGACCTGCGCACCTGGTGGTCCTACCGTGAAAACGTCACCGAGATGCCCGCCTATGCGGTGGCTTTCCTAGACCGCTTCCTCGGCGCCGAGCCGAACTGGATCGTGCCCGACAGCGCACAGTCCAGGCAGGCGATGCAGGCCGCGCTTGAAACGACGACGAACCAACGGAAAATTGGACATCAGACCTGATCGCCTTCTTGAACATTCGTCTCTTTGCCGATAGCGATGTGCCGAAATTATCGGACATTCGAGGCGAGGCGTGGCGGCACAACAGTTGATCATCTTCGATTGCGACGGCGTTCTGGTGGACAGCGAGCCGCTGGCCGCGGAAGCCTATGAGCGCGTCTACGAAAAGCATGGCATGAGCGGCGTTGGCGCCGACATCATCGCCCAATGCGTCGGCATGAAGCAGGCCGACATCATCATGCGCATCAAGGAATTGACCGGCCATCACCTGCAACCCGAGCAGGAGGGCGACCTGTGGACGGTGACCCGCGACCTGTTCAGCGAGAAGCTCAATCCGACTGTCGGTATCGGGTCATTTCTGCGCACGCTGGAGGCGGGCCGCTGCGTCGCCTCATCCTCGTCGCTGCAACGCATCCACCACAGCCTCGACGTCACCGGCCTCGCACCGCACTTCGGCGACGCGATCTTCTCTTCCTCCATGGTGAAGCGCGGCAAACCGGCTCCGGACATCTTCCTCTACGCCGCCGAGAAGATGGGCGCGGATCCATCGAACTGCGTGGTGATCGAGGACTCGCCTTTCGGCGTCGAGGGCGCCGTTGCCGCCGGCATGACGGCAATCGGCTACACCGGCGGCGGCCATACCTATGCCGGCCATGGCGAGCGGCTGAAGGCCGAGGGCGCCCACGCAGCCTGCGCGAATTGGCGGGAGATCTCCGACAGGCTGAGCGGGCTCGGCTTTCGGCTCTAGAGCGTTCCGTTTTTCACGGAAACGCGGAAACGCTCTAAGTTTTGTTTCTGCTGCATTTTCGTAACGCCAAGTGATTCCACTTGGCTACAAAATGCTCTAAGAATCGATCCGGCATCGATACTCGGGCCGGCTAGATATCCGGTGCGTTGCCGATAATCGTCTTGAGCTCGATGGCCCAGGCGCGGCCCTCGTCGCCGCCCCACAACAGCCACGCCACATAGCCGGCGGAGGGATTGTCCTCATTGCCGAAGTTCCTGGCGCGTTTGTCAACTTCATGGCGGGCGAAGAAACTCACCATCCGCCGGATGGTCGAAGGCTGCAGCGCCCGGCGTTCGACCAGTTCGCGCGCACGGCCAACGCCGATCTCGGTGCCGCCACGTCCGAACCTTTCGCGCAGGCGCAGGCCTTTGGCGGCATTGTCGGCAACAACCTGCGGGGGAACGAGCGAGATTTCAGGCGGATTGGTCACGGCATGTCCCGGCGCATTGTTGACGCTCGTGCCAGCTAGCGCGATTCCCAGCCGGTCCGCCATTTGGAACCGTCCGCGCAATGACCTGGGCACCAGTAGCCATGGTCTATCGCCGCCTCCCCGAAGGGAGACGGCGCCCCCGCCGGGAGGAATTCTAGACCAGCATGGTCATCGGGTTTTCGATGATGCGCTTGAAGGCGCCGAGCAGTTCGGCTCCCAGCGCACCGTCAACGGCGCGATGGTCGGTCGACAACGTCACCGACATCACGGTGGCGATCCTGATCTCGCCGCCCTTCACCACTGCACGTTCCTCACCTGCGCCAACCGCCAGGATCGTCGCATGCGGCGGGTTGATGACGGCAGCGAAGTCCTTGATGCCGAACATGCCGAGGTTCGACACCGCCGTGGTGCCGCCCTGATATTCCTCCGGCTTCAGCTTGCGATCACGCGCCCGCCTGGCCAGGTCCTTCATCTCGTTGGAGATGACCGACAGCGTCTTCTGGTCGGCCTTGCGCACGATCGGCGTGATCAGCCCGCCCGGGATCGACACCGCCACGCCGACATCGGCATGCTTGTGCTTGACCATGGCCGTATCTGTCCACGACGCATTGGCATCCGGCACGGCGACCAGCGCCTGTGCCATCGCCTTGATGATCATGTCGTTGACCGAGAGCTTGTAGGCCGGGGCATCGCCCTTTTCGGTCTTCCGCATCGGCGCGGCGGCATTGAGCTCGGAGCGCAGCTTGAGCAGCGCGTCCAGTTCGCAGTCGAGGGTGAGATAGAAATGCGGGATGGTCGACTTCGCCTCGACCAGACGCCGGGCGATGGTCTTCCTCATATTGTCGTGTGGGACGAGGTCGTAGGAGCCCTGTTCGAACAGCTTCAGCACCGCGTCGTCCGACATCGGCTTGACCGCAGGCGCGGCAGCCGGAGCGGCGGCAACTGGCGCCGCAGCCGGAGCAGCAGCCTTGGCTGCGCCACCACCAGCAATCGCCGCCTCGACATCGGCCTTCACCACGCGCCCATGCGGGCCGGAACCGGTGACGCCCGCCAGGTCGAGCCCTGCCTCTCGCGCCAGGCGGCGCGCCAACGGCGTGGCGCGGACCGCGCCAGCCGGCGCAGGCGTCTCCTGCACGGCGAGCGCGGTCTGCGCGGGCTTGTCCTGGGAGGAGGACATCGGTGTCTCGGCCTTGCCATTCACAACAGGCTGTGGTTCGGCGGGTGCAGCCACAGCGGGTGCGGCAGGTGTGCCGGCATCCTCGCCCTCGGCATAAATCCAGGCGACAGGTGCGCCAACCGGAATGTCGACACGTTCCTTGCCGGTGATGTTGCGCAACGTGCCGGAAGCCGGAGCGTCGATCTCCATCGCCGCCTTGTCGGTCTCGATCTCGAACAGGACATCGCCCTGTTTGACGCTGGCGCCTTCCTCGAAGAACCAGCGCGAGATCTGCCCGGTCGCCATATCCATGTCGACCTTGGGAAGGATGACTTCGACCGGCATCGTCAGCGTTTCCCCTTGGCGAGGTCGCGCGCGGCCGCGATAATGTCCGGCACCTGCGGTACCGTCGCCTTTTCGAGATCCGGATTGTAGGGGATCGGGACTTCCGCGCCACCCAGGCGCACGATCGGCGCGTCGAGATAGTCGAAGGCGTCGCTTTCGGCAACCACAGCGCTGACTTCGGCGCCGATGCCCAGCGTCTTCACCGCCTCATAGACGCACAGGAGCCGCGAGGTCTTCTTGACGCTGTCGATGATGGTCTGCTTGTCCATCGGGCGCACGGTGCGCAGGTCGATGACCTCGATGTCGATGCCCTCGGCCTGCAATGCGGCGGCCGCTTCAAGCGCCTTGTGCACCATGATCGAGGTGGCGACGATGGTGAGGTCGCGGCCCTGACGGCGGATATCGGCCTTGCCGATCGGCACGGTGTAATGGCCTTCCGGCACCGGGCCCTTCATCTTGTAGAGCAGCTTGTGCTCGAAGATCATGACCGGGTCCGGATCAGCGACGGCGGCCAGCAGCATGCCCTTGACGTCATGCGGGGTCGCCGGCTGGATCACCTTCAGGCCGGGCACATGGCCAAGCCAGGCTTCCAGGCTCTGGCTGTGCTGCGCGGCAGCACCGGTGCCGGAGCCGGCCGGGAAGCGCATGACGACGGGGACAGAAACCTCGCCGCCCAGCATGAAGCGCATTTTGGCGGCCTGGTTGACGATCTGCTCCATGGCGAGCGTGGCGAAATCGGAGAACTGGAATTCGAAGATCGGACGCAGACCGGTCAGGGCCGCGCCGACGGCGACACCCGCGCCACCCAGTTCCGAGATCGGCGTGTCCATGACGCGTTCGGAACCGAAACGCTCGACCAGATCGCCGGTGACCTGGAAGGCGCCGCCATAGACGCCGATGTCCTCGCCCATCAGGAAGACACGCTCATCCTGCTCCATGGCGATCGCCATGGCTTCCTGGATGGCCTGGGCATAACTCAGTTCACGCACTGCGACGTCCATCACGCAACCTCCGTATAGACGTAATTCTCAAGGTCGCGGATTTCCGGGCTCGGACTGTCCTTGGCAAACTCGATGCCGTCGGCAATCTCCTTCTTCACCGCTTCGCGCACAGCCTCGATGCCGGCGTCGTCGATGATGCCGAACTCCTTCAGCTCGGCTTCGAACAGGGCGATCGGGTCGCGGTTGGCCATCCAGTCCTCGATCTCTTCCTTGGTGCGATAGCGGTTGCGATCGCTCTTGGAATGGCCGCGGTAGCGGTAGGTCTTGGATTCGATCAGCGTCGGACCTTCGCCGGCGCGGGCGCGCTCGACAGCAGCATCGGCAGCTTCGGCCACTTCGGAGAAATTGTTGCCGTCGACGATGACGCCAGGCATCGCATAGGCGCTGGCGCGGTCAGCGATGTTCTTGACCGCGGTCGAACGCTCGGTCGAGGTCGACATGCCGTAGCCGTTGTTCTCACATACGAAGATCACCGGCAGCTTCCAGACTGCGGCCATGTTGAGCGCCTCGTGGAAAGCGCCCTCATTGTTGGCGCCGTCGCCGAAGAAGGAGACAGCTACCTTGCCGGTCTTGAGCTTCTTGGCAGCCAGGGCGGCACCCACAGCAATCGGAATACCCCCGGCAACAATGCCGTTGGCGCCGAGATTGCCCTTGGTAACGTCTGCGATGTGCATGGAACCGCCGCGGCCCTTGCAGTAGCCGGTGGTCTTGCCGAAGAACTCGGCGAACATGCGCTTCACATCAGCGCCCTTGGCGATGCAGTGACCATGGCCGCGATGGGTGGAGGTGATCTGGTCCTGGTCGGTGAGCGGCATGCAGATGCCCAAAGCGCTGGCTTCCTGGCCGATGGACAGGTGCATGGTGCCGTGGATGAGACCGCGCATATAGGCGTCTTCCGCACCCTCCTCGAAGCGGCGGATCAGGTACATCTTGTGCAGCACTTCGCGCAGCTGCTCAGCCGTATACTTGCGGAAGGCAAATGGCAGGTTGGGTTGTGCCGCGTCACTGTTCGCGGCTTTCCTGGCGGTGGCCATGATGATGCTTCCTCAGTTACCGTAGACGAGCTTGTCCTGCCGGGCGCGCAGCTCGGCGATCTTGGAGCCGGGCGCCGGCGCGGCGTTGGCATAGGTGATCAGGTCGCCTTTCCTGATCGGCGCGGTCACCGAACCGCCCTGCAGCAGGCCGCATGGAATGGCCTTGGCGGCGCGCGCTTCCGGCGCGGTCATGATCCAGGCGCGGTAGCAGTACTCGCCGATGGCATCGAGCCTGTCGCCGGGCTGCATGTCCTTCTTGGCGACGGCACAGACTTCGGCGACGGGCTTGGCCAGCGGCACCATGTCGGCCTTGCCGTAAAGGACGACGCGGGCGCAGGTGAGCGGCACTTCCAGCGAGGTCAGGTGATAAGGCCGATGGAAAGTGAAGTACGGGCCCTTGCCCATCTTCAGGTCTTCCATGCGCTCCGAGACACGCGGATGCGACATGTCGGCGACGACGAACACGCCAGGCGCGACGCCCTTGCCGATGGAGTAGTCGACGACGCCGACCCTGGAGAGGACGCCGCCGTCCTTTTCCGGGACCAGCACCTTGTTGAGTTCGCCCAGCGTAGCGGCAGGCCCATGCATGCCGGCCTTGTCGGGCACGAGGCCGGTGGCGTTGGCGATCGCCGCCATCTCGACCATGGTCTTGGAGCCGTCGACGAATTCGACCAGCATGCGCACGTTCATATGACGGCGCGCTGCCTCTTCCTCATAGGCGGGAGGGGTGGCGTCGATGTTGAGCGGATTGTTCTTGCCCTTGCCGGCGGCGACGATGGGATGGCCCATGGCCGAGACAAACTCGATCAGCTCCATGCAGGAGGATGGCTCATCGCCCGCACCCAGCGAGTAGGTGACGCCGAGCCGATCGGCCTCGCTCTTCAGATAGGCGCCGATGGTGACGTCGGCCTCGACATTCATCATGACGAGGTGCTTGCCGTGCTCCATCGCACGCAGGCCGATTTCCGCGCCGACGGCCGGAACGCCCGTAGCATCGATGACAACGTCGATCAGGTCGTTGTTGATGATGAGGTCGGCATCATTGGTGACGGCAACCTTGCCGGCTTCCATCGCCTCGGTCATGGCCGAAGCGTTCGAGACTTCCTTCGAATGGCCGCCCTCCTGGAAGGCGATGTCCACGGCCTTGTGGGCGTTGGGGATGTTCAGTTCGGAAATCGCGCCGATCTCGATGCCGGACATGTGGGCGACGCGCGTGACGATGTCGGTGCCCATCTCGCCCGAGCCGATCAGGCCGATGCGGATCGGCTTTCCGGACTTGCCGCGCTCCTCGAGATCACGGGCAAGGCCCGTCAACGCAATATTGGAAGCCATAGCAGTCACTCCTCCCACATGCAGGCTGTTCTGATGCCTGACGGGTATTGAACATATGTATTTCTGTCAAGACTAATGTCCACAACTTCGACGACGCCAGAGGGTTTGTGGACGTCCAATCCGGACGTGCACGGACACGCCCCCGCGGTGTTCGCCCGTAAGAGCTGCATCATCGTTCACGACAGGGCGAGAGGAGGTTTCTCCCCGCTGGGAAAAGGAGGCTCAGGCGTTGGCCCGCAGCCAATCGGCCAGAGATGGACGGCGCGCACCGTCCCTGCCTTCGAACACAGGCGAGGCGAGCAGGGAATTCAGCACTGCTTCCTGGGTTGTCTCGGCGGCAGCCTGGAACAGCAGGTCGATGCGCGACTCATTCAAGACCTGAATCGGGACGAGACCGCGCTTCTCATCATGGTCGACCGGATCGGCGGTCGAGAAAGCTAAGGCGATGTCACCGCTGCCATGGCCCCAGAATGCGCCAAGCCTGGCGATGCCGGCGCCGGCACGACGGGCGACACGCTTCAGCTGCCGGTGTTCGAGCGGGATATCGGTGGCCAGCACGATGATCACCGAGCCACTTTCGGCCTCGATCGCCCGGCGCGGGTCGGGACGGCGACCGTCGGGCAGGACGAGGTCGCCGGCGCGGCCGAAATTGGTAAGCACGAGTGCGCCAAGATGATGATCACGACCATCGAGCCCGATGCGGCGCGACGCCGTGCCGATGCCGCCCTTGAAACCGAAGCAGGTCATGCCGGTGCCGGCACCAACGCTGCCCTGCTCGACCGGCCCTTCGCTGGCCGCCTCGATGGCGGCCAGCACGTGCTCCTCGCCAACCGCCAGCGCCTGGATGTCATTCAGCGGACCGTCATTGCACTCGGCGACGACGGGATTGACGGTGCCGGTGCGGCGGCCGATGTCGGGGTTCTGCCGGATCGCCTGCCGGACCATGGCGGTGGCGCAGGTGCCGACGGAAAGCGTGTTGGTCAAAAGCAGCGGCGTCTCAAGGGTGCCGAGCTCATCGAGCTGCACCAGTCCGACGGTCTTGCCGAAGCCGTTGATGACTTCGGATGCAGCCCTCACCTTGCTGCGGAAAAGATTGCCGCCATGCGGCAGGATGGCGGTAACCCCGGTGTTGATATCGCCATCGCGCAGCGTGACATGGCCAACGCGGACGCCAGCGACATCGGTGATGGCGTTCAGCACACCTGCAGGCAAAGAGCCGCAGGCCAAACCGAAATCCCTGATGCGGTGGGCCATCGCCATTCCTCGCAAGCTGTTGCCGGGTCAGGCACGGCCTCGCCAGTTGCCAGAACCGATCCGGTTTGCGCAAGTGACAGCCATCTGCATTTTCCGGTCAAATCTCCGGTTGATGTGAAATATATTTCAGTATATGAATTTTATTGACAGTATCGTCGCGTACTGCAATGATCCTGCTGCTGGCTTCGGGAGGAAGTCCGGCTGCAATCAATCCATGAAACGGCGCAAAAGCGCCGCGACGGTTCTTGAGGAATGGCTTCGGCCAAGGGAGGAAACTTGCGCAAATTTCTGAGCACGCTCGCCATGGCGGCAGCGGCGTCGACCTTCATGAGTTCGGCTCCGGCGCTTGCTGAAACCGCCAACCCGTTCAAATGCCAGCCCGGCGAAAAATACGTCATGAACGTCATGGTCTCGGGCGTCGAATACTGGTTCCCGGTCTATGAGATGTTCAAGCAGGCCGGCCAGCAGTTCGGCTGCGAGACCGCGTATACCGGCACCCCGGAATATGACGTGAACAAGCAGATCGCCAGCTTCGACCAGGCACTCGCCCAGAAGCCGGCCGGCATCCTGGTTCACCCGATGAATTCCGACCCGTTCATCGAGCCGATCAACCGCGCCATCGAACAGGGCACCGCGGTCGTGACCTTCGCGGCCGACTCGCCGAATTCCAAGCGCGTCTCCTACATCACCTCCGACAACGTCGCCGAAGGCACCTACGCCGCCGACGCCGTCGCGGAATCGATGGGCGGCAAGGGCGAATATGCCGTGCTGGAGAACCCCGGCCAGGACAATCATGACAAGCGCGTCGCGGCTTTCGTCGCCCGCATGGAAGCCAAGTGGCCCGACATGAAGCTCGTCGGCCGCGCCGCTTCCAACCAGGACCCGACCAAGGCCTATCAGGCGGTGCTCAGCCTCGCCCAGGCGCATCCCGATCTCGGTGCCGTCTTCATGCCTGAAGCCAATTCGGCAATCGGCGCGGCACAGGCAGCCAAGGAAGGCGGCGGCAAGATCAAGGTCATGCTGGCCGACGTCAACGCCAAGATCCTCGACATGATCAAGGCCGGCGAGATCTTCGGTTCGGTCAACCCGAACCAGGGTATGCAAGGCTATATGGGCTTCATGCTGCTCTGGCTGGCCAAGCACCCCGAGCTGATCGACCCGATGAACGATGCGAAGCGCGCCGGCACCAACGCCATGAAGGTGCCGTTCGTCGACAACGGCTTCTCGATCGTCACCAAGGACAACGCCGACGATTTCTACTGGGACAAGTATCTCAAGCGGCGTGGCACCAAGGGCATCGAAGAGTAAGCTTCGGCCCGAACAGCAACTGGCCGGAAGGGACAGTCCCTTCCGGCACCTTTTCAGCCCCTTTCGCAGGAGCATGGCGTGACCGACGCGCCCGTCCTTCAGATCCGCAACCTTTCCAAGGCGTTTGGCCCGGTCCAGGCGCTGAGCGGTGTCCAGCTCGAGCTGCGACGCGGCGAGGTGCATGCCCTGTGCGGCGAGAACGGCGCCGGCAAGTCGACGCTGATGAACATGATCGGTGGCGTGCTGCAGCCCGACGAAGGCGAAATCCTGATCGATGGCCAGCCGGTAACGATCGCATCGCCGGCAGCAGCGCAGAAGCTCGGCATCGCGCTGGTGCACCAGGAGATCGCGCTCTGCCAGGATGCGACGGTGGCCGAAAACATCTGCATGGCTGCAATCAACGCCCGTCGCGCCCCGCTGATGAACTACGGCGAAGTCTACGCGCAGGCCGAAAAGGCGATGAACCAGCTCGCGCCCATTCCGGTGCGTACCAAGGTCGCCGACCTTTCCATTTCCAGCCAGCAGCTGGTCGAGATCGCCAAGGCGCTGACGCTCGACTGCAAGGTGCTGATCCTCGACGAGCCGACCGCGGCCTTGACAGAAACCGAGGCGCAGCGGCTGTTTTCCATCGTGCGAGACCTGAAGGCGCGCGGCATCTCCGTGATCTATATCAGCCATCGCATGGCCGAGATCTTCTCGCTCTGCGACCGCGTCACCGTTTTCCGTGACGGGCGCTATGTCGCGACCGAAGCGATCGCGGCGACCTCACCCGACGATGTCGTGCGCAAGATGGTCGGACGCGAGATCACCCAGCTCTATCCCGACAAGCTTTCCGCCGATGCTGTGCCCGGCCTGACGCTGCTCTCCGTCAAAGGCCTGTCCGACGGCAGCCGCTTCGCCAATGTCGATCTCGACCTGAAGGCCGGCGAGATCCTCGGCATCGGCGGTCTCATCGGTGCCGGCCGCAGCGAGATCGCGCAGACGATCTGCGGCCTGCGGCAGGCCAGTGCCGGCAGCGTCGCGCTCGACGGCAAGCCGCTCGCCATCCGCAGCTATGCCGACGCCGTGAAGGCCGGCCTCGTCTACCTTTCCGAGGACCGCAAGGGCTCTGGCGTGTTCCTCGACCTCTCGATCGCAGCCAATGTCTCGGCGCTCGACCTCGGCAAGCTCACCGGCCGCTTCGGCCTGCTCGACCGTCGCGCCGAAGCCAACCAGGCGGCGAGCCTCGCCAAACGCCTCGGCGTGCGCATGGCCGGCATCGACGCGCCTGTCTCGACACTCTCGGGCGGCAACCAGCAGAAGGTGGCGATCGCCAAGCAGCTTTCGGTTTCGCCAAAAGTCATCATCATGGACGAGCCGACGCGCGGCATCGACGTCGGCGCCAAGGTCGAGATCCACCGCCTGCTGCGCGATCTCGCCAACCAGGGTGTCGGCATCCTCGTCATTTCCTCGGAACTGCCCGAACTCATCGGCCTCTGCGACCGGGTCCTGGTCGTGCGCGAAGGCGCGATCGCCGGCGAACTCGGCGCGGGCGAACTCGACGAGGAAGCCATCATCATGCTGGCCTCCGGCGTACAGCCAGGTGCTGCAAACCAAGGACTAGCAAACCATGTCGCCTAGAGCGGGAGAAACCGTCATGCATGCCGACATCAAGGCCACGGGCCCGAGCCGTTCCAGCTTCGCCCGCCTTGCCTCGATGCGCGAGGCCGGCCTGATCGTGATCATCCTGGCGCTGTGCATCGCCATGAGCTTCGCCTCGCCGCACTTCCTGACCTGGGGCAACTTCCGCGCCATGCTGATGAGCTTCTCGATCGAGGGCATCGTCGTGGTCGGCATGACCATCCTGCTCATCGTCGGCGGCATCGACCTGTCGGTCGGCTCCGTGGTCTGCTTCTCCATGGTGGTTTCCGGCGCGCTGTTCCTGATGGGGTTGGACCCCTGGACCGCCAGCCTGATCGGCATCGCGGTCAGCGCGCTGATCGGCGCGGTGATGGGTTTCTTCGTCACCGTGGTCGGTCTGAACCATTTCATCACCTCGCTGGCCGCGATGGTGATCGTGCGCGGACTGTGCCTGGTCATCACCAAAGGCACGCCGCTGTCGCTGTTCACGCTGCCGCCGGAATTCAAGGCGATCGGCCAGGGCAGCTTCCAGGGCGTCCCCTATGTCATCATCATCTTCGTGGTCGTGGTGGCGATCTTCGACTTCCTGCTCCGGCGTGCCACCGCGTTCCGCAAGGTGTTCTACACCGGCTCCAACGAGAAGGCTGCGCAGTTCTCCGGCATCAAGACCAACCAGGTGAAGTTCTGGGTGACGGTGCTGTGCGCCACGCTCTCAGGCGTTGCCGGCGTCATCTACATGGCGCGCTTCGGCGCCGCGACGCCGACCTTCGGCGCCGGCATGGAGCTCAACATCATCGCGGCGGCGGTCATCGGCGGCGCTTCACTGAAGGGCGGCTCGGGAACGATCTTCGGCGCGATCCTCGGCATCGCGCTGCTGTCGGTGGTGACCAGCTCGCTCATCCTGCTGGACATCTCCGTCTACTGGCAGGACATGATCAAGGGCTGCATCCTGCTGGCGGCGGTATCCGCCGACCACTTCCTGCACGCCAAGAAGTCGTAAGGGGCGGCGAAGCGACCATGGCCCCTCCCAGCACACGCGACGACATCTCGACCGTGCGCCAGATGCACCAGGCGCTCGTCCTCCACTACATGGAGGGCAAGACCCAGGCCGAGATCGCCAAGGAACTCGGCATCTCGCATGCGACGGTGAACCGCCTGATCAAACGCGGCCATCAGCTCGGCCTCGTCGAGATCAAGATCAAGTCGCCGATCGACCAGCTGGTCGACCTTGAAACCCGCCTTGTCGGACTTGGTGGCATCGAACGCGCCTTGGTGGTGCCGACCGTTTCGGAAAACCCACAGACGGCATTGCAGCGTGTCGGCGAAGCGGCAGCCAATCTGCTGCTCGAAACGATCAAGGATGGTGACACCATCTCGATCACCGGCGGCAAGGGCGTCAGCGCGCTGGTCGCCGGCCTCAAGCCTGGCCGCCGCTACGATGTCGAGGTGATCCCGGCGACCGGACTGGTGCAGGGCAAGCACTACACCGACGTCAACCACGTCGCCTCGCTGATGGCCGACAAACTCGGCGGCCGCGCCTACCAGATTCACGCCCCGCTCTTCGCCGATACGCCGGAACAGCGCGAGATGCTGATGGGCGTGCGTGCCGTGGCCGACGTCTTCCGCCGGGCGCGCGAAGCCACCATCGCCGTGGTCGGCGTCGGCTCGATCCTGACCGACGATTCTTCCTACTACGACCTGCATCCCTCCTCCAGCGCCGACCGCCAGGCCATCGAGCGCTCCGGCGCCTGCGGCGAACTGCTGGCGCATCTGATCGACCGGGACGGCAGGCTCAGCGACTACACGCTGAACCGCTCGCTGGTTTCGCTGACGCTGGACGAATTCGCCACCATCCCGCGCTCGATCGGCATCGCCAGCGGACCAAGCAAGGTTGCGCCGATCCTGTCCGCCATGCGCGGCAATCATCTCGACATCATCGTCACCGACGAGGCTACCGGCCTCGGCATCCTCGACCTCGCCGAAAGAGAAGCAGCATGAGTTCCAGACAGATCCAGCGCGCGATCGGCGCATCCGGCATCCAGGCCTCCGCCGTCGGTCTCGGCACCTGGGCGATCGGTGGCTGGATGTGGGGCGGCACCGACGAGCAGGCTTCCATCAAAGCCATCGAAGCCTCGATCGACGCCGGCGTCAGCTTGATCGACACGGCTCCCGCCTACGGCCTCGGCCGCAGCGAGGAGATCGTCGGCAAGGCCATCAAGGGCAAGCGCGACAAGGTCGTCATCGCCACGAAATGCGGCCTGAACTGGCATTCCGGCAAGGGCAACCATTTCTTCGACCAGGACGGCAAGCCGGTGCACCGCTATCTCGGCGCCGACGGCATCGCCTATGAGGTGGAGCAGAGCCTGCGCCGGCTCGGCACTGACCATATCGACCTCTACATCACGCATTGGCAGGATCCGACGACACCGATCGTGGAAACAATTGCCGCATTGGAGAAACTGAAGGCTGCCGGCAAGATCCGCGCGATCGGTGCAAGCAATGTCAACGCCGAAGAGCTCAAGCAATACGTTGCCGCGGGGCAGCTCGATGCCATCCAGGAACGCTATTCGATGATCGACCGCGAGATCGAAGGCACGCTGCTGCCGATCACGCAGCAAAACGACGTTGCGACGCTGAGCTACTCTTCGCTGGCACTCGGCCTGCTCACCGGCTCGATCGATCCTGGCCGGGCCTTTTCCGGCGACGACCAGCGCAAGGACAATCCGCGCTTCTCTTCATCCAACCGGCAGAAGGTCGCGGCGCTGAAGCAGGCGATCCAGCCGATCCTGGATCAGCACAAGGCCTCGATGGCGCAGATCGTCATCGCCTGGACGCTGGCGCAGCCCGGCATCACCTTCGCGCTGTGCGGCGCCCGCAATCCAGAACAGGCGCTCGACAATGCGCGCGCCGGAGAGGTCAGGCTCAATTCAGCGGAACTGGCCGCCATCGACAAAGCGATAGCCACGCATCTGACCCAGTTGGATGCCTGATTAAGCGAGACATTCTGCAATGAAGCGCAACGAAACACTCGCCGCGCTGCGAGAGCGGCCGGATATTGCCGTGCTGGTGATCGGCGGCGGCATCAACGGCATCAGCGTCTTCCGCGAGCTGGCCTTGCAGGGCGTCGACGTGTTGCTGGCTGAAAAGGGCGACTATTGCAGCGGGGCCAGCGCTGCGCTGTCGCGCATGGTGCATGGCGGCCTGCGCTATCTGGAAAACGGTGAATTCAAGCTGGTGAAGGAATCGCTGCTTGAGCGTGACCGGCTGCTGCGCAATGCTCCGCACTATGTCGCGCCGCTGCCCACCACCGTGCCGATCTTCGACATCTTCTCCGGCATCGCCAACAGCGCGGTGCGTTTCCTCGGCCTGACCCGGCGCCCGAGCCGGCGTGGCGCGCTCGTCATCAAGGCGGGACTGACGCTCTACGACGTCTTCACGGCGTCACGACGGCTGATGCCAGTGCACAGTTTCCGGGGCGCCCGGAAAACGCTGGCGACGTGGCCGGCGATCAATCCGGCGACGCGCAGTTCCGCGACATACTACGACGCCTGGGTCAGCCGGCCAGAACGGCTGGGCCTCGAAATGCTGCACGACGCCATGGCCGCATCGCCCACAGCGCATGCACTCAATTATGCGCAGGTCGGTTCCGATGCAGACGGCCTGACGCTGACCGACACCATCTCCGGTCAGACGCTGCCGATGCGCCCTCGCCTGATCATCAACGCTACCGGCGGCTGGATCGACCTCACCAACAAATCGATCGGTGCGTCCGCGCCGACCATGATGGGCGGCACCAAGGGTTCGCACATCATCGTCGACAGCCAGGAGCTTCACGACGCGCTTGCCGGCCAGATGATCTACTATGAGAACGAGGACGGTCGCATCTGCATCCTGTTCCCCTATCTCGGCAAGGTGCTGATCGGGTCGACCGACATCCGCGTCGACGACCCTGACCAGGTGCGTTGCGAAGACGACGAACTGGCCTACATCCTGCAGTCACTCGCCTTTGTCTTTCCGTCGATCAAAATCGCCGAGAAGGAAATCGTCTTCCGCTTCTCCGGCGTGCGACCATTGCCGGCCAGCCAGGACAGTTTCACCGGACGCATCCCGCGCGACCATTTCTGCGAATTCGTCGAACCGATCGGCGCGTTGCCGGCAACGCTGTGCATGATCGGAGGCAAATGGACCACCTTCCGCTCCTTCGGTGCACTCGCCGCCGACATGGCTTTGGAGCGGCTGGGGCTGACACGTGAGATCGGAACCGAAGAGCTGGCCATCGGCGGCGGCCGGGATTTCCCGGCGGACACGGCGACCTGGTGCGCAGCGCTGGCGTCCGAATACAAGATCAGCAAGGCGCGCGCGCAGACGCTGCTCGAACGCTACGGCAGTTCGGCCCGTGCTGTCGCCGACGAGATGTCGAAGACGGCAGACACCATGCTGCCGGGCAACGGCTACAGCCACAATGAAATCCGGCTGATCGTGGAGCGCGAGCAGGTCGAGACGCTGGCCGACCTCTTCCTGCGTCGCACCACCATCGCCATCACCGGCGGCCTGACGACCGAGCTTGTCGACGCAGTGCTCGATATCCTCGCTGCACACAAGAAGTGGGATGCCAAGCAGGCCGCGCGGGAGCGTGCCGCGTTTGTCGCCTTGCTCAAGCATCAGCACGGCGTCGACCTCTCCAATCCCTCCGAGACAGACAACAAAAGGAGCGCGATATGCGCGTGAACAAAAAAGTCCGCATGAACAGGCTGTTCGGCAACGGCCGTTGCCTCGACGTCGCCATCGACCATGGCGTGTGCAACGAGCCGAGCTTCCTGGTCGGGCTGGAGGACATGGCCGGCGTTGTGGACAGACTGGTCAAGGCCGGCCCCGATGCCATCCAGATGAATTACGGCCAGTCCGACCTGCTGCAGGATGTTCCAGGCAAGGACAAGCCGGCACTGGTCATGCGGATCGACATGGGCAACCCCTATAACCGGATCCGCCACCGCGCGATGTGGGCGCTGCTGCAGAACGAGGCGGAGCCGCTGATCGGCGCTATCGAGATGGACGCCGCCTGCGTGGTGGTGAACCTGTTCATGCTGCCCGACGAGCCGGACCTGTTCAAGCAATGCGTGCAGAACATCTCCCGCGTGCGCGCCGACTGCGAGAAATACGGCATGCCGCTGATGATCGAGCCGCTTGCCATGCTGCCAGTGGAACAGGGCGGCTACATGGTGGACGGCGATGCCGAGAAGATCGTGACACTGACCCGCCTGGCGCGAGAGATGGGCGCCGACGTGGTCAAGGCCGACCCGACCACGCGGGCGGAAGACTTTCATCGTGTCGTTGAAGCGGCGCGCTGCCCGGTGCTGGTACGCGGCGGCGGCAAGGAGGATCTGCGCGCCGTGTTCGACAAGTCGGCGGCACTGATGGCGCAGGGCGCACTCGGCATGGTCTATGGTCGCAACATCTACCAGCACGCCAATCCGAGCGCCGTCGTTCGCGGCCTGATGGCGATCATCCACGACAATGCGGATGGCGCGACGGCCTGGGACCTGTACAACCGGGCGTAAGGGAGGCTTGGGAGGAGCCGATGGGTAGCTATATCCTAGGTCTTGATGCCGGCAACACCGTCATCAAGGCCATCATCTTCGACACGGATGGCCAGGAGCTGGCGGTGGCAGCGCTCGACGGCCGTTCGTCGATGCCGAAGCCTGGCCATGTCGAACGCGATCTCAATGAACTCTGGGCCAATGCCGTCACGGTCATCCGCCGCTGCATCGAGCAGGCCGGCATCGATGCCGGCGACATCATCGCAATCGGCTGCGCCGGGCACGGCAACGGCCTTTATGCGCTGGACCGCGACGGCGGGCCGCTGATCGGCATCCAGTCGCTCGACACACGCGGCGTCGGCATCGTCGCCGAATGGGCGCAAGACAATGTCGGCGACCGCACCTACCCCTACTGCCTGCAGCGGCCGTGGGCTGCGCAGACGCCGACGCTGCTTGCCTGGATCAAGCGTTTCGCACCGGAGCTGTTCAAGCAGATCGGCACCGTGTTCCTGTGCAAGGATTTCGTCGTCAATCGGCTGACCGGTGTGCGTTCGAGCGACACAACCGACATGTCCGGCTGCGGCCTGCTTAGCATGCCGGCACGCCGCTACGAGCCGGGCCTGCTCGCCGCCTACGGCCTCAACGACGGCATGGACCTGCTGCCGCCGGCACTGGAATCCGCCGAGATCGCCGGCCATGTCACGGCACAGGTGGCAGCGCTGACCGGGCTGAAAGCCGGAACACCGGTGATCGCCGGCCTGTTCGATGTGGTGGCCAGTGCCATCGGCTCGGGCGTGACGCGCACGGGCGCCGCCTCGATCATCGCCGGCACCTGGAGCATCAACCAGGTCATCACCGACGAGCCGATCCGCGACCCGTCGATCTTCATGCTGTCGACCTTCGACCCCCAGCGTTACCTGGCGATCGAATCCAGCGCCACTTCGGCGGCCAACCTCGAATGGATCGCGCGCGAATTCCTCGAGCATGAAGCCGGTGAAGGAAAATCGCCGTTCGAACACGCCAGTGACCTGGTCGCTTCCGTCGATCCGGCCGGCGATGTGCCAATCTACCACCCGTTCCTCTACGGCTCACAGCAGAACGGGCGCGCACGCGCCGGCTTCTACGGCATCGCCGGCTGGCATGGCCGCGCGCATATGCTGAGAGCACTGTTCGAAGGCGTTGCCTTCGAACACAAGCGCCATGTCGAGACCCTCTACCGGGCCGGCGCGCATTTCGACGAGGCGGTGCTGTCCGGCGGCGGTTCGCGCAGTGGCGTCTGGGCGCAGATCTTCGCCGATGTGCTCGGCGTGCCTGTCACCGTGGCGAGAAGCCGGGAAACCGGTGCGCTGGGTGCGGCGATCGCCGCCGGCACCGGCGTCGGTGTCTTCACCGACTTCGCGGCAGGTGCCACGGCGATGACCTCGGCCGCGCGGCATTATAAGCCCAATGGCGCGATTGCCCCTGCCTATGCCGCGCGCTACCAACTCTATGGCGAGATCAACCAGGCGATGAACCCGATGTGGGAACGCATCGCCAAGATGCAGGCGCAGCCGTGACCGAACCCGCTTCCTTCGGCGAATTCGACTTCGTGATCGTCGGTGCGGGCTCTGCCGGCTGTGTACTGGCGAACCGCCTTTCGGCCGACCCGCGCAACAGGGTGCTTCTGCTCGAAGCCGGCGGCAGCGACCGCTACCATTGGGTCGATATCCCGATCGGCTATCTCTACTGCATGGGCAATCCGCGCACCGACTGGCTGATGAAGACCGAGCCGGATGCCGGGCTCAACGGACGCAGCCTCAATTATCCGCGCGGCAAGGTGCTGGGCGGCTGCTCGTCCATCAACGGCATGATCTACATGCGCGGCCAGGCCGCCGACTATGATGGCTGGCGCCAGGCAGGCAATGGCGGCTGGGGCTGGGACGACGTGTTGCCCTATTTCCGCAAGTCCGAGGATTATCACGGCGGCAACAATGCCATGCACGGCGCCGGCGGCGAATGGCGGGTGGAGAAGCAGCGCCTGTCCTGGCCGATCCTCGATGCCTTCCGCGACGCCGCCGAGGAACTCGGCATCCCGCGCACCGAAGACTTCAACAGCGGCACCAATGAAGGCTCCGGCTATTTCGAGGTCAACCAGAAGAAGGGCGTACGCTGGAATACCTCCAAGGCGTTCCTGCGCGGCATCGTCAACCGCCGCAACCTGCGTGTGCTGACCGGCGCCGAGACCGAACGGCTCACCTTCGAGGGGCGCCGCATCACCGGTGTGGTCTTCCGCCATGAAGGCAAACTGCAGTTCGCGAAGGCCGGCGAAACGATCCTGGCCGCAGGCGCCATCAACTCGCCGAAGATCCTCGAACTGTCCGGCATCGGCCGGCCGGACCTGTTGTCCGATCTGGGCATCGAGACCCGACATGCCTTGCAGGGCGTCGGCGAAAACCTGCAGGATCATCTGCAGATCCGCACCGTGTTCAAGGTCAGGAACGCCGATACACTGAACCAGCGCTACCACAACCTCATGCGCCGTGCGGCGATGGGCGCGGAATACGCATTGTGGCGCAGCGGCCCGCTGTCGATGGCGCCGAGCCAGCTCGGCATCTTTGCCCGCTCCGATGCACGCCTCGCGACGCCGGATCTCGAATATCACGTGCAGCCGCTCAGCACCGACCGGCTGGGCGAGCCGCTGCATCGCTTCCCGGCAGTCACGGTCTCGGTCTGCAACCTGCGGCCCGAAAGCCGCGGCAGCGTGCATATGGAAAGCGCCGATCCGAAAGCGGCGGCGAAAATCCGGCCGAACTATCTGTCGACCGAAGGCGACCGGCACGTCGCGGTCGCCTCGATCGAACACGCCCGCCGGCTGATGAAGGCCAAGGCGATCGCGCGGTTCGAACCGGAAGAGATGCTGCCCGGGCCGCAGATCACCGGCCGGGACGATCTGGTGCGCAAGGTGGGCGACATCGCCACGACGATCTTCCATCCCGTCGGCACCTGCAAGATGGGTTCGGACGCCATGGCCGTGGTCGATGAGCGGCTGCGCGTCCAAGGCCTCGGCAGCCTGCGCGTCGTCGATGCCTCGATCATGCCGACGATCGTCTCCGGCAACACCAATTCACCGGTCATCATGATCGCCGAGAAGGCATCGGAGATGATCCTGCAGGATCGGTAGACAAGTCTCCGCACTCTCTTAAAGTGGCATGCGACTAGAGCGTTTCCGTTTTTCACGGAAACGCGGAAACGCTCTAAGTTTTGTTTTAGTCGCATTTTTGTAACGCCAAGTGATTCCACTTGGCTACAAAATGCTCTGGAGCGCCGCGCGTCCTTGGACGCGCAAAGGTCGCTCCAGCACTTTGATTTTGCGCATGACGGGTGGCGCATGCCACCCTGCCTTTCCGAAAATCGATACCGATTTCGGGATCATGCGACAAGGCCGGACAGGTGGGCACGCATGCTGACGAAGAACGAAAGCCTGACGGAGCTTGCCCAGCAACGCGCCGTGGGACACGGCGCCATCCAGGTGGAGTGGCGGCATGGACGATCACGCATCGCCCGCCTGTTCCAGGAGGGCTGCGCCAAGATCCGCATGCCGCGTGTGACGCGCGACCCGTTCGAAGCCATCCTCATCAACACCGCCGGCGGGCTGACCGGCGGCGATCGTATGAACTGGACCCTCCGGGCCTGCGAAGGCACATCGGCAGTCATCACCACCCAGGCCTGCGAGCGCATCTACAGGTCGCCTGAAAGTGCTGCCGTCATCGAGACGCGGCTCACCGCTGAAAAAGGCACGCATCTTGCTTGGCTTCCGCAAGAGACGATCCTGTTCGACCGTTCGGCCCTGTCACGGCGGCTGGACGTCGACATGGACGGCAGCGCCACGGTGCTGCTGGTGGAGGCGGTGGTGTTTGGAAGGCAGGCAATGGGAGAGATCGTGACGGAAGCACGTTTCCATGACCGCTGGAGGGTCAGCGTCGACGGGCGACCGATCCACGCCGAGGACTTCCGGCTGGGCCCGGATCTCGGCGCGCAACTGGCGCGCGCGGCCATAGCCGGCGGCCAGCGCGCGCTGGCGACGGTGTTGCTGGTCGGTCCCGACGCTGGACGTCACCTGGACGAAGCACGCGCGATAACCGGTGACGATGGCGCGGTCAGCACCTGGCAATCAGGCGGCATCAACAAGCTGCTGGCGAGGCTTCATGCGCCGGACAGCTACAGCCTGCGCAAGCGACTGGCACCCTTGCTGCGCTTACTGAATGGGCAGTCGCTGCCTAAAGTTTGGTCGATCTAGAACAACGAACGGGCCGGTTGAAACCATGAATCTGACGCCTCGGGAGAAAGACAAGCTCTTGGTCGCCATGGCGGCGATGGTTGCGCGCCGACGGCTGGAGCGGGGCGTCAAGCTCAACCATCCGGAGGCGATCGCGCTTATCTCCGACTTCCTTGTCGAAGGCGCGCGCGACGGACGTTCCGTCGCCGACCTCATGGAGGCCGGCGCGCATGTCATCTCCCGCGCCCAGGTGATGGAGGGCGTGGCGGAGATGATTCACAACGTGCAGGTCGAGGCGACATTCCCGGACGGCACCAAGCTGGTGACCGTGCACGAACCGATCCGTTGAAAACGGGCAGAAGCCAAGAGGAGAGACGACGGTGATGAAGAAGACGACCCTGTTGACCACGATCGCGCTCAGCCTGGCGGCAAGCCCGGCTTTCGCCCATCTCAACCCTGCCGAACATGGCTCCTTTGCCGCCGGCTTCAGCCATCCCCTGTCCGGTCTGGACCACATCCTCGCCATGGTGGCGGTGGGCCTGTGGGCGGCGATGCTCGGCGGGCGGGCACTGTTAGAGCAATTCCAGGAAAAGTGCGCAGCGGTTTTCCGTCCGGAATTGCGCAAAAACAAAAAGCTAGAGCGTTTCCGCGTTTCCGTGAAAAACGGAAACGCTCTGGTGGTGCCGGCAGCCTTCGTCGGCGTCATGCTGCTGGGTTTTGTTGCCGGTCTCTACGGAATGCCGCTGCTGATCCTCGCATCGGTGGTGGTGCTAGGCCTGCTCGTTGCGCTGGCGCTGCGGGTGCCGGCGGCAACCGGCGCGGTCATCGTTGGATTCTTCGCCTTCTTCCACGGCCACGCGCATGGTGCCGAGATCGGCGCCGCGGCATTCGCCTCCTATGCCGCCGGGTTCGCGATATCGACTGCCCTGCTCCATGGCGCCGGCATCCTGGTTGGCCTCGGCCTTGGTCGCCTGGGCGCGCGCGACAAGGCGCTTGTGGCAATGCGCATCGCCGGGGGTGCGACAGCGCTCGCCGGCATCGCGCTTGCGATCACCGGGTGAGGCCGCGATGATCCCGGGAGAAATCATAACGCCCGACATCGATATCGAGCTGAACCAGGCTGCCGAGGCCCTTATCCTCAAGGTCGCCAATACAGGCGACCGGCCGATCCAGGTCGGCAGCCACTATCACTTCTTCGAGGTCAACGCGGCTTTGCGCTTTGACCGTGAAAAGACGCGGGGGCTGCGGCTGGACATTGCTGCCGGCACGGCCGTGCGGTTCGAACCGGGACAGGAACGCGACGTATCGCTGGTTCCATTCGGCGGCGAGCGCGTCATCTACGGCTTTCGCCAGATGGTGATGGGAAAGCTCTAAGTTTGCGGCCGGTTCGCCGGCCTCAGCAACAGACATCCCCAGATGGAGACGTTCGATGCCAGCAAGGATCAGCCGCGCTACCTATGCGCAGATGTACGGGCCGACGACCGGCGACAGGGTACGGCTGGCCGACACGGAACTCTTCATCGAGGTGGAGCGGGATTTCACCACCTATGGCGAAGAGGTGAAATTCGGCGGCGGCAAGGTGATCCGCGACGGCATGGGACAAAGCCAGGTCTCACGTGCCGAGGGCGCCATGGACACGGTGATCACCAACGCGCTGATCGTTGATCATACCGGCATCTACAAAGCCGATGTCGGGTTGCTGGACGGGCGCATCGCCGCGATCGGCAAGGCCGGCAATCCCGATACCCAACCCGGCGTCACCATCGTCATCGGACCGGGCACGGAAATCATCGCCGGCGAAGGGCGGATCCTGACCGCCGGCGCCATCGACAGCCATATCCATTTCATCTCGCCGCAGCAGATGGAAGAAGCCCTGACTTCGGGCGTCACCTGCATGATCGGCGGCGGTACCGGACCGGCGCATGGAACGCTGGCCACCACCTGCACCCCAGGCCCATGGCACCTCGCGCGCATGATCCAGGCCTTCGACGGCATGCCGATGAACCTCGGCCTGTTCGGCAAGGGCAACGCCTCCCTGCCCGGCGCGCTCGAGGAGATGGTGCTCGCCGGCGCCTGTGGCCTGAAGCTGCATGAGGACTGGGGCACCACGCCCGCGGCCATCGACAATTGCCTGGCCGTCGCCGACCGCTTCGACGTGCAGGTCGGCATCCACACTGACACGCTGAACGAGAGCGGCTTCGTCGAGGACACGATCGCGGCCTTCAAGGGCCGGACGATCCACTCTTTTCACACCGAAGGCGCCGGCGGCGGCCACGCGCCCGATATCATCCGCGTCTGCCAGTACCCGAATGTTCTACCGGCTTCGACCAGTCCCACGCGCCCCTATACGATCAATACCGTGGCCGAACACCTCGATATGCTGATGGTCTGCCATCACCTGTCGCCGTCGATCCCCGAGGACATCGCCTTCGCTGAAAGCCGCATCCGCAAGGAAACGATCGCGGCCGAGGACATCCTGCACGACATGGGCGCGTTCTCGATCATCTCCTCCGACAGCCAGGCGATGGGGCGTGTCGGCGAGATGGTAATCCGCTGCTGGCAGACCGCAGACAAGATGAAACGCCAGCGTGGTTCTCTCGCAGAGGACGACGCCGGCAACGACAATTTCCGCGTCCGCCGCTATGTCGCCAAATACACGATCAATCCGGCCATCTCCCACGGCATCGCGCATGAGGTCGGTTCCATCGAGATCGGCAAGCGCGCGGACCTCGCACTGTGGAGCCCGGCCTTCTTCGGGGTGAAGCCCGACATGGTCCTGATCGGCGGGATGATCGTCACGGTGCCGATGGGAGACCCGAATGGCTCGATCTCGACACCGCAACCGGTGCATTACAGGCCGATGTTCGGTGCCTTCGGCAAGGCGCGCAGCGCCAGCTCGGTGACTTTCGTGTCGCAGGCCGCGCTGGCATCCGGCCTGCGCGAGAAGATCGGCGTCGAAAAACAGATGGTGGCGGTTGCCAACACGCGCGGCGGCATCGGCAAGCGCTCGATGGTGCTCAACGACGCAATGCCGGTCATGGAAGTCGACCCCGAGACCTATGAGGTGCGTGCCGACGGCAGGCTGCTGACGTGCCCGCCAGCCGAAACCGTGGCGCTGGCACAGCGTTATTTCCTGTTCTGAGAGCCGAAGGAGACCCCACCATGCGGGCCATCGAGATCATCCGCGCCGACAAGACGCACGATCAGCCGCCGCCTGCCGATCATGCCGTGCTGGAACGCGACGAGCGACACCTGCGCCGCAAACTCATCCTGCTGGCGAGCGGCGAAAAGCTGCTGGCCGATTTCACCGAACCGGTGGTGCTGGAGCATGGCGACAGGCTCGTCACGGAAGACGGCCGCGAGATCGAAATCCGGGCGGCGCGCGAGCCTCTGCTGGAGATCCGCGGGCGTGACGCGCTGCATATTGCGGAACTCGCCTGGCATATCGGCAACCGGCACCTCGCCGCACAGATCGAAGGCGATCGCATCGTGATCCTGCGCGACCACGTCATCAAGACGATGCTCGAGGGGCTGGGGGCAACGGTGCACGAGATCGACGCCATTTTCAGCCCGCTGCGCGGCGCCTATTCCGGCGGGCATCATCACCATCACGATGACCACCACGATGATCATCATCACGGTGGGGGCCATGACCACCACCACGACTGACCCCGGCCATGCGCTGCTGAGGCTGCTGGCCTGGCTCTCGCCGGTCTTCCCGGTCGGCTCCTACAGCTACAGCCACGGTCTCGAACAGGCGGTGCATGACGGGCTGGTCGTCGACACCGGCAGCCTGGAAACCTGGCTGAGCGATCTGGTAGAACGCGGATCGGCCTGGAACGACGCCTTGCTGCTCGCCGAAAGCTGGCGACTGGCGCGCGAGGGCAACGATCTCGGTGAGATCTCGGCACTGGCGGAAGCCCTGGCCGGCGGCCGCGAACGCCATCTGGAAAGCATCTCGCAGGGTTCGGCCTTCCTGGATGCGGCGCAAAGCTGGCCTTGCGCCGTCCTGCAGCGCCTGCCGCGTCCCTGCGCCTACGCTGTCGCCATCGGCGCCATCGCTGCCGCCCATGACATCGCGCTGACCAGCACGCTCACTGCATTCCTGCAGGCCTTCACGCTCAACCAGCTGCAGGCGTCGATCCGGCTTTCGGTGACCGGCCAGAGTGGCGTGACGGCATTGATGGCGAGGCTGGAACCCGTTGTCCTCGATACCGCACGACGCGCGGCGCACGCGACCCTTGACGATCTCGGCTCGGCGACGTTCCTTGGCGAGGTCATGGCCATCAGACATGAAACCCTGCATTCGAGGCTTTTTCGCTCATGACACAGAAAAACGGCCCCTTGCGTGTCGGCATCGGCGGACCTGTCGGCTCCGGCAAGACGACGCTGACCGAGAAGCTCTGCAAGGCACTGCGCGACCGCTATTCGATCGCTGTGGTGACCAACGACATCTATACGCGCGAGGACGCCTTGATCCTGGCGCGACACCAGGCGCTGCCGGAAGACCGTATCATGGGCGTGGAGACAGGCGGCTGTCCGCATACCGCGATCCGCGAAGACGCGTCGATCAACCTGCAGGCGATCGCGGAGATGAACCGGCGCTTTCCCGATCTCGACATCGTCTTCATTGAATCGGGCGGCGACAATCTCGCCGCCACCTTCTCGCCCGACCTGGCCGACCTGACGCTTTACGTCATCTCGGTCTGCCAGGGTGAGGAAATCCCGCGCAAGGGCGGTCCGGGCATCACCCGCTCCGATTTCCTCGTCATCAACAAGAGCGATCTCGCCCCTTACGTCCATGTAGATCTCGACGTGATGGAAGCCGATGCATCCAGGATGCGTGGCAAACGCCCGTTCGTCTTCACCGACCTGCATCGCGGCAAAGGCCTGCAGGAAGTCATGAATTTCATCGTCGAGCATGGTGGCCTTGTCGAGGAGACGACGAGACTCTCGGCCTGACGGCAACCGCAGTCACGCCGCTTACGACGCCAGCGACAGCCGGCCCTGGATGATCGATACCAGTGCCTCACCTGCCGTCTGCAATTCGGCGCTGTTGTCGATGGTGATGTCCTGACCATAAGCGCCGAGTTTCAGGCCCCGCTCGACACGACGGGTGATCTCTTCAGCCGTCTCGCGTCCCCGTGCCGAAAGCCTGGCCGCGATGATCTCGGGCCTGGCTGTAAGTCCGACCACGATAACATTGGCAAAGGCTGCGCGAATGCCCTCGATCGCGCCGCGCGAGCCGTTGGCAATTGCCGTGCCGCCACGGCCAACATGGTCCATAGTGCTGCGCGGCAAGGCATAGCTCAACCCATTCGCCTGCCAGCTCACGGCGAAGCGGCCCGCTTTCCTTGCTTCGTCGAAGGCGGATTCGCTCAGGCTGTCATGGTCTTCTGTCTCGGCTGTCGCTTCGCGCGTGACGATGCGACGCACGAACAGAATATCGCTGCGACCGACCAGATGCTCACGCGCATAGCCGATGACGCTGTCCTTGCCGGCACCGCTCGGGCCGACCACGACGACGAGCGCGCCTTGCGGGCTGGCGTCAGGCAACGCGACGGCCCTCGCGCCAGACCGAGCGCACGACCGGAACGCCCTTGCTGTGGCGCACGCGCACGACGTCGCCACGCAACCCCGGCGCGATGCGGCCACGGTCGGTCAGGCCGACCGTGCGCGCCGGCGCGGCGGTGACCAGCTTGATCGTCTCGTTGAGCGGCCTGCCCTGCGGACCATCGGCCAGGATGAACGGCGCCTGCATCAGGCTGAACGGCACATAGTCGGACGACAGCACGTCGAGCACACCTGCCTCGGCCAGCTCCCTCGCCGCGATGTTGCCGGAGTGCGACTTGCCGCGCACGATGTTGGGCGCGCCCATCATCACCGAGATGCCGGCGTCATGTGACGCCCTGGCAGCCTCCATGCTGGTCGGGAACTCGGCCAGCTTGACGCCGAAGGCGATCGATTCCTCGACATGCTCGACCGTGGCGTCATCATGGCTGGCGAGTGCGATGCCGCGTTCACTGCAGGCCTCGACGATGGTCTTGCGGTGGCCTGCTGAGTATTTCTGCGAAGCGGCGACGCGCTTGGCCATGAACCGTTCGAAAGCCGCGTCGTCCAGCCCGCGCTTGGTCTTGTAATAGAGCGCGTACTGCTCCAGCGTCTGGAATTGCCGCTGGCCGGGCGCATGATCCATCAGAGAAGCGAGCCGCACGAAACCGTCGGTCTTGAAGTCTTCGTACTGGTCGAGCACGTCGGCTGCCGAGACCTCGCAACGCAGGTGGATGAGGTGACTGGCCCGCAGCCGGTCTTCGGCAACGGCGACCTCGATGGCGTCGGCGATGGCGCGCATCTCGCCTTTCTGGAAGCCACCATCCTCATCGGAGCCCAGACGCAGGCAGTCGAAGACCGTGGTGATGCCGGAGGCGACGACCTGCGCATCATGCGCTTGCAGGGCAGCGATGGAGTCCCAGCGCACGCCGGGTCGCGGCGAGTAGTGGGCCTCGAGATGGTCGGTGTGGAGTTCGACGAGGCCCGGGACGACATAGTCGCCCTCGCAGTCTTCGCCGGTTGCCGCCACGCCGCTGTCGATCGCGGCGATCTTGCCGTCACGGAACAGGATCGATCCGTTGACGATCTCGTCCTCGAGGACGACGCGGGCGTTTTTCAGGACGATATCTTGGGACATCTCAGGCAGTCTTTCTGGCTTCAAGTGGCCGCAGCGGCCGGTAGGAATGCACGGTGAAGGGCGCACCGGCTTCGCGCTCGATGAACAGGGCAAGACCGTCGATGGCGAACGGACGTCCGGTGAAGGCCTCGAAGCGGCGTTCCAGCGCCGGCTGCACCCGCGCCAGCGTCTCCTCCGGCAGACGCTCGCTCAGCGTCATGTGGAAACGGAATTCGTCCATCACGAAGGGATAGCCATGACGCCTGAGGTAGGCGGCCTGGCGTGTGGTGAGCCTGGAGGGATCACGGCGCTCGATCTCGGCTTCGGTGAGCGCCGCCCGCACAGGCGCGAAGTGCAGGACTGCATCGGCGGCGAAGGCGGAAAGCTGGTACTCCGCTTCCGTCGGCAGCAGCGCCAGGAAAGAGCCGTGCTGTCCCAACGGCCCCAGCGGCCCGATCCGCAGGCCCTCTATGAAGAACGAGGTCGTCTTGGCGCAGAACCGGTCGAAACTTTCCTCGAGATCGGCCAGGCCGACACCGTCGGCAAGCCGGAACGGCGCAACGATGGTGCCGTGGAAGCCGTAGCGGCGCGGTTCGCCCGTCAGGCCGGAGATTTCCTCCGCCGGCAAACCATCGAACGATGGCACCGCAAGCTGCTCATTGGAGAAGGCATCGCGGCCGAGCCAGTTGGCCGCCGCCCTGGTCAGCGGATCGTCCTCGGAAGGCGTGAAATAGACTGCGTAGCGCATCACAGGAACAGCTTTCGCAACTGCTGCGAAATGACGTCGATCAACGACACCGTCACCAGCATGATGATCAGCATTGCGGCGGCTTCAGGGTAGTAGAAGCCACGGATGCTTTCGAACAGCACCTGGCCGATGCCACCGGCGCCGATGACGCCGAGCACGGTGGCCGCGCGCACGTTGGATTCGAAGCGGTAGAGCGCATAGGACATCCAAAGCGGCAGCACCTGCGGCACCACGCCGAAGACCACCTCCTGCAGGCGCGTCGCACCGGTGGCGCGGATCGCCTCGACCGGGCGCGGATCGATCGCCTCGACGGCCTCCGAGAACAGCTTGGCCAGGATACCGGTTGTGTGGATGAACAGCGCCATAACACCGGCAAAAGGCCCGAGACCGACGGCGACGACGAACAGCACCGCGTAGACGAGTTCATGGATAGAGCGGAACAGGTCCATCAGCCGGCGTACCGGCTGGACGATGTACCAGGGCGCCATGTTGGAAGCCGAGAGGATGCCGAAGGGAACCGCCAGGATCGCCGCCAGGAACGTTCCCCACAACGCGATCTGGATGGTGACCAGCATTTCCTGCAGATAGTAGCGCCATTCCCCGAAGTTCGGGTGCGAGAAGCCGGCCGCATATTGCGCCATGTTGCCGGCGTCGGTGAAGAGATAGGTCCAGCGGAACATCTCGGCCGGCGCCCAGCTCCAGATCAGAAGCAAAACCAGGCCAATCCAGGTGACGGTGGTCCAGGCATCACGGGTCCAGTCGCGCCCGATCTCGGGACGTGGTTTCTCGTTTTCACCGATATGCGTCGTTTGGGTCATCGTCGTGCTCGCTGGAGCATGATCCCGAAAAGACTTTTCCGGACAAAGATCATGCGACAAAACATGAGGGTCGAGCGGAATCCGTCTTCACCACATCCCGCTCCCGGGGTCATGCCGGGCGTCAATCCGCCCGGCATGGTGTGTCGAGGCCGTGCTAGATCGGCCCGGGAGCCGATCAGCTCTGGCCCTTGGCCTTGATCTTGGCTTCGTAGCCGGCCTTCTCGGCGTCGATCTTCTCGATCTTGGCCTTCTTGTCGGCGTCCGAGAGGTTGGCGTCGGCTTCGATCTTGGCCTTGGCCTTGGTCAGTTCCATGACGCGGATCGGCAGCAGCTGGTCGTTGTCCGAGGCGCGGAACGGCGCCCACTGCAGGCCGGCCAGGATTTCCTTCTCCTTGGCGACGTCACCCTTCGACTTGTCGGTGCCGTAGGTCAGGATGAAGTTCTTCAGCTTGTCCTTGGTCGCCTGCGGCAGTTCCTTGCGCCAGACGATCGGGTCGGACGGGATCAGCGGCGACTTCCAGATCACCTTGATCTTGGCGAAGGCCGCCGGCTGGTTCTTCTCGATGAGAGCCAGGTTCTCGGTGTTGTTGGCGGCAGCGTCGAGCTGGCCGTTGGCAACGGCCATGGCGTTGGTTTCGTGGTTGGCGTTGGTGACCGCCTTGAAGCAGTTCTTCGGGTCGACCTTGTTGGCCGCGAAGACGAAGGTGGTCGGAACCAGGAAGCCTGAGGTCGAGTTCGGATCGCCGAGGCCGAAATTCAGCGTCTTGTCGCACTTCAGCAGGTCTTCGACGGTGTTCAGCTTGCTGTCCTTCGGCGCCAGGATCAGTGACCAGTAGCCGGGGTTGCCGTCGACGGAGACCGTCTGGGCGAAGATCTCGCCGTCGGCGCGATCGACGGCTTCCATGGCCGACTTGTTGCCGTACCAGGCCATCTGCACCTTGCCGAAACGCATGCCTTCGATGACGCCGGCATAGTCCGAAGCGAAGAACGGCTTCACGTCGAGGCCGGTTTCCTTCTTCATATCGGCGAGGAAGGGTTCCCACTTCGGCTTGAGGTTCTGCTGGGACTCGGTCGAGATGATGCCGAAGTTGATCTCCTCGGCATAAGCGGCACCGGTGAGGGTGAAGGCGATCGCCGTGGCGGCGATGGCCTTGAGCATAGCGTTCATGTCAACGTCTCCTGTTGGTTCTCTGTTCAGGCGAAAGCCGGCGCCATGTCCGGGTTCTTGGTGGTTGCAGGTTCCGGGTATTCGGGGACGAAATCCGGAACAGCCTCGGGCAGGATCAACTCCTCGGAATTCGAGCCGTAGAGTTCGACCAGTGTTCTGTGGGTGAGCCTGGAGGACGGGCCGTCGAACACGACGCGGCCATCCTTCAGGGCGATGGTGCGCGGGCAGTAGCGGCGCGCATATTCGACCTGGTGCAGCGACACCACGCAGGTGATGCCGTCCTCGCGGTTGACGCCGGCCAGCACTTCCATGACGCGACGTGCCGAGGACGGGTCGAGCGAGGCGATCGGCTCGTCGGCGAGCAGGATGTTGGAGCGCTGCACCAGCGTGCGGGCGATCGCCGCACGCTGCTGCTGTCCGCCCGACAGGGTCGAGGCGCGCTGCCAGGCGACTTCCGGAATGCCGACCTTGGCCAGTGCCTCGCGGGCGAGACGCTTTTCCTCGGCACTGAACAGGCCCAGCGTGCCGCGCCACACCGGGATGCGGCCGAGATTGCCGATCAGCACGTTGGACAGCACGGAGAGCCGGCTGACCAGGTTGAACTGCTGGAAGATCACGCCGATGTTGCGCCGAAGCCCACGGGCGCCACCGGAGAGCCGGCCATTGTTCTGCAAGCTGGCGCCGAAGATCTCGATCGTGCTGGAGCCGGTTTGGCCGGTCTCCAACCCGCAGATGTGGCGCAGCAATGTGCTCTTGCCGGAGCCGGAGGCACCGATCAGCGCAACCATCTCGCCCTTGCCGATGTCGAGGCTGACATTGTCGAGTGCACGCTTCTTGCCAAAGTTCTTCGAAAGGTTGCGTATGCTGATGGCGTTCATGAAATCGCTCCTGGTTTGGGCCTTGGCCCCAGCACCAATTGAGTGGTCGTCGATGGACGCGTGTTGCTCGGCTGTCCGGGTACGCGACCGCGACCGGCAAGGCCGCGTCGCCCAGCCGGAATTCGCTACCCGGTTACTGCTTCTCGATGACGGTCGGATGTACCGTTCATGTCAGCTGTGTGACCATTCACCGGTATCGCGCCGCCGGACCTGCCTTCGTAGCGTTCGAGGAAGGCTTCGGCGCTCAGGTTGCGGAAATCATCGAGTGCCGCACGCAGCGCGGCGTGGTCCCAATCCCACCAGGCCAGCGCCTGCATGCGTTCTGCGATCGCCGGTTCAAAGCGGCGGCGCATGAATTTAGCCGGCACACCAGCGACGATCGTGTAGGGTTCGACATCCCTGGTAACGACAGCACCGGAGCCAACGACCGCACCATCACCGATCGTCACGCCGGGCAGGATGGTGACGCCGTGACCGATCCAGGTGTCGTGGCCGATCACGACACGGTTGGCACGGCGCGCGGCAAAGAAATCGTCTTCATGCGCAGCGTCCTCGAAGTAGTCGCCGGCACGGTAGGTGAAGTGATGCAGCGTGGCGCGCGACATCGGATGGTTGGTGGCGTTGATCCGCACCGAGGCAGCGATGTTGGCGAACTTGCCGATGGTTACGCACCACGTCTGGCCGTCCTGCATGATGTAGGAATAGTCGCCGAGTTCGGTTTCGGTGAGACGGCAGCCTTCGGTCACCTCGGTGTAGCGGCCAAGCGTGCAGTTCTCGAGGCGGGCTGTCGGATCGACAAACGGGGCTTCTGAAAGGCGCGGCATGCTCAGGCTGCCTTTCGGTCCGGCGCGAAGCCGGTGACGTCGACGACGATATCGGCAACGGCATTGCGCACGTCGGCATCGTGGAAGATACCGAGCAGCGCCACCCCTGCCTGCTTCTTTTCCGCGATCATCTCGACGACGACGGCACGGTTGGTGGCGTCGAGCGATGCGGTCGGCTCATCGAGGAGCAGCACCGGATGTTCGGTGATGAAACCACGCGCGATGTTGACACGCTGCTGTTCGCCACCGGAGAAAGTGGCGGGCGGCAGGGCCCAGAGGCGCTCGGGTAAATTGAGACGGCTCAGCAGTTCGCGCGCCTTGCCGGCTGACTTGCCGCGATCGATGCCGCGCTCGACCAGCGGTTCCGCCACGATGTCGAGCGCGCTGACGCGCGGCACCACACGCAGGAACTGGCTGACATAGCCGATCGTCTCGCGGCGGATTTCGAGCACCGTGCGCGGGGCGGCTGATGCCAGGTCGACCATGTGGCCGCGATGCAGGATCTCGATGCTGCCTTGGTTCACGGCATAGTTGCCGTAGAGCATCTTCAGGATCGAGCTTTTGCCGGCGCCGGACGGGCCGCCGAGCACGGCGCATTTGCCACCCTCCAGCGCGAAGGCCGCATCCACGATCACCGGCAGTTCGATGCCGCCTCGCAGATGCATGGTGAAGGTCTTGGCAAGACCGGAAACATTGAGAAGTAGCGTCATCACCGCGCCTCAGACTTGCAGGATCGAAGAAACGAGCAGTTGCGTGTAGGGCGCCTGCGGATCGTCGAGCAGACGGTCGGTCAGCCCGTGTTCGATCACCCGGCCGTCCTTCATCACCATCATGCGGTGCGACAGCAGGCGCGCGACGGCAAGATCGTGCGTGACGATGATGACGGCGAGGCCGAGATCGTGAACCAGGCCGCGCAGCAGGTCCAGCAGGCGCGCCTGCACCGAAACGTCGAGGCCGCCGGTGGGCTCGTCCATGAAGACCAGGCGCGGCGCGGTCACCAGATTGCGGGCGATCTGCAGGCGCTGGCGCATGCCGCCGGAGAAGGCGCGCGGCTGGTCGTCGATGCGGTCGGCATCGATCTCGACACGGCCAAGCCAGTCGGTGGCGGTGGCGCGGATGTTGCCATAGTGCCGGTCGCCAACCGCCATCAGCCGCTCGCCGACATTGGCGCCGGCCGAAACCGTCATGCGCAGGCCGTCGGCCGGGTTCTGGTGGACGAAGCCCCAGTCGGTGCGCAGCAGAAGGCGGCGTTCGGCTTCGCCCAACCCATAGAGGTCGCGCATCTCACCATCACGCATGCGGTAGGACACCGTTCCCGCGGTGGGCGCGAGGCGCGTGGAAATGCAGTTGAGCAAAGTCGTCTTGCCCGAGCCGGATTCACCGACGATCGCCAGCACTTCGCCAGGCCAGATGTCGAAATCGACATCGGCGCAGCCGATGCGCTGACCGTAATGCTTGCTCACCGACCGGACCGACATCAGCGGCAGGGTGTCGGTTTCGACCTCCGAGTGGTCGATCCTCACCGAAACAGTCATGACAGGGCCTCGCCGGATGTTTCGTTGCTATGGCCTGCGGCCTGGTCACCGCGATGGCCAGCGGCCTGGCGGCTTTCGCAATGATGGGTGTCGGAGCAGACGAACATGCGCCCGCCGCGATCGTCGAGCACGACCTCGTCGAGATAAACCTGCTCGGCTCCGCACAGCGCGCACGGCTTGTCGAAACGCTGCACCTCGAAGGGGTGGTCCTCGAAATCGAGGCTGATCACCTCCGTATGCGGCGGCACCGCATAGATGCGCTTCTCGCGCCCGGCGCCGAACAGTTGCAGCGCCGGCGACATGTGCATCTTCGGATTGTCGAATTTCGGCGTCGGCGACGGATCCATCACGTAGCGGCCCTCGACCTTCACCGGATAGGCGTAGGTGGTGGCGATGTGGCCGTTCCTGGCGATGTCCTCGTAGAGCTTCACGTGCATGAGGCCGTATTCTTCCAGCGCATGCATCTTGCGGGTTTCCGTCTCGCGCGGTTCGAGGAAACGCAGCGGCTCGGGGATCGGCACCTGGTAGACCAGCACCTGGCCTTCCTGCAGTGGCGCTTCGGGAATGCGGTGGCGGGTCTGGATGATCGTCGCGTCCTGCGTGCTCGTAGTCGTCTCGACGCCGGCAACCTTCTGGAAGAACTTGCGGATCGAGACCGCGTTGGTGGTGTCGTCGGCGCCCTGGTCGATGACCTTCAACACGTCGTCCGGCCCCAGGATTGAGGCCGTGACCTGGACGCCACCGGTGCCCCAGCCGTAAGGCATCGGCATTTCACGGCTGGCGAACGGCACCTGGTAGCCCGGCACGGCGATCGCCTTGAGGATGGCGCGCCGGATCATGCGCTTGGTCTGTTCGTCGAGATAGGCGAAGTTGTAGTTTGATGCCTGCGCGTTCATTCGGCGGCTTCCCTTGTTTCAAGAACCGCCTCGCCGGCACGCTGCTCGTATTCGGAGCGCATGGTGCGAACCAGGCCGAGCTCGGCCTGGAAGTCGACGTAGTGCGGCAGTTTCAGATGTTCGACGAAGCCGGTGGCCTGGACGTTGTCGCAATGCGACAGCACGAACTCCTGGTCCTGCGGCGCTGCGACCAGATCCTCGCCCAGTTCTTCCGCGCGCAAGGCACGATCGCAGAGCGACATCGCCATCGCCTTGCGTTCGGACTGGCCGAAGACAAGGCCATAACCGCGTGTGAACTGCGGCGGCGCCTTGGCCGATCCCTTGAACTGGTTGACCATCTGGCATTCGGTCACCTGGACGCGGCCGACCGGAACGGCAAAGCCGAGTTCCGGCATGAACACCTCGACATCGACCTCGCCAATGCGAACCTCGCCGACAAAGGGATGGCTGCGGGCGTAGCCGCGCTGGGTAGAATAGCCGAGCGCCAGCAGGAACCCTTCGTCGCCGCGCGACAGCGATTGCAGCCGCATGGCGCGCGACATCGGAAATTCCGTCGGAGTCTGGTTGATGTCGCCGGGTTCGGCCGCGGGGTCGATGAAGCCGTCATCCTCGATCAGGCCTTCCTGTCCGAGGATGTCGGCCACGCGCATGACCGGCTCCTGCGCACCACCGCGCAGCGCTCCGGTTTCGATCTGCGGATCACCTTCGAGTTCCTCATCGAGCAGGCGGTGCGTGTAGTCGAATGTCGGTCCGAGCAGCTGGCCGCCAGGCAGATCCTTGTAGCAGGCGGACACGCGCCGCTCGACCAGCATGGCGCCGGTGTCGACCGGCTCGCTGTGTCCGAAGCGCGGCAGCGTGGTGCGGTAGGCGCGGACCAGGAAGATCGCTTCGATCAGATCACCGCGCGCCTGCTTGATGGCGAGCGCCGCGAGCCGGCGATCGTAGAGCGAGCCTTCGCTCATGACGCGGTCGACGCCGATGCTCAGCTGTTCGGTGATCTGTTCGAGCGTCAGCGCCGGCACCGACCTGTCGCCGCGACGGCGATCAGCCAGCAGGCGGTGGGCATTGTCGATGGCGGCCTCGCCGCCCTTGACTGCAACATACATCGATCAACCCTCCTTCTCGACGAGGCGCGCCGAACGCGGCAGGCAGGCGATGGCATCACCTGCGGCGAAGATGAGGTCGACGCCGCGCGGGAAGCGCTTGCGGTTGGCTTTCCATTGAGCGGTGAAGTCCTGCGGCAGTCCGCGCGGCGCCAGCGTGATGCGATCGCGTATGCCCGGACCCTCGAATGTCAGCGGTGTACCGCCTTCGAGGCTCGGCACCTGCAGGATCAGCGTGGCGGAACGATCGGGGTATTCCTGGGTCCCTTGAGCAAAGCGCTCCAGCGGCGGCATGGTCAGCGGAGCGCCGACCAGGGCGAAAGCAACGTCGCCGCAGGTCGCCATCTCGCGGGCGCCGGTATGGAAAGCAAGCCAGGCGCGCAGCGCGGCATGCTCAGCCAGAGAGGCATCCAGCCAGAACGGCGTATCGGCATCGATCAGGGCACAGGCCACGGCGCCGGCTGCCCTGCCGAGCGGTGCAGGCGGCGTCACCACGGCATCAATCTCGATGACGATCGCAGGCTTCGCCATCGCATCCATGACGGCGCGGAAGACGGACTGAGCATTCAGGACCGGATCGGAGAACCCACCCTCGAGGGCAGTCGCTTCGTTCAGCATCAGTCCTCTCCTCGCACCATGGTGAAGAAGTCGACGCGTGTGGCAGCAGTCTGCTGGCGGCGTGTTTCATCGACTTGATCGAGTTCGAGCCGCATCGGCAGGATCAGTTCGGCATCGATGCGGGCCGCGGTTTCGGCGTTGCGGCAGAGCGCATCGATGACCGCCGAGAGCCGCGCCTTGGCATGATCGCGGCCGAGCGCCATGGCATGACCGACCGAACCATCCTCCAGTTTCACGCTGGCGCGAGTGACGGTCGCCTCACCGACATTGAACGGCTCGCCGGTGCCGCCAACGCGCCCACGCAGCATCACCAGGCCGGCCTCAGGACCGCGCAGAGGTGTATGCCTGGGCTGCAGCCCGAGCGTCGACCACAACGCATTCAGCCGTTCAGTGCTGCAGCGCGCCAGAACCGCCATCCGGTCCTGTCGCGCGGTTTGATCCGCCGTCATCTTCATGCCAACCTCAAATTTGTCTATTGATCTAGACAACTAGATAACCTAACCTGTCTTAGACCCGTTGAATGACGGAACAATGACAACGAAGGGCGGGGCCCACTATTTTTGACCGCAATAGAGGCGGATCGGGTCCCTGGACATGTGAGAAAAAAATGTCGAAGTCGGCATTGCATCGAGGGGTCGGCGTCGCGCTGTGGCGGCAGATCGGCGACGAGATCCGGCGTGGCATCGGCACCGGTCTTGCCGACGAGAACGGCCGCCTGCCACCCGAGGCCGAGCTCGCAGCACGCTTCGGCGTGAACCGGCATACCGTGCGCGCGGCAATAGCGGCCCTCGTCCATGAAGGCGTGCTGCGGAGCGAGCAGGGACGCGGTACCTATGTGCGGCGCCAGAAGCGCCTCACCTATCCGATCGGCGCCAGGACACGCTTCTCCGCCGGCCTCGAAGGCCAGGCGCGGGACCGTCAGATCGAACTGCTGGACCAGGCCAGCGAGCCGGCCAACGCCACGGTTGCCGCAGCACTCGGGCTTGAGGTTTCCGAAGAGGTCATCCGCCTCGAAATGCGCGGCCTCGCCGACGGCGTTCCTGTCTCACGTTCCACCGCATGGTTTCATGCCACACGTTTCCCCGAAATCGCGGACCATTTCGCCAGCACCCATTCGATCACCCAGGCACTCGCATTGTCTGGCATCACGGATTATCGCCGCGCCTCGACGACCATCGAAGCGCGGCACGCCGACGACACCGATACGCGCGATCTTCAGCTTTCACCCGGCGCCATCGTGCTGGTCGCGCGCGGTATCAATGTCGACAGCAGCGACAGGCCGATCCAGTATTCGCAGACGCGCTTCTCGGCGGATCGCGTCGAACTGACGGTCAGCCCTGACTAGGCGCTCAACCCCACAGCATCAGGCCGATCCAGCAGCCTATGATGAAGGCAGCTGCGATCGGGACACCCCAATCCGAGAGGAAGTGTGCGGGACGGTTTGTGTCGAAGTGGAGGAATGCCATAGCATGCCCTCCTCTAACGGGCTGGATGTCGCCCTCTGCAGCCGAGCCCTGTTTCGGCTGTCGACTGCGGTGATTATACACCCTGGTGGCATTCTCCACCAAACAAATCGTGGACCATGGAGACCAGATGAAACCGCATCTCCTGCTCGTTGAACCGATGATGGCGGAGATCGAAACCAGGCTCGATGCCGCCTTTCAGGTGCATCGCCTTTTCGACGCTGCGCAGCGTGACGGCATCGAAGCGGCACTTAGCGAGATCCGCGCTGTCGTTACCGGCGGCGGCATCGGTCTAACCAATGACTGGATCGACCAGCTGCCAGAACTCGGTATCATTGCCGTGAACGGCGTCGGCACGGACAGGATCGATCTGGCCTACGCCCGCAAGCGCAACGTCCATGTCACCACCACACAGGGCGCGCTGACCGATGAAGTCGCGGACATGGGGCTGGCGCTCATTCTTGCCGTGCTGCGCCGGATCGTCGACGGCGATCGTTTCGTGCGCAGCGGCCGCTGGCAGGCAGGCGAGCAATTTCCGCTCGGCTCCAGCCCGCGCGGCAAGCGGCTGGGCATTCTGGGTCTCGGCCAGATCGGCCGCGCGCTGGGCACGCGCGCCGAGCTCTTCGGCATGGCTGTGCGTTATTCAAACCGGACACACTATCACGACGTCGCCTGGCCGCATTTTGCCGATGCGGTCGCACTTGCGGCCGACAGCGACGTGCTTGCCATCTGCGTCGCGGCGACGCCGGACACGCGCCGTGTCATCGACAGGGCCGTGCTCAAGGCACTCGGCCCGCAGGGCACGCTGATCAACATCGCGCGCGGCAGCGTGGTCGACGAGGATGCGCTGGTCACAGCCCTGCGCGACGGCACGATCGCAGCGGCCGGTCTCGACGTGTTCGAGAACGAACCGGCCATCCGCACGGATTTCCTCGACCTGCCCAATGTCGTGCTGATGCCACATCAGGCCAGCGCCACCATCGAGACACGCCGCGCCATGGGCAATATGGTGCTGGCCAGCCTCGATGTCTATTTTGCCGGACGGCGGCCCGAGAACACCGTGAACTGAAAAGTTCAGAGCAGGCTGATCGTCTTTGCAGCTTGCTCTGGCACGCTCGTGCGGCGACCACCACAAATATTACCCGGGCAATATTGACGCGATAATTTCGTCCGGGTAATAAAACGCCTGCCAATCGCTGACGTCGAGTCCCACGCGACTGCAATCGAAACTCGCCTTCCTCGATCACATGATCCCCGGAACGTCATCATGGTTATTGTCAAAACCAATGCGATCGATCTGGCCTATGACAGCTTCGGCAACGAGGCCGACGAAGCGATCCTGCTGATTGCAGGATTGGGCACGCAGATGATCCGATGGACCGCTCCGTTCTGCGAAGAACTGGCAGCCCGAGGCTATCGCGTGATCCGGTTCGACAACCGCGACGCCGGATGTTCGACGCATTTCCACCAGTTCGCCCCGCCGGATTTTGGTGTGCTGGCGGCAACTCTCATGGCCGGACAACGACCGGACGTTCCCTACACGCTCGCTGACATGGCCGCGGATGCCATCGGATTGCTTGATGTCCTCGCCATCGACAAAGCGCATGTTGTCGGCCGGTCACTGGGCGGAATGATCGCGCAGATCCTTGCAAGCGAACATCCTGGGCGGGTGCTGTCCCTGACGTCGATCATGTCGAGTACCGGCAATCCGACCCTGCCACAGGCCTCACCCGACGTCATGGCGCTTATGATGCGCCCCGCGCCAGATCCGGCCTCCGACGAAGCCGGCTTTGTCGCACACGGCCTTGCCTTCGCACGCCGTATCGCCGGCGGCGGCCATCCGTTTGATGAAGAGGCCTGTCGCGGTCTGATACTGGAGGAGATCCGTCGCGCCTACGATCCAGGTGGCTTCGGACGACAGATCGCTGCGATTGCCGTAGCCGGTGATCGTCGTTCGCACCTTGCAACAATTACCGCGCCGACGCTTGTCATTCATGGCGCTGACGATCCGCTCATCCCTCCGGCTTGCGGCGAAGACACCGCGGCTTCCATTCCAAATGCGGATTTCATGCTGATCGCTGGGATGGGACACGATCTGCCGCCCGCCTTGTATAGGACGGTTGTCGACGCGATCGACCGGACGGCCAAGCGGGCTTCAATTCACTGAAAAACATTTGCCACGGGTGGCGGACCACCCCCGCCAGCCAATCGCCCCCCTGCATGCGCGTCAGCGCTTCTTGAACGCTTCAGCCAATGCCGCGCCAAACGCGCCCTGCGACGGCGGCGTCTTGTCCGGCTTGCCGCTGCCCTGCTGCGGCATGGCCGGTTTTCTCGGACCATCCTGACGCGCCGGCCTGGCCGAACCGCCATCGCCATCACGCCGCATCGTCAGGCCAATGCGCTTGCGGGGAATATCGACATCGACCACGCGCACCTTGACGATGTCGCCGGCCTTGACCACCTCGTGTGCGTCCTTCACGAACCGGTCGGCCAGTTGCGAGACATGGACCAGGCCGTCCTGGTGCACGCCGATGTCGACAAAGGCGCCAAAGGCGGCGACGTTGGTGACCGTGCCCTCCAGCAGCATGCCCGGTTTCAGGTCCTTGATGTCATCGACACCGTCGGCAAAGGTCGCCGTCTTGAAGCCAGGACGCGGATCGCGACCCGGTTTTTCCAGTTCGGCGATGATGTCGCGCACGGTCGGCAAGCCAAAACGCTCGTCGACGAAAACGCGCGGATCCAGAGCCTGCAGCATGGCGCGGTCGCTCATCAGCGCACGCACGTCGCGCCCGCAGGCGGCAACGATCTTCTTGGCCACGCCATAGGCTTCCGGATGCACCGAGGACGCGTCCAGCGGCTCGGCGCCGTTGGGTATGCGCAGGAAGCCTGCGCTTTGCTCAAAGGCCCTTGGCCCCAGCCGCGACACCTTGAGCAGTTCCTGCCGGCTGGGGAACGGACCATTGGCGTCACGATGCGCTACGATCGCTTCGGCCAGCGATGCGCCAAGGCCTGAAACGCGCGCCAGCAGAGGCGCGGAGGCCGTGTTGAGGTCGACGCCGACGGCATTCACCGCATCCTCCACCACTGCGTCGAGCGAACGCGCCAGCCGGTATTGGTCCACGTCATGCTGGTATTGCCCGACGCCGATCGATTTGGGCTCGATCTTGACGAGTTCCGCCAGCGGATCCTGCAGCCGCCGGGCGATCGACACCGCGCCGCGCAGGGAAACGTCCAGGTTCGGGAATTCGGCAGCGGCTGTTTCCGATGCCGAATAGACCGATGCGCCGGCCTCGCTGACGATCACCTTCAGCGGCTTCGGCGCCGGCATGTCGCCAAGCAGGTCGGCGACCAGCTTCTCGGTCTCGCGGCTGGCGGTGCCGTTGCCGATGGCGATGAGCTCGACATTGTGCTGGCGCAGCAGCCGGGCGAGTTCAGCCTGGGCGCCGCGCACATCGTTCTTCGGCTGGAACGGATAGACCGTTGCCGTCTCCTTTAGCTTGCCGGTGCCGTCGACCACTGCCACCTTCACGCCGGTACGGATGCCTGGATCGAGGCCCATGGTGGCACGCGAACCGGCTGGTGCTGCCAAAAGCAGGTCCTTCAGGTTGCGGGCGAAGACATGGATCGCCTCTTCCTCGGCGCGTTCGCGCAGGTCGCGCATCAGGTCGAGCGACAGATGCAGTGACAGCTTCACGCGCCAGGTCCAGCCGGCAACCTCAGTCAGCCATTTGTCGCCCGGCAGCGCGTTGCCGATCGCAAGTGTCTGCACGATGATGCGCTCCACCGGCTTGACCAGCGAGGTGTCGTCGGCATCGACTTCGATGGCGAGCGAGAGCACATCCTCGTTGCGGCCGCGCAGCATCGCCAGCGCCCGATGGCTGGGCGTCGTCGCCCAGCGCTCGGCATGATCGAAATAGTCGGAGAACTTGGCACCTGCCTCCTGCTTGCCGTCGACGACGCGCGAGCGCAGGAAGGCGCGATCCTGCATATAGGCGCGCAGCTTGCCGACCAGATCGGCGTTCTCCGCGAACTGTTCGGACAGGATGTCGCGCACGCCCTCCAGCGCCGCCTTCGTGTCCGGCACCTCTTCGGTGATGTAGCCTTCGGCGAGTTGCTGCGGCATGGCGGCGCGGTCGGCCATGATGGCTTCGGCCAGAGGACCGAGTCCGCGTTCGCGCGCGATCTCGGCTTTGGTGCGGCGCTTCGGCTTGTAAGGCAGGTAGATGTCTTCGAGTTCGGCTTTGGTAGCGGCAGCAGCGATCTTGAGCTTCAGCTCGCCCGTCAGCTTGCCCTGTTCGCCGATCGAATCCAGGATCGCGGCGCGGCGCGCGTCGAGCTCGCGCAGATAGACGAGACGTTCCGCAAGCTGGCGCAGTTGCGTATCGTCGAGACCGCCGGTCACTTCCTTGCGGTAGCGCGCCACGAACGGAACCGTCGCCCCCTCGTCGAGCAGGGCGATCGCCGCCGATACCTGCTGGGGCTTGGCAGCAATTTCAGCCGCGATGGTGGTAGCGATCCGTTCCTTGCCCGCCTGTTCTGCGCCGCTCATGCGTTACTTCGTCTCCAACCATTGAGTCGGCGCACCATATTCAAGTGCGCGAAGGGCCGCCACGCTGTTGGCCGGGCGAGCCTGTTTCTCCACAGCGAGCGGAAACTGGCCAACAAACTGCGGAACCGATCATCCACTCGCGCATTCCGAACCCCAGGGGCTTCATCTTACACAATTCCGGACGCGAAACCGTTGCGCGCTTTTGCCGGACTTGCCCCAGAGAGCGTGCCTCCGATGGATAAAACCCTTCTCCAAGTCCAGCACCTGACCATGGAATTCGGCGGTCTCGTCGCCATCGGCGACCTTTCCTTCGAGGCCAGGCGCGGCGAGATCACCGCGCTGATCGGCCCCAACGGCGCCGGCAAGACGACGGTGTTCAACTGCATCACCGGTTTCTACAAACCGACAGAGGGGATGATCCATTTCACCGGCGGCGACGGCTCGGAGTTCCTTCTCGAACGCATGCCGGACTTCCAGATCACCGCCAAGGCCAAGGTCGCCCGCACCTTCCAGAACATCCGGCTGTTTCCTGGCCTTACGGTGCTTGAGAACATGCTGGTCGCCCAGCACAACAAGCTGATGAAGGCGTCGGGTTTCCTCATCCTGGGTCTGTTCGGCATTGGCAGTTATCGCCGGGCTTCCACGGAATCGGTGGAGCTTGCGCAATACTGGCTGGAAAAGGCCGACCTCATCGACCGCGCCGACGACCCCGCCGGCGACCTCCCGTACGGCGCCCAGCGCCGGCTCGAAATCGTGCGCGCCATGTGCACCGGCCCGGAACTGCTCTGCCTCGACGAGCCCGCGGCCGGGTTGAACCCGAAGGAGTCGCTGGCGCTCAACGAACTGCTGATGGACATCCGCACCAACAATGGCACGTCGATCCTGCTGATCGAGCATGACATGTCGGTGGTGATGCAGATTTCCGATCACATCGTGGTGCTGGAGTACGGCCGCAAGATCTCCGACGGCAACCCGGCCTTTGTCCGCTCGGACCCCAAGGTCATCGCCGCTTATCTCGGTGTCGATGACGAAGAGGTAGAGACCGTACTCACCAATGTCGGCGACGCCAAAGTCATTGAGCAACTCGACACAGATCGGTAGCGACTACGCTGTTTCCTGGATGACCAGCGTAAGCGTACCAGTCTGGTCTATCGTTGCCGCCACCACCTGTGTTGCATCCAGGCCGTTCTGGGCCAGCATCATTACCGCCATCGGCGAGGCCTGGATCGATGTCTGCAGTTCGCGCAACTCATCCGCGCTGGTCTCGTTCAGCTTGGTTTCCACCTGCGCCTTGTCCGGCTGCGGCAGTTCCTCGACCCTGACGATGTTGATCGCCGTGACCTCCTGATCGGGCGACAGCCCAGGCATCGGCACGGATTGCTGCGGCGAGTGATCCGGCGTCAGCTCAGGCAATTTCTGTTCCGATTGCTGTGCCCATGCCGGCGAAAACGCAGCCATCACCGAAAGGGCCGTAACGAGCGTCAAGATACGCATCGGTTTCTCCTTTCATGAAAGCAGAACCCGACTGCGAACGATGGGTTCCGAATTTGATCGGCTACGAACCCGCCCGCCCCCGCTTCTCCACATCAAGCAGCCACGCCAGTGTGCGAACTTCGCCGGTGTCGAGAAATTCCTTCCTCCTCACTGGCCCGGCCGCTTTCAGTTCCGCCGACAACTGCCCGCTTTCCCAGGACGCAACGACCTGGGGATGGATATAGCCGCTGCGGCAGACCGCGCGCGTGTTGCCGAGCGTCGCGGCCACCTTGTCAATGACGCGGTTGCGCAATTCGGCCGTACTCTTCCTGGTTTCAGGCAAGGGCGTCTGCGCGAACAGGGACAAGGCCTGCACGGTAGCGCCCCAGGTCCGGAAATGCTTCGACGTGAAACCGCAAATATCGCCGATGTAAGCGTTGACAGCATGCGACGTCACCGCCGCGCGATCGCCGTTCTCGTCCAGATATTGAAACAGGGTCTGGCCCGGTAGCTCCTGCGTGTGGCGCACGATGCCTGCGATACGCCGGTCGTTCAGTTTCAGATTCCACTCCTTGCCGGACTTGCCCTTGAAGACAAAACGCAGGCTCGAGCCGACGATGTCGACATGTTTGTCGCGCAGCGTCGTCAGACCGAAACTGCCGTTTTCCCGGGCATAGGCCGGATTGCCGATCCTGATCAGGGTGTTGTCGAGTAGCCAGACAACCACGGCCAACACGCGCTCGCGCGGCAAGCCATGCCTGCGCAAGTCGCGATCGACCTGCAACCGCATTGTCGGCAGCGCGCGCGCAAACGGGATCAGGCTCAAAAACTTGGCCTCGCCCCGTATCCGGAGCCAGTCAGGGTGGTAGAGATACTGGCCACGGCCGCGAGCGTCCCGTCCGGTTGCCTGGATATGTCCCTTGTCGTCGCGACAGATCCACACCTGGATCCAGGCTGGCGGTATCGCAAGCGAGCGGATGCGCGCCAGATCAGACTGGCTGCCAACCTTGCGGCCCCGAGCATCCTCGTAGCGAAATCCGCGCCCTGCCCGACGCCGATGGATCCCGGGCTCGCCGTCCGCAACGTAACGCAGCGAAACCGCACGTGCCGCTTCGGCCCCATCCCGCAAGGTTTCCGGTGTCGTGGCTGGATTGTCCAAGCAAATTCCCTCCCCGGACAGCGACCCGTTTGTCGAGCGCCGGTTCTCGTTCAGTTTTCGGAACTGTCGGCGCCACTGAACGAAAACCGGCCCGCGATGACTTACGGACCGGCTGCCGGTACGCTCGACACGCTGACACCCTGCCTTATTGCTTGTGTTTTTCCCTGGCTCCCGAAATGGTCGAGGACACAACTGCCGGCGGATCACTCGCCGGAAAACTGTCTTCCAGTCCCGACTGAAGTTGTTCCTCCAGCGTCCTGGCCTCTTCGGAACGGCCGGAAGTCCGTCGTTTGGCGATATCCTCCAGCCGCTGCTTGGTATCGGGAGATTCCTTGGCCTCCCTGATGACCTGATAGAGCTGCTCGATCGCGAATTCCTTGAGCACCGAAAAATCTGCTTCCTCTTCGCTTTGGCCCTCGACCAGCTCGATCATCGCACGTTCGAACTTGTCCAGTTCGTCCTCGCCGTGAAGCTTCGAGAGCCGCTGCAATGCGGCCCGCAGGAACTCGGGGGCGAATCGCGCGGTCGCCCGTTTTTGAAATTGCTCCAACTCTTCGGGATTTTTCGTCGCCAGACTGTGCATGATCATCACTCCTCGATGGGACCGGACATCTTCTGCTAGGGTTGGCTCTGCGTGACCGGTGGGGCCGATCCGGTATCCATGCTCGTACGCCCGTAAATCTCCACGGCGCCCCATGCGATCAATGCGAGAAGCAGGCTCACCACCAGAATCCAGAGCACGTGAGTGCCCCTGCGTCCCTGCTTGGCTTTTTCTTCTGAAATCTTCTCGGCCATGGTGGTGCTCCTTGCGCGTCAGACGCGCCCCAGCAGCACCAGTATGACGATGATGATGAGCAGAAGAGACAATCCACCGCCGCCGTAATAGCCGGTTCCGTAAAACGGACCGCCGCCGAAACCACTGAAACCGCCGAGCAAGAGAAGAATCAGGATGATAATAAGAATTGTGCCGAGGCTCATGGCTCTCTCCTTTCGAAATGCTTCACCGAGCTCAAAACCTCCAAGCTCGACCACAATCGAACGCTCTCAAACAGCGGCTCGTTCCAATTATTTTCCTGGATCTGCTGCAGTCAGCTCTCGGCTTTCATAGTCCGGGCGATCTTGCGCAGCTTGTGCAGATTGCGCCCTTCCTGATCGACGAGGTCCCTGGCCTGGTTCGGCGAGAGGTCGGTATGTTCGGCCAGGAACATCACCAGGGGATCAGCCGACGGCTCGTCCGCTGGCGCCACCCTGGCGTCGCCATCGCGGAGCATCCTGTAAGCTTCCCTTTTGGTGATCCCCACGCGGCGGGCATAATAATCGGCTTCGATGGCGCGCTCGACACGGGTCGTCATCTTAATGCTCTTCTCTGCGGTTTCTTGTCGTAGGCGCATCGGACAATCTCCTTTTTGGCCACGCAGCGTGCATAGCCTTTACTTCGACGTCTGGCGTTGTTTGGTCAGTTCCTTGACCTTCCGTTCGATATCCTTGCGCAGGTGCTCAACCTCCTTTTCGGTCAGATGCTCGATGCCGATCAGCTGGTTCTTGGCTTCCGAAGCCCTGATCAGTTCATCCAGCTTGGTCTGGATCGCTGCATTGTCTCGGTTCTGCGTGTTCTGGATCAGGAAGACCATCAGGAAGGTGATGATGGTGGTGCTGGTGTTGATGATCAGCTGCCAGGTATCCGAATAGTCGAAATAGGGGCCGGTCACCGCCCAGGCCAGCACAGCCAGAACGCAAAGCCCGAAGGTCACCGCCTTGCCCGCCGCATGGGATACGGCATTGGCAACATGAGTGAAGATCAGTTCTGGTTTCATGAGGATCGTTCCTGCTCCCGCGCCAGCAAGGACTTAAACGAGATCATCAGCGCTCCCGTTCCGAGAAACTGCGCAGCAGCGCAAAGCGAGACTTTCATCGGAACGTTTTTGTCGCCCGCTCATTTGGCTTGCATCACCTAATCGGCGTGGGGCGTCGAACTCCGGGAGACCACCATGAGAGTACGAGATTGCATGACCAAGGACGTACGCATCGCCATGCCGGATGCAACCTTGCGTGACGTCGCGCAAGCCATGGCCAGCCTCGACGCAGGTTTATTGCCAGTCGCTGACGGCGATCAGTTGATCGGCATGGTCACCGACCGCGATATCACGGTTCGCGGTGTTGCCATGGGCAAGGGTCCGGAAACACCGGTGCGCGATGTGATGACATCGGACGTGAAATATTGTTTCGACGACGAGGAAGTCAGCGCCGTCCTGCAGAACATGGGCGATATCCAGGTGCGGCGACTGCCGGTGCTCAACCGCGACAAGCGGCTGGTGGGCATCGTCTCGCTCGGCGATCTCGCCACCAATGGCGAAGCCATGCACGCCGGCGAAGCGCTGGGCGGCATCTCGCAGCGTGGCGGGGAGCATTCGCAAATCACCCATTAACAGAGACAGCCGAAGTCGTCCGACTGCGGGCGACTTCGGCCCAAACCGCGTGGTCCTCGCGCAGTTCCGCCGGCTCCAGCCCCAATCAGCTCATCCCGCCTTCAAAGCGACCTCTGCCTTGCGAAAATCCTTCCAGGGATCGGCCATGCCGAGCCGGCCAGCAGCGTTGTTCACGGTGAAATGCGCCGGGCCGATCGAAGGGCCAAGCTCATTCCAGTCGAGCGGCATGGAAACAGGAGCGCCGGCGCGCGCCCGGGTGGCGTATGGCGCGATTGCCGTCGCACCCCGCTGGTTGCGCAGATAGTCGATCAGGATATGGCCGACACGCTTCGACTTGGTAATGGTCGCGACATATTTGTCGGGACTGTCGGAGGCCATCTCGTCGGCGATTGTCTTGGTGAATTCCTTCACTTCATTCCAGCCGGTGACCGGCTTGAGTGGCGCCACGACGTGGAGGCCCTTGCCGCCGGTGGTCTTGACGAAGGTGCTTAGGCCCGCCTTTTCCAGACGGGCGCGGACTTCCCGCGCGCCATCGATCAGGTCCTGCCATGTGATACCCTCGCCAGGATCGAGATCCATGACGATCTGGTCGGGGTGTTCGAGGTCGGCCAGGGATGCCTGCCACGGATGGATCTCGAGCGCTGCCCCCTGGACGAGCCCGACCACGCCATCGAAGCTGTCGATCGCCAGGATAGGCTCCTCGGAATTGTCATTCGGATCCTGCACGGTGAGGACCTCCCTGGCATGGCCCCGCCAGGCATGTTTCTGGAAGAAACACTGGCCGGCGGTCCCCTCCGGGCATCGCAGCAGCGCCAATGGCCGGTTGATCACCAATGGCGCCATGCGTGGCCAAGCCCCGGCATAGTAGTCCGCGAGGTCGGCCTTGGTGACACCGGCATCCTCCCAGTAGACGCGCTCGGGATGGGTAAGCTGGACAGCGGATTTGTCGGCGGATGTCATGACTGCTCCCATAAATCGTGGCGGTCCGGGCCATGGACGGCAGCATGACGCACGGCTGGTCGACGGTCCAGCCGTGGTCGCTACCTGTTCAGTTCCTTGGCCATGTCGAGATGATGCCGCAACGTCGGCAGCGTGCTTACGGCCCAGGTCCGGATCGCGGCCTGCTCGCCTTTCTCGCCATAACGCTGGAACAGGTCGACCGCATCCGCGTGCGCCTTGACCTGATCGGAGTGGTAGCGACCGCTGAACTCCGGCCCCTGCAGTTCCTGCAGCTTGGCCAGCGTCGCTTTCTGGTCTCCCGTCATCTCGGTTGGAATGGCGATGTTGACGGCCTGGTTATCCAACAGCTGTTTCAGTTCGCCAGAGAGCCGTTCATGGTCGCGCATCATCTCTTCGGCAAAGGCCTTGGTCGCCGGATCGGCTCGCTCAGCGGCAAGCCTGCTCGCCGCAATTTCGAACAGACCGCTGGTTGCGGCTTTCCCGACGAAATCACTCGTGGAAGGGGCGACGCCGAGCAGCGTGTTCACACCGGTCTTTTCGGTGACGGACTGAGCCAGCACGGGCGTGGTCGCCAAGGCGATGACGGTGGCGAGAACGAATGGCTTCATGGGCTTTCTCCTGTGTCGGAAATCCGAACGGGAGTGCGCTTCGATCGTTCCATAAAGCACCGGACCGAAGTGGAACAGGAACGGAATCCCCTGACCTGCGAGTTTCTTCGGCTACGACCTTCAAACAAAGTGTTTGAGCGCGAAACACTCTGTGTTGGAACGAGCGTCCATCAAAATACTTATCCACCCCGATGCGGATTTTCACCGAGGATAAACGATCGCATGCATGGAAGCAATCTTGACATCCATGCACACAACGAGAGGAGATCACGAAATATGGCTTGTTTTACACCAGTAACCTTCAAGACTTCTTGCGGCAGCAAATTCATGATCCGCAACATCAGAGACATGTCTGACGCCATGCGCCGTTCCTGGCCCGACAAGGATTGCGAGAGCTATCTGCGCGCCGTCGAGCTGATCAAGCGCTCGCAGGATGGCGAATGCAGCCCTCGTGCTGCCTTTGGCGCCTTCATGGAAGCCGCCGGCAAGCAGGACCGGATCGTTCGAAACCGTCACCGTTTTCCGAAGGAAGTCGCTGGCACGCTCGCTGACATCACGAAATTCGTGGCCTCCTAGAAACCTCTCCCCGTCAACCGTGACAGCCGGCGCAATCCTCGATCGGGCCGGCTTTCTTGTCGGCGTGCTTGTCCATGCGATGGCAATCCGAGCAGAAGGCATGGAACATGCGGTCGATGCGCATGGTTTCCGAGACGGAGATACGTTTGTGGCAGGTGAGGCAATTCTCGCTGCCGCTCCGGTCGACGAAATTGTGGTGGCAACCGGCACATGCCAGTCCAGTGTGGTCGGTATGCAGGAAGCGGGCATGGTCGATCGGCGCCTGCCGCAGGCTGGCCAGCCGCGTCTCGGCCATCGACCCCATCGCCAGCCAGGCGATTGCGCTAATGAACAGCGCCAGCGTCACCGTCAGCCGCACGATATGACGCTCGCGCAACAGGCCTTCAATGAGCAGGAAGGCGAGCCCGGCAAGCAAAGCGGTCGCCGCGAAGACAGCCATCCCGGCGATCAATGCGATGTGGGTGCAGGCAGCCGCGATCAGCAGGTAGCCGGCAATCCGATGCACGGCCAGGCTGGAAAAAGGGCCGAGCCGTCGGCGCAACAATCGGGACCGCTGCACAAGCAGCACAAGGAGAAAGGCCAGAAGCGCTGCGATGCCCGCGACGATCTCGATCGGCACCGCTGGCGTCAGCCAGCGCAAGAAGACGGGTTGGAAAGCTGTGGTCATGGTAACATGACCGACAAGCGCAGCCAGTGCAGCCCACCCGAAAATCCGGTGCAACGGGCGTCGGCCCGGAACCGGGCGCATGAAGAGCGTGCCGGAAGTCAGCATCAGGGCAGCGGCTCCGAACAGCCGCGCCGCCCACCATGCCGTGTCGGTCGGCTGCCAGAGAAGCACGACCATACCGAACGCCAGCGACACCAGCCCTGCCCGGCCGGCATGGCTGGCCAGCATCTGCAGCCACCTCGCGCGCTGGCTCATCACCACAACGTTCCCCGGCGAACCGTCGTCAAGCTAGTGCCTTGGCCAGCAAAGGGCATGTTCGACTTCAAGGCAATTGACAGGCCCCTGCCGCGATCCAACAATTCCCGCAGAAATCCCACCAGGGCATGAGAGGGATGCCCTTGGCGAAAACGAGGCGTTGGAGCGTTTCCGCGTTTCCGTAAGAAGGAAATGCTCCGGAGAGGTTCGGGATGCAGGGAAGCGGAACGATCGCGCCGCAGGCAACGACGCTGCTGCTCGACGCATTGGCCAGCAAGGGTCAGGAGCCGGAGAGCATCCTGGCGCGGCTCGGGCTTACACGCTCAAGCCTGGCGGAAAGCAGCGAGAGCACGCCGCTGGCGATCTTCACCACCATTCTTGAGGCGGCGGCGCGCGAAAAGGGCGACATCACCTTCGGCCTGAAGCTCGGTCGCAGCTACAATCTGCCGGCGCTGGGCTCCATCGCCACCGTCTTCTTCACCGCCCCGACGCTCGGCTGGGCATTCTCGAAATTCACCAGCTACTTTTCCAGCCTGCAGAGCAACACCGAGGCCCGCCTGGACGTTTCGGGCGACCTCGCCAGGCTGAGTTATTCGATCTCCGATCCCACCGTACGGTTACGCCACCAGGACGCCGACTTCACCGTCGCGCTCGAGCACAAGATGCTGACCGACATCATCGGACCAAGGCGCGCCATTTCCCATGTCGACCTGGAGCATGATTGCTCACGGGACGTGGATGCCTACCGAGCCTATTTCGGTTGCGCGGTGCAGAGCGGGCGACCGCGCAATGCCATCTATTTCCCCGCCGCCTATCTCGAGCACAGCGTTCCCGGCGCTGATCCGGTTGCCAACGCAAAGGCAGAGGAGGAGCTTCAGGAAAAGCGCTCTGCGCTGCACCAGGAGGTCGACCTGGTCACTGCACTGCAGGCGTGGATGAGCGCCGCGCTGGCGCGTGCCTTCGACGCCGATGTCGAGCATGCCGCCGCCGATTTCGGCGTCTCGCTGCGCACCTTCCAGCGGCGGCTGGCCGAATGCGGCGTGAACTTCCTCGATATCCGCAACAAGGTGCGCGTCCAGATTGCCAAATGCATGCTGGTGGCGACCGACATTCCGCTGACGACGATTGCGCTGCAGCTCGGCTACAGCGAGCCCAGCGCGTTTTCCCGGAACTTCAGGAGCCAGGTCGGCGAGACGCCGGCAGACTACCGGACCCGGGAAAGGCATATCTGAAGTCTGGACCATCCCTGACCTGCATTTTGGCGCATTCTGTCAAGCGAGCCGCCGAAGTGGCGATGCAAAGTCGAAATCGAGAGCCTGTTGCTGCCCTGGGAGGAGCGGAGAGAGGCTGCGGAAGAGGTCGCCGGGCGAGGAGAAACGCAAGGGCGAACCTTCATCTATGCCACCCGCGGCTTCGATCCTTTCTGCCACCTCCAGTTTAGCGTCCATGCCCGATGAAACGGCATGGTTGCGACACGCGCGTGAAGGATCGGCAGGGCAAGGAACGAGCAAAGGGGAGGACCACCAATGCGTTTGGGTCTGTTCGCAGCGGCCTTGCTGGCCGGCACGGCGATCTTGCCTGCCTACGCCCAGGAGGCGGCCAAGGAAATCCAGCCGGAGGAGATCACCAACGTCAAGATCCCGGCCGGCACCGAAATGGTCTTTTCCATGGACCTCGCGCTGAACCACGTGGTGGACGGCCGCATCTATGCGATGGATGCCAAGACACTGAAGCCGATCGGCATCATCGGCACCGGCAGCCTCGGCATGGCCCAGTTCCCGCAGGGTTCCAAAGACATCTATGTCGCGACGACGCACCTTTCGCGCACGACGCGGGGCGAGCGGTCGGATTTCGTCGAGGTCTATTCCGGCGAGGATCTTACCTTCAAGGAAGAGATCCCGATCTCCAAGAACCGAGCGCAGGCGCTGAACTATCGCTCGCTGTTCCAGCCGTCGGCCGAGATGAAATATCTGTTCGTGCAGAATGCCACCCCGGCAACTTCGGTGACGGTTGTCGATCTCGCCGCCAAGAAGCAGATCGGCGACATCCCCAATCCCGGCTGCTACGGCATCTTCCCTGCTGCCAAGACCGCGACGCGGTTTGCGACCCTGTGCGGTGACGGCACCGTCGGCACCATCGACGTCAAGCCCGACGGCACCGGCGAGATGAAGCCGTCCGAAACGATCTTCGATCCGGACAAGGATGCCATTTTCACCAGCGCCTATCGCTGGGGCGACAATTGGGTGTTCCCGTCCTATGGCGGCAACATCTATGTCATCGATGTCGAAGGCGACACCGCCAAGCTTGTCGACAAGATCGAAGCGGCCAAGGGTGTCGAAGGCAACTGGCGCCCAGGCGGCTACCAGCCGCTGACCGTGCACGACAAGAACGGCATCGCCTACATGCTGATGCACTCCAATGGCACCGAAGGCAGCCACAAGAATCCGGCCGAAGAAATCTGGGCGATCGACCTCAAGGCCAAGAAGGTCATCGGCCGTTCGAAATCGGTGCCGGCGATCGGGCTGACCGTCAACCAGGGAGACAAGCCGGCACTGTTTGCGATCGACGGGCTGAAGGCCGAGATCGTCCGTTACGACCTGCCGGAAGCGGGCAAGGATTTCGCGCTGACGCCTTCGGCCACAGCTTCAGGCGGAGACCTGCCTGACCAGGTCGAGGTGCGATAGCCGCCATGGTAGCGCTGCACCCTATCCTGGTGGTCATCGCGGCAGGCACGCTGGTCTGCGTCTTCGCCCGCGCCGCCATGCACAAGGCCACCGACCTCACCATGTTCATGCACACCATGGGCGGCTATCGCCTGTTGCCGGCAGCACTGCTCACGCCGGCAGCGCTCGGCCTGCTGGTTCTCGAAATCGCGGTGATACTCGGCCTGATCGTGCCGGCGACCCGACCGTTCGCTGCCGGTGTCGCACTTATCCTGCTCGTCATCTACGCCGGCGCCATTGCCCTCAACCTGGTGCGCGGCAACACGCACATCGACTGCGGCTGCGGTGGTGCAGGCCAAGGGCTGTCCTGGTATCTGGTGGCGCGCAACGGCGTGCTCGGAATGCTTTGCCTGGTGGCGATGGCTTCCCTGCTTCCGGTCGAGATGACTGCCATAGCCTGGCTGAGTGCGGCGGCCGGCATCCTTTCCGCCATCCTGCTTTTCGCAGGCATCGAAAAACTCATCGACAACTGGTCCTGGCTGCAAGCGTCCAACCGGACGTTCGAGCAGCACAATCACGAGGGGCACGACTGATGGATCCGCTGGTTGTAGCCGTGATCGTCCTATGGGCGATCGTCATCGTTCTCCTGATCGTCGTCTTCGCATTGGCGCGACAGGTCGGCATCCTGTTCGAGCGCGTGGCGCCGATGGGTGCGCTGATGACAGACGCCGGCCCGAAGATCGGCGAACAGTCACCACGCTTCGACCTGCTCACTCTGGACGGCAAGCCACTGACGCTCGGGCCGGCGGCACCGAAGAGCACGCTGGTGTTCTTCCTGTCGACCACCTGCCCGGTCTGCAAGAAGCTGTTACCGGTTCTCAAATCGCTGAAGCAGGCGGAAGCGCAGAAGCTCGGCATTGTCATCGCCTCCGACGGCGATGCGCTGGAACACGCCGAATTCCGCCGCGCCGCCGGCCTGGCCGACTTCCCATATGTGCTGTCGCGCGACCTCGGCATGACCTACCGCATCAACCGCCTGCCCTTCGCGGTGCTGCTCGACCCGCAGGGCGTCGTGCGCGGCAAGGGGCTGGTCAATTCGCGTGAGCAGCTGGAAAGCCTTCTCAATGCGCAGGATCTCGGCCAGGCTTCGATCCAGAACTGGATCGAAGCCGAAGTCGCCCATCGCAGCTAACGAGACGGGTTAGAATTAGGGGAGACACGTTATGTCGAAACTGATCGACAAACTCTTCGGTGCCATCGACCACGTCACGGAGCGGGGATCGCGGCAGATGGCGCACCGGCTCGGGCGCCGCACCTTCCTGTCCTTCGTCGGCAAGGTGGCCGTCGGCGGCGCGATCATGCCGCTGCTGCCCTTCGACCGGGATGGTGGCGGCACTGCCCGTGCTGCCGCGGAAAAAACCGACCAGGAATGCGAATACTGGCGCTATTGCGCGCTCGACGGCTTCCTGTGCACCTGCTGCGGCGGCACCATCAACCAATGCCCGCCCAATGCGCAGATTTCCGCTGTGACCTGGGTCGGCACCTGTCAGAATCCGGGCGACGGCAAGGATTATCTGATCAGCTACAACGACTGCTGTGGCGTCGCTTCCTGCGGCAAGTGCCTGTGCAACTTCAATTTGCGCGAACGGCCGGGCTATCGCATGGGCGTACACAACGACATCAACTGGTGCATGGCCAACACCCAGACCAACTACCACTGCACCGTGGCGGCCGTCGTCGGTCTTGGCAACAGCAATGGCTGAAGCAATTCCAGCGAAAGCGGATAGCGGTTTTGCGTCCGGAATTGCGCTCAGACGAGGAGCTGCAACCGGCTTCGCCGTGGCGCTGGCGATGCTGGTCACAGGCAGCGCACTGGCCGACCACGCGGCCCTGTTCACACAGACCTGCGGGGCCTGCCATGGCAAGGGCGGTGTCGGCATACCTGGCATGGCGCCGCCACTCGCCGGCGCCGACTGGGCAAAGGGCGGAAAACCGGATAGCCGGACTTATGTGCCGACCGTCATCCTGAACGGCCTCTCCGGAAAACTCACGGCCGCCGGCCGCACCTATCAGAGCGTCATGCCGGCGCAGAAACAGCGCAAGGACGACGAGATCGCGACGCTGGCCAACTATGTGCTTGCGACACTCAACACCGCCCCGGCCGACTTCAAGCCGTTGACCGCCGCGGATGTGACGGCGCTCCGCGCCAACAAGGTCGATCACAAGGCGCTGCTCGGGACACGCTCGCAGCTGGTCCAGTGACAATGAGACGTGCCGCCTTCGCCTCCCTGATCCTCTCGATGGCTTTCGCCGGCATCAGCCCGGCCGCAGCCTCGGAGAGCGGCCAGATCCTCTACCGGCTGCACTGTTCGGGCTGCCATGGCGCGCAAGGCAATGCGGCCACGGTCGGCCGCATTCCGGCACTCGCAGGCAATGTCGGCACCTTCATGAAATCGGCGGAGTCGCGAACCTTCCTCACCCAGGCTCCAGGCATCATGAATTCCGGCCTCAACGACAAGGATGTGGCGACGTTGATGAACTGGCTGGTTCCGGCGCTGGCGAAGGAGTCGCTGACCGAGCCGTTCAAGCCTTACTCGGTCGACGAGATCGCGCATTCGCGCGCCAGCCGCCCGCCGGATTTCTTTGTCGCGCGGCGCAAGGTGGCCGAGAACCTGCAGAAACAGGGCTATGCGCTGCCTAACTACTGAGTGGCCGACATGAATACCAACCCACCAGCCCTGAAGATGAACTGAAACTGTCGATCTCAGCTTACCGGAATCCAACCAGTTTTTCGTGGATCAGTACACACAGCAAAACGATCACGACGCCTGCCATCAGGACGACAATGGACTGAGTGGAAAAGTCTCCATCCAGATACATCCCCCCGGCACCGGCGAACACCATCATGCAGCCTATCGCGCCGATCGCCCACGCGATCCATGCGGTTATCCAGCGTGCCATTGACTTGAAAAGGCTGACTATTTTCTTCATCACAGCAACCGTAATCCGAACAGTTATCGTATCACTTCAACCATGATCCGTGCTGGACAACAATCGCACCCCGCACATCAGGCCTTCGGCACCACGAGGTTTTTAGCCATCCTCTCATCCACCTCGACCCGATCGCGGCCCTGCCGTTTGGCCCGATAGAGCGCGGCATCAGCACGCGCTGTCAGTTCGCTGAGGCCTTCGCTATTGCGTGCGGAGGTGACACCGAAACTCGCCGTCAGTTGATGGCTTTGCGGCAACCCATCAAAGCGGTTGCCACGCACGTTCTCCCGCAGCCGCTGCGCAAAGACATGCGCGCCGGCTGCGTCGCAGTTCGGCAGCACATAGGCAAACTCCTCGCCGCCGAGCCGACCACAGACGTCGACCTGACGCATCGCGTTTTGCAGAAGATGCCCGAATGCCTTGAGGACCGCGTCGCCAGCCGGGTGCCCGAAAGTGTCGTTGATGGTCTTGAAGTGGTCGATGTCGACCAGGATGAGGCTGACCGGCCAATTGCGTGCGTCGGCAAGAAGTTCCTGCGCGCGCTCGTCAAAGCCGCGCCGATTGAGCACTCCGGTCAGGGGATCGACGGCGCGTTCGTGACGCAGATCCGCAACCATGTCGCTGACGGTCACGGCAAAGAGCGCAAGCGCCAGCATGACACCCAGCACCGCCAGCGAAAACTGCAGCGCCAGCCAGAAGGGCGATGTACCGAATGCTCCGGCCGATGGCGCCACCATACCGACCGTCAGCACCGTTCGCGGGAAGAAATGCAGCGAAAAGGCAAGCAGGATCCAGAACAGGACCTTCTCGGCGAACATGCCCGCGCGCAGTTGGCGCAGCCGCGAGGCGGTGGCAAGGCAGATCAGCCCGTAGCCGAAGTTCAGGATGTAGATGCGAACGATCAGCTGCCGGTCGACGTAAAAGAAATAGGCGATGCCGCCGCAGATCAGGGCGAGCACGGCGAGATAGCCTACCAGGCTCAAACGCTGGCCGGAACGCCGAAGCAGCCCGTCATTGAGCAGAAGCACACTCAACGTGTAGAGGAAGGACGATGCCATTGCGTTCGGGCCATCCCCGTCCGGCACGGCCAGGATTTGCGACAAGGTTCCCAGGCAGAAGAACAGGCAGGCAGCGCAAAAGAACAGCAGGTATTGAAGCCGCCGGTCGCGCAGCCAGATCGCCACGAAACTGGCTGCGAAAACCAGCAGGATGGCGGGTCCGATCAGGACAAGGGGATTGGATGGGACACGCATGGCGGTTCGGCGGTCCTAGAACGCGGCGCAGCTTTCGCACAGAAGCCGGCCACTCGCAACGATCGAAGCCAAGTCCGGTTACTGCCTCGTCAATGTCGAGCACGAAAATTTTTCGTGCTTTCAGCCGACAAAGCTATTCCGCGAGGCCCATTGCCCGGACAAGCCACGTCCGGAAAGCCACGACCTCCGCGTGCTTTCGTTGCGTCACTGTGGAGACAAGATAATATTGCAGGTCCGACCTGACCGTTTCGTCAAACGCCTGTACGAGTTTTCTAGCCGCGAGCCTGTCCGCAACCAGGCTGGTGCGAACCAGGGCAAAGCCCTCACCGGCCTCGCAGGCGGCGATCATGTCGGCGAATGTCGGGAAACATGGCCCGCTGTCGAAGGCGATCGGGCTTTTGCCTTGCCCTGCCGACCCACCATAAAGCTGCCCGTGCCAGCGCTCCCAGTCCAGGACCGTATGGCGGGCACCCTCGTAGCGAAGCAGCGGCGCCTCCAGCAGCGCATCGGTCGCCGGGAGCTTTGCGAACAAGTCGGGCGAGCAGACGACGAGTTCGTGGTCATCGGTCAGCTGAAGGGCGCCGTCGCGAGGCGGCGCCCCCATCAGCCAGATCGCCACGCCTACGTTTTCGGCATCCAGCTGCGCCCGGCGGTATTCGATCGTGACACTGACGTCGATCGCCGGATTGGCTGAGCAGAAACCCGGCAACCGTTGCTGAAGCCACTGCGTCGCGAATTCCGATGTGGTCGAAATGCGCAGCTTGCGCGCGCTCTCTACCGACCGCGTCTCGTCGAGGACGCGCAGCAGTCCTTCCACCGCCTCCGTCACCCTGGGGACGATCGTTCCCGCCTCGGGGGTCAGTTCGACACCAGCTCGCCCGCGGAGGAAAAGCGTGCAACCCAGCCACCTTTCCAGTTGCGCGATCTGATGGCTGACGGCGGTCTGTGTCAGGCCAAGGTCCAGCCCCGCGCGCGTGAAACTGCGCTGCCGATACACGGCCAGCATTGAAAGCAGGCTTTGCAGTGAAGGGTATGTCCTACTGTTTTTCATTCAAATTCTTCATGCAATGAATATGGCGGTTTCATTGTACGGGCGGCACCGTTCAATGCAACTGTCGGCTTCATGAGATATTCACGCGCCATATACATGAAAATGATTGCTGATCGACTCTTCGCACGACCGCGAACCCGCGGGATCGATCCGCGGGGTCTCGACGACTATCTGATGCGCGACATCGGCCTCACGCCACCCGCTCGCCGGGCGCCGTATTTCGAGTATCTTTAAGGCATGAAGCGCCGAACCATCGCGACGCCGCCCGTGCAGCCTCGTCGATATCGGGAGCGCCGTCGGCGGCCCAGGCGACAAATCCATCAGGGCGCACGAGCACGGCACTCAAACCGAGGCCATCCCTGGGCAGACCGGCCACATAGGCAATCCTGCCACCCCAGCGGCTTGCAAGTGCCTGGAGGGGAGTGCTGGCGTCAAAATCCAACAGCAGACCCTTGCCTGCCCTGAGGAGATCGCCAACCTTCTTTCCGGCCAGCTCGAAATCGGGAACGCTGTGCCCTACCAGTGGATGGCTGTCGCCAAGGTCATAGCGAAGCGAGACGCCCCACACACGCTCGGCAAAATATGTCGCCCCGTCGCGCGTGTCGATGAGGTCACGGATGATGGCTTCGAGCGCACGCGAACTGCGGCTTGGCCGCATCAGCGCGACCTGGGCGCGTGACCAGTCCAGTACCTGCGCGCCGACGGGATGCCGTTCGCTGGTGTAGCTGTCGAGAAGACCGGCTGGTGCATCGCCATAGATGGTTGAAGCCAGCTTCCAGCCAAGGTTCATCGCGTCACCGAGCCCCAGATTGAGCCCCTGGCCGCCGAGGGGAGAATGGATATGGGCGGCGTCGCCGGCCAGCAGCACCCGCCCCTTTCGGTACGCGGTTGCCTGATAGGCCCGATCGGTCCAGGTGGTGGCCAGACGAAGCGACGTCAGGGAAACATCCGTGCCGGACACCCGACGCAATACCGCCTGCGCATGATCGAGCGTGACGGGCTGGCTTCTGTGGAAAGCACCACCGTCGAAGTCGACCATCCCAATCGTTCCGGGCCGCGCGTAGGTATACATGCCGGTCGCCGTGTAATGACGACCCGGCTGCAGCTTTTCCGGATCGGCAAGCTCGACTTCAAGCGAATAGCCGGTAAATTCGGCATCGGTGCCGACGAACGCGAAGCCACCCGCCTTGCGCACCCTGCTGCGGCCGCCATCACAGCCGACCAACCAACGCCCGCGGAACGTCTCGCCGCCAGCGTGGACGACCACGCCATCGTCGGATTGCTCGAAGCCCTCGACGCCGAGGCCGCGTTTGATCTCGACGCCCGCGGTACCGGCGTAGGTTGCCAGGACTGTTTCCAGGGACTGCATCTCGACCGCCATGCCCGTGCCGCTCGGGCTCGGCAGCCGATATGGCCACTTCAACATATCGATATGGTCATGAAAGAACTGGATACCGGCGAAATGACCCCCCGGGCGCCGCGGCTGCTGTGCCCAGTGCGCGGTCGCTGCGGTGTTCTCCTTGGCCGCACCTTGCGCGGCCGCAACATTATCCAGCAACCCGCGCCGGTAAAATGCATCGAGCGTGGGCACAGAAAGGCCCCGCATGCCGAACGGAAGGCGCTTCAAGGGTGAGCGCGGGTCTTCGGCCTGCTCCAGCACCAGTACGGAAAGGCCTGCGAGGCGCAGCTCGCTGGCGAGGAACAGGCCGACAGGGCCGGCCCCTGCAATGACGACATCATAGATCATGAAGAAATCCTCTCGGACTTGCGGCGCCGTTCTTTCCAGCGTCGAAACCATAATTTTACACTCAGTGTAAGTTTATTTATGATATAGGGCTCGGCATGTCAAATCCGCCAGGCCTCCGAGACCGCAAGAAACAAGAGACGCGCCAGGCGATCTCCAATGTCGCGACGCTCCTGTTCGTCGAGCACGGCTTCGACCAGGTCTCCGTCACGGACGTCGCACGCGAGGCCGGCGTCGCAAGAAAGACGGTGTTCAACTACTTCGCCCGCAAGGAAGACCTGGTCTTCGATCGCGAGGACGAGGTGCGGGAGCTGGTGCGCGCGGCGCTTGCCGGTCGAGGCGGGCAAGCGCCGGTCCAGGCCTTCCAGAGCTTGATGCGGAGGCTGGTCAACGAGCGGCACCCCGTGTTCAGGATCACCGATCGACCCGTCCAGTTCTGGCGCATGGTAGCCAACAGCCCGGCACTGACGGCGCGCGCCTGCGAGCTCCAGGTGACACTGGCCGACGATCTCGCGGCGATGATGTCCGATGCTGTGGGCGGGCCGCGCTCAGACCCCGCCGCACATCTGGCAGCGACCATGCTGATGGCCACGCTGGTGGTTGGCTATCGCGAGGCCCTGCGCGCCTTTCGCGCGAACCAAAAACCTGAATCAGCTTTGCTGGACGTCATGCAAAGGGGTTTTGCGGGCGTCGACGCCGCACTCGCCGGCACGCCGTACATCTGACTTCCCGAGCAGGCTCATAAGTTCGCCACTTTGGATGTCGGAGCGGTCGCATCCCTGCTATTTGTCCCCGTTGGAAAGATCGACGAGCCAGCGGGTTTTCAGCATGCAAATTGATGAGACGCATTCCGCCCAAGCCCCCCGCCTGGACCGCATCACCCTCCAGCACATCATCTCCGGCCTGAGCGATGGCGTCATTTTTGTCGAACCGGATGGCCGTATTGCCTGGGCCAACAAGGCAGCACTCGATATGCACCGGATCGCCGAGGTCGAAGAGCTCGGCGCCGATGCAAAGGCCTATCGCCGCAATTTCACGCTTCGATACCGCAACAACCACCTGCTCGATAAAGGCCAATACCCGATAGAGCGCCTGCTGGCAGGCGATACGGTCGATGACGTCACCGTGGAAATTTCACCGACATCGGATCTCGACCTTGTCTGGATCCACACGGTGCGTGGCATGCCGATGCCGGATGCCGAAATGATGGTTCTGGTCATCCGCGACGAGACGCCCCGCTTCGAGGCAGAAGAGCGTTTCGAACGTGCTTTCAACGCCAACCCGGCTCCCGGGCTGATCTGCAGGCTGGAAGACTATCGCTTCATCCGCGTCAATCAGGGCTTCATCGAAATGACGGGCTTCACGAAAGAGGATGTCGTCGGCAAGAGCGTGGACGAACTGGGCCTGTTTTCAAACTGCGAAACCGGAGACGACGCGCTTGCCAGGCTGGGTGAAGGAAGGGTCATCCGCCAGCGCGAAGCACTTGTCTCTCTTCCTGATGGCGGTGATCGGCTGGTGATCGTGGCAGGCGAGCCGATCTCTGTGGTCGAGGAACCCTGCATGCTGTTCACATTCGCGGATCTCGACGCCCGCAGGAAAGCACAGAATGCGCTGCGACAAAGCGAGGAACGTTTCTCGAAGTCGTTTCGGCTTTCGCCGGCACCAGCAGCGATCTCCCGCCTGGATGACTTCGTCTTCACCGAGGCCAACGAGGCCTTCCTGCAGATTTCCGGCTACGGCGATGCGGAAGTGGTCGGTCGGACGGCAGCCCAGTTGCGTCTCTGGCAGGACGTTGCCGCAAGGCACGCGGTTGAGCAGAAGCTGCGCGACAATACGCTGGTCAGGGATGAGCCCATGCGAATGAAGCAGAAGAACGGGGATATCGCCGATTGCCTCGTCTCCGCGGAGCGGGTGGAGATCAACGACCAGCAATGCGTGATCTGGGCACTTCAGGACGTCACCGAACGCAAGCGCACGGAATCGGAACTGGTCGAAGCGATCGAAAGCGTCATGGCCGAAACATCCTGGTTCAGTCGATCCGTCGTGGATCGACTCGCAACGCTGCGTCAGAAGTCGAACGGCAAGATACCGACGGCGCAATTGCTCGACCTAAGCGACCGCGAGCAGGAGATCCTCGGTTTGATCTGCAACGGCAGCACCGACTCCGAGATGGGGGACAGATTGCATTTGTCCAAAAACACCATCCGCAATCATGTCGCGTCGCTCTACAGGAAGATCGGCGTCAATCGCCGGGCGGCGGCCGTGATCTGGGCACGGGAACGCGGCTTCACCGGGGCGAAGGCCAAAGCCAAATAGCGTCGGGCGCATCGTTGCGCTGCCGCGGCAGCAAACTGCCCCCTGATGAAAAAAAGGCGCTCAAGGACCGAAAATAGGTCAACACCTACTATGGCGAATAGTACTTTCTGATCTGAACCCGATCTCGTTGTTCCACTATTTCCAACTCATGACGCCGGGAACCTCCACACCGGAGACTGTCGGCGTCGATGATGAAGCAACCGCCAATGGAAAGGTCGCACAATGGATAAGAACCGCATCGAAGGTGCCGCGAAGGAAGTGAAGGGCACGATCAAGGAAGCCGTCGGCAAGCTTGTCGGCAATGAGAAGCTCGAAACCGAAGGCAAGATCGACAAGGCTGCCGGCAAGGTCCAGGGCACCGTCGGCAAAGGCAAGGACGCGATCAGGAACGCGCTGAAGTAGCATCCATTTTGGGATCGGCCTGCCAACACGGCAGGCTCGACCCCGGGAGGCACGAGCATGAATTTCTATCATTCATCGTCTTTCTTCGCAGCGTCGGCAGACTATGCGACCGCGGCCGCCATCAAATGTCTGCTGGCTTATGTGGACGGCCTCGAAGGCTGTGAGATCGACGTTCAGCTGTGCAATGGCGAGGTGATCCTCGAAGGTCGAGCCCCATGCAGCGCGGCGGCTGATGCCGCCGCCAGGATCGCTTCGCAATTCACGTCGAGGCCGGTACGCACCAACATCATCCTGTCCGCTTTTCAATCAGCCTGACCCACTCGGTTCAGCGTGAAATGACAAGACGGCACCGACCATGTGCCCGAAGAGAAAAGGAAATTCCCTTGAAAAAGACCCTGATACTCGCCATCGCGAGCACCCTTGCTTTCACCTCCGCGGCTTCCGCAACCGACACGCATCGGACCGGGAAGCATCACGCGAAGAAGCAGCACACCTCACAGACGGCATCGCAACCGAAGCAACGGCTGGGCACGCTCTCCTGCGAAGTTGCCGGCGGAGTCGGCATGCTGATCGGATCAAACAAGGCCGTCGACTGCCGGTTCAAACAGCGTAGCGGCAAGGTCGAGCGCTATACCGGCACGATCGGGAAGTTAGGACTGGACGTCGGCGTCACGGGCAAGACGTATCTGAGCTGGCTCGTCTTCAATACCGCTGCGACAAGGATTGGCGAAGGCAGCCTGGCAGGAACCTATGTCGGCGCATCCGCCAGTGCCGCTGTCGGCTTTGGCCTGGGTGCGAATGCCCTCGTTGGCGGCAATGCAAAGAACTTTGGCTTGCAACCACTCAGCGCCGAAGCAAGCACCGGCTTGAACATCGCAGCCGGCGTGTCGCGGCTCGAACTGCGTCCCGCCCGCTGAGCGGCACGCGCCGTCCCAATCCCGGCGACGAAACTGCAATCCGTAGCGGTCGCAGGAAGCGTCGCCCCAATGAGATCCAGGATATGACCATGTCTGATGCGATACATGTTTCCAGCCGGGGTACAATCGCCTCATACCGCGACATCGCGGGCAGTTTTTTGCCTGCCAGAGTATCATGGGGTGCCGTCCTGGCCGGCGTTGCCCTGGCGTTATCCATTCAATTCCTGCTCAACCTGCTGGGCCTCGGCATCGGTGCCGGTGTCATTGATCCCGCAATGTCGGACAACCCGACGGCGACCTCCTTCTCGGTTGTCGGCGGCCTGTGGTTTATCGCGACAGGCCTGATCTCGGCCTTCGTCGGCGGCTACATCGCGAGCCGCCTTTGCGGACAACCGAACAAGTCCATCGGCGGATATCATGGCTTGACGTCCTGGGCGGTCACTACCTTGCTGGCCCTTTACCTGTTGACGACCTCGGTCGGTGCAATCGTTGGCGGCGCGTTCAGTGGCTTTGGCAACCTGTTCAGCGGTGTTGGCCAGACCGCAATCTCCGCGGCTGCGCCAATCGTCAAAAACGCGGACAATCCTTTCTCTGCGATAGAAGAGCAAATCCGTTCGGCATCCGGCGGAAATGATCCGCAGGCGCTTCGCAATGCCGCCGTAGCCGCTGTCCAGGCAGTCGTCTCCGGGGACAAGGCGCAGGCCGAAGACGCCCGCAACCGTGCCGCGGATCTGCTTGCCCGGGCACAAAATATCCCTGTCGATCAAGCAAAGGCAGACGTCTCGAGATATGAAGAACAGTACAAGCGCTCGGTCGAGACGGCCAAGCAGAAAACCATCGCAGCAGCCAAGACTGCCAAGAATGTGGTGTCAGCCGGTGCGATCCTGGCGTTTATTGCCCTGACACTCGGCGCCATTGCATCCTGGCTGGGCGGGTTCCTTGGCGCGCGATCCGAGCCATAGCAAAGTGCGGACACCCGCCTGAGAACGGTAGACCGGTGCGGCGCATGGGCGACCTATCGCTCGCTGATGCGCCGCGTTTGCTGTGAAGCTGAATTGAACACCGCTTCGATGTTGTGCCCATCGGGATCAACAACGAAAGCAGCGTAGTAGTTCGGGCCGTAATGGGGTCTGAGACCGGGCGCACCGTTGTCCTTGCCGCCATGGCCGAGTGCCGCGCGATGAAAATCTGCGACTGCCTCACGGCTGGGGGCCGCAAAGGCGATGTGGAAACCCTGTCCCGGCGCTCCGTTTCGATCGGGACGATGCTTCAGCGCCAATTTGTCACCGCCGCCCGGAAGGCCATAACCGACGGCCTGGCCCTCTTCGCCAGGGCGGATATCCTCCCAGACCCGGACATATCCGAGAGGCGCCAGCGCTGCATCGTAGAATGCAGCCGCCTTGTCGATGTCGCGCACACCCAGCGACAGATGATGCAGCATGTCTGAAGCTCCCGAGAATCGCCCCTGCGATTATGTCAGCGCAACTAGACCAGGGTTTTCGAAAAACGCAGCCCTGTGTGTTCATACCCGAGCCGGGCATACAGCCGGTGCGCATCTTCGCGATGTGTACTGGGCTTCACCGTGACATGGTTGACACCGCGGTCACGGAGCCAGATTTCTCCACGTCTTACGAGCAATCCACCAAGCCCGCGCCCCCGGAAGCGGGAGGAAACAACGAGTGCGACAATGGCTCCTTGCGGATCGTTTCTGTAAAGCGATGGCGCCGTCGAGATGGCGACCATCCCGGCAGCGATGTCATTTTCAACTGCCACGAATACCGCATGATCTGTCCGGCCGACTATAGCCTCCAGCCGTACCACCATCTCCTCGGAGGAGGTCGGATAACCGAGTTCGGTCATCAATTGCGCCAGTGACGAGACATCCCTTGAGGTCGCGTGCCTCATCTCCATCTCAAATCCCCGCGATTTTGTTTGCCGGCGGCCCATGTCTAGGCAGCACACATGACGACGACGCGACGAGCGGCCAAAACTGGAACCGATTCCTTCAGGTCGGCCGCTCCCGACCACCTCCCGCTGCTGCAGTCGCAGTTTGCGGTTGATCTCAAGGTTATTCTGTGCAATTAAATGACCGACCGGTCGGTGAATTACGCAAGTGAACAATCCGACGGGGAGGAAACATGCCGGAAGCTTTTATCCGCGCTGCGATGTCCACGCCGAAAAGCCGCCATTGTCGCGCGCTACCGGTGGTCCGTGCCGGCGATCCGACACCCCTTCCTGTCACCAGATCGATCCACGAACGCGGCTGACGCGGTCAAGGAAGGAGACGTCGCCATGTACGCACAGATGGTCAAGACGGACGCGGCCCGGGTGAAGAGCCTGGAGGAGATGGAGCCGCAAGAGCGCGCCTTCCAGGAGCGCATCGACGCGGGTCAGAAGATCGAGCCGAAGGAATGGATGCCGGAGGCCTATCGCAAGACGCTGATCCGGCAGATTTCCCAGCACGCCCATTCCGAGATTGTCGGGCAGCTGCCCGAAGGAAACTGGATCACGCGTGCGCCGACGCTGGAGCGCAAGGCGATCCTGCTTGCCAAGGTGCAGGACGAGGCCGGCCACGGACTCTATCTCTATTGCGCAGCCGAGACACTCGGCATCAGCCGCGACGAGATGTACGAACAGCTGCATTCAGGCAAGGCGAAGTATTCCTCGATCTTCAATTATCCGACGCTGAGCTGGGCCGACATCGGCGCCATCGGGTGGCTGGTCGATGGTGCCGCGATCATGAACCAGGTGCCGCTGCAGCGCTGTTCCTACGGCCCTTACGCCCGGGCCATGGTGCGTATCTGCAAGGAAGAGAGCTTCCACCAGCGCCAGGGTTTCGACATCCTGACCGTTCTGTGCAAGGGCACGCCGGAGCAGAAGGCGATGGCGCAGGATGCGCTGAACCGCTGGTGGTGGCCGTCACTGATGATGTTCGGCCCCTCCGACGATGCGTCGGTGCACTCGGCCCAATCGATGGCCTGGAACATCAAGCAGGATTCGAACGATGAACTGCGCCAGAAATTCGTCGACCAGACCGTGCCGCAGGCGAAGTTCCTGGGCCTCACCGTTCCCGATCCGGACCTGAAGTGGAACGAGGAGAAAGGCGGCCATGATTTCGGCGAGCCGGACTGGGCCGAGTTCTTCGAGGTGATTGCCGGCAACGGCCCGTGCAACCGTGAGCGGCTGGAAGCCCGCCGCAAGGCCTGGGACGACGGTGCCTGGTTCCGCGACGCGCTCACCGCCCACGCCGAAAAGCATGCTGTCCACAAGACGCCGGCCGCAGCCGCGTAAGCCGCGATGGAGCACAAAATGGCCCCCTCCCCGGTCCTGAAGACCCTGCTTCTGGTCTGTGTCGTCTTCTTCCTGTGCATGGGCGCCGCCCATTTCCTCGGCCTCAAGGTACCGGTGCTGTTCATCTATTTCGACACGCCGTTCTACGCCTACCAGGATCGCATCATCTCCTTCACCCTGGTCACCTATGCGGCGCTGTTCTTCGTCGCTTCACGTGACCGTGCAGTGGTGCCTTTCGCGCTGATCTCGATCTGGGCGACAGTGATCGGCCTCACCTACATCAACCAGTCCAGCGAACTTGCCGAAGTGCTCGGCGGGCGCCCCACCACCGTCTACTGGTTGCAGACCGCAGCACTTGCCGCTCTGGCGGCGGTGTTGACCGGCCTTTTTATCAAGGAGCGCGGCGCCAGCGCGCAAAGGAGCCTGTCATGACAAACGAATGGCCCTTGTGGGAAGTCTTCATCCGCGGCCAGCATGGCCTCAACCATCGCCACGTTGGCAGCCTGCATGCGCCGGATGCCAAGATGGCGATCCACAATGCGCGTGACGTCTACACCCGCCGCAATGAAGGCGTGAGCATCTGGGTGGTACGCTCGTCCGACGTGGTGGCCAGTGCGCCGTCCGACAAAGGCCCGTTGTTCGACCCTGCCAATTCCAAGGTCTACCGCCACCCGACCTTCTTCGACGTGCCGGACGAAGTGGGACACATGTGATGAGCACGACCGCTGCGGCCATAGCGGAATTCGCGCTGCGCATGGGCGACAACTGCCTGATCCTCGGCCATCGCGATTCCGAATGGTGCGGGCATTCGCCGGCGCTCGAGGAAGACATCGCGCTCGCCAACACGGCACTCGACCATGTCGGGCAGGCGCAGCTGTGGCTGGGCCTTGCCTGTGAGATCGAAGGCAAGGGCAAGACGGCCGATACGCTTGCCTTCCTGCGCGACGCCTCCAGCTATCGCAACCTTTTGCTGGTCGAGCAGCCGAACGGCGATTTCGGCCGCACGATCATGCGCCAGTTCCTGTTCGATGCCTGGCATCTGCCGATGCTGAAGGCGCTGATCAATTCCAGCGACAGGCGCATCGCCGAGATCGCGGAGAAGGCGTCCAAGGAGGTCGCCTATCATCTCGAGCGCAGCACCGACCTGGTCGTGCGCCTGGGCGACGGAACCCGCGAAAGCCAGGGCCGGATGCAGGCAGCGCTGGATTTCCTGTGGCCCTACACCGGCGAGATGTTCCTGGGCGATGCACTGGACGATGAGCTGGAAGCAGCCGGCATAGCGCCGGCACCCGCCTCCCTGCGACCCGCCTGGGATCAGCATGTCGGCCGCACGCTGGCCGAGGCCACATTGAGGGCGCCGGACAAGAGCTATGCCCAGAGGGGCGGCAAGCGCGGCGTGCATTCCGAACACCTCGGCTTCATCCTGGCCGAAATGCAGTTCCTGCAGCGCGCCTATCCCGGCGCGAGATGGTGAGCCCGCCATGAACGTCGCCGCCATCACCCGCCCCGGCCTCAACCAGATCTGGTCCTGGCTGGCCGAGATCCTGGACCCGGAAATCCCGGTCATCTCGCTGATCGACCTCGGCATCATCCGCGATGTCGCCTGGCGCGACGACACGCTGGAGGTGACGGTGACGCCGACCTATTCAGGCTGCCCGGCCACCGGCGTGATCAATTTCGAGATCGAACGCACCCTGGTCGAGCACGGCATCGAGAAGCTCGAACTCAAGCGGCAGCTGTCGCCGGCATGGACCACGGCCTGGATCAGCGCAGAGGGCCGCGAAAAGCTCAGCGCCTATGGCATCGCCCCGCCCCAGGAAGGCATGGCGGCCTGCGCCGGAATGCTCAAGCCACTGACCGTCTCGTGCCCGCAATGCGGCTCGATGAAAACCGAACGCATCAGCCAGTTCGGGTCGACACCGTGCAAGGCGCACTACCGCTGCACCGAATGCCTGGAACCCTTCGATTACTTCAAGAGCATCTGAGGCGCCGATGGCCCGTTTCTTTCCCCTTGAGGTCACCGACGTCCGCCGCGAGACCCGCGACGCCGTCGTGGTCACGCTTGCCCCGCGCACCGAGGACCGTGAAGCCTTCGACTTCACGCAAGGCCAGTATCTCACCTTCCGCCGCTCGTTCGACGGAGAGGAGCTGCGGCGTTCCTATTCGATCTGCGCCGGCAAGGATGAAGGACAGCTCAAGGTCGGCATCAAGCGTGTCGAGGGCGGCGCCTTCTCGACCTGGGCCAATGAGGAACTGAAGGCAGGCGACGCGCTGGAAGCCATGGCGCCGATGGGCGCTTTCCACGTGCCCCTGCAGCCCGAGGTGAGCCGGCACTATCTCGGCTTTGCCGGCGGCAGCGGCATCACGCCGGTGCTGTCGCTGATCAAGACGACGCTGGCGCGCGAACCCGGGTCGCGTTTCACGCTGATCTACGGCAACCGCTCGATCAACTCGATCATGTTCCGCGAGGAACTGGAGGACATCAAGAACACCAATCTCGGCCGCTTCAACGTGGTGCATGTGCTGGAAAGCGAGGCGCAGGAGATCGACCTGTTCTCGGGCCGCATCGATGCCGAGAAATGCGCGCGCCTGTTCAAGGGCTGGGTCAACATCGCCGCAATCGACATGGCCTTCATCTGCGGGCCGGAGCCGATGATGCTGGCGATTGCGGCTTCGCTGCACGAACACGGATTACGCGATGACCAGATCAAGTTCGAGTTGTTTGCCTCGGCGCCACGCCGCGCAAGGCATGTCGTCAAGACCACGGCCAACGGCGCGAGGGCGGAGACCTGCAAGGCGACGATCACGCTCGACGGTTCCACCCGCATCATCGAAATGGCGAAGAAGGGTGAAACCATCCTTGAAGCAGCCTTGGCGGCCAGCCTCGACGCACCCTATGCCTGCAAGGCAGGCGTCTGCTCGACCTGCCGCGCCATGGTCCTGGAAGGCGAGGTCGAAATGGAGACCAACCATGCGCTCGAAGACTACGAGGTGCGCCAGGGCTATGTGTTGACCTGCCAGTGTCATCCGTTGTCGGATCATGTGGTGGTGACCTATGACCAGTGACCCGACCGATACGATGCCGCTGGAGGACTATCTCGCCCAGGGCGGCAAGCTGACAACACCGGAAAACGCACCACCGCGCTATCGCGGCGAATTGCTGCGTTTGATGGCGACCTTCGTCGACAGCGAGCTGGCGGGCGCTGCCGGCTTTGCCGACATCATCAACCAGGGCCCCGGCATCAAGGAACGCATCGCGGCGTCGCGTATCGTACTGGAGAAACTCGACCACGCCGAGCGCGTACTTGCCGTGATGGGCGAATTCGGCGCCGACATTTCACGCTACGCCAGCCATCATCCCTGGACCGCGCGCGTCGCCCGCGACAGCGACCTGGGCTCGGCCCGCCACGGGTCGGACATGCGGCTGGCCGTGCTGCACTATCCGCTGCAGGACTGGCTCGACGCCGTCGTGATGAACGTGCTGATGGGCCGGGCAGTCACCATCCAGCTCGATGAGTTCTCAAGGCTGTCCTATCAGCCGCTGGGTGATATATTCCGGGCGATCCTGCCACGCGAGCGCCGGCACATGGAACTCGGCGAGGAAGGCTTGCGCAAGTTGCTGCAGGACAAAGCCAACAAGCCGGCCATCGCGGCATCGATCGCCTACTGGCGGCCACGTGTCGCGGCAAGTTTCGGCGCCGCCGCTTCCCAGCATTTCGACACGCAGAAGAAATTCGGCCTGCGCCACAACGGCAATGCGGAACTCGCCGCTGAATGGGCGCGTCAGGTCGACAGTTTGCTGGGCGAGCTAGGGTTGTCATGAGCGACGGAAGTTCGCATCCGGCACCGCGATCCCTTCTCCCCTTGTGGGAGAAAGTGGCTCGGCGCGCAGCGCCGAGACGGATGAGAGGTGTTGGAGGAAACGAGACAGTTCATGGACGCGTGCCTGTTTCAGCCAAACCCAAGGATGTGAGGATCGCACTCCGTCCAGCACCCCTCATCCGACCTCGCCCAGCGGCGGCTCCGCCGCCGGGGCTCGGCCACCTTCTCCCACAAGGGGAGAAGGAAAGGGTGGCGCCATGTCCCATCCCGCCAATGAAAGGCCAGCCATGAACGCGCCCGTGAACACCATCCGCCAGCTGGAATCCTATATCGCCGGGCAATGGGTCCGCGGTGCCGGCAAGGCGGTGACGTTGCTCGATGCCGCGACTGGCGAGCCGGTGGCGCTGATCGACGCCAGCGGCATCGACCTCAAGGCAGCGTTGAGCTTCGGCCGTGAAACCGGCAACCCGGCGCTGCGCAAGATGAGCTTCCATGAGCGGGCACTGATGCTGAAGGCGCTCGGCCAGGCACTGATGGAAGCCAAGGAAGAGTTCTATGCGCTGTCAACGGCAACAGGTGCTACCCGCACCGACAGCTGGGTCGACATCGAGGGCGGCATCGGCACGCTGCTTTCCTACGCATCAAAGGGCCGGCGCGAACTGCCCAACACGCACACGCTGGTCGATGGCGACGTCGAGCTGCTGTCGCGTGACAACAGCTTTTCCGGCCAGCATATCCTGACGCCGCTGGAAGGCGTGGCGATCCACATCAATGCCTTCAACTTCCCCTGCTGGGGCATGCTGGAGAAGCTGGCTCCCACGCTGCTTGCCGGCATGCCGGCGATCGTCAAGCCGGCCAGCCAGACCGCCTACCTGACCGAGCTGATGGTGCGCCGGATCATCGACCTCGGGATCCTGCCCAAGGGCGCGCTGCAGCTTGTCAGCGGTTCGGTCGGCGACCTGCTCGACCATGTCGACTGCCAGGATGTGGTGACTTTCACCGGTTCGGCGGCGACCGGTCGCAAGCTGAAGGCACATCCGGCGATCGTCGAAAACTCCGTGCGCTTCACCATGGAGGCAGATTCGCTCAACGCGGCGATCCTCGGCCCGGATGCCGTTGCCGGCACTGAGGAATTCGATCTTTTCGTCAAGGAAGTAGCGCGCGAGATGACCTCCAAGGCCGGCCAGAAGTGCACGGCCATCCGCCGGGTGATCGCGCCACGCGCCAGTGTCGACGGGCTCATCAAGGCGCTCGGCGAACGCCTGGCCAAGACCCCGCTCGGCAACCCCGGCGAGGAAGGCATCAAGATGGGACCGCTGGCGAGCCTGGCGCAACGCGATGAGGTGCGGGCCCGCATCAAGGATCTGCAGGGCGATGCCGAAATCGTCGCCGGCGATCCGGACCGGCCGAATGTCGCCTCCGGCGATGCCGAAGCCGGCGCATTCCTCAGCCCGGTCCTGCTCTATTGCGACAGGCCGGATGCGGCGAAGGCGGTGCATGACGTGGAGGCCTTCGGACCGGTCAGCACCATCATCCCTTACGAAACCGCCGGGGAAGCCGCCTCGCTTGCTCGGCGCGGCAAGGGCAGCCTGGTGGCATCCGTGTTCACCAACGACCCGGCATTCGCACGCGATACCGTGCATGCGCTGGGGCCGTGGCACGGCCGCGTCATGATCGGCAATCGTGCGAGCGCGAAGTCGTCGACCGGCCATGGCTCGCCCCTGCCGGTGCTGGTGCATGGCGGACCCGGCCGCGCCGGCGGCGGCGAGGAACTCGGCGGCATGCGCTCGGTCAAGCACTACATGCAGCGTACGGCAGTGCAGGCCTCACCCTGGCTGCTTTCGGAAGTCACCGGCCGCTGGATGCAGGGCGCGAAAGCCAGGCACGACGGCGTGCATCCGTTCCGCAAGTCACTCGCCGAACTGGAAATCGGCGACCAGCTGGTGACAGGCACGCGCACGGTGACGCTGGAAGACATCGAACATTTCGCCGATTTCACCGGCGACACCTTCTACGCCCATATGGACGAGGAGGCGGCCAAGGCGAACCCGTTCTTCGAGGGACGGGTGGCGCATGGCTATCTGATCGTCTCCTTCGCTGCCGGCCTGTTCGTCGACCCGGCGCCGGGACCAGTGCTCGCCAACTACGGCGTGGACTCGCTGCGCTTCCTGACGCCGGTCAATCCGGGCGATACGCTGCAGGTGACGTTGACGGCCAAGCAGATCAATCCGCGCGAGACCGAAAGCTATGGCGAAGTGCGCTGGGATTGCACGGTGACCAACCAGGACACGCAGGTGGTGGCGCAGTACGACGTCCTGACCATGGTGGCAAAGACCTGGCCGCAGTAGTGAAGCGCAGGCCTGCCGAACGTTAGCCTGCCCTGCTCATGTCGATAAGCAATGCGGTTGGGCAGGCCTTCACCGGTCATCGCGTTGGCTTCGGCAGATCGGCTTTCGCGAGCGCCGCTCTCTGAGCCGGCCTGAGCTGTTTCAGACTACGAAGAAAGGCCGTAGAGCTTTCGTCGCCATAGGCGCGTTGGCTGATGGCAAACAGCAGAACGCCGCTCTTTCCGGAAGCGTCCTTGTATGGCGCATAGCGGTAGGCATTCCACTCGACGATCGGCTCACCCTTGGAATCCCTGCCGCTGAGGATGAAATCGAGCAGCACCTCTTTGGTGGCATTGTTCTGCAGGACGTCGAAGTTGACCAAGGGATCGCTGGCCTTCCGCTTCTTGAGCATATCGACCTGCGCACCGACAGCATTGCCAACCGTGACCCCGCCCGTCACCAGCTCGACGAGCAGCATCTGATCGTAACTCTCGACACGCTGACCAGCGGGTACGTATTCCTGCTTGGTGTAGTTCTGTGACGGCCGGGAGGTCCATGCCAGCTGATACGATTTCCCATCGAACGCGAGGGGCCCCGGAACACCCAGAAAATCAGTAACCTGGGCGGCGGCCGGCGCCGCGATCGTGACGATCGCAAGGAGAGCTGCGATGCGCAGTGGAAATCTCATGGTCAGTCTCCATGGGCCCGGGCCGCAAGGATCATACGCCGTAGCGCAACGGGGTACCAACAGTCCGTTTCAGCGAAGACGGGTAAGAACTCCGGTCCGGATCGACCTGTTCGCCGCTATCACACCGGCACCTGCCCATGTACCTTGATATCCTTCAGCACCAGGTTGGTGCGCACATGGGCAATGCCGGGCAACCTGAACAGGAAGTGTTCGAGGAAGTCGTTATAGGCGTCCTTGTCGCGACAGACGACGTGCAGGTGGTAGTCAGCCTCGCCGGTAGTTGAAAAACATTCCAGCACCTCCGGCCGCGCCGCGACGCGCGAGACGAAAGTGGCGAGGTGCTCTGCCTCATGCCGCGACAGCATGACATGCACCACGGCGGAAAAACTCAAGCCGGCCTTCACCGGATCGACGACGGCGCCATAGCCGGAAATGATGCCGGCTTCTTCCAGCGACCTGACCCGCCGCCAGCAGGCGGACGCCGACATGCCCGCCTTCTCCGCCAGTTCCTGGTTGGAAATCCGCGCATCCTGCTGCAGCAGCCGCAGCAGAATCCGGTCCGGTTCGGTGAGTAGCATTGGGATTTCGCCTTTCGGTCAATTCCACCGATCTAGTAGCCCAATTCGGTTTAATTGACCACATTATGCGCACGCGAGGGTGAGACTGGCAGGATATTTCAAGCAGCGAGCGTAGACTGGATCGGATGGTACCCTTTCGGGAGATCCGGCCGTGGCTGACGCTGCCCCTTCACTTGCCGACTACAAACTCAACGACCGCTACGCAAACAGGGACGGCCGCGTCTTCCTGACCGGCACGCAGGCGCTGGTGCGCATCACGCTCGACCAGGCACGGCGCGACAGGGAACGCGGCTTGAACACTGCGGGCTTCGTTTCCGGCTATCGCGGCTCGCCGCTCGGCGGCGTCGACCTCGAGCTGTGGCGAGCCAAGGACCTCGTCAAACAGCACGGCATCGAATTCCTGCCAGCGGTGAACGAGGACCTTGCCGCCACCGCAGTGCTCGGCTCACAGCAAGTCGAGACCAATCCGGGACGGACGGTCGAGGGCGTGTTTTCGATGTGGTACGGCAAGGGGCCGGGCGTCGACCGCGCCGGAGACGCATTGAAGCACGGCAATGCCTATGGCTCCTCACCGCATGGCGGCGTGCTGGTGGTGGCCGGCGATGATCACGGCTGCGTGTCGTCCTCGATGCCGCATCAGTCTGACGTCGCCTTCATGGCCTGGTTCATGCCGACCCTGAACCCTTCCTCCGTCGGCGAATATCAGGCCTTTGGCGAATATGGCTATGCGCTCTCCCGCTTCACCGGCATGTGGGTCGGTTTCAAGGCGATCTCCGAAACCGTGGAGAGCGGCCAGTCGGTGGAAGTCGTCGCAGACCGGCAATTCCAGAAGCCCGACTACGCGCCGCCGCCGACCGGCCTGCACTATCGCTGGCCCGACCTTCCCGGTCCGCAGATCGAAGAACGCATGGAGGCCAAGAAGATGGCCGTTTATGCCTTTGCCGAGGCTAACCCGATCGACCGGCGCATCTACGACATCGCCGACGCCAGTTTCGGCATCGTCACCACCGGCAAGGCGCATCTCGACCTGATGGAAGCCCTGCGGCTGCTCGGGCTGGATGAGAAGGCCTGTCGCAAGCTCGGCATCGACATCTACAAGGTCGGCATGGTGTGGCCGCTGGCACGCCGCGACGCGCTGGAGTTCGTGAAGGAAAAGAAGGAGATCCTCGTCGTCGAGGAAAAGCGCGGCATCATCGAAAGCCAGCTCAAGGAGTATTTCTACGACTATCCGGGCCACAAGCCGCACTCGATGGTGGGCAAGCGCGACGAGGATGGCAACCGGCTGATCTCGTGGATCGGCGAGTTGTCGCCGCGCATGCTGGCGCCGATCGTCGCCAAGCGACTGGACATGGTGTTTCCGAACCTGCGCCTGCTCGACCGAGCCGCGTCCCTGCTGCCGGAATCGGAACGGCTGATCCAGGTGCCGGGCGCGGCGCGCACGCCCTATTTCTGTTCCGGCTGCCCGCACAACTCGTCCACCAAGGTGCCGGAAGGCTCCAAGGCGCTGGCCGGCATCGGCTGCCATTTCATGGCAAGCTGGATGGACCGTGAAACGACGTCGCTGATCCAGATGGGCGGCGAAGGCGTGAACTGGGCGGCATCCTCGCTGTTCACCGGCAAGGGCCACATCTTCCAGAATCTCGGCGAAGGCACCTATTATCATTCCGGTTCGATGGCGATCCGCCAGGCGATCGCGGCGAAGGCCAACATCACTTACAAGATCCTGTTCAACGACGCGGTCGCCATGACCGGAGGCCAGCCGGTTGACGGCCCGATCAGCGTCCAGGCGATCGCGCAGGAAGTGCGCGCTGAAGGCGTGGAACGCATCGCGCTTGTCTCCGACCAGCCGGACAAGTTCACCATCGCGGCATTCCCCCCGGGTGTGACGCTGCACCACCGCTCGGAACTCGATGCCGTGCAGCGCGACCTGCGCGAGGTGAAGGGCGTCTCGGTGCTGATCTACGAACAGACCTGCGCCACCGAAAAGCGGCGTCGGCGCAAGCGCGGCACGATGGAAGACCCCAAGCGTTTCGCCTGGATAAACGACCTGGTCTGCGAAGGCTGCGGCGACTGCTCCGTCGAGTCCAACTGCCTCAGCGTCGAACCGAAGGAGACGCCGTTCGGCCGCAAGCGCAAGATCAACCTTTCCAACTGCAACAAGGACTTCTCCTGCCTGAACGGTTTCTGCCCGAGCTTCGTCACCGTGGAGGGTGCGGTGCGCCGCAAGCGACAGGCGAGCGGCGAGGATTTCAGTGCCCGGGCCGCCGCACTGCCCCTGCCGGATGCACCCTCGCTCGACCGGCCCTATGACCTGCTCGTGACCGGTGTCGGCGGCACCGGCGTGGTGACGGTCGGCGCGCTGATCTCGATGGCGGCGCATCTGGAAGGCCGAGGCAGTTCGGTGCTCGACTTCACCGGCTTTGCGCAGAAGTTCGGCCCGGTGCTTTCCTTCATCCGGCTGGGGGCAACGCCCGACGCCATCAACCAGGTGCGCATCGATGCCGGCGCGGCGGACGCCCTGATCGGCGGCGACATCGTAGTCTCATCCTCGCCAAAGGCGTCGGGCTGCTATCGGGCCGGAATGCAGGCGGTGGTCAACATGGCGGAGATGCCGACAGGCGATATCGTGCGGTTGCGTGATGCCGATCTATCGACCCGTCGCAGGCTGAAGGAAATCGAACGTGTGGCGGGAGCCCACAATGTGCGCGCGCTGGATGCCAACGCGCTTGCCGAGCGGCTGTTCGGCGATGCCGTCTTCGCCAACATCATCCTGCTGGGCTACGCCTGGCAGCGGGGCCTGGTGCCGATAGGACACGACGCGCTGCAGCGTGCGATCGCGCTGAATGGCGTCGCCGTTGATCGCAACAAACAGGCCTTCGCCGCCGGCCGGCTGGCTGCCGCAGATCCGCGCTCACTTGCTCCCGATCAGCCGGCAGCGGCCGAGAACTTGGACGAGATGATCGCGCGACGTGAGGCTTTTCTCGTCGATTATCAGGATTCTGCCTGGGCACGGCGTTATCGCACGACGGTCGACCGAGTTCGCGACGCCGAGCGGCCGTTCGGCTCTGAAGCATTGACCGATGCCGTCGCGCGCGCGCTGTTCAAGCTGATGTCCTACAAGGACGAATATGAGGTGGCGCGACTGCACATGCAGACCGGCTTCCTCGCCGAACTCAAGCGCGAGTTCGATGGCGACTACAAGGTCAACTATCACTTCGCGCCGCCCTTCATGGGTGGTGGCGGGAAAGACGCGCGCGGCCGCCCACGCAAACGCCAGTTCGGGCAGTGGATCCAGATGCCGCTGCGCGTCATGGCCCGGCTGAAGCGACTGCGCGGCACGGCCTTCGACCCGTTCGGCTACACCGCCGAACGGCGGATGGAGCGAGAGCTGATCGGCTGGTACCAGGGCTTGGTCGACCGGATCATCGGGCAGCTCGTTACACAGTCGCCGGCCGAACTGGTGGAACTGGCAAAGGCACCGATGGATATTCGCGGCTATGGCCCCGTGAAGGACGAAGCGGTTGCGAAGGTCAAGGCACGGGTCGCCGCTTTGCTGGCCAGAGTAGAGATGAGGCAAGCCGCGTGATCGGTGGGTGATTGGTGCGTCCTTCGAGGCTCGCCCGCTCACGATTGCATTTTGTCTTGCATCCCTCATTGTGGGCTCACACCTCAGGATGAGGACCGTAGTGCAGTGGCGCCCACGTTGTTTCCTGAGATGCCACAACGCCCCTCATCCTGAGGTGCGAGCCCGGTCAACGCCGGAAAGATCGCGAAAACCGGAAGGGCGAGCCTCGAAGGACGCCCCACCGATCTATTTCAGAGAACTCACGCCATCGAGGACCAGCGACGTCACCATGTCGGCATAACCTTCGCGGTTGAGCGCGCCGCTCGGCTTGAACCAGGTGTAGGCCCAGTTGAGGATGCCGAACAGCGACATCGTGACGGGTGTGATGCCAGCCCGGGCCTTGCCGAGCTCGGGATTGATGTCGGTGAGCACTTCGGAGAACGCTTTCACGATGCGGCGTTCCATCTGCTGCAGCTCGGTCTTCTGCGCTTCGGAAAGCGATCCCGTGCCGTTGAGAAGGACCTGGTGGAAATTGGCGGCGGTGCGGTAATTCTCCAGCACGCCGCCGATCAGGTGACGCAACCGCTGCCGGGGCTCCAAGTCCGGACGATCAGCCTCGAGGATCGCCTGCTCGAGCTCGACCAGATGGGTTCGCCCGATGTCGAACAGCAGCAATTCCTTGCTCGGATAGTAATGGTAGAGCAGCGCCTTGGAGACATTGTTCTCCTGCGCGATCTGCGCCATCGAGGCGCGCTCCATGCCGAGCTTGGCAAAGACCGCGGCGGCGCTGTCGAGAATGCTGCGTCGTTTCTCGTCGAAATCCGCAGCTCTCGTCCTTGCCATCTTCCTAGCTCTTTATCCGGCGCATGATCTCAGCTCATGCATTGGAGCGCCGCGTGTCCAATCGGACGCGCAAAGGACGCTCTAACACTTTTATCTACGCATCGTGCTTTCCGAAAACCGACTACGATTTTCGGGCCGATGCGTTAGGCCTGTTGTCGACGATCCGCCTGGCCTTGCCAGCCGAACGTTCGACCGAATCGGGATTGCCGACCACGATCTTCGTACTCACACCCACCACGCTCTTGATGTGATGTGCAAGTTCTTTGGCAGAAGCGGCGCGCTGGGCGGCATCCACGGCATGCGGCATCGCCTCGACATGAACCGTCATGTCATCGAGACGGCCCTCCCGGCTCAGCACGATCTGGAAATGCGGCGCAAGGCCGGCGCATTTCAACAGCTGTTCCTCGATTTGGGTCGGGAAGACGTTGACGCCGCGCAGGATCATCATGTCGTCGGAGCGGCCGGTGATCTTCTCGATGCGCCGCATGGAGCGCGCGGTACCGGGCAGCAGGCGGGTCAGGTCGCGCGTGCGGTAGCGGATGATCGGCAGCGCTTCCTTGGTCAGCGAGGTGAACACCAGTTCGCCCATCTCGCCATCCGGCATCACCTCACCCGTCTCAGGATCGATGATCTCCGGATAGAAATGGTCCTCCCACACATGCAGGCCATCCTTGGTCTCCACGCATTCATTGGCCACGCCGGGACCGATGACTTCCGACAGGCCGTAAATGTCGACGGCGTGCATGTCGAAATCATCCTGGATCTCCTCGCGCATGGCGTTGGTCCAGGGTTCGGCGCCGAAAATGCCGACCGCCAGCGACGACGAACGCGGATCAATGCCGATCCGTCGATACTCGTCCAGGATCGACAGCATGTAGGATGGCGTCACCATGATGATGCGCGGCTTGAAATCCTCGATCAGCGAAACCTGGCGCTCTGTCATGCCGCCGGAGACCGGCACCACCGTGCAGCCGAGTTTTTCAGCGCCGTAATGGGCGCCAAGGCCACCGGTGAACAGGCCATAACCATAGGCGACATGGCAGATGTCGCCAGGCCTGCCGCCTGACGCCCGGATCGAGCGCGCAACGCAGGTCGCCCACATGTCGATATCGTTTTTTGTGTATCCGACGACGGTCGGCTTGCCAGTCGTGCCGGAGGAGGCGTGGACGCGCGCCAGCTTTTCGCGCGGCACTGCGAACATGCCGAACGGATAGGTGTCACGCAGATCCTTTTTGACGGTGAACGGGAACTTCGACAGATCCGACAGTTGCTTGAAATCGTCAGGATGGACACCGGCCGCATCGAATTTCGCCTTGTAGTGCGGCGAGTTGCGGTAGGCGTGTTCGAGCGTCGCCTTCAACCGCCTGAGCTGAAGCGCGGAAATCTCGTCGCGCGATGCGATCTCGATCGGCTCCAGATCGCTCGGACGCGGAGACAGGTCTTCCATTCAATCCTCCCAGATTGTGCGGCAGTTCATGCGTCCAAATGGACGCTCGACGCTCTATGCCGGCAGATGTGTTCCCTTCACTGTGCGCGAGTGACCGCGGAACTCCGCGACCCGCTCGCCTTTCTGGTTGGTCACCGCGATATCATAGATGCCATTGCGACCGGCGCGCGACACCTCGCGGGCATGCGCCGTCAGCCGATCGCCGAGAAAGGCCGGCGCGACGAAGGTGACGGAACAGTGCTGCGCCACCGCGCGCTGGTTGTAGCTGTTGCAGGCGAAGGCAAAGGCGGAGTCGGCCAGCGTGAACATATAGCCGCCGTGGCAGGTGTTGTGGCCATTGGTCATGACGTCCGTCACCGTGAAGGAGACCGTCGCCTCGCCCGGTGCAACATGCTCCAGTTGCATGCCGAGATGCTGCGAAGCGCGATCGTCCCGCCACATCGCGTCGGCCGAGGCGATCGCGACTGCCACCGGGTCGCTCATATCGATCGTCATCTGCCTTTGAACTCCGGCGCACGCTTGTCCAGGAACGCTGCGACGCCTTCGGCGTAGTCGGCACTGCGGCCCGCCCTGCGCTGCAGGTCCCGTTCAAGGTCGAGCTGCTGGTCAAGCGTGTTGGCAGCACTTGCATGGATGGCCTGCTTGGTCAGGCCGATGCCGAAGGTCGGCCCCGCGGCAAGGCGTTTCGCCAACGCAGTCGCCTCCGGCATCAATTGTTCGTCGTCGACGGCTTTCCAGATCAGCCCCCAGTCTGCAGCGGTCTGTGCCGGCAAGGGCTCGGCGGTCAATACCAGTGCCTTGGCACGTGCTTCGCCGAGCAGGCGCGGCAAAGTCCAGGTGCCGCCGGAATCTGGCACAAGGCCTATCTTCGAAAAGGCCTGGATGAACTTGGCCGACTTGGCCGCAAGCACGATATCGCAGGCAAGCGCAATGTTGGCACCGGCACCGGCTGCAACACCGTTGACCGCACAGACGACTGGCTTGTCCAGCGAGCGGATCAGGCGCAGCAATGGATTGTAGTAGGTCTCGATCGTGTAGCCGAGATCAGGCGCCTCGGTGGCCTTGCGCGGATCGCGATCGCCAAGATCCTGGCCGGCACAGAAGGCGCGACCGGCGCCGGTCAGCAGGACAGCCCGGATCGCTGCATCATCACGCGCCTGCTCAAAGGCGGCACGCAAAGCCTTGTGCAGATCCGGATTGAAGGAATTCAACTTGTCGGCACGGTTGAGCGTCAGCGTCATGACGCCGTCGGCCACCACTACCAGCAGCACGTCGGCCAACCGTGGATCAGATTGGGTCACGCGATCTCCTCCCGGTCCCGCCAAGCTCCTCCGTGGCAAAGACATTTGACAGTTACATAATCCGACCGGTCGGTCAATATTAAAGTCGGTTGAATCGCGGACTTTGCCGGGCATCAGCCGCCACGTGTCATGACAGCGCGCAGGGGCCTCGAGGGTCGGATCAGGCTCGCCGCATCAATTGCGGTTGCGCGCGCGTTCCAGGTCGCCCAATGCTTTCAAGGCATCGCGGTCGCCGGTTGCGGCGGCGGCGCGGAACACCTGCTCCGCATCACCGAAACGATAGAGCTTGAGATAGGCGTAGCCGCGCAGGATCATCAGGTTGATGCGCTCCGGCGCGATACGGGCGCGCTCTTCCAGGGCCATCACCGTCTCGGGATAGCGCTGATGTTCGAAGGCGGCGAGCGCCTGTGTTTCCAGCAGAGCAACCCGGACCTCGACCGAACGGTCCCGGCTCAGCGGCGCCTTCGATGAAGCAACCGCCGCCTGGTCGGCCAGCCCCGCACGCAGATAGGCGAGACTCTGGCCATAGGCAGCGTCGCTGCGGGTCTGCCCGGTGCCGCCAAGCGCAACCTCGAAGGCGGCAGCGGCTTCGAGCGGCCGATTGATTTCCATCAGGCACCAGCCGCGCGTCAACGCCTGGGGCGGCGTCAGCCCCCTTGGGTCCTGCGTCTCACGGCACCCTCGGGTTTTTGCCGGTGCAGCACGCGTCTGTCTTGTCGGCGCAGGGCGCGGGCCGAGATCGGGAACCACTGCCGTCCGCGGCTCGCTGACCGTTCCAGGCTGAGGGCTTGGCTGCCGCAACGGCGGCACAGCGGACAGTGCCCTGCCGGTCTCGCGCGGCTTTGCTTCCGGTTCGCCAACCCTCGCGATGCGCTCCGAGCGCCCAACCCAGGCTTGCTGGATGTCGCGGACGCCCGCGTGGTCGGCGAGCTTCCAGCGCATCAGCGCGAGCCCATAGGCGGAAGGTTCGTCGTCGGGCTTCCAGCCAAGCGCAAGGGCGAACCACTGCGCCGCCGTCTGGAACTGGTTCAGCGCGTCGGCATACCAGCCGAACTGCTCGGCCGAGGTCGTATCCTTGGCTTCGGCAACGGCACGCGACATGCGATCCAGCACCTCCGCCGAAATCTGCGGCGGCGGTGTCAGGGCAAGCAGGTTGGCAATAGCGGCCAGGTAAACCTTCCTGGTGTCGTCACTTGTGTTGCGCCATTGGAAAAGCACACTCTCCGCCTCGGCGGGACGGCTGATGTCCACAAGAGCCAGGGCCAACCCCTGTGCCGTTTCAGCGGAATTCTGCTTGGCATGGGCCCGGCGGAACCAGGTTTCCGCAGCCTGGGGGCTATCGCGGCGCAGATGATACCAGCCCAGCAGAACCGCGTCTGAGACAAGTCCCTGGTCGTTGGCCAGCTTTTCGACCAGAGCGAGGTCTGCCGGCGCCACGACGAGTTTCGGATCGTCGCCGGCATTGGCCAGGCTTTGCCGCGCGATATCCGTGCGCAGCGGATCGAATTCACCCTTGCCGTCCGGCGTTTTGCGCTCTTCGGCCAACAGTTGATCGATATCGGTCCGCGGCAGCAAAGGCAGCGCCTTCTGGACCGTCGCGAAGCGCTCCTCGGGCTTGTCGCAGTTCTTCAGGACATAAAGATAGGCGTCGCGGGCACGATCGTTGCGGTCCGTGCGGACAAAGGCTTCAGCCACACGCCACAGGACGTCGACATCGCCGCAGGTCAGCAGGCTGGCATTGGTCGCAGCCAGCTGCACGACCTTGTCATATTGCTTGAGATCGGAAGCGCCTATGAGCTGGTCGCGCGCCTCCGCGACAGCCAGCCGGTCGAGCAAATCCTGCGGCACCTGCCAGCCGGGCTCGGCAACCTGCCTGTCAGCGACAGCTTTCCTGACGGCGGCGAACTTTCCATCGGAATAAAGCTTCCACATCGCGTCGAGTTGCGTGTCGCTCGTCGGTCCCGTTGCAAGGGGATTTTTCGGTGGTGTCCAGCTCGGATAGAGCGCCTTCAACCGCGCAATTTCCGCCTCCAGCCGCTTTGTGTCGCCTTTGGCCGCGAAGTACCGCAGCGCCGTTTCATCGACCTTGGCGGACTGAACGGTCGTGCCGGGCGGGGAAGAGTTTCCGCCACCAGCTTGCACCAGGACAACATCCGCGGCGGCGTCGGGCTCGACGGTTTCCGTTTTGACCAGCGAAGAGGTGCTCTCTGCGCCCTGGCGTGGCAAGATCCGATCGACCACGCCCGGACCGCCGAGAGCAACAGCCCCGAGAATGGCCACACCGGCCGGGAGAAGGATGAGCGGCCTCATCGATGCCTCATCCGCCCTGCAGCCGAACGGGTGCGATCAAACCCGCTGCTCCACCTGTTCTGCTGCGCCCCAGATATGACAATCCGACCCCATCGCCTTCTCTTTCGCCCTGCCTTGTTCTCTCCCGGAAATGTCGATGATTCGTCAAACCGGATCGAGCCGTTTTTCTCGAAGCCTCTTGTCGGCGCCGCCCCCCACCTCATGATCGCCGCCCCGTCGAGCTCAGCAGGCCGGCCGTGGCCAGGCCCAGGACGATGGACAGCAGGGCAAGCACGAGTGCGTAGAACAGCGCGTTCGCGGACAGCCAGTTTGCAATGATCAGGCGATAGTTGGAGATGGAGAAAGGTAGCGTTTCCACAAAGGTGGTTCGCGCCGCCGGTTGAACAGCGACCTTGGCATCCTTTGCGTCAATCGTCGTGATGCGCCCGCCCAGTTGCCGCCAGACGGCCTGGTTGGTCAGCATGTCCATTCCCGAGCGCAGTTTGTTCGCGTCGGGTGCCGCAACCAGCGTCCAGGTTCCGGAACCGCCTGGACTGCTTTGCTGCGCGACGAGCAGCGTAGCGTTTCCTGTCGGCGAATAGGGCACGTCGGCCCTCGGTATCAATCGCAATGAACTGCCCGACAGATTGAAGGTCCGGCTCAGCCAGTCCTCCAATGCGCTGACCTGTCCACGCCAACCGCTTCCACGCAGCTTGTCGCGCCACTGGTCGAATGTCACATCCGTGTCCGACCTTGCCGAACTGACAGCGTCCCCCCATGCAGTCCGACTGTCATCGGCGATGCCGACTTGTGACAGCACGGCAGCAGGTATCTGAGACGCGGCTCCGACGAAGATGGCATCGCGATCGGTGATGGCTGCAGGCGCTGCGGTGACGTCGATCGGAATCGGTCGGCCTGCGGCGGCCGACAGCCGCGCCATCAGCGAAACCGCCGCTGACAGGACCTGCGGCTGGGCATTGTCCACGACCAGTGCAACGGGGCTCACGGCTCGACTGTAGGGAGCGCCAGTGCCGCCGATCGCGGCCAGGTTCGGCGTCCTGCCGATGCGCGCGAATGCCGGCATGACCAGTTCGGAACTGTCGAACAGGACGAAGCGGCTGTTGGTGGATGCGGTGGCCCCCGGCGCGCAGACTGAATCGGCCTGCGTGCGCAAATCGGCCTCGATGGAGATCTTGTTATCCCCTGGCCGGAAATGGCGCATCGTGACGTTGACCGGCAGATGCCGCAGGATTTCTCCACGGGCCGCGGTGATCGGTATCGTGGCGGCGATGCTGTCGTTAACATAGATGTCGATGTGGCTGCCCGCCAGAACCTGCTCGGAATAGGCGGCGTCCAGCAGCAGAGTGACATGGCCGTAGGAATCGGCATAGAAATCGGAAGGTACACCGATTGAAAAATCGGTCCTGAACCGCCGCCCGGAAAACTCCTGCGTCGGCACGCCGAGTTCGGAAAACCTTTTGCGACCGACATCAAAGAAGATCGGCACGTCAGGCATACGCCAGGTCTGGGTGGCGAGGCTGGTGCGCCGGCTTTCAGCCGGGCGATCCACCTGCTTGACCAGTTCGTCTATCGCCGAATTGACCGCCTGCCAGTCGGGTCCGGTAATGACGAATGTCGAAAACGCCCTGCCCGGCTCTTCAACCATCGCCGACACTGGCGTCGTCGACGCCCCCGCCGGCAGATTTGGCAGTAGCTGCTGTATCTCCGCCGCAGGCCCGACGACGACAGTGGCCTGTCCCGGACCCGCAGGGCTGCCCAACGTTTCGCGCAAATCGAAAGCCTGGTTGGGCATATTGGCCAAAATCGCCAGCGCCTCTGCCAGTCTGACGACCGGCGCCGTCGCGACCGCCTGGGTCAAGGATGGCACGACGAAGCGGAAACTGGTCTCGCCGCGCTCATCGACGCCGATGGCCCGAACATCCTCGAAACTCTTCCAGCGCCCTGCCCCAGCTCCCTGGAAAGTCAGAAAGGTTCGGGTCGGATCGAACTGCGTCCACAGTTCATAGGTGGACTGGATCGTGCAGTCCGTACGGTGGCGCAGACTGGCCTCAACCACGATTTCATTGAACCCGGGCCGTAGCACTCCGGCAGGCAGAGCGGCATCGAGCTTTGCAACACTGTTAGGAGATGACACCGGCGTGTCGATCAGCCGGGTGCCGTTGATCGACAGCTTCAACCGGGAGGTCTCCGGTGCGACGACGATCGCATTCTGAAAGGCCATCTGCATGGACGCCGGCGACTCTGCTTCCTGCGGTGTCAGGTAGATCGCCCATGACCGGCGCGCCGTCTCTCCCGCCAGAACCAGCTCCCCAAATGGTATCAGGTAGCGGCGCTGATTTTCGGCGGTGGGCATGACAGCTTGCTTGCCCGCAGTCGGCCCCGACTGATTGTCCGGCTTTGCTGTGGGCGCGGGCGCTTCCGGCGACATGTCGAAAGGCGCCACCTGCGCTCCTGCCGCCACCGTCGACATGAGAAGGGCAAAGACCATCTGCCGCCATCTCATGGCTGGTGCCCCGCGGCTTCACCGGCAGCGGCCTTGACTTCCGTCCGGCCACGAAGGTCGCGGAAGAAATAGACCAGGCCACGATAAGTCTGGAACAGCGCCAGCCTGAGGAACCAGAACGTACCGCGCAGCAGGCCGGGATTGCCGCGGCGCGACAACTGAAACTGTTCCCACTGCCTGGAATTGGCGAATATCAGGTCGGCGACGAGCCGATGATGCCCGGCCTCCTGCGGCATGTAGCGGCAGCCAATGGCGATGCCGTCGGCCGTCCGTTCGAAATTGCGAATCTTGACCGGCAACGCGCCCTCGGTGTCGTCGGCAAATGTCTTGAAGCGCAGGGTCGCGTCGGCTCCCTTGCCAAGGTCGTCGAGCTCGGCGCCCGGCACCACGACACGTGCACCATTCGCGGACACGTTCTCGATCGTCCCCTTCAACCATGTTCCATTGTAGTTGAAGTCGCAGCGTCGGCTAACCTTGACGCGTCGTGTCGCGGCCCTTTCGCCGCGCTCCGAGACAACGCCAAGGGCGCATCCGGCCATAAGAAGGTTGAGGAGGTTCCAGCCGCCGACGACCAGCGTGACATCCGCCTTGTAGGGTTCGGCGTAGACCTTGTAGGCGGTCATCGCGACGGCAGCCAGCAGCACCGCAAAGATCACGAAGAAAGGCCGCCCGATTTCGGAAAGCCGGCTCTGCGCGATGGACTCGTCCTTCGCCGTAACCTTGAAGGTCGGCTTGCTCGGATTGATCATGACGGAAACGACCGCAGGCAGCAGGTGAACCGTCTGCACATATTCGTAGAGTTCGGAGATCCAGGGCCAGCGGAACGCACCATAGAGGTAGTTCTGCATCATCAGGTTCACGATCATGTAGGCGAGCGTGTAGGCCATGAACTCGCCGCCGGACGCCGTGAATATCTGGAGATCGAAGAATAGGTAGAACAGCGGCACGAACAGGAAGATCGCCCGCGCGAACGGGAACAGCCAGAACAGCGTCGACGACATGTAGCAGAGGCGTTGCGGAAACGAGAGCCCGCGCTTCAGCGGCGGGAAGCGGAAGCGCAGGATCTGCATCATGCCTTGCGCCCAGCGGCTGCGCTGTCCGATGAAGGAAGCGAAGGTGGCGGGCTGCAGGCCGGCGATCAGTGGCCGGTCGACATAGACGCTGTGCCAGCCGCGCGAGTGAAGCTCGACCGCGGTCTCGCAATCCTCGGTGATCGAAACGCCGCTGAAGCCGTTGGTCTCGAGCAAGGCGGCCCGGCGCAGCACCGCCGCCGATCCGCAGAAGAATGCAGCGTTCCATTTGTCGAGGCCACGCTGGATCACGCCGTAGAACATCTCGTTTTCGGACGGCATCTTTTCAAACGTCCTGAGGTTGCGCTCGATCGGATCCGGATTGAGGAAGAAGTGCGGTGTCTGGACAAGGAACAGGCGCGGGTCCTCGTCGAAATAGCCGACGGTCTCCTTCAGGAAATCACGTGCCGGCGCATGGTCCGCGTCGAAGACCGCGATGAGCTCCCCGGTCGAATGCTCCAGGCCGTTGTTCATGTTGCCGGCCTTGGCATGTTCATTGCGCTCGCGCGTCAGGTAGCGTGCACCGAGATCGCTCGCCAGTTGCTGCAGTTCGGCGTGTCGCCGCTGCGCGTTGTCGGCTTCGGCAAGGCGATCGGAATTGCGCTTCTGCAGCGTGCCGCCGTCATCGAGCAGCCAGACGGTGAAGCGATCCTTCGGATAGTCCATCGCCATGGCAGCGGCGATGGTGTTCGCCAGCAGCGCCGGCTCCTCATTGTAACTCGGAATGAACACATCGACGGTCGGCAATCGGCCGTCGAATTTCGCGCGTGATGGCCGGGACGGCAGCGGTTGCGCAACCACGAACAGGCTGAGCGCCAACATCATGACGCTGTACATCTCGGCGAGGTAGAGCAGGATGCCCGGAATGAAGTTTTCCGGCTGGTTGATCGGCGGCAGGGTGCTGGTGGTGCGCCAATAGACGTAGCGCATGACGATCGCGGTACCAAAGGCGAGCGCAACCAGGCGCCAGATACCATCCGGCCGAACCAGCTTCAGGATCATCATCGCGAGGAGAACAGACAGTCCAGCGACCAGCTGCGTTTCGAGGCTGATGGGAAGCGTCACCAACCCCAGCACGGCCACGGAGGCGATCGCCCACTGCAGCACGATCAACAACCCACGCATCAGACCTGTCTTTCCATCATTCTTCAAACCTCGCCGCTGCGTTCATCGCGCGACACGCGGATTCGCCGCGCCTTCCAGGAAGCCGATTCCCGCCTCCCTCAATCAATGGCCGATGCAGGCCTCCGTTGCCTGCCTGCCCGCAGATATGGTTAGCGATTCCTTTCTCATCGTTTGCAACTGGGGCTGACCGGATCACATGGTGGAGGCGGCACGATCACCGCTGGCTGTGTCGATGCGGGCGCATCCTGAAGTCCTGCGGTCGGCAGCCTCATCGCACCTTGCGACGTTGCCGCGCCGGGTGGCGGAGGCACGATTGGCCCGGTCGGCTCCGGCTGCAAGGGCACGCGTTGCGGGGCAGGCGCGACATGTCTCGGCCGCACGACCCGCTCGACCACAGGAGTCACAGGCGTCGTCACCGTCGCGAACTTCTGCGAAGTCGTCGGATAGACAGGGGCGCCGGACTTGCCGAGTGAAGCATCCGGCGAGTTGACCTCTCCGTACGGGTTCCAGCCACTCGAACGGAAATAGGACGAGATCGTGAAATCATACATGGTCTGCAGGAGGCGCTCTTCCGGCAATGCCTGATCGCAGAGCCGCAACCTGATCTGGACAGAGCCCTTGTTGCCGATGAGCGTCTGCGTCGAACCGGTGGACGTCAGGCGCTGCCAGGCATAGAGGCAGGTATCGCCCGACGATGAGCGCCCGACAGCGTAACCGAAGGGGCCGTACCGGTTCTGCACGTAGTAAGGCGATCGGGACATGCGAACGCCAGGAAAGAGCTGCCGCATCTCGGTGCCGATGTTGCTTGGCGGCAGGAACCCCGCACGCAGTTCCGTCTGCCCCGCGGCCTTGCGGTCCACGGGGCCGAACAATTGAACCCTCAGCATGTTCTGGCCAGGAGAATGCGCGGAGGTCGACAGCGCGATCTCCTGCTGAAGCGCGTTGGCATAGTGCCGTTCGATGACCCCGGTGATCGCCGGCCCGCCCGGGCCAGGATAGGCGAAAGCCTTTTCGGCAGAGACCATTTGCGTATCCGACAGCGAACCGACCTGGGTCTGCTGGGCACAGCCGGCCAGCAAAAGTCCCGTCATTATGCCGGACAAAACCAGCATAGGAGGCCGCGCTCTTCCTGTCTTTGCTGCAGGCAGCCTGCTTTTGAGCAAAGTTCGCATAGTCGCAAAGCTAAGAGATTCGGCGCGTTCGACGAAGCGCGAAAGCCAACCCTTTAGCGGTTCATCACATTTTGATGTGACCTGAGTCGAAATTACCACATTTGACCGACAGCGCGGCCCGGTTGCCGCTATCCATCGCCGCCGGAAGGTTATCCGGCCGGATCAAATCGCCGGCGCCGGTTCGTTTCTGGGCTCACCTTCGAGACAGATGCGGTTCCGGCCGCCAAGCTTCGCCCGATAAAGAGCCTTGTCGGCACGCTCGTACAATCTGTCGAGCGTATCGCCAGGCCGGGCCTGGGCAATTCCCGCCGAAAACGTGTAGCCGAAAGCAGGATCTATGCTCAGCGGCTTTGATTGACGGACCTGCAAGAGCATCCTCTCGACGATGTTTTCCGCATCCGGAAGGCAGGCTCCTGGCAAGACGAGCGCAAATTCCTCGCCGCCGATCCTTCCCATGCTGTCGAGGCGGCGCACCATGCCATGGATCGTTATGGCAAAATCTCGCAACACGATGTCGCCGGCGGCATGGCCGAAGCGATCGTTGATGTTCTTGAAATTGTCGAGGTCGAGGATCGCCAGACAGCCACAGCTGTTGGCGGGCACGGCAGTTGCCCTTGCGATGATTTCTTCCGCCCGCGCCAACACGAAGCGGCGGTTGGGTATGCCGGTCAATTCGTCGGTCTGGGCGACCTTGAGGGCAAAGTCGCGATCCTGCCGAACCTTGCGCTCGGTCGCCCTTATCGATGTGATGTCGCTGGCGATGCACAGCATCCATCCCTCGGCATCGACGGTTTCCGTCATCCAGAGCCAGCGCCCGTCGAACAGATCCGTCTCGAAGGCACGGAAGCCAACCTTTCCGCGCCTCGCCTGGGTCGACACCAGCCATTCCTCGAAGCTGGCGGCTCGGATTATTGTCCCGCGCGACAGGGCAAAATTCCGACGCATGATGTCCGCCCAAAGCGGCGTCTCTTCGGGATCGATGAAATAAACGTCGCGGAACGCCCGATTGGCATATCTCAGGCGATCGGAACCATCATAGAGCGCCACCATGGCGCCGGAAATTTCCTGGACCTCCGATAGTCGAAGAACGATGTCTTCCATCATCAGTCGCTGCAAGTCCCCGCATCGAACAGTACGTTAGCATACTATCACGTGCGACGGGATTGCGTTGGTTTGATGTCAATCGACATGAACGAACCGTCACCAGCACGGCTCCTGCCCGTATGGAAATACGTGTCGGCTGGCAGAACCATCAGATGGTTCTGCCAGCCGCTCCCCGTCACCATTTCACGCCGATCTTTGCGGTACCTGCGATGTTTTGGACATTTCCGGAGAGTTCGCCCTGGAGGCTGGCGGCGGCGAAGAAGCCGTTGGCGGTGGCGTATTCGATGCCGGCGTCGAGCAGCGCGCT
>DASZAX010000030.1:0-87448 GCA_035944705.1 Mesorhizobium sp. | reverse complement strand
CACCAGGCGCCAGGCCTTGAAGGCCTCATGGGCGGCATCGATCGTCTTGCCGGCATCGGCTGCCGAAACCGTCTTCAGCGCCGCCAGCTGCTCACCCGTCACAGGGCTGCGCACGACCAGATCACCGCTCGAAAGCACATCCCGCGAAACTCCAAGCTTCCCAAGCAGATCCGCAGTTTCTGTCGATAGTGTCATGACATTCACCTTTCCATTTTGCAGGGCGTCGCCCGTTGTTCAAAGCCGCACCACGCCGGTGACGCCCGGTGACGTCGCCTGCCGCAGTTGTGCAGCCATCCGTTTCAGTTTTTCGGGTGTGTAGCGGTCGTAGAAATGCTGGTTGCTGCGGCCGAGCCCGTGTTCGGCGCTGAAACTGCCGCCATGCTCTTCGACCGCGATCTCAGTCACGAAGCTGCGCAAGCGCGCCGCGGAAGTCATGTCCGCAGCGCCATTGCGGTCGCGCGGCAGCACAAGATTGAAATGCACGCCGCCATCGCCGATATGGCCGAAGTCGCAGATTTCGACTTGCGGGAATTCCTTCGCCAGCAGCCTTGTCATGTGCTCGCGAAAGCGCATGACTTCGCCGCGTCGGAAGGAGAGGTCGAGCCCGACGACATAGCCTGCGGCCTTCGCGCCCTCCGACAGAGTATGCCGCAAGGCCCACATTTCAGCGGGCGCACCGATGAAGGCGTCGACCAGCGGGCCGCCGGGTAGCTCCCATATTTCCGCCAGGATCTCTTCCAGCATGGCGTCCAGCGTCTGTTCGCCGGCACGCGGAGCCCAGGAACGCGACAGCTCGACGAGGATGACATAGCCGGGCGTCGCACCGCCGGGAAACGGATTGCGCAATGACGGTACGTGGGCGAGGGCATGACCGATCACCGCTCCCGACATGCCTTCGAAGGCGCTGAGCAAGGTGCCGGCACGCGCTTCCAGTTCGTTGAGCAAAGTGAGGGCGGCCATGGTCGTGGCCGGCACGAGATAGGCTGTGGCCGTTTGTCTGGGCAGGCGCTCCAGGTTGAAGGTGCATTCGGTGACGATGCCGAAGGCGCCGCCTGTGCCGATGAAAAGCTGTTTCCAGTCGGGGCCGGTGTTGTCCTTGCGCAGACCCTTACCGCAATGCAGGACGGTGCCGTCTTCGTCGGCCAGCACCAGCTTCAATGCCAGCGTGTTGCGGCGTACATCGCCGAAACGCAGAAAACGTGCACCGCCGGTATTGGCGGCGACCATGCCGCCTGCCATGGGATCGGCCCCGAGATCGATGGGAAAGAACAGGCCGTGCGGTTCGAGCCGCGCGTTGAGTTCCGAGAGACGGAAACCCGCATCGACGCGCAGGCTGCGGTTGTCGATATCGAGCTCGAAGGTCGAGCGCAGACGCTCCAGGCTGAGCACGCCCTGCTTGCCGCTGTCGTCCGGGGTGGAGCCGCCGACCAGACCGGTGTTGCCGGACTGCGGCACCAGCGTGATGTCGTGACGGACACAATAGCCAACCACCTGCGACACGGTCTCGGTCGAGGCCGGGCGCGCGACGAAGGCGGCACGCCCCCCTGCATAGCGGGCAGCGTTTTCGTAGGACACCATGTCGCTCGGCAAGGTGAGCAGTCCCTGCGGGCCGAGAATGGCGGCGAGCCGGTCGAGGTGATCGGCGCCAAGCACCATCAGGCGGCTGCCGACAGGGTTCGGGCCGCGGCCAGGCATTGTTCGGACGAGGCGCGCTCGATGCCGGCATAGTGTTCGAACTCGTTGAGCACGGTTGCGCCCAGGGCGGTCTCGAACAACTTCTGGTTCGGGCTGGCCGCGAAATCCTGCACAGCTTCGTCACCCAGATTGGACTGGAAGATGCCCGCAGCCGATACCGGCAGGAAGTCCTCGTAGACGATCGGGTCGAAACGCACCAGGCCAGCCTCGATCAGGCTCTCTATGCCGGTACCGGCGTGACCGGAGAGATCGGCTCCCGGTAAGATGGAATAGAGGAAGTAGCCAAGCCCCGCCTTGCGGATCGCGCTCCAGTTATCCGGGAAAGCGGTGAAGCTTTCCTGCAGCGCGGTAACATAGTCTTGCGCGTTCGAGCCGTCGGCGGCTGGGCGCACCTTGGCGCGCGCTTCGTTGAGCAGCCGGTCATAGAGGCCGCGACCTTTCGGGGTCAGGGCCACGCCGCGCTGTTCGATTTCCCCGAAACGGGCTGTGTGTGATCCTCCTGCGAGCGCACCGCTCGCGTCGGGGAACAGGACACGTTCCTCGATCGCCTTGAACGAAGTCTGCCGCAGCAGGATCGGGCAGGCGCGGCTGGGCGGCCCTTCGACCACGGCCTTGGGCACGATGCCGCGTCGCGGCATCTGATCCTGCACGGCATCGATGTCGAGCGTGCGCGGAGTGAGGTGGTTGATGTGCGGTCCCTTGAAGGAGACGACGTCGGCGATCAGGCGATGGGCAGCATGCAGGCGCTCGTAGAGCGCATGGTCGACGCTCGCCTGTTCGTGCCAACGGAAGGTGCCAAGCACCTCGGCCACGAAGCGCTCGCCGTCTTCCGGCGAAAGGCCGCCATCGCGTTCGGCCTTTTCCACCAGCATGACTGCACCTTCCGAGAAGATGCGGCGGCGCCCGAGGATTTCCCGGGCGGCTTCGCGCAATTTCGGGTCGGTGATCAGGTCGAGCCGAAGCAGCGAGGTGAACACCCGGAACGGATTAATCTTGAGCGCTGCTTCGCCGACCGGGCGGAAGGCTGTGGAGTGGACCGGGACGCCGGCTTCGCTCAGGTCGTAGTAGCCGACCGGAAACATGCCCATGACGGCAAACACGCGCCGCATCATGGCAAGCTCGGCTTCGGTGCCGAGGCGGATGGCGCCGTGACGCTCCTCCGAGATCCGGTCCAGAGTCTCGGTGGCCTCGAGGCTGGCCCTCAATCCGGGCTGCTGCTCGAGGGTCGCCGCGTTGATGTCGGCGACCAGCTCCATCAGCGTGCCATAGGCAGGCACTTCATCCCGGTACATGGCAGACATGGCGGCGGAGAAAGTGGAACGGATGGCGTCGCTGGACATGAAGCGCGAGACTGGCATGGGACTTCCCAATCGTTGCAAGGACGGAAGGCTGGATGAAATGGCGACTTGATGCGTGTTTGATGATATATCGCGAGGCAGGGCGACTGAATTACCCTGAATCAATCTGACTTGATGCGAAAATTGCATGACCTTATCCCGTAGCCTGATCCCAGACCTCGGCAGGCTGCAGGCCTTCGAGAGCGCCGCGCGCCATGGCAGCGTCACCCAGGCAGGGCGGGAGCTGAACCTCACCCAGAGCACGGTCAGCCGCCAGATTCGTGAGTTGGAAGCCCAGCTCGGCATCACGCTTTTCGAGCGGGTGCGGCAGCGTGTGGTGCTGTCGGAAGCGGGCCGGAAATTCCTGCCCGACGCGCGTAAGCTGCTGGAGCAGGGCGAAGCGGCCATGTTGCGTGCCATGGCCGGCTCCAAGGCTGCGCTGCTGCGCCTTGCCACCTTGCCGACCTTTGGCTCGCGCTGGCTGGTCCCGCGACTGCCGGACTTCCTGCGGGCGCATCAGGGCGTAGCGCTCGACATCGCCTCGCGCTCGGCTCCGTTCGATCTCGAGGATCAGGGTTTCGATGCGGCGATCCATTATGGCCAGCCGATCTGGGCCAATGCCACGTGCCGCTACATCTGCCAGGAAGTGATCGTGCCGGTGGCAAGCCCGGCACTGGTTGAGGCTGAGCCGCCGCGCACGCCCGACGACCTCACCCATCTGCCACTGCTGCATCTCGCGACAAGACCAAAAGCGTGGGTCGACTGGTTCCATCAGGCCGGCGTGGAAACGCAGGCGGCCTTCCAGGGGCATCGTTTCGACCAGTTCACCATGGTGATACAGGCCGCGCATGCCGGGCTCGGCGTGGCGCTGCTGCCGCTCTATCTGATCGAACAAGAGCTGGCTGCGGCGAGGCTACAGGTGGTGGTCGACCTGCCGCTGCCGACAGAGAACGGGTACCATTTCGTCATGCCGAACAGCAAACTCGATCATCCCGTCGCCAATGAACTCTATCGCTGGATCGTCTCGCAAGTCGGGGCGTAAGGGCGTGAGCCTGTGCCAATGCCGGGCACAGGTTCAATGACGCTCGAAAACCACTTCGCCGCCGCGGATGGTCAGCATACAATGTGTATCATGGAGAATATCCGCGGGCTGAGCCGTCAGCATGTTGCGCGAGAAGACCGCGATATCCGCGACCTGGCCCGGTATGAGCTTGCCTTTGACGTTCTCGAGCTTTTGCGAAAAGGCGCCGTATTCGGTGTAGACCTGAAGGGCTTCTTCGATGGTCACGCGCTCGCGCGCGTCCATCACGGTTCCCTTGCCGGTCTCGCGCGTCAGCATCGAATAGATGTTCGGATATGGGTTCGGATGTGAGACGGGGGAGTCACTGCCCGTGGCCGGTTTGAAACCGAGGTTCTTCCAGGTCTTGAGCGGATAGCTCGACAGCGCTCGTTCCTCACCAAGGACGGATATGTAGGCGTCGCCGAAGTCATAGATGAACACCTGCTGCGGGCAGGGGTAGATGCCGGCCTTTTGCATCCGCTCGTGCTGTTCGGGCGTGGAAAAGCCGCAATGTTCTATGCGATGCCGCCGGTCTGGATCAGGGTAGGCGGCAAGCGCCTTTTCATAAGCGGTGATGAGTTGCCCGATGGCGGCATCACCGATGGCGTGGCAGGCCAGCTGATAGCCCTTTTGATGGGCGTCCAGCACCAACGCCTCCAGTTCCGCATCGGGCAAAATCTGTACGCCTCTGGTGTGGTCGTCGCCGAGGTAAGGCTCGCTCATCCATGCCGTCCGACCGCCGGCCGAGCCGTCGAGGAAGATCTTGACCGCGCCGATCGTCAGCATGTCATCGCCGACACCCGACAACAGCCCGGCTTCAAAGCACTGTTGCACCATGGACTGGCGGTCCTGAAGCAGCACGAGCCAGCTGCGTACCGGCAGCCGTTTTTGCAGCCTGGCGAGATTGTAGGCGCGGATTTCATCGAATCCTGCAACCTGTCCAACTGCGGCGTCCATGACGCTGGTGATGCCATAGGAAAGCAGCAGATGCCCCGCTGCCTCGATGGCATCCACCATTTCTTCCGTCGTCGGTTTAGGCATGGTTTTCAGAACGATCTGCTGGGCATTCTCGGCAACCATGCCGGTCAGTACGCCGTTCTTCTGCTCGATGAGGCCGCCCTCCGGCACCGGCGTATTTTCATCAACCCCCGCCAGTTCGAAAGCCTGGGAGTTGAAGATCGCGACGTGACCGCAGGCGCGCTCGAGCAGGACCGGGTTGTCCGGAGCAGCGGCGTCGAGTTCCGACCTGTGTGGATGCCTGCCGATATTGAGCTTGGTCTGGTCGTAACCTCGCGCCTTGATCCATGTTCCCGGGGGAGTTGATGCTGCCTTGTCCCGTATGATCTCCAGCAGACCCTCCAATGTGGGCGCGGCCTGGGGCGAGGCATCGATCCAGCTGAGCGTCATGCCGACCAGAAGCAGATGAAGGTGGGCATCGTTCAGGCCGGGGGTGGCAAAGCGCCCCGCAAGGTCGATCATGCGTGTCCTGTCACCTCTTAGCGACAAGATCTGATCCGTCGTGCCGATCGCAAGCACCTTGCCTTGCCAGATGGCCAGCGCTTCAACCGTGCCCTCTTCATAACCGCACCAGATCGTGCCGTTGTAAACAATGGTGTCGGCATGCAATTCGGGCTTCACGGACATTCTTCGGCTCCTGCACGAGCGCTGCTGCCTATGGCGAGCAGGCTTCTGGCAATTCATCAAACGAAAAGGCTGGTGGGTCTCGGCGCTACGTCACGGCGCGGTCTCCGGAACGGCACGATAGACGGCTATCTCGTCCGACTTGATCCTTTCCGTCATGGTAGCCGACGATCCAGACTTGATGTTGATTTTCCATTTCTTGGACGCTTTCGACGCTGCGGCGTTGAATGCCGAATTCGGTACCGACTGGAAGCTGCTGTAGCGGTACAAATTGTAGGACACGCCGGGCTGGAGTCCCGAGACCGTGATCGTCAGCGTCAGATCCTGCGAAGCCGGCCGGGTATTGGAGCCTTCGCGCATGATCGGTTTTTCATAATTCACATTCGTCGACAGACGTACCGGCAGCGTCTGACCATCGCGATCGATGATCCCGGTTATCGCAATGCCATAGTTGCTGCCGCCGCGGGCCAGTGAATAGTCGGGATGGGTCTTCGAATTCGCTTCCCTGCGGGTCGCCTGGAAGGATCCGAACGGATATTTGTAAACATAGGTCGGCTTGCCGTTGGGAGTATAAAGCCCGTTGTCGCTGAACGTGAGTTCATCGTCGGCGTAGTAGGCCGCCGGCTTGGTGAGCGGATGTTTCGATGAAACGCCGGTGACAGGGACGATATGGTCGTACTCATTGTCACCTGCATTCGGGTCGTTGGATACGTCGAACGAGCGCTGATTGTAGTAGACGCCGATGACAACCGGATAGCCCGATGCGACATTCTCCTTAACCCACGCAAGGAAGTTGTTGGTGTTCGACGTGGAGGTGTTTTTCCAGGCTATCGCGGTCAGATGCATCTGCGCTGCGGCGTAGGAGTCGTTCACGCCAAGCAGAAGTTGGCTGCCTTCCGTAGACTGGTTGGCATTCTTGCTGGCGATCGCGCGAGCATCATACTGAGATACGTATTGGCCGTAGTAGAGGCCGGCGCTGATCAGTGACACCTCCCCGCAATAACCATAATTGGCCTCCCACTGTAGCCGAGGAGGAATGTCATTGGTCTTGGCGTGGGTCAGCAGGGCGCTCACGGGGGCGGAGTTACCAAGAGCATTTTCCGCAGAGGCTGTCGGAAGCTGAACGCACATAGCCAAGGCAGTACCCAGAAACAGCGACGCAATGCCAGCCTTCGTGTCCGAAAGTCTGAAACGGTGAGGTGTCGAGCAATTTGCCTTCGTCGTAGGCGTAAGCGTGTGACAGGCATGTTCTGCGAGCTTGGCCAAGAGTATCTCCTCGGGTCTGGAGTTCACAAAGTGTCGGTTTCAGGTCGTCTGCAGCGAGAAAGGGAAATGGCAAGCGACCTTGCGGCCGTCGGCAAGCTGGGTCAGGGCGGGGCGCTCCGTCCTGCAGCGTTCGTGTGATACGGGGCAGCGCGGGTGAAAGCGGCAGCCCGACGGTGGATTGGCGGGGCTCGGGATCTCGCCCTTCAGCAGGATGCGCTCGCGTTTCCTGTTGGCGGCCAAACGCGGGACGGGGATCGCGGACAGCAATGCCTGGGTATAAGGGTGTGCTGGTCTTCGAAACAAAAGGTCGGTCTGACCGATCTCCACGATCGAGCCGAGATACATCACCGCCGTGCGCTCCGACACCTGGCGCACCACGCTGAGATCGTGCGCAATGAACAGGGTCGTAAGTTGCAGCTGCCTGCGCAGGTCGGAGAGCAGGTTTACGATCTGCGCCTGCACCGACACGTCGAGGGCCGAGACCGGTTCGTCGGCGACGATCAGTTTGGGTTCCAGGGCCAGGGCACGGGCAATGCCGATGCGCTGGCGCTGACCGCCAGAGAACTCATGCGGATAGCGGTCGAGAAAGGAAGCCGGGAGGCTGACGATATCCATCAGTTCCCGCAATCGGCGGGCGATCCCGGCGCGATCGGCAATCCTGTGGACACGCAATGGTTCGGCAAGTAGATCCCCGACCCGGCGGCGCGGATTGAGCGAGGCAGCCGGATCCTGGAAGATCATCTGCATATGCCGGCGGTAGGGTCGCAACTGCCGGGGTGAGAGCCTCGCAATGTCGATCCCATCCAATTCGATGCGGCCGGCGCTGACGTCGTGGAGACGCATCAGGCTGCGGCCGAGGGTGGATTTGCCGCAGCCGGATTCGCCGACCAGGCCGAGCGTTTCGCCGGGGAAGACATCGAAGGAGACGGCATCGACGGCTCGCACTGCCTGGCCGCTGCCAGGGATGAAGGTCCTGCCCACCATGAAGGTCTTGGAGAGGCCGTCGACGCGGAGCAGAGGCCTTGTGTCCTGAAAGGCCGAGGGTGCCTGAATCGCCGTCATGCGGATTGGTCCATCGTATGCACGGGATGGGACCGTCCGGCGTGTCTGTTGGCGTAGTCAATGACGCACAGGGCATCGCGGCCATCGGCCAACTGTCGCGGTGGTGGCTCGGCGCACGCCGCGATACGCGCGTGGCAGCGTGGCGCAAAAACGCATCCGGGCGGCCGTTTGTCAGGTTGAGGTGGCGACCCAGGTATGGAGACCAGACGATCTGGCCGAGGGCCATCCAGCGGCGGGATCGAATCGAGAAGTCCCCAGGTGTACGGATGCCATGCGTCCGCAAAGATCGCGTCGCATGAGCCATGTTCGACGATGCGGCCGGCATACATGACAAGGACACGGTCGGCCATTTCGGCGACGACACCCATGTCGTGGGTTATCAGCACGATCGAGGACCCGAAGTCTCGCCTCAGGCGCCGCAACAGGTCGAGAACCTGGGCCTGAACCGTCACGTCGAGTGCGGTCGTGGGCTCGTCGGCGATGAGCAGCGACGGATTGCATGACAAGGCCATGGCAATCATCGCGCGCTGGCGCATGCCGCCTGAGAGCTGATGCGGGAATTGCCCGGCGATCATGCGTGGGTTCGCGATGCCGACTTCCCCGAGCAATTCGATTGCCCTGTTCCAGGCAGCTCGGCGCGAAAGTCCGTTGTGGGCTTGGATCTGCTCCACGATCTGCCAGCCGACGGTTCGGACAGGGATCATGGCCGTCATCGGGTCCTGGGAAATCAGCGCGATTTCGCGCCCGCGGATCTGACGGAGCGTTTCTTGGGAAGCGCCAAGGATGTTGGCTCCCTTGAACGAGGCGGAACCCTCAACCCTTGACGAGAGAGGATCGAGCAGCCCGAGCATGCTCAGAAGAGCGACGGTCTTGCCCGAGCCGGATTCGCCGACGATGCAGAGCGTTTCCTGTTCGTTGACCTGGAAACACAGGTCCTCGATCACCTTGATTGGACCATTGCGACCGGCAAAAGAAATGGAGAGCCCCTGCACGTCGAGAAGCGGTGTCGGCATCTCAGTGGCTCCTCGTGCGAGGGTCGAGCACTGCGTAAGTCATGTCGACGATTGCATTGGCCAGCACCACGAAGAAGGAAGCGTACATGACGCTTGCCATGATCACCGGCAGATCGAGGCTCTGCAGGGAGTCATAGGTCAGCTTGCCGACGCCATTGAGACCGAAGATCACTTCGGTCACCAGGGCTCCACCGCCGACGAGGGCGCCGAAATCGAGCCCGAACATGGTCACGAAAGGGACGAGCGACATGCGCAAGGCGTGACGCAACAGGACGCGTGTTTCCGATATGCCCTTGGCGCGCGCCGTGCGGATGAAATCTTCCTGGTAGGTCTCGACGATGTTGGCACGCAGCACGCGTCCATAAATACCGATGAAGCCCAGCGACAATGTGAGCCAGGGCAGCAGCAGGGCCTTGAACCAGCCGGTCGGGTCGGCGTGCAAGGATACGTATCCGAGCGCCGGAACCCACGAGAAAAGCAGCGTGTCATGCAACCGGTTCTGCGACAGGAGGTTGGTCATCTCGCCGAGCCAGAAAACGGGAATGGCAACCCCCGTCAGGGAAAGGATCATCAAGATCCGATCGACAAAGCCATCACGCCACGCGGCGGCGAGGATGCCGACCGCGAGCCCGCCGATGAGCCAGAATACCGCGGCGCCGAAAACGAGTGAGAGGGTTACCGGGGCGGCTTCGATGATCGCGGGAACGACCTTCAGTCCGCGGTTGACGAAAGAAACGAGATCGTGGGTCACGAAAAGCTTCTTCATCATCACGGCGTATTGCACGGGCAAAGGCTGATCGAGGCCGAAGTCATGTCGCACTGCGACCAGTGTTTCCGGAGCGGCATTCTTGCCCGCGATGCGCGCGGCAGGATCCGAACCCGGCGTCGCGAAAAAGATCAGGAAAACCAGGACGCTGATGCCGAACATCACGAACAGCATCTGCGCGAGGCGTTGGACAAGGGCCGCCAACATCATCGTCTTACGGCCTCAGCTTGGCGCGCGGATCGAAGGCGTCGCGAACGCCATCGCCGAGGATGTTGAGCGCCACGATGGTGACGATGATGACAAGTCCCGGTGCGGTCGATACCCAGGGCCGGCTGTAGAGCAGGCTCTGCCCGTCCCGAATGATCGTGCCCCAGCTCGCGCCTGGTGATTGCACGCCGAGGGACAGGAATGAGAGGGCTGTTTCCGTGGCGATGTTCAGCGCCATCATCAGCGGAACGAACACGATCAGCGTGGTGATGACATTCGGCAGAATATCGCGAGCCAGGATCCGGTGAGGCGGCACGCCGAGGCCAATGGCGGCCGTGACAAAATCGCTTTTTCTCAAGGCGAGAACCTGACCCCTGATCGGGCGAGCCACGTAAGGCACATAGATGACGCCGATGATGATGATCGGGATGATGAGGCTGCTGGAATCGATGACGAGAGGGCCGAGTTCGATGCGGGAATTGAGCAGGACGATCGAGAGTGAGATGGCCAGCAGGTAGATCGGGAAAGCCCAGAGTATATCCAGAACACGGGACAGAACCCGGTCGATCCAGCCACCGAAGAAACCAGCACAGATACCAACGAATGCCGCGAGAACCAGGGTGATCGCCGTCGAAGCGCTGCCGATGAACAGGGTGGCTCGCCCGCCGTACAACAGCCGAGCCAACACGTCCCGCCCCTGCTCGTCGGCTCCCAGGAAGTAGGTATTGAGCTGCCATGTCGGGCCAATTGGAATGACACCGATCCCAAGTCCTTCGGTCGATGGCGCCAGGACCGGGATATTCTCGCCAGCGAGCGTGATTTCACCTTCGAGGTTGGAGCTGAACGGGTCCACGCCGGCAATCCGCCCGGCATAGATCGGTGCAAGCAGCGAGGCCACGACAACGACGACCAGAACAAGTGCTGCGGCCAGGGCCGATCCGTCACGCGAAAACCGATGCAGTGCCTGTGTCCACGGACCGCGAGCCCGCGAATCGTCGGACAGGGTCGGCACAGCCGACCCGAAGGCAGGCTCCGTCGCCATCTAACGCACCCATCCCAGTGTATAGGCCCAGGTGTTGGTCGCCTTGGAAAACTGGAAATTGCCCATGCGTTTGGAGACGAGCGTAACCTGTTTGGGATTGAACAGGGGAATGAGCGGGACCTGCTTCATCATGCCCTGGTCGATTGCTGCCCACAGCTCACCTGCCTGATCCGTGATGCCAAGAGCCAGCGCCTTGTCCATCTGGGCCTGGAGATCCTTGTCACAGAAGCCGGAGATGTTGGGAGAGGAATCAGAGCCCTCTCGAAACGAGCCGCATCCGAGCAAAACGTTCAGGAAATCGCTGGCGGCCGGGTAGTCTGCGTACCATTGCGTGACGGATATCTGAACTTTGTTGCTGGTGTTCTGGATGTAGCCGTAGTGTATGTTGCCGGATATCGATTTTATGTTTGCGTTGTAGCCGATCTGGTTGAGGACGCTTTGCAGATATGAGCCGATATTGCGGGAGATCTCACCGTCCTCGGTGAGGATGGTGACGGTCTGTCCCTTGGTTCCAGACTCATCAACCAACTGCTTCGCCTTCTCCAGATCCGGCGCAGTCCACTTGCTGCCGGGATCCTTTGTGTGGAGACAGAACGGCTTGTAGCCCTGCATCCCTGGCGGCAGGATCTGGCAGGTGGGCGTTGCGAGATTGCGGCCGCCGAAGAAGTTGACCACCGCCTTGAGATCGATGGCGTGGGCTAGTGCCTGGCGCGCCTTGAGATTGTCGAAAGGAGCCAGGTTGACGTTGAGCGGCAGGTACCAGAAGGCGAGCTGCGGATCGAGGTGGACCTGGGTTGGGAACCTGGTTCCCAATTCGGCAAGGCGAGAGGCCGGAGGCTGATCGAACATGACATCGGCCTGGTCATTGATGATCGCGTTGACCTGGGCATCGGCTGTCAATCCGAAACGAAGCTCGAAGCGATCGGCATAGCCATCTGGCTGTGCCTCGACACTCCATTCCTTGAAATGCGGGTTTCGTGCCCAGATGAGAGCCTTGTTGGGATCATAGCTTTCGAACGCATAGGGGCCTGTGCCGGGTATCGGATCGATGCCGACATCCTTGCCGACGGTTTCAGCCGGCAGGATCGAGGCATGCGGCATCGACAGCTTGTCCAGGAATTCGCCGTCGGGGGCAGTGAGATTGATGGTGATGGTCCATTTCGACTTGTCGGCGACAACGCCGCCGTCGAGCGTGCAGTCGGCAGGTTTGGCAAGGCAGGCATCGGCGCCGACGATATCCTTGTACCAGGTCCCGGAGGTCGGGCTCGATACCTTGAAGATGCGCTGGAACGAGGCCACGACGTCGTCGGTTGTCAGGTCCTTGCCGTTCGAGAACTTGATGCCCTTGCGCAATTTGAAGACGTAGGTCTTGCCGGCATTTTCAACGCTCGGCATCGCCTCGGCAAGATCAGCAACGATGGTGAGACTGTCAGTTCCGCCGGCTTTGCGGAAGGTGACGAGTCCATCGTAAACCCCGCCATAATAGCTCCAGTAGAGCGGCGCATAGTTGATCTGCGGATCGATCGTCCCGCCGGCCGACTTGGCGACGACGCGGACCGTTCCCCCGCGATGCGCCTGCATCAAATCGGCTCGATTTTCAGCAGCATGTGAAAGACCCGGGAAAAGCCCGAGCGCCACCAGTGCAATGCTTAGCGAAGGTTGGATGCAGCTTCTTCCACGCACAAATCTCTCCCGTTCCACCTGACTGGCGGTCATGTGCACTGATCCTCCCGTGAGATCGGGAGGTGAACAGTGCTGCCTTCGATGTTCCCCTTTTGGTGGAGACTAGGTTGCCTTTTGTTGAATGGGAAATTTATTTTGTTGCGCTTGGTGATTGAAAAATTTTATCTTCGATCATGCTCAAATATGCCCAAAGCTTTTGTGTCCTGGTCGAGGAATTGCACTACAGCAAGGCAGCGGCGCGCCTGCATGTGACGCAGCCGGCCCTCACCTATCAGATCAAGAAACTCGAGGAGCAGATTGGCTGTACGCTGCTGCGCCGCTCGCCGCACAAGGTCATTCTCACCGAAGCCGGGATGATACTGGCGCGAGAACTGAGCGTCGCTTTGAACCACGTCAGCCGGGCCGTTCAGATGGCTCAGGACGCGGCACGCGGTGACGCCGGTGCTCTCGCGATCGGTTATTGCGAGCTGCCCGAGGCGGGAAACATGACGGCCATCATCCGCCGCTACACGGAACTGTATCCAGGGGTGGACGTCACCCTGCTGAACCTGCCAACCATCGAGCAGGCTGATGCCCTGACGGCCGGCTCGATCGATGTGGCCTTTCTTCATCCACCCCTGAACGTGCCGCAACTGGTGATGCGGCCGGCGGGCGAGGAGTGGATCGTGGCAGCGTTACGCGCCGACCATGCCTTGGCCGGCCAGGCCGTTCTCAAACTGGCGGATCTGATGTCAGAGCGCCTGATCGTCTGCGCCGAAGAGCTCGGTCCGATCATGTACAACTCGATATTGGCGGCTTGCGGGAAAGCCGGCTTCCAACCCAGGCTGCGTGAAGAAATGTTCCGCTGGCATTCCATGCTCGACCAGGCCGCCTCGGGGCTCGGCGTGGCGTTCGTGCCTGCCTCGCTTGCCGGCACCCATCCCCAGCTGGTCTTCAGGCCGATCGAGGATCTCGACGTGAAATTATACACGTCGATCGCAACGGCCGGAGAGCCGACCCGACCCGCCGTGATCCGGTTTCTTGCAACGGCAGCTTCATGTCTGGACGGCGAAGCCAGTCTATGAACAGCTGCCCGTCAGCCCGCGTGCTGGGGAACGGCAGGATTGCCGGCTTCAATGGGCCGCCGGCTCGGCAGGTGCTTCCGCCTTGGGTTGCAGCGGCTTCATGATCGGTTCCATAAGCCCATTGCCGCGCCGCTTGATGGCATTGTCGCGGATGTCGTCCTTGCTGAGATAGTTGACCTGGTTGACCAGCACATCGTGAATGAGCTCGATGCCGACGCGGGCATTGACGCTCTCGCGGATCGAGTTGCGGAACTTGTCGAGGTCGACCGTATCCTGCTTGGAGAAATCGATCTGCGGATTGGCGTAGAGATAGGAATAGACCTGGTCGGTGATCAGCGCCATCGCGGGCACCGACAGCTTGGCCATTTCCTTTGGCTCTACCGTGTAGACCAGCTTGGTCAGGAAATAACCTTGCACTGCGGAGCCGCGGATGATCGGCACCGAGATAATCTCGGTCGAGACATAATCAAGTCCGCCGAGCAACGGCTTCGGCGTGGGATCATCGCCGCGCGCGCCTGCTGCCTGAAAGGCATAGAACGTTGCGCCGACGGTAGCGGCGACGATCCAGAGCGCTGCGACAATGAACTTGATCATGGCCCTGCTACGACTTGGCCCAGCCGAATTCGCCCGCGGAATAGGTTCCGTCGGCTTCTGCGTGCTGGATTGCGTTCTTCATCAGGTTCGCCACTTCGCTGACGGCACTGAGATGGGCGAGCAGTGCGGCCTCGTTGCGCTCCAGCTTGCCGCGCAGACGCAGGAGGCCTTCCTTGTGCTCGTCGACGAGATCTTCGGCGGTGATGTTCTTGATGGCGCGGTTGAGTTCATAGAGGCAACGGCTTTTGCGCGCGTTCGAAGCCCTGAGATCGAAATTCATGTCGGTGCGGATGGCAGCCGTCTCTGTCTCGACCGCTTCTTCGATGCGATTGATGATGGCGGTCAGGCTGCCCACCCGCGAGATGGTGAGGTCGGAATGTGCCACGAGGCCCGAATTGTGCTCCAACTGATCCATGGTCTTTCCTAAACCCTCGTCTTCGTTTCAATCGGCGCCGCATCGCCGTCGAGCGAGCGTACCATTCGGCGCTGAATTTCCTGCACAAGCGAATCCGACAGTCGGTTCTGCTCGTCGATTGTCGCTTTCTCCGGTCCGCCCGTGACGGGGCCGACAGGCACAGTGCGTTCGCCGTCGCGATAGCGGTCGGCCAGCATCGAGCGGGCAATGCCGATGCCGCCGCGCTCGGCCATCACGTCGGCCATATGCTCGGCAAGCTGCGACTTCCACATGTCCCCCGCCAAGCCTTTGCCGTAGACGCTTTCCGTATCCTTCGGCAGCATGTTCTGGATGAAGGTCTGCAGCACCATGGCTTCAAAGCGCTTGAATTCCTGACCGCGATCCGTTCCTGCCGGCGGTCCCGCCGGACGCGATCCCATATCGGCATCGACCGCGAAGGCAACGGAGGCACCCCCGGCGCGCTTGGTGAGCGCGGCGCGAGCGGCTTCGACGTCCATCGGCTCGGCAGCACGGGCCACGTCCAGGACGATGTCGCTGGGAGGGGAGATCGCCAAAAAGCTGTACCTTCTTTCTATTGTGCGTTGAGTGATGATGGCCGAACAAGCTTGCCGCAGGCTTGCGGGGGCAGTGCCGGTCGTCGTCTCGGTGTCATCTTCATTTCGGCATCTTCATTTTTCTGTGCCGCGTTTCTGTTCGATCAGGTCGAGCCGTTCGCGATCGGAGCGCTGGCGTTCGTCGTCGCGGCGCGCGTCACGATAGGCACGCTCGACCATGTTGGTTCGTGCCGTTGCGGTGGCGAGACTGCCTGCTTCGCGGCGCGCATTGTCGAGATTGCGGTCACGCTCGGCGCGGGCAGCCGAGATCCGTTGCTGGTAGATTTCCGGAAACAGCGTGGACAAGGAATCCGGCGCATCGAAACGCGCGGCGATTTCCGCTGCTTCCTGCTCGGCGGCAACGGCCTTGGCCAGGTAGCCGGCCCGGCGCATCTCGTGCAGCGCCTTCAACTGCTCCTGCACCTCGACGAGCTTCTTCAGGCGATCCTTGCGGTTTGTCATCGCTCACCTCGCCAGCGTGGTTTCGATGAAGCCGTCGCCGAACAGCGACAGCAGCGTCGGAATGGCGAAATAGAACAGGATCAAGCCGCCTGCGATGACGAACGGAAGCGAGATGAAGTAGATTGGGATCTGCGGTGTCAGTTTGTTGACGAAGCCGATCGCCAGATTGATCAGGATGGCATAGGCAACGAAGGGGCTGCCCAGCCTGAGCACCAGCAGGAACGATTCCGACAGCGTGTCGGTGACATCGACAAGCGACGCCTGTGCGCTGAAGAAGACATTCACCGGCGCCACATTGTAGGATGAAATCAGCGCGCGGATGACCTCGTGATGGAAATTGAGTGCAAAGAGCAACATCAATGCCGAAAATGAGATCAGCGCGGCGATTGCCGCCTGTGGTTCGGGCTCTTCGATCGCCGGTCCCCCAGCGCCGCCATAACCGATCAGCATGGCAATCCCGGCGCCGATAAAACGCAGTGCTTCCATATAGAGCCGGGTCAGGGCACCGATCAGACCGCCCACCAACAGCTCCGAAACGATCATCGGCACGAAGATGGCGGGTCTGGTGTCGACATAGGGATAGATCTTGTCCCACATGAAGGCGAGCAGCCCGACTGTGGCGGCGACAGCCGTGAACAGACGGATTTGCAGCGGCAGGCGGATCGAGGACAGGCCCGGCATCAACATGAAGCAGGCGCCGACACGGCAAAAGGCGAGGAACGCCGCCAGCACGAAGCCTTGCGTGACCGTTGTCAGATCCATGGTCAGGAAATGGTCCCGAGCACCCTGATCTCGACACCCTTGGCGATCTCGACATGGCTGAGCACCGGCAAGGTGGTGAATAGCCGTTCGATGATCATGCGCACATAGGGGCGGGCATCCGGTGCGGTGACCAGCACGAAGCGTTCGCCGGCCTCCATGTGCTGGCGGACTGCCTTCGATGCTTCCTGGCCGAATTCTTCCAGCTGGCGCGGGTCGATATCGAATTCGCGGATCTCGCCCTTGGCATCGCGTTTGAGGCTCTGATGGAAGGCGAGGTCCCAGCGATTGCCGAGTCGCAGCACCTTGAGCACGCCCCCTTCGGAGAGGTCGCCGCAAATCTGCTGCGCCATGCGGATGCGCACATGCTCGACGATCTGCTCCGTGCGCCGCACATGCGGGGCGATCTCGGCGATCGCCTCAATGATGAGGTGCAGGTTGCGGATCGAGACACGCTCGGCAAGCAGCAGCTTGAGCACTGCCTGCAGGCCCGGATAGGAAATATGCGAGGAGCAGATTTCGTCGGCCAGCTTGCGGTATTCCGGATCCTGGCTGTCCAGCAGCGTCTTCATATCCTTGTAGGACAACAACTGCGGCAGGTTGTTGCGGACCACCTCGGAGAGATGGGTGAGCAACACCGACATGTTGTCGGCGAAGGTGTACTGTTCGCGCTTCAGGTCTTCGGCGAAAGCTTCCATCACTGAATAGGCGCGCATGCCGAATGCCGGCTCGCGCACCTCCTCGCCCGGGATGTCCGGCAGATCGCGATTACCAAGCAGTACCATGAGTTCGCCAACCCGCATCTGGTGTTCAGCCACGACGGTGCCGTGAATCTTGATCTGGTAGCTTTTCGGCGGGATGCCGAAATCGTCGGTGAGTTTCACCTCGGGCACGACGAAGCCGTATTGCGTCGCGAACTTCTTGCGCATCTTGCCCATGCGGAAGGCAAGTTCCTGATGCGAGGTGAGCAGCTTGGTCGAGAGTTGCTTGCCGATCAGCAGTTCGATTTCCGCGGTCGCCAGCGACGATTTCACCGAGTTCTTTTCTTCCTCGACCTTGACCGCGGCTTCACGGTTGCGCGCCTCTTCCTGCTCGGCCAGACGGCGGTTCTGGCGCAGCGGAATGATGTAACCCATGCCGGCCATGGCCGCACCGAGGGTCACGAACGGGAACATCGGCAAGCCCGGCATGACGGCAAGCAAGCCGAGCAGGGCGGCCGCGACATAGAGCGCGCGCGGATGCGCCCCGAGCTGGCCGAACACCGCCTTGTCGGCGGAGCCGCGCGTGCCGCCCTTGGAGACGAGCAGGCCGGCGGCGAGAGAGACGATGAGGGCTGGGATCTGGGTGACGAGGCCGTCGCCGACCGAAAGCTTGATGAAGACATCGGCGGCTTCACCCAGGCCCATGTTGTGGCGCAGATAGCCGATGGCGATGCCGCCTACGATGTTGATGGCCGTGATGATCAGGCCGGCGATGGCGTCACCGCGGACGAATTTCGAAGCACCGTCCATGGAGCCGAAGAAGGAGGATTCCTCCTCCAGTTCGCGGCGACGCAACTGCGCGGTCTTTTCGTCGATCATGCCGGCAGACAGGTCGGCGTCGATGGACATCTGCTTGCCGGGGATCGCGTCCAGCGTGAAGCGGGCGCCGACTTCCGCGATACGGGTGGCACCCTTGGTGATGACGATGAAGTTCACCACGATCAGGATCAGGAACACGATCAGACCGATGACGAAATCACTCGACATGACCAGCTTCGAAAAACCGGAAATCACATAGCCGGCGGCGTGGGTTCCCTCATTGCCATGCGACAGGATCATACGTGTCGTCGCGATGTTCAGCGACAGGCGCAGCATGGTGGCAATCAGCAGAACAGTTGGAAATGACGAAAAGTCGAGCGGCCGCGGAATCCACAATGCGACCATGAGGATCAGCACTGAAAGCGCGATCGAGAAGGCGAGGCCGACGTCGATCAGGAAGGCCGGGATCGGCAGAAACAGCACAGCCAGGATAACAACGATGCCCAGGGCGAAGAAGACATCGCGACTGTTGCGCGGCATTGTCTCCGCGGAAATGCTTTCGCTGATGGCCATGTCTACCTCGCATACAGTGCTCGCCGGTCCTGAAACGGCAGTCCGGGCCATGCACCGTAACCGGCCAAGCTTGCGCGAGCCTCGAAGGATGCAATTTTGAGAATCGCGGCACTGGCAGACTGGATGCGTCGCCTTGCGCGGTTGCCATGCCACAGTGTGGGGCGTATCAGGCGATCAAGGGCCTTGCCCATAAAGACATTCGCGAGCCGTCCGTTGTCTTCAACCCATTCCCTGCCTGTTCAAGCCCGTCGCCTGCGCGCCCTTCTGGTCCGCTCGGTTCCCATGCTGGAGGCGCGCGGCATCATCATCGTTCTGATCGCGGCAGTGGTCGGTGCGTTTTCAGGCGTGGCGGTGACCGCGATGAGCGCCTTCGTCCAAGGCATGCATTGGCTGCTGTTCGATGTGCCGGAAGGCGGCCGACTGTCGTCGATGTTTTCGCTCAGCCATCCGCTGCAGGCGGCAATGCCGGCTGTCGGCGGGTTGTTGCTCGGCCTCTCCATCATCTGGCTGCGCAAGCGCAAATTCCGCACGCCGATCGATCCGATCGAGGCGAATGCGCTTTATGGCGGGCGCATGTCGCTGACCGACACCTTCATCATCGCCGGCCAGACGATGCTGTCTTCCGGCTTTGGCGCTTCGGTCGGTCTCGAGGCAGGATACACGCAGGTCGGTGGCGGCTTCGGTTCGCGTCTGGCGCGGTTCTTCCGCATGAAGCGCAACGATGTCCGCATCCTCGTCGGAGCTGGTGCCGCCGGTGCTATCGCCGCCGCGTTTGATGCGCCTTTGACCGGAGCCTTCTATGGCTTCGAGTTGATCATCGGTATCTATTCCATCGCCAATGTCGCCCCGGTCATGACAGCGGCGATCTGTGCCACGCTGGTGACGGGCTGGCTGGGCGGGGCGCCGTTTCCGCTGGAACTCGGTGCGGTGCCGCAGCTGACCGCCAGCCAGTACCTGCCGTTCCTGGTGCTCGGATTGATCGCGGGCGGCATTTCGGTCGCAATCATGTATATGGTCGCCGCCGTCGAACGCGGTCTGACGCGACTGTCGATCGATTCTTCGCTCAGGCCGTTTCTGGGCGGTTGCGCTGTCGGGCTGCTCGGGCTGGTCACGCCGCAGGTGCTGTCGAGCGGGCACGGTGCGCTGCACCGGGAATTCGCGATGAACTACGGTCTCACCGTCATCGTCACCGTGTTCCTGCTCAAGATCGCAGCTTCCGTGATTTCGCTCGGCTCTGGTTTCCGCGGCGGCCTGTTCTTCGCTTCACTGCTGCTTGGCGCGCTGCTGGGCAAGATCTTTGCGGCGCTTATGCTGGCAATCGCGCCCGCGGCAGGAATCGACCCGGCCGTTGCGGCCGTCGTCGGCATGAGTTCGATGGCGGTCGGCATCATCGGTGGGCCACTGACCATGGCTTTCCTGGCGCTGGAGTCGACGGGCGACCTGACACTGACGGGCGTGGTGCTCGCTGCCGCGATCATCACCTCAATCCTGGTGCGCGAGACCTTCGGTTATTCGTTCTCGACCTGGCGCTTCCACCTGCGCGGTGAAACCATTCGTTCGGCACAGGATGTCGGCTGGATGCGCAGCCTCACGGTCGGCTTGATGATGCGCAAGGATGTCCGCACCATCGCAGCCATGACGACCATCACCGAGTTCCGCCAGCAGGTTCCGCTCGGATCGGCACAGCGTGTCATCGCGGTGGATGGCGAGCAGCGCTATATTGGCATGATCATCGTGTCGGACGCCTATGGCGACCAGCCCGATCCCGCAAGCACGGTTCTGACCCTCACGCGCTTCGGCGATTCCGTGTTGGTGCCATCGATGAATGTGCAATCGGCGGCAGAGACTTTCCACCGCGCCGGCGCCGAGGAACTGGCGGTGGTGGAAGACTTCGAGAGCCGCAGGGTCGTCGGCCTGCTCACCGAAGGACATCTCCTGCGACGCTATGCCGAAGAACTCGACAAGGCGCGGCGCGATCTTTCCGGCGAAGGCTGACGGACCTCCGGTCACGACTGACCGGTTCAGTGTTCTTCATGCGGCTTCACAGTGCCGTAGTAGCCGACCGGATTGGTCGGGCGCTCGATCATTCGCCGTACCCTGGGTCGCTCGATGCCGGAATGCAGCGCTCGGATGCGCTCGGTGATTTCCGCATCGGCATGCGTCGCGCGGGTGTTGTGGCGGATGTAATCCAGCCAGGTGGGCGTGTGATAACTTTCCATCCAGATTTCGGGATGTTCGAGGTCGCGGGCAAGCACCCAGTTGCGTGCGCCGTCGCGTCGGCGTACGCGCGCCCGATCAGTCATCACCTTCAGGAACTCCGGTACGTCCTCTTCCTTGATGACATATTCGATCGTGATCTCGATCGGCCCCGAGCGAGGTCTGAGGTCGAGCGCCAGCATGGGCTCGCGCCAGCGGTCGAGCGGATCGAGATTGGGGGCGATGTGCTGCGGCAGCGGGAGTATGAAGCCGATTGCTGCGCCGACCAACATCGTCGCCGCCGCAGCCAGCAGGGCAATACTGGCACCGTGGCTATCGGCGGTCACGCCCCAGATCCAACTGCCCAGGGCGATGCCGCCGAAGGTCGCCATCTGGTAAATGGAAAGCACCCGTCCAACCACCCAGCGCGGGGTGGACATCTGCACGGTGATGTTGAAATGCGAAAGTGCCGTGACCCAGCAGGCGCCGCCGACAAGGAGGCCAAGCGCCACCTGCCAGGCATGGGGGCTGACGCCTGCGACAGTCGCGCAAAGCGCAAAGCCAAGGAACGCCGAGCGTACCATGGTTTCGCTGGGGAGGACTTGTCTCAGCCGCGCGCTGGTCAGCGCGCCGATGACGGCACCGATGCCGAAAGCGCCCAGCATGACACCGTAGGTCAGCGCGCCACCTTTGATGAGGTCACGTGTCACCAGCGGCAGCAGGGCCAGCACGGCACCCGCGCTGAACCCAAAGATGAAACCGCGCACGAGTACCTTGCCGATATTGGGCGACATGGCGACGTAGCGCAGGCCGGCACCCATCGCTGCGCCGAGCGATTCGCGTGGCAAGTTGGACATCGGCAGGTTCGGCTTCCAGCGCGCCATGACGATGATCAGTCCGACATAGCTGAAAGCGTTGGCGGCGAAGGCGGCTGCGGCACCGAGCGTCGCGACGATGATGCCGCCGAGCGCCGGCCCGACGCTGCGTGTCAGGTTGAAACCCATCGAGTTCAGCGCCACCGCAGCTGGCACCTTGTTGCGCGGAACCATATCGCCGACGGAAGCCTGCCAGGACGGGCTGTTGAGCGCGGTGCCGCAGTCGATCAGGAAGGTAAAGGCCAGCAGCAGCCACGGCGTGAGCAGGTCGAGTTGGGTGAAAACCATCAACAGCAGCGACACCACGAGCATGAAACTCTGCGCGATCAGCATCACTTTGCGACGGTTGTAACTGTCGGCGATCGCGCCGGCGATTAGCGCGAACAGCATGATCGGCAATGTCGTCGAGGCCTGCACCAACGCCACCTGATATGGAGAGGTGGCGATCTGCGTCATCATCCAGGCAGCGCCAACGCCCTGGATCAGGCCGCCGAGATTGGAGACCAGGCTGGCACTCCACACGGCGCGGAAGATACCATGCTGAAAGGGTGCCAGCGCGGAAACGCGCTGACTGTTCGGCTCGTCCTCGATAGCCGGACCGCTGTCTTGGGGCATATCTCGTCTCGTGAATCGCTGCTCTGCTGGCGGCGTTTGCCGACAAAGTTAGACGAGACTGCGGAAAAGGCGAACGAGTTTTCGTGATCCGACTGGTCCAGTCGGAAGATAGGGCAATTCCAGGAAAGGTACGCAACGGTTTTCCGTCCGGAATTGCCTAAAAACAAAGAACTAGAGCGTTTCCGTGGGAAACGGAAACGTTCTGGACTCCGCCACCGGCTGAATTCATCGGCCAAGGCCGACGGGATCAGAAGCCGTGTTGAATCCGCTCGAATACGACGTTGGTAAAGGCCGAGATCTGGCCGCCGACAAACGGCCCCGTCAGCGCCACCACCAGCATGATGGCGACGATCTTCGGCACGAATGTCAGTGTGATTTCCTGGATCTGCGTCAAGGCCTGGATAAGCGCGATACCGATACCGACGACCATGGCGACAAGCACGACGGGGGCCGAGGCCGTCAGCACCGTCCAGACGGCGAACTGGACGATATCTAGTGCGTCGGCCTCATTCATCGTGCGTGCCTCAGGCTGCCGCTGGGGCCTGCTTGACGACGACGCCCGGCAGGACTGGCACTTCCTTGCCGTCGTTCAGCACGGCGATAAGGCCGTCGCTGGCCAGTCGCACTTCCTTGACCACACCCGTGGTCTTGCCGTCCGCCGAGGTCAACTGCCGACCGATCAGCGAGTCCGCCTGCGACAGTGCAGAAGACTGGAGGATGTACTCCAGCTTGGTGTTCATCTGCACCGATTGCTCGACCTGCGAGAACTGGGCGAGTTGCGCGACGTACTGGGTGGAGTCCATCGGCTTGGTCGGATCCTGATTCTTCATCTGCGCCATCAGGAGCTTCAGGAAGGACTGGTAGTCGACCGAGGTCTTCGATTTCTGCTGTGTCTGCGGCGTGCCGTTGCCGACGTTGTTGTTGACGTTCATGTCGACAGCCATGATCAGCGTGCTCCCATTGCCAGCGGACGCGGAGCGTCCTGGAGTTCATTCTCGTTTGCGTCAAGCGCCAGCTTTTCCAGCGGATAAAGCGAGCGGATGGCCCGCAGCGCTTCATAGACGTGGTCTTCCGAAACCATGCGGTCGACGTCCTTCAGCGTCGAGCGGATACGCTCATTGTGGAAGGAGGCGAGCAGCAGCGGCAGCGAATGGCGAAACATCTCGCGTGCCTTTTCGGCGCCCTGCGGATTGATCAGCATGATCTGCGCCACGAAATAGAGCTGTCGGAGCGGCGTCGATGCATCCTCGGCCTGAAGAACATGGCCTTCCAGCAGGAATTGGACATCGTTCAGCAGTTCAAGCGTGACCTTGCGATCGACGCGGATGACAGCGCCGTTGAGATAGATGCGCTCACCGGGTTTCAGCGAGAGCTTCAGGGTGCTCTTGGATGGTGTCATTGAATGCCGTCCCGGATGATCTGCGAGACTTCGATCAGACCATCGAAATTGTTGGAACGACCCTGGCGGATGTCCTCGGTCTCACGCAGCAGCCACAAGCCGATCGAGATCAGGTTGGCGCGCAGTTCCTTTGGCAGAGCATTTTCATCCGAGGAGAGATCCTCGAGCAGCGCCGTCCAGACACGGTTGGTGAAGTGCAGGGCTTCCACCGCCTGCATGGATTGGGTGCCGGCATTGGCTGCTTCGATCAGCAGATCGATCGACCGCGTCAGCAGGTGCCGCTCGCGTTCCTTGGCATCCGCTACGGAGTCCGTCTGGATGTCGGCGTAGGAGAATTGATACATCGCTTGTCCGATCGCCGGTTACTTCAGGAAGTTGATCAGGCTGAGCTGCTGAAGGCGCGCCGTAAGCGCGAACGATTGCTGGATATGGGACATCAGATCGTTGACGCGATTGGCGGCTTCGTATTCGTCGACGCCTTCCAGGTCGATCACATGCTTTTCGAACAGATTGATCTGCGCTTTCATGCGGTCGCTCGCATCGGTCACGCGCTGCTCGATGATACCAGCTTGCGATTGTGTTTGCGCGATGCTGCCGAGGGCTTCGCCTGTCAGGGTTAACGCCTTCTGGGCAACGGCCTTCTTGGCATCTGCGTTGAGGTTGCCGGAGAACAGCGTTGTTACGATGGCTGCCGCCATCGCGAATTTCTTCACGCCGTCCGTGTTGGCGCTGACGGAAGACTCCGTGGTTTCGTTCAATGAGATGCGGCTGACGATCTGCTGGTCGGTGGCGTTCGACCAGTTCGTCTTCCAGGCCGGCCCGAAGAACTGGGGCATCACGTCTGTGGAAATGAAATTGTCCAGCTGCGCGCCGGTCAGGTTGGCCGCTGCGGGATCCGTCGAGGCGAAGCCGAAGCGCGCGACAAAGGCGGCGTCGAGGGCTGCCTTGGCGGGCGAGCCCGCTGCGGTGAAGTCGTTGATCGGCTTTACGTCGGTGTTGGTGCCGGCGAACAGATATTCGCCATTGATGCTCGAATTGAGGATCGATGTCATCGACTGCAGGGCGGCCTTGCCGGCATCGCGCGTGACATTCGAGCCCGGATCGCCACTGATGGCGGTGCTGACCGCAGTCAGCAGCTTCTGCGCTGCATCGCCGAGCTTGCCAAGTGCGTCCTGTGTGGTCGAGAGCCGGGACGAAATCAGCTTGTTGGAATCGACGATGGTGTTCAGCCGCTCCAGGTCGCGTGCGAAAGTGACCGACTGTGAGGTACGCGCACCGAGCGCCAGCCCGAGGTCGGCGACGCGCAGCGTCTCCATTTCCTTCTGGCGCTTGATGAGCTCGACCTGCATGCGCGATTGCGAATACCGCATCGCATTGGACATGGCCGAGGACGAAACGGAGGTGGTCTTCATGACTTATTTCACCGCTGCGAGAAGGGCATCGAGCATCTGATTGACGGTGGTCAGGATGCGGGCGGAAGCCTGATAGGTGTGTTCGAGATCCAGCATCAGCGACATCTCGTTGTCGACATTGACGCCGGTGGCGTTGGAAAGAGCCTCGCCGGTCCGCTGGGCCAGTGCTTCCTTCGAGTCGGCAAGGTTGGAGGCTTGCTGGCGCACACCTTCGAACCAGCCGATCGAATTGGCGGCGTAGGAGACGACGCTGGAGTTGGCAGTGATGCCGGCGCCAGGGTCGAAAGGTATTGGCTTGGTGAGCTTTTCGCCGTAGGCGATCAGCTTGTCGGCATAAGAGGCACCGCCGCCGGCCGCGGCGGGATTGGTGCGATAGACCGCGCCGTTGATGCCGCCATCGCGCAACAGAACCGGATTGCCGCCGGCCGCGGGATCGACAGCAGCATTGATCTTGATCGTTCCCGCAAGCCCGTCAATCAGTGTGCCGGCGGGTGGAATTCCAGGTGCGCCTGGCCAGCTGAAGAGGCCGACGGCGTCGGGTTGGCCAGGAGCCGTCTCGGCAAAAGCGGTAATGAGACCGCGCGCGACCTCATCCAGCTGGCGCTGCATCGTGACAGTGACGTTGTCGCGCAATTGCAACATGCCAGCCAGCTTGCCAGAGGCTTCGGCCGTGCCGGCAACCTTCAGCGGTACCTTGTCGATGTAGATCTGACCACCGACCGCACCTGGTGCGTATCCAGGCGAAGGCGTGAAGGTCACGGAGCGCGGAATGGTTTCGAACAGGGTGGTCCCGTCACCGGTGGTGATGACCATGTCATTGTCGCCACGGGTGTAGGTGGAGATCGGAACAAATTCCGAAAGCTTCTTCAGAACCGCGTTGCGCTGGTCGAGCGCATCGGAGACGTCCTCTCCGGAGCGCGTGCCGTTGATGACGGCCTGGTTGGCGACTTCGAACTGCTTGAGCAGGTCGTTCATGTCATTGACGGCGGTTGCGATCTCGCCATCGGTCTTGGTGCGGAAGTCCTGGATGGCCTTGGTGCCATCATTCAGGGAACGGACCACCTGGCGCGCCGATTCGATCAGGCTGGTGCCGAGGTTCTGGTTCGACGGCGTCGTCGCATAGAGCTGGAGCGCCTTCTGCAGGGCGCCTATTGCAGTGGAAGCCGAAGAGGTGTTGTCGACGCCGTTCACCTGCAGTTCGAGCCGGTCCATGCCCTGGGCGAGCGTTGCCTGCCCGCTCCATGACGAAAGAGCACCCAGGTTTTGCCGAAACAAAAGGTCATTGGCCGCGCGATGGATCTTGACTGCGCTGACGCCGGGATCGGTATAGGAAAGGACCGCGATGCGGCGGGAATAGTCCGGATTGGAGGCATCCGCGACGTTGCGCGAGACGATGCTTGTCTGCCGCGACGTTGCCTTGAGTGATGACTGGGCGATGCTGAGTGCGGATGACAACGACATGCGGGTCTTTCAGGCAGTGATGCGGCTGAGGCCCGGTCGACCATCGACCGGGCCTCAGAGCCGCGCCTTATCTCTTCAGGTTGACGAGGATGTCCATCAGTTCGGAACCGGTCTGGAACACCTTCGAGTTGGCCGTATAGCTGCGCTGCGAGGAGATCATGTTGGTGAGCTCTTCGGCGATATCGACGTTGGAGTTTTCGAGCGCGCCGGAAATGATCTCGCCACGCTTGCCTTCACTGGCAAAACCGATCTGGACGTCACCGGAATCCGGGCTCTGCGTGAAGACGTTGCCGGACTGCTGGATCAGCCGGTCGGGGCTCGGCACCTGCGCCAGCGGGATCTTGTAGAGCGGCTTGGTCGAACCGTCCTGATACTGGGCATAAATGGTGCCGTCCTTGCCGATCGTCACCTTCTCGATGTTGCTCGGGCCGTTGCCGTTGACCTGCCCGGTGACGGTATAGCCGGTGCCGATCTGGCTGAGACCCTTGAAATCGAGCTTCAGCGGGACGCCGCCCGGAGGCGTGAAGGTGACGCTATCGGTTGCGCCGGTCAGCTTGCCGGTGCCGTCGAAGGTGAGGGTGGCATTGCCCAGCAGGCCGCCTGCACCATAAGGGAAAGGTCCTCCGGCTGCTGCCTTGGACTGGTCGAAGACGGCCACATCCCAGGTGCCGGCGGCAGTCTTGGTGAAGTAGATGTCGACCATCACCTTGTTGCCGAGGTTGTCGTAGACGACCATCGACGACTTGTTGGTGTATTGCGCGGTCGCAGCGTTGCCGGAGGGAGCGGTTGCCGGCGCGACGATGGCGTTGGCGCCGGAGGGCAGGTTGCCGCTGAAGGTGCCGGAGCTGGAAGGTGTCGCCGTCATCTTTCCGTCGGAAATCTGGACAGGTACCAGACCCTGGAAGCCGTTGACCGTCGCAGCCGGCACACCGTTGGCATAGCTGTAGGCCATCAGCTGGTAGCCGGCGGCGTTGACGAGCCTGCCTTGCGCGTCCGGAACGAAGGAACCCGCGCGGGTCATGTAGGGCGTGCCGGAGGAATCCTGCACCACGAAGAAGCCGTCGCCGCGGATGGCGAGATCGGAGACCGAAGTGGTGCCCTTGAGGTCGCCGCGATCGGAGATGGCCGTGCGGATCGTCGAGTTGACACCGCCCGAATTGTAGGCGCCACCGGTGGTCGGCATTACCAGGCTCGAGAACTCGATCGACGAACGCTTGTAGCCGGTGGTGTCTGAATTGGCGATGTTGTCGGCGACGGTGGACAGGCGGTTGGCCTGGGCGTTCATGCCGGAAACGCCGGTCCGCATCATTCCATAAAGGCTCATCGCAACGTCTCCGTTAGGCGCATGGGGTCGCCTGCCAAGCTAACCGTCTTGTCTTGCGCGAGGCTGGCGCGGGCAGGGCGCATCAGGCGACCAGCCGGTAACCGAGGAAGCGTTTGGAATCGATCGGGTCGTGGCCGAGTCGCTCGCGCAGCTTCTTGCGCAGTTTGGAGATGTGGCTCTCCACCACGTTCTCCTCGACCTCCTCGTCGAAGATGCCGTAGATCGCATTGAAGACCTGGGTCTTCGTGACCCGCCGGCCGCGGTTGCTGGCCAGGTATTCGAGGATACGCCGCTCGCGGCGCGGCAACGGCATGGGCTGGCCATCGATCTCCGGGTCGCGGCCATCAATGAAGATGCGCATCGCGCCGATCTCGGTGAAGGAGGCGTCTTCATGGGCGCGGCGGCGGATCGCGGTGATGCGGGCCAGGATTTCACGGATGTGGACCGGCTTGCGCACGACGTCGTCGACGCCGGATTCGAAAAGGCGCAAGGTATTTTCGAGGGAGTTATGGTCGCTCAGTGCAATGACAGGAGCGCCGGTGCGGTCCCTGATCTGCCGGGGTGAGACAGCACCCTCGCGGCAATCACCGATCAGAAAGGCTCGTACCGATTTCAGGTCGTCGTCGGCGGCACTGGAAACCCAGGCGTCGAATTCGCTCGGCGCGAAACCGGCGCTCGCCACACCTTCCCGATCGAACATCGAGCTGTAACCATCAGTTACGAGTTCGCGTTCGTCCACGATTACGATCATCGCCCAGCCCCCGAATCAGTTCATCTGCCCCGTGCGGAAAGGCGTAGTCCCCGTCACGAATCCTGACTAACCGTCATTTCTTGTGACTGCATTCTTGGGAGTCGGGAATCGCGATGGTTGTACCGCGTACAATCTGACGGCGATGCAGATCGAATTGAGCGACGAAGACAGCGCATATTCGCACCGCAAGGGTGCGGTTGGCGCGCTGTCTTGGCTACAACCTATGGTGTGCAGAAACTGCGTGCGTTGGCCGTCCATTTGCCAAAGCCGACGGCGACCATGTTGGTGATCACCCGACAGACATAACGCTTCTGGGCGGGATCGTTGTCGGGACCGGCATGATAGCGGGCAACCGCCATCGACCAGGTTTCATGCCGGGCGTGCAACTGTGTAAGGAAGCGCGCAGCGTAGTCGACGTTTCGACGCGGATCGAGCATGTCCTCGACGCTGCGAAACTGGTCGCCGTGATAGCGATGGTTGATCTGCATACAGCCGAGATCGATCAGAGACTTACCTTCGCGCCGTGCAGTCTCGAAGGCCAGAAGTGCCTCGGAACGGGAGCGCGGAAATACAGCTTTTCCTTCTATATTCAAGGCATTGGGCTGAAGGCTGCCTTTGTTCCCGGTTTCGGTCAATCCAACCGCGTAGAGAATGCCGGCGGGTATCTGATAGCGGTCCGCGGCGCGCAGGATCTCGGCTTCGCAGGGATTGGTCGCTGCCGTCGCCGTCTGGGCGACAGGCGCGCTAGATAAACAGGCCGCGGCCAGGGCGGTCCTGAGAAGGCGGCGCAGAGCGCTGGTCCGATTGCCTGTCATCACCACGGTTCCTTCCCGATTGCCCGTTTGTGCCATCGCCGTTCCCGCTGAAATTGCCTGGCTGGAAGGACGATTGATCGCGTCCGGATGACGTTCCTGCCTGCGGTGCGTCCGCCCGCGCGGCTGGTGTCGATGCTATCGATGGTTGCAGGATCGTCACCTTGTCGATGTCGAATCCGAGCGACTTCAGCGATTTCACAATCGCTTCGCTATCAGAGCTCAATCGACGGTGTGCTTCGTAGCTATCGGGCTTCAACTCAATCGACAGTTGCTCGCCAGCGAGGCGAAGATTGGCGGTGACAGTGCCTAACTCCGCCGGATGCAATTCGATCTTCAATATGTGTGCCGGAACTGCAACAGGCGAGCCGTTTTGAGCGCCCGTTGCGGCCGCTGACGCGGCCCTTGCCGGTGAGGCGTTGCTGGCAATTGCATCGAGGACGTCGCGCGCAGCCTGGCTGACGTTTTGAAGGGCTGGTGCCGGAAAATTCTGCTCGGCCGAGACTGTCGCGCGTGAGGCACCCGACTGTTTCAGAGCATCATTCGAAGCCCGACCGCTGACTGCGCTCTTCGACGGTTCGGCCGACGTGACCGCATTGTCGCCCGCGAGGGCTTCTTCGCTCGCAGAGCCAGCCGATATGGCTGCGTCCTGCGCGGAAGTTCCCGCGATGACGTTTGGTGTATTGGTTGCCATCGTCGCGCCAGCTGCCGGGCGAGTTGCAGCCGATTGGTCGATATGGATCTTCGGCGATGGCTTGCCATCGCCAAGGCTCGTTCCAGTGTCCTTTGTTCCCTGCAAGACCGCCGGGCGCTTTGCCTTGTCTGCGGACAGGATATCAGCTTCGGCATCGGCTGTGTCTGGTTCGGGCTGCTTCTCCGGATTGTCCGATTGCCGCTGACCCAGACTGTGCAGACTCAGGAACAATGGTATGCGGTTGCCTGCCACCTGCTCCTGGGTGTCGGACGACGTCTTGTCGCCTGGCTCCTCGTTGCCAGCTTCGTCGCCGATCTCCGTTGCGAGATCGTCTTCGGGCGCAGCGACACGATCGCGGTCGCTGAAGTTGAAATCAGCGCGGATCTTTTCCCAATGCGAGCTGTCCGATCCGCGCTGAACCGTCTTCTCTTTGCCTGGCGCTTCCCGATGAGCAAGCAAGTCGTCGAAGGCAGGCCCATCTTCACCGGCCTTGCCGGCTGACTGCTGGTTGCCCGACCGCGGCAACGCAATACCTGGGAAGTTCTGGCCTACACTTGCAGTCATTGAGGCGAAGCTCCCAGCAGAAGGTCGATCTTGTCGAGTTTGCGTTTGGTATTCGCGATCGCGGCATCGGTTGTGTCCGAGCCACCATTCGCGGACGCGGGCAGGATGGTTGCAGGTGGCGGCTGGATCGCTGCATCCTGGGTTGCAGGGAGTGGCGTCTCCGCCGGTTCCGCTGCCATTTCAGTTGCAGGCCGCTCTGAGATGGCGTCCTCGACCAGAGGGAGATCTGAACCATCGTCCTGAGCGGCTGCTGTGCGCGCTTTGCCGGCCGGATCGCTTGCTGCCCCAGCCTTTTCTTGTGCAGCGACGTTCGGCTGCGGCCTGGCGGTCGCGGAGGGCGGCAGATCGAAGACCGCCGGTATCGGCGGTGCAACGACTTCCTGGGTAATTTGCTGGGCCGCATCGAGCAGAGAACGGTCACTCGGTGACAGCCGGCTGCGGTCGATCGTCTTCAGCTTGGCGCGAATGTCATCGACCGTCGCCGAGGTGATGCTGGACAGGTTGGCGTAGAGTTCAGCGCGCGGATCATCCGCTTGCGTCGCGCCCTTGTCCTGGGGAATAGCCTTCGTGGATGCGAAAGCAGAAAGGTCATTCAATCCGTCGATGGCCGCGCGGCGCGCGATACGCAGATAGATGACCCGTTCCCGCTCCGTGTCCATCATCGAGGTGATGTCAGCCAGCTTGTCCTGGCTCAGCGCCATATGCAGTGTCACCACACCGGCGACAAAACTGTCGGCGAACTGGCTGGCATAGGGAGAAAGCAGGTAGCGTTCGACATATTGGGTGGAGGCCTGCGCAAACCGGGCCGCGTCGCCGTTGGTCGTTGCAATCGCCACTGAACGTCGCAATGCGGCCTCCTCCACCAGCGTGCCGGGGCTGAGCAGCCTGGCCTGATCGAGTAGCGTCAGCGCCTGAACAGGATTGTCAATCGCCAACAGAGATCCCTTGATCAGGGCGACGAACGCGCCGACATCGGGCGATAGTGTCATCGGATCGATCGGCTGCAATGCTGCAATGGCAGGCCCTGGCTGACCGCCCAGGTAATCCAGAATGCCATCGACGATCGCCTGATTGGTCTGATCGAGCTGGATACGACCGGCTGCACCTCTGACCGTTGCCGGGTTGCCGCCGCTCATGCCGTAGACGAGCAACGCGCGCAGGTTCTTGGGCTCCTTGAAATCGTCAGGTTTCGACGCACGAAAGCGGGCGTCCGCCATTTCGAGCAGCTTGTTCTGCATTGGCAGTGCGGCGTGGTCGCCCGACGCCAGCCTGTCCTGCACGAGCTGGAGCGAGCGCACCATCTGATAGGGCTGCAACGGATCCTGGGCGAGGGCGGACGTGGCGACACCCAACCCAAGCAGAGTTAACCCAAGGATGCGCGCAGCGCGGGTCATCCCCCCGTCTCCAGCAGGATTTCGATGCGCCGGTTGACGGCGGCGAGAGGGTCCGCCTTGTTCTTCGGCTCGCGGTCGGCGAAACCGGCAACTTCCTTGATACGGCTTTCGTCCAGGCCACCACGCACCAGCATGTAGTAGGCCGAATGCGCACGGGCAGTGGAAAGCCGCCAGTTGTCATAACCGCCCTTGAAGGGACGGGCGTCGGTATGGCCCTGGATGGCAACCGTGCCCTTCTGATCCTTGACGATGCGACCGATCTTTTCCATTGCAAGCACGAGGTCACGGCGTGGCACTGCCGAGCCGATTTCGAACATGCCGAAGTTGAAGCTGTCGGTGACCGAAATGACGACACCTTTGTCGGTTGCCTCGACGCTGACGCCGTCGGCAATTGCCTCGCCTGGTTTGAAGGCCTCGGCGATCTTCTTCTTCACCTCTTCTGCCGCTTTTTCAGTCGTGGGTGTCGGAGCCTTGTCCTGCCTGGCTGTCTCGGTGTTTTCCTTGGCAGCGTCCGGTTTGGCCATGGAAGGATCCTTGACCGCGCCCTGATCCGTGTGCGCCTGTTGGTTCTTGCCGACAGGCTGTTCCTTGATCTGCGACTTGACGGTTTGCTGATCCTTGGCCGCTGTCTTCGTTAGCTGTGACTGCTCTTCCGGCTTGGCCGCTTCGGCGCTGGCCTCGGGCAGAGGAGTCGATATCTGCTGTGACCAGAAATCCGGAGCGAACGGATCGCGATAGGAATCGCCGCCGGAAGCGCCGGTGGCTGGGCCAGCGATCTGTGCCCCACCTTCACCTTTGGTGCTGACGTTCTGCCTCGTACCGGTCTCGGCAGCGATTTCGGCGAGAACTGCGTAGGGATCGGCGAACAATTTCTCGTCGGCGTTCTTGGCCTCTTCGGCTTTGTCTTCTTTGGCGTTCTGACCGCTCTGTTGTTCCTGCGCGCTGCCGGGATTGCCTTTGCCGTTGTGACCCTGCTTGGCGGCGCCTTCCACAGGGTCGTTGGAGGTGTAGCCGGGTTCATCGGGCCCGTCGCCGATATCCTGCAGACCCTTGCGGCTGGCACTGCGATCGATCAGCGGAACCGGATTGAAGTAGGACGCAACCGCTGCCCTGGTCTGTTCATTCGCTGCGTTGATCAACCACATGACCAGGAAAAAGCACATCATTGCGGTCATGAAATCCGCGAAGGCGATTTTCCAGACACCACCATGGTGACCGTCATCATGGTCGTCGTGGTTGCGACGGACGATGATGATCTCCTGCCTGTGATCAGCGCCTTCTGTCGTACTCATGAAAGGACCTCAGACAGGGCTGTCGACCATTCCGACATGCGTGTTTCGACAACGGTGTCATTGACGACGAGGGTCAGGTCGAGCGCGGACGCTTCCGTGAAATCTAGGCTCGCTGCCCGTTTGCCGAGCGCGGCCTTCAAGGGCTCGTACAGGGAGAGCGGTCCGCGGACAGAAATGCGGACGGATTCGCTATCGGCGAGCGTATCGCGAATGACCTTTTCCAGCGCGACGAGCGAGCGTTTCTGCAACTCGTCGCTCAGCATGCCGCCAATGATGCGCGCGACTGTATCGCCCATCAGATCATGCAGATGGTGTTCCAGTTGCTCCGTTCGCTGGGCGATCGCCTTGCCGACATCGTCGCCCAGGCCGTCAACCAACGCCTTGGCCTGCTCGGCAGCGGCCTGGCGCTCTGTCTCGAGCTGTTCGTCGAAGGCTGCCGTCAACCTGGCTTCGAGCGCGTCCTCGGCCTTGGCGACCGCCATTGCGATCAACTTGTCGACGTCGATCGCAGGAGGGCCATCGCCAAAGGAGGCCGGCTCGACGAGCGTATGGGCCGGCACGCTGCCATGGTGGGCCGGCGTGCCGAAATCCGGCAGCAGGTCGGAAAGGGATGCCTGTCGCATCAGCCCACGGCTTCCTGGGCCGTCCATTTGCGCAGGATGTTGGCCGTACGCTCCTCATTGATGTCGACCATGCGGGCGAGCCTGTCCTGCGGCGCGGGTCGCAGCTTCCTGCGCAGGTCGTCGAGGGGCGCCGGGCGGCTGTTGTCCGCAAGCGCGGGAGCGGGTGTTTCCGCTTCGGAGCCAGCCCCCGGATTGGGCAGCGAGCGCTGCACATCATCGAAGCTCGGACCGGGCAGCGCTGCCGGCTTGTTGGTCAGTGCCGCAGCCATCGGACGCAGGCCGAAGAAGGCGACAAGGAATACGACAATGATGAAGGCAGCGGCATTGATCAGGCTGCCGGTATAACTCGCGACTGCGTCGAGGATGCCAGGCGAAGCGAGTTCCTGGCCATCCAGCCCATCGATGAATTCGACCGCCGAGACATCGATGATATCGCCGCGCTTTTCGTCGAGGCCGGTAGCCGAGGCAACCATCTTCTTGATGTCGGCGACGCGCTGGGCGATCTGCTCCGGCTTGGCGTCCTTGCCGAGGACCGACAGCAATCGCTGCTGATTGACGACGACTGCGATCGACATCTTGGTGACCGTGTAGCCGTTGGAAACCGTGGCGATCTTCTTGGAATTGATCTCGTAGTTGGTGATCTCTTCCTTGCGGTCGTTTTGCGAGCTCGACTGCGGACCGTCTGTTGCGGCTGCCTGTGTCTCCGGCAGATTCTGTTCTACCGTGGCCGGCGTTGCCGCCTGGCGCTGGTTGCTGTTCTCGTTCGCCTTGACGGTCTGGATGGAACGCTCGACCCGCGATTCCGGATCGAAGATAGTTTCTTCGGTCTGGCGCGTGTCGGTGTTGACGTCGGCCTTGACGCTGGCGCGGAAGTTGTCCGGACCGAGATAGGGCGTCAGTGCGCGCCGGATGTTGTCCTCGATCTGGCTTTCGACGGTGCGTTCGACGCCGAGCGAACGAGCTGCGCTGGTGTTGGATGGGTCGTCGCCGGCAGCCAGCAGATTGCCGGCCGAATCAAGCACCGTCACTTTCTCCGCCGACAGGCCGGGAACGGCTGCAGCGACCAGATGGCGGATCGACATGGCAGCCTTGCCGCCATCGATACCGGCATAACGGATGACCACGGATGCGGACGGCTGCTGCTCCTCGCGGCGGAAATTGGCGCGCTCGGACATCACGATGTGAACGCGAGCGGCCTTGACGCCGGCCAGCGACTGGATGGTGCGGGCGATCTCGCCTTCCAGTGCACGCACGCGGGTAACCTGCTGCATGAAGGACGTAAGGCCGAGTGAACCGACCTTGTCGAACAGCTCGTAGCCAGCGTTGGCGCTGGTCGGCAGGCCCTTTTCGGCCAACAGCATGCGCGCCTTGGCGGTGGTGCCGACAGGTACCGACACGCTGGTGCCGTCCGAACCGACGTCGAAATTGAAGCCGGCTTCGGAAAGCACCATGCCGATCTGGTTCACGTCGGAACGTTCGAGGCCGACATAGAGCGTCTCATAGGAAGGGCGGTTCAGGTAAACCGAGCCGACGCCGATGACGGCAAGCGTCAAAAGCGCGATGCCAGCCATGATGGCCAGCCGCTTGGTGCCAAAATCCTGAAGATTGATGACGATGCTTCTAAGTTGTTCCGGCACGGGTCGAGGGTCCCTGCATGATTGCCCGTTGGAACACTAGACGCTGAAGCTTGTGCGAAAATGGTAGCGGGCCGCGCTTGTGGCGCGGCCCGATGAATAGGGAACAAAATTCAGGCGAGCAGAACCCGCTGCCGATCAGCTCTTGAACAGAGACAGGATGTTCTGGGCGCTGGAGTTGGCAATCGACAAGGCCTGGATGCCGAGCTGCTGCTGCACCTGCAGTGCCTGAAGCCTTGTTGATTCTCGATCCATGTCGGCGTCGACAAGCTGTCCGACACCTCGATCAATCGAATCGGAAAGCTTCGAGACGAAATCCTTCTGCATGTCGACGCGGGACTTCGCGGCGCCGAGTTCGGACGCTGCGCTGGCCATCTTGCCAAGCACCTTTTCCACATCGGTGAGCAGCTTGTCGAATTTGTCGGCATCGGTTGTGCCGGAGATGCCGGTGAGGTTGGAGACCGACATGTCGAGCAGTGCCTTGGTCGAGACGGTGCCTGTGGCACTGTCGAGAATGCCTGCCTTGGCCGTTCCATTCGCGTCGATCAGTCGAACATTTTTCAATGGAATGTCGATCATGCCGGTCGTGACATTGCCGGCGGAGTCGCGGTTGTAGGAAGAGATGATGCCGAGGCTCGCGCCCATAACGGCTGAATCTGTCTTCAGCATGTTCGTGCCAGCGTAGCTGGCGCCGGCAATGTTGTCCTTGAGCTGTTTCTGCAGCGAGTCGATATCGCCCTGGATCTTGCTGCGCTGTTCCGAGCCGGATGCCTTTGCGAGCAGGATCTTCTGTTTGATGGCGTCGACGACTTCGATCGCCTTGTTCATGGCGGTGTATGCCGTGTCGACCTTGCCGGCCCCGAGGCCGAGCGCGTCCTGGACGACCGAATTCGCCTTGTTGTCGGAGCGCATGGTGGTGGCGATCGACCAGTAGGCGGCATTGTCGGAAGCTGTCGAAACACGATAACCGGTCGAAATGCGCGACTGGGTCTGTTCGAGCGCCTTGTTGGTGGCGTTCAGGCTCTGCAGCGCGGTCAGCGCCGAGGCATTGGTCATGATGCTCGCCAAGATAACTCCCCTTTAGATGGCCGCGCATTCCCTGCGCGATGACTGACCGCCAGCGTTGGTCTCCTTGAAACGGACGGCGGAGCAACGTGGTTAACAATAGCTAACCAGTCATGGTTAACAGGTCATTAAAGAGGGTTCTAATGCAAGTCACGAACGTTAAGAAATAAAAAAATCAGGCCGCGCTTTTGGCGCGGCCTGACGATTGGTTGTGTTGCCTGAGGAGGTTCGGGATCAGCCGCGGAACAGCGACAGGATCTGCTGCGACGAACCGTTGGCGATCGACAGAGCCTGGATACCGAGCTGCTGCTGGACCTGAAGGGCCTGCAGACGGGTCGATTCCTTGTTCATGTCGGCGTCGACGAGCTGGCCCACACCACGGTCGATCGAGTCCGAGAGCTTGGACACGAAGTCCTTCTGCAGGTCGATACGAGCCTTGCCTGCGCCGAGTTCGGCAGCGCCGCTGGCCATGCTCTTCAGGGCCTTTTCGATGCCGGTCAGCAGGTTGTCGTACGCAGTGGCCGTGGTCTGGCTAGCGGTGCCGTTGACCTTGAGGCTCAGGATCGACGGGCTGCCGGTGGCGCCAACGGCCTTGTCCAGGATGCCTGCCTTCGCAGCACCGGTGGCACCATTGGTGTCGATCAGTCGGATGTTCGTGAAATCGACATCGATCGTGCCGGTGGTTACTGCGCCGGCCGAATCACGGTTGTAGGAAGTCATGACCGTGAGCTTCTTGTCGACCGCCGCGGTGTTGCTGCTGGTCTGAAGCAGGTTGGAGCCGGCATAGTTGGCACCAGCAATGTTGTCCTTCAGCTGCGACTGCAGGTTGCCGATTTCCGTCTGGATGCGGTCGCGGTCGGCGGCGCTGGAGGTCTTGGCCAGCAGAACCTTCTGCTTGATCTGGTCGACGACGTTGATCGCCGAGTTCATCGCGGTGTAGGCGGTGTCCACTTTGCCGGCGCCGAGGCCGAGTGCGTCCTGAACGACCGAGTTGGCCTTGTTGTCGGAGCGCATGGTGGTGGCGATCGACCAGTAGGCAGCGTTGTCGGCGGCTTCAGCGACGCGCATGCCGGTGGCGATACGGCCCTGGGTAACCTGGAGGTTTTTGTTGGTGGCGTTGAGGCTCTGGAGAGCGGTCAAGGCGGAGGCGTTGGTCAGAATGCTGGACATGAGTCCTGTTCCTTTTACTAAACTCGACTAAGGAACATGCCGGACAGCTACCGGCCAGGGTTGGAGCGGCATCATGCCTGTGGCCGTTTCAACCACCCACCCTGTGTGGCTGCCTTTATGGCGAAGAGGTCCTACCAAACTGCTAATATATGGTCTGGAATCTGCAGGTATTTTGCCGAACTCCCATCGTATCCCAAGCCGGGAGAAAGCCTCGCGCAATCTAAATTTGCAAGAATGACGGCAGGGGTGCTGAGAAGCAGCATCAGGATTAGGGGATCGGGACAGTCGATGCCGTCAGGGAAGAACACTGCCAACGTGAGAAACACGACTGGCAATCAATCTACGGTAATGGGCAACATTCGGGGTGCGGCGGCGCTTGTTCAAGCAGTTAACGGTGCTGGTGCGGATCTTGCGCGTTCGCTGGCCGGGACCAAGCCGGCTGTTTCAGAAAGAGACCGACAGAATGCGGGGAAGGCGGCCGAGCTTGTGAAGCAGGCTCAGGAAGCTCTCGACGAGCGGCGCTATAGTCGTGCGGAGGCCCTCTTTGACGAAGCGATCGGGTTGCTGGATTCACCCCCGTCTCAGTTGTGGTGCTATCGTCTCGTTACCGCATCTCGAGCGTCCAATTACGAATATGTCGTCAACAATTATCAGCGGATCCGCGCCCTTGTGACAGGCGAGGAGGAAGAGGTAGTTGTCGATCGCGTCTGGATTGACTGTCTTGTTTCTGCAGGATTTCTGAATGAAGCCCTGCAAGAGGCAGAAGCACTGCTGGTTCGCAATGCTGCCGGCTGGACTTCGATGACGTCTACCATTGGCGTGATCCATGCTCGGCTCGGCAATCTCGACAAGGCGATAGCCATGCAGAAGTCGGTTCTTGAGAAGGAGCCGTCCAATGTGCTCGCGCGTTGGAACCTCTCGATAGTGCAACTGGAGGCGGGCGAATTGCCGGACGCCTTTGACAACTACGAAGCGCGATGGAGCTGGCCTGATTTCCCTTCGGAGCGCCGCACGTTCGACATACCACGCTGGAATGGGGAGAACCTTGAAGCGAAGCGTGTGCTGGTCTGGCGGGAGCAGGGAGTGGGAGACGAAATTCGCTTCGCCGGCGTGCTGTCTGATCTCATCGCGACAGATGCCCGGATAACCTTCGAAAGCCACGCAAAGCTGGCCCCGCTTTTTCGAAACTCCTTTCCCACGGTGGAAGTTCGCGCTGAAAAGCCTGCCGATCTTCGCAACCCGGAAGACTACAAGGATTTCGATTTCGAGATCCCCATCGGCTCCCTGGCAAGGCACTTCCGCCCAACGGTTGCGGAAATGCGGGCCAAGTGCAGCCCCTGGCTCAAACGCGATACGGAGATCGAGACCCGGGTGCGTCTGGATATCGATGCCGCCCCGAACCAGCCGGTCATTGGCCTGTGCTGGCGGTCGTCCAACCGGAATGTGCTTAGAAACCAGTATTATGTGAAAGGGGAGTATCTGGCACCCCTGAAGCTGCTTGGCGCAGCCAAGTTCATCTGTCTGCAATATGACGAGTGCCGTGAAGAGGTGGATTTCCTGCGGGAGTTGGGACTGCCGCTCTATGACTTCCCCAACATCGATCAGATGAACGATCTGGTATCTGCGGCCTACCTGGCTGGTGCCTGCGACATAGTGATTTCGGCCGGTACCGCCACGGCAGAGCTTTCGGCTGGGCTCGGTGTTCCTACCTTGCTGTTCGGACTCAGGCACTCGCAAATCCAACTCGGAACTGACGGTGTGCCATGGCATCCCGCGACCCGCTTCCTGCCGTTGGATACGGATGAACCGATGGGTCTCGCCAAATCCATTCTCTTTGACTGGACTGGGATCACCGCTTGGGCAGAACAGGCAAGCACGTCAGGGCGGAAGATTGATTGGCGGATATCTTTCCCGGGGGCCGTGTGAGAACGTACCTCAAACGGCACGCATATGCGTGCCGTTGTGCCTTCCGGGCGCGCCTTGCTCGACGTCTTGTCGGGTGCAGTCCTAACTAAACGACCGCACCAGGCTGCCGACCAGCAGGTTCCAGCCGTCGATCAGCACGAAGAACATGATCTTGAAAGGCAGCGACACAACGGTCGGCGGCAGCATCATCATGCCCATTGCCATGGTGATGGTGGCCACGATCAGGTCGATGACCAGGAAAGGCAGCACGATCAGGAAGCCGATCTCGAAGCCGCGACGGATTTCGGAGATCATGAACGCCGGCACCAGGATACGCAGGTCGACCGTGCCTCTTTCCACCGTCTGGCCGCGCTCGCGGGCGAGGTCGGCGAACAGATCGAAATCCTTGTCGCGGACATTGTTCAGCATGAAGGTGCGGAACGGATCGGAAATGCGCTCCAGCGCCACCTGCTGGCTGATCTGGTTGTCCATGAGCGGCTTCACGCCGTTGGCCCAGGCGCGGTCGAAGGTCGGCGCCATGACATAGAAGGTCATGAACAGCGACAGCGAGATTAGGATCAGGTTGGCCGGGGTGGACTGCAGGCCGATACCGGCGCGCAGGATCGAAAAAGCGATGATGAAGCGGGTGAAGCTCGTCACCATGATGAGCAGACCCGGTGCTACCGACAGCACGGTGAGCAGCCCGAACATCTGGATGATGGTCGCTACCGTGGTGCCGCTTGCCTGACCGATGCCGCCGAGATCGATCTGCTGGGCGCTTGCGGCCGTTGCCGTTGCGGCGAAAACGGTCAGGAGGACGAGAAGTTTTTTCATTCGAACAACAGTGTCCTGACCAGTACTTCTTTGACCTTGCCGCCACTGCGGATGGCGGCGCGCTCCTGCAGATCCGCACGCAGATGCTGATAGCCGCTGGCGCCTTCGACCTGATGCATCTTCACCGTGCGCAGGAAGGCAAGCAGATCCTGGTGCACTTCTTCGGCCATGCCGGGCGGCGGCGGTCCGTCGAAAACCAGGGAGAGCTGCACACGGGCCCAGACTTCGGCAGGCGCTGCCAGATTGGTGGTCATCGGCGCGAGATCAACCAGGGCTGGGCCTGCGTCGCCTTCCTTCTTGGCCTCGTGGGTCGCTTTCTTCTCGTGGCTTTCCTTGGCCGGCGGTGCCGGTTTCTCGGAGTTCTTGAGGTAGGTGCCGGCGAACCAGCCGACGCCCAATGCCGCGCCTGTCATGGCAAGCAACATCGCCATCTGAATGATGAGCGAGGGGCCTTTCGGCGGCGCTATCTGCTCTGTGTTGGCCACGTTCTTCTATCCGCTAGAACGGCAGTACCTGGTCGAGAACCTGCTGGCCGTACCCGGGCTGCTGGACCTCGGAGACGCGGCCACGGCCGCCATAAGAAATGCGCGCCTCGGCGATGCGGTCATAGGCGATGGTGTTTTGCGGCCCGATATCGGCCGGGCGCACGATGCCGGCGATGGTCAGGACGCGCATCTCGTAGTTGACGCGCACTTCCTGCGAGCCAGTGATCATCAGATTGCCATTCGGCAGCACGTTGGTGACGACGGCGGCGACATTGAGCTCGATGGTTTCCGAACGTTCGATGGCACCGTCGGCATTGGTCTTGGTCTTCGATTCCATGCTGCCATCCAGCTTGCCGCCGGTGCTGGCGCTGTCCCATTCAGCGTCGGCCTTCAAACCCAACGAACGGCTTGCAGTACGGCTGCGATCGTTCTGGTTCTTGAACTTGGCCCGATCGTTGATCTTGATCATGACGGTGAGGATGTCGCCGGCACGCAGGGCGCGTGGATCGGTAAACAGTCGGCTCTGGCGGTCATCCCACAGCGAAAAGCGGCGCCGTTGCGTGGCCGGTGGTTCAGGATACTGGTAGACCGGTTCTGCCTGGCTGCGGATACCCGAGCCAACCGGAGACATTCGCGGTTCCTTGTTGACATCGCGCAGGTCAGAAGCGCAGCCGGCGAGGCTGGCGGTGGCGATGAGGATCAGTGCCTTGCGGATCATGTCGGGTCTACCCTGCGGGCGGCGCTGCCCATGATGCCGGTGAGCGCGGCAGCCGCCTTGGTGTCCATTTCGTTGAGTATGACGCTTGCCTTGCGCGCATCGAGTTTCATCAGGATGGCGGCGGCGAGTTCGATATTGGTGCCGGCCAACCGCTCGGCGGCGGCGTCGGGTTTCATGCCGGAATAGATTTTGACCAAGCTGTCCTCCGCACGGGCAAGGAAGACCTCGCGCCGTTTCAGCCATTCCTCGTATTCGGCGCGCTTTTCCTCGAGCGCGCCGATACGTTTGTCGACTTCGGTCTGCAGCTGCTTGAGTTCGGCCGCCTGAAGCGAATAGCGACGGTCGCGTGCGGCGTCGGCGATGTTGGAGCAGAAGCGCTGGACTTCGCTTTCATCACTTGGCGGGGTGATTGTTCCCGTGGTGAGGGCAACGGCGCCTTCCTGCGCTGCCACGTGCGGGGCGGGTTCGGCCAGTTCAGTCCTCGGCGCTTCGCGGGTCAGGTTTTGCGCAGCGACCGCACCCTGTCCGCCCGGCAGCACCTGCCGTACTTCTTCGGCATGGGTGGATCCGAGCGCGCCCAGAAGCGCGATCAGTGCGCCTGCCTTGATGGTCGATGCCTGGATGCTGCGTGTGCTTTTCATCGAACAGCCTATTGGAGCACGAGGTCGGCCTGCAGCGCGCCGGCGGACTTGATGCCTTGCAGAATGGCGATGATGCCGTCGGGCTTGACGCCGAGGCGGTTGAGACCGGAGACCAGCGTCTGCAGATCGGGGCCATCGAGGACGGCGACACGGGCATTGGGCTGGCTGATATCGATGGCGGTGTTCGGCTCGACCGCCGTGACGCCGCGCGAGAATGGTTCAGGCTGCACGACCGTCGGCGCTTCGGTGATGCGCACGGTGAGCGTGCCGTGGCTGATGGCGACACGCGAGATCTTGACCTTGTTGCCGATGACGATCGTGCCGGTGCGTTCGTCGATGACGACACGGGCAGGAGTATCGGTCTCGATGACGAGATTTTCGATTTCCGCGTAGAAGCGCGCTGCCGCTATGCCCTTCGGTTTCTTGATGGAAACGGTCCGGCTGTCACGTTCTGCGGCGACACGCACGCCGAAACGCTGGCGCGTATAGTCGTTGACGGCGTCCGCGATACGGACCGCTGTCGAAAAATCCGCATTGTAGAGCTGCAGCGTCAGCATCGACTGATCGCCGAATTCGGCCTGAACCGCGCGTTCGACGATGGCACCGTTCGGCACGCGGCCGGCTGTCGGGACGCCCTGTGTCACCTGCTGTGCCTGTCCTTGCGCGGTGAAGCCGGAGACCACGACGGAGCCCTGGCCGACTGCGTAGATTTCGCCGTCGGCGGCTTTCAGCGGGGTCATGATGAGGGTGCCGCCTTGCAGCGAGGTGGCATCGCCCATCGACGACACGCTGATGTCGATGCGGGCACCCGATTGTACGAAGGGCGGCATGTTGGCGGTGACGATGACCGCCGCGACATTCTTGGCGCGTGCGTTGGTGCCCTGCGAAGCGATGCCGAGGTTCTCCAGCATGGCGCGGATCGACTGCTCGGTGAAGGGCGAGTTGCGCAGCGAGTCGCCGGTACCCTGCAGCCCGATGACCAGGCCGTAGCCGACAAGCTGGTTGTCGCGGGCGCTCTGCAGACGGGCGACGTCCTTTATACGCGAGGCGACCTGGCCAGGCGGCAGCGAGCTCGGCCCTGGCGAAACCTGGAACATGCGGCTGGCGGTGTCGCCGTCGTAGCTTGGATCGTCGAACTGCCCGCCCTCACGCGAGGCCTTGGCAGCAAGCTCGCGCTTGGCCTTCGCGTTCAGGCCATCGGCCAGAACGGGCTGTGCACAGAGCAGTGCCGCAAGGACGAAGGAAAATGCACGCTTCATGTAGCGGAAACCTGGATGGAGCCGTCGGCCATCACTGTCCCGGAAAGCACCTTGCCGCTGTCGACGTTGCGGACCTTGATCAGGTCGCCGGCCGAGCCTGGCTGCAGGGACACCGCTGAGGCCGAGATGGTGAGCACGCCGGCGGTGAAGAAGACCTGTACCGTCGCTCCCTGTTCGACCAGCCAGGCTTCGCGAACCGAGTTGGCCGGTATGTAGCGGCCGGGCAGCAAGGTGCGTTTGGCAACCTTGCCGTCGAGTTCGGAAGCGATGGTGATCATGCCGGCCGGTTTGCGACGACCCGGTGCGAGAGTGACTTGCTTCAGGGCGGGCAGGCCGATCGTCTCGCCCGGATAGATGACCCGGTTGGGGATCAGCACGACCTCGTCGGCGAACGCCGGCAGCGCGCCGATGGCCAGGGCCAGGGCGAGTGTCAGACCGTAAGCGGTGGAACGGGGTGCGGGCCGGGTCATCTTTGTTACCGGATGTTCTTGGAGACAACCGCGGCCATTTCGTCAGCCGCCTGAATGACTTTGGAGTTCATCTCATAGGCGCGCTGTGCGGAAATCAGATCGGTGATTTCCTTGACCGGGTCGACGTTGGAGTTTTCAACATAGTTCTGACGGATTGTTGCAAAGCCGGGATCGCCCGGAACGCCGACATTGGCTGGCCCCGATGCTTCTGTTTCCTGGAACAGGTTGTCGCCCAGCGGGGCCAGACCGGCCTCGTTGGCGAAGGTCGCGACGGTCAACTGGCCCAGGTTCTGCAGTTCCAGCTGTCCATCGACCCTGGCAAAGACCTGACCCGATTTGTTGATGATGAGTTCCTTGGTGTCGAGCGGCACGGTGATCGCGGGAACGATTGGTGCGCCGTCGACCGTCACCATCTGCCCGGTGGCGTTGGTGTTGAAGGTGCCGGCACGGGTGTAGAGCGTCTGACCGTCGCTGCCTTCGATCTGGAACCAGCCCTTGCCGTCGAGGGCAAGGTCATAGGCGTTGCCGGTGTTGGTGAAACTGCCCTGGATGTGGACGTTGCGCACCGCGCTCGTCTTCACGCCAAGGCCGACCGACACGCCTTCGGGCACGATCGAGCTGTTGCCGCGATCGGGCACGCCCTGGGTGCGGTCGACCTGGTAGAGCAGGTCGGAGAATTCCGCACGCGCGCGCTTGTAGCCGGTCGTGTTGATGTTGGCGATGTTGTTGGCGATGACTTCCAGATTGGTCTGCTGGGCGTTCATGCCGGTGGCGGCGATGGCAAGGGCTTTCACGGGGGCGTCCTCAGATGCTCATGCGGCTGACTTCGAGATAGGCCGTGACGATCTTGTCGCGGATGGCGATGGTCGTCTGGAGCGCCTGCTGAGCGCCCATCACCGCGTCGACCACCTGCCGGGTGTCAACGTCGCCCTTTAACGCCTGGATGGAGACCTGTTCGGCGTTCTGCAGCGTGTTGACAGTCTTTGTCGCCGCCTGGTTCAGCGCTTCGGCGAAGGTGGATGCCACCTGCGTGCCGGTGGGTGCGGCGCTCGTTGCGCCGAAAAGATCAGTCGAGGTTTCCGAGCCGCCGGTGGCGGGTTTCAACTGGACTGCGCCGATACCGCCAATCATGACTGGTTCCTCATAAGGTCAATGGTCATCGAGATAAGATCGCGGGCCTGTTTCACGACCTGCAGGTTCGCTTCGTAGGAGCGGTTCGCCTCGGTCATGTCGGCCATTTCAATCAGCACGTTGACGTTGGGCATCTTCACGTAGCCCTTTGCGTCAGCGGCCTGGTTGCCGGGCTGGAATTCAACCGGAAAATCAGATGGGTCCTGGGCGATGGAGTTGATCTCCACGGTCGAGCCGCCAGAGGCGCGGTCGAGTTCCGAGACGAAGGAGATCGTCTTGCGGCGATAAGGATCGGCGCCCGGCGTGGTTCCCGTGGACTGTGCGTTGGCGAGGTTTTCAGAAACGACGCGCATGCGTTCGGACTGGGCGCCGAGGCCTGAAGCTGCAACCTTGAGAGCGGCGGTAAGAGCGTCCATCGCGTCAGCCCTTTATCGTGGTCATCATCATGGTGTGGAAAGCTTTCACGATGGCGGTGTTGAGCTCGAACGAACGGCGAATTTCGCCCGCCTTCATGAGCTCGTTTTCCATCACCACCGTGTTCTTGGACGGCATCGCCGGGCCCGTGGGCTCCTGCTGCTTGACGCTGAAGGCTGCTTCCGTGACGCCGCCAAGATGGCCGCTCTGCGTCGCGCTCAGGCGAACGGCTGCGCGGTCGAGAACCTTTTCGAAGGGTTCGACGTCCGTCGCGGTGTAGCCTGGCGTGTTCGCGTTGGCGATGTTGCCGGCGACGGACGACTGGCGAACCGACAGCCATTGCGACTGTCTGGTGGCAAGGTTGAAAAGGTTGACGGGCTCCATGGGAATCTCCGGATCGTTAACCGGAAATTAGGACACCAGTCTTGCGCGGGCCTTGCGCGTGGCGGCAGGGCCCGCCGGTACGCTAGTTGGAGATTTCGAGTACGCGGTCGGTGTTGGTGACCAGCACCCATTTGCCTGCGCGCTGTTCAATTGATTTCACGCGCGACGAATCTGGCAGTGTCGAACCGGTTTGCACGACCCACAGCCCCGAATTGTCCTCGATCATGGCGCGACCGTTGGCTATGTGAACCAGCCGGAAAGCTACGGCTTCGACCGGATAAGGCTGTTCTTCGACGCCTGGCACTTGTTCGGGCGCGAGAGGGCGGCTTTGCAGCGTGGCGGTGAAGGACATGTCGAGGTTCGGTTCCAGCGCCTCGGCTTGACCCTGCATCGGATTGGTTCCGCTACCATCCGGCGCTACGACCATGCGCCCGGCGTTCTGACCACGGCCGCCGAACTTGATGCCCTGTACGCCAAATTGTTCCGGATTGAAGAAGATGTACCAAGGGAAAAGCGCGCAAACGAGGCCGAGCATGACGCCCGAAGCGGCCATGATGAAGTCGCTGCGCCGGGTATCTTTCTTCATCCTCTGGAACGGCTCGCTCGATTGCAGGGGCCGATCAGGGAAATCGGTTCTGGAGGTTCTAGCGGGTCGTCGGCTTAGATTTGGTAAATGAACCTTGGGTTCCGGCGTAATATCTGGCGGTGCAAACAGTTCGGCCAAGGCCTCGCTGCTGCCAAACCCTTGTTCTGCCTTCACCGTCTTTTTCTTCGATTTGTAGGCCAGAGCCGGCTTGCGTTCCTGCCTTGAAAGCGGGCTCAACAGCCTGGACAGCAGGCGCTTTCTCGGGCCCGCACGTTTTTCTGCTGCCGTTGCCTGAGCAAGCATCTCGTGCAGCAGCGCTTCGGTCTGTTCCAGGTCAGTCTGTCGGATCGGCATTGTGCCTGCCTCTCAGATGATGGGCGAGATCCGAGAAGGGATCGGCCGAGGCGCCGTCCTTCGGTGATTGTGTCAGGGCTTCGTAAATGAGCGGCACCTGACGCACCGCCATGTCGAGTTCAGGGTCTGCTCCGCCCTGATAGGCACCGAGCAGGCGGATGTCGCGGGTGTCCTCGAAACGCGAGATCATCGCCTTCAGCCTTGTCACCAATGTCTGTTGATCAGGCGTCCAGGCTTTAGAGGCGAGACGCGAAATGGAGGCAAGCGGGTTGACGGGCGGATAACGGCCCTGTTCGGCGATCGAACGATCGAGCACGACGTGACCGTCGAGAATGCCGCGCACGGAATCTGCGACCGGGTCGTTGTGATCATCGCCGTCGACGAGCACAGAGATGATGGCAGTGATCGAGCCGGTGCCTTCGAGCCCGGGACCGGCACGCTCGAGCAGTTTGGGCAGATCGGTGAACACCGACGCCGGATAGCCGCGTGCCACGGGCGGTTCGCCGGTACCTGTCGCCACCTCACGCAAGGCATGAGCGAAACGCGTGATGGAGTCCAGGACCAGCAGCACGCGATGACCCTGGTCGCGGAAGTGTTCGGCGACGCGCATGGCGGTATCGGGGGCACGCCGCCGCATCATGGCGCTTTCGTCGCTGGTTGCAACCACGGCCACGGTCTTTGCCATTGCCGTTGCGCCGATCGTATCCTCAAGGAATTCGCGCACCTCGCGACCACGTTCACCGACAAGCGCCACGACCACCGTGTCAAAGGCGTCGGCGCCGGCCAGCATGGCAAGCAGCGTCGATTTGCCGACGCCTGAGCCGGCGAAGACGCCCATGCGCTGGCCGAAGCAGAGCGGGGTGAAGATATCGATGACACGGACACCGGTCATGAAGGATGTGCCGACGCGTTGCCGTGCCATCGCTCCAGGCGTGGCGTCGTGCGGAAGTTCGACCTCGTTCTTGCGCAGCAGAGGTGGGCCACCGTCGATGGCACGCGCGAGCGCGTCGATGGTGCGGCCACGCCACGAGGCGTGCGGCGTCACCGCAAGCGGACCACGCCGGAAAACCGTGTCGCCTATGCCGGCATCCGGGCTGCGTTCGAAGGGCGCGACGACGATGTCGTCGCGCCCGATATGGACGATTTCGCCGCGGCGATTGCCGCTCCGGCTCCGGTGTTCGACGATGTCGCCGAGCCTTGCGATATCCGACAGGCCACGCACCTTGTAATGTGTGGCGGATACCTCGGCGACAAGGCCGCCCCGTTTCAGCATCGCATCGTCATGGTCGAAGCGACGCCAGACGTGCTCCAACACGGCAAGCCGGTTCTCAGGCCTTGCATCGTGTTCAGTGGTGCGGATCAGGGACCGGTCGGCGGCGGCCATCGCGGACTACTTCGAACCCAGCGTCTTGATCGCCTCGTCGGTCGAGTTGCCGGCCTGCCGGACCATCGCCGCGACATTCTCGAAGGCGCGCTGCACCTGAATCAGGCGCATCATTTCCATGACTGGATTGACGTTGGAGTTTTCCAGGAAGCCTTGCGCCACGCCGACGTCGGAACGGTCAGTGACCGGCTCCGGCGCCCGCGGGGGCACGATGCCGGAATTGCCGTAGCGGGTGAAGTTCACACCAGGGTCGAAGGTGAACAGGCCGATGGCGCCGACCTGGCGGTCGCCCTGATGCAAGGCGCCGTCCGCGCCGACCTTGGGCGGCCCGCCGCGCGGATCGAGCTGGATCGGAGCGCCGCCGGCGTCGAGTACGGGATGCCCTTCGATCGAAAGCAACTCGCCATTCTGGTTCATGGAGAAGCGGCCGTCGCGCGTCATGATGGTGCCCGACGGTGTCTGGATGCCAAACCAGGCGTTCCCTTTCACAGCAAAGTCGAACGGATTGCCTGTTTCCTGCATGCCGCCGTTAGCACCGGAAAGGAAAGTATCGCCGGTGGAAGCAAAGGCGACAGACCGCTGGCCCGTACCGGCGACGACATCCTCGAACTTCACACCCGTTGCGCGAAAGCCGATGGTCGAGGCATTGGCGACGTTGTCGGCGATCGTGTTGAGGCGCTTCTCCAGCGCGATCTGCGAGGACAGGGAGACGTAAAGGCTATCTTGCATGATTGTCCTAAAACTTCTTCAGCCGCTGCATGGCAAAGAGGAGATCGGTGGAAACACCGGCGGCGGTCGGCTGGGCAAACAGGATCGTGGCAGCCGACATCTGTGGCGACGATGGATTGTCGAGCTCGTACATGGTGGTGTAGCGGGTGATGAACTTGCCGAGCTTCACCGGATCGGCAAAATCCTTGATGTTGAACTTGCTCTCGAACAGCTTCACCTGCTTGTCGATATCGGCTTTGGCAAAGGCTTCCGGCAAACCGAATGCCGTGCGCACCACCTGGGAAAGTGCCTTGTCGGCCAGAACTTCGTACCAGTTTGTCAGTGCCGGCGCCTTGCGCTGGAAATAGAGCGCCAGCCGCACGCCTTCATTGGTCTTGCCGGCATCTTCCTCAAGCGTCTGCCGGACATACTTGTCGGTCGCAGGCTGTTGCGCCAGCGAACGGGTCACTGCCTTCTCGCCATATTGGGCGAAATTGAAGGCGGTGACGAAGGCAACATAGTTCTTGCTGCCCGATTTGTTGGCCGGACTGTTCGGATCGGTGATGCCGCCTTCCAGCATCTGGCGGATGCGCGCCGGCGTTTCCTTGCTGGGGTCGAGGCCATAGGCGGTCAGTGCGTAGTTCAGCAGACGCTTGTCGGCCAGCAAGCCGTCCACGGAGCGCAGCTTGACGACATTGGCGTTGTAGTAAGCCGTTTCGGCGGCGATGTAGTCGGCGCCGGGCTTGATCAGACCGATCTGGCTTTTCGTGGTGTATAGTTTGAGCGTGTCCTTCTGAACTGCATCGCGCGTGGCCGTATCACGACCGTACTCGGCAAAATTGAAGGCTGTGACAAAGTCGACATAGGCTTTGCCTGCCACATTCGCCGGGCTCTTCGGATCCGTGATGCCGCCGTCCAGCATCTTGCGGATGGCTGTTGGGTCTTCCGCATCCATGTCCAGCCCGAAAGCGGACATGGCTACCCTCAGCAGGCGCTTGTCATTGACCAGATCGTAAGCCGACGTCACCTTGCCGATATTGAGTTTGTAGTACTCGCTCTCGGCCTTGGTGTATTCCGGCCGCTGCAGGATCGTGGAAAACCCGGCGTTTGCGATGTACTGCTTGGGCACGGCAAACTGAACAGCGTCCTTGGACGTGGTGTTGGCGCCGAATTGGGTGAAATCGAAGGCGGTGACGAAATTCGCGTAGCGCTTGTCGCCTGCCGCGGCGAGCTTGTTGGCGGGGCTGTCTGGATTGCTGACCCCGCCCTCCAGCATTTCGCGGATACGCTCCGGCGTCTCCTTCTTGGCATCGAGTCCGAAGGCGCCAAGGGCGATGGTCAGCAACCTGGAATCGCCCATAAGGTCGTCGATCGACTTCACGCTCGAAATCTTGCCGATGTAATTGCGGATTTCGCCTTCGAGAAAGCCGCTGCCCTGCTGCGTATATGTGATGCCGACCTGCAGGGCGAAATTCTTCGGCACATCATGTTGTGCGCCATTGTAGGAGGTGGCCAACTCGCCGTAGCGCTTGAAATTGAAGGCTTTGACGAATTCGGCGTAGCGCTTGTCGGTCAGCTTGTTGGCGAATGAGTCGGGCTTGTCGACGCCCTCGGTCAGCGCCTTTTTCATGAAGGCCTTGGCATATGCCATGTCTTCGAGGCCAAAGGCCTTCATGGCATATTTGAAAAGGCGGTCGTTCTTCAGAAATTCGTCGATCGACTTCACCTTGCCGATGTTGTCGAGATAGTACTTCGTATCGCGCGACACCGTGACCTGCTTGCTGGTCCGGTCAAGGGACCGGTTAAGGTCCCTGGTGATCAACTGATAGTCCAGATAGGTGCTCACGCACGCCTCCCGCTGAAGCAGTCCGTGCTAAAGTAGGTCAACTTCCTTGCGCGAGGCTGAATCGCATCTGTCAAAAGCAAGGTGGGTGCGGTTCCAGGATTCAAGCCTCACACAAGGCACGGCGTCTATTCCGTCTGCAGTTGAATCTCGGAAGGACCGGCAGTGGGCATTTTGATCGGCTTGGTGGTGACGCTTGGTTGCGTCCTCGGCGGCTTCATGGCCATGGGCGGGCACGTGCAGGTGCTGATCCAGCCATGGGAAGCTGTGATCATCTGCGGTGCGGCGCTGGGGTGCTTCCTTGTCGCCAACCCGATGAAGACGGTTAAGGACACGGGAAAGGCCATCCTGGAAGCCTTCAAACAATCGGTGCCGAAGGAACGAGACTATCTCGAGACCCTGGGTGTCCTGCACTCGCTGATGCGCGAGCTGCGTTCCAAGTCGCGCTCCGAGGTTGAAGCCCATATCGACAATCCGGAGGAGTCGCCGATCTTCCAGGCGTTTCCGACGGTGCTCAAGAACCACGACCTCACGCATTTCATCTGCGACTATTGCCGCATCATCATCATCGGCAATGCCCGTCCGTTCGAGATCGAGGCGCTGATGGATGAAGAGATCCAGACCATCAAGTCCGACAAGCTTAAACCCTATCATGCGATGGTTGCCGTCGGTGACGGCCTGCCGGCACTCGGTATCGTGGCGGCCGTGCTGGGTGTGGTGAAGGCGATGGGTGCGCTCGACCAGTCGCCGGAAATCCTGGGTGGTCTGATCGGCGCAGCACTTGTCGGCACCTTCCTGGGCATCTTCCTCTCCTATGCAGTGGTTGGCCCCATTGCCACCAAGATCAAGATGGTGCGCGAGAAGAAGAACCGGCTCTACATCATCGTGAAGCAGACGCTGCTTGCCTACATGAACGGATCGCTGCCCCAGGTTGCCATCGAGTTTGGCCGCAAGACGATCTCGTCTTATGATCGCCCGTCGATCGACGCCGTTGAGCAGAGCACGCTGAGCACCGGTGCCGCGGACAAGAAGGCGGCGTAAGCATGGCCTGTAAGAGCAACGATGTGATGGCGTCATGAGCGGCCTTGCCACCATGGATGACAGCCGTGCGCTGGTGATCGAGCGTCTGGTCGGCGACAGCGGAGAAGCGTCGCATGTTATCGGCGCTGGCCGCTCGATGGGCGAACGCATTGTCTCCCCATTGCAGAAGCGTTTTTCCGGTGAGATCGGCGCGCAGGTGACGCTCGACCTTCGCGCTGTCGAGGTCTCCCGCACCACCCAGGCGCGGGCGCATGCCGGCGACAATTTCGCCATGACAGTCGCGCCTTCGACCGTTTCGTCGGACGCGCTGACGATGGTTATGGATGCGCAGGCTGTGGCTGTGATGGTCTCTGCTCTTTTCGGTGGAGACCCGGAAGCCGCGGTTTCGCCGATCGAGCGCGACCTGTCGCCGTTGGAAGCCGAAGTGGCGACACTGGTTTTCGAAGAGATCGCGCAGGCGCTGAACGGATCGGGCAAGCGTTCGCTTGATCTGCGTTTTCCGGTTCCGCGCGCCATGTCTGGCCAGGAAGCCAGGCGTCGGGTCCTGCGCGATGGTGCTGCCGTACGTCTTGTCTTCGGCCTGTCGACTCCAACGGAAAGCGGCACGATCACGGTGATGATACCGCAGCGCGTGCTTCTGGTGCAGCGCAATGGCGGAACCGAAGAGGAGACGTCGTCGCAGACCGAATGGCACGAACGCTTTTCCGAGGAGGTGATGCGCTCTGCCGTCACTCTCGAAGCGACGATGCCGCTGGCAAGGATGACCTTGGGCGATCTGGCACGGCTGCATGTCGGGCAAGTCCTCGACATCGAGGAAAACGCACAGGGACAGGCGCAACTGTCCGCGCGCAACAAGACGCTGTTTGTCTGCGAATTCGGCAAACTTGGTCAGAACTATACGGTTCGCATCAAGCAACCCTTTGATGCCGGCCAGGACTTCATCGACGGGTTGATGCCCGGCTGATGCCGGGACTATTTGGAGACGACGCATGAGCAAGACCAACCCGGAAGCCGACCTCGAAGCCTCGGACGATCAGCTCAACCGTGCGATCGAGGAATTGCGCGGTGTGCTGCAGGAAGAAGAGCAGCGTGCCGGCACGCCGGCACGCGAGGCAACCGCAACCAACCCTGGTGTCATCCTCAACATCCCGGTTGACGTTCAGATCGTGCTCGGTAGCGCCGAGATGCAGGTATCCGACCTGATGGGCTTGCAGAAGGGATCGACCGTGGCGTTGAACCGTCGCATCGGCGAACCGGTCGATGTTGTCGTCAACGGCCGCCGCATCGCACGCGGAGAGATCACAGTCCTTGAAAACGACCCGTCGCGCTTCGGCATTCGCCTGACCGAGATCGTGGCGACCAAAAAGAACGGTTGACCGGATATGCGACCCGCCAGGCAAGCAGCGAGGATGAGGGGATGAGCACGCCGCTGACGCTGACCCGCGCACAGAAGGCCGCCGCAATCCTGGTTGCGATGGGAAAGCCTTCAGCGAGCAAGCTGCTGAAGTTCTTCAAGCAGGAAGAACTCAAGGCGTTGATCGAGGCGGCGCGCCTGTTGCGAACCATTCCGCAGGCCGACCTGGAACGTGTCGTCGCGGAATTCGAGGCGGAGTTCACGGAAGGGGCAGGTCTGCTCGATTCCGCAGACAAGATGGATACGATCCTAAACGAGTCATTGTCGCCCGAGGAAGTCGACGCCATCATGAGCGGCAAGAAGGCGGAAGCGGAGCCGGCTGGCCCCCCGTCGATATGGCCGCAACTCGAGAAGCTGGAACCGCAGCGGTTGGGCAGTTTCCTCGCAGGAGAGCATCCGCAGACTTCAGCGGCAGTCCTTTCAATGCTGGCGCCGCAGCCGGCGTCGGCAGTTCTGCTCACGCTGGACAAACAACAGCGCAGCGAAATCCTGCGGCGCATGGTGACGATGAGTGTCATTCCGGAAACAGCGACGAAGATCGTTGAAAGCCAGCTTCGTGCACGTGTGTTGGCCGAAACCGCGTCGAAGGATACGACGGCAGGCCAGATCCGCGTTGCCAGCCTGCTCAATGAAATGGACAAGACCCAGCTCGACGAGACGATGCAGGATCTGGAGGCCGCCGGCACGCCCGATCTCGAAGGCGTACGCGCCCGTATCTTCAACTTCGACGATCTGCCCCTGCTCACGCAGAAAGCACGCGTTCTTGTTTTCGACGGTTTGTCGAGCGAGGTGGTTACGCTGGCCCTGCGTGGCGCCACGCCGGCGCTCACCGAAGCTGTGCTGTCCTCGATCGGCCAGCGCTCGCGCCGTATGATCGAAGCGGAACTCAGCCAGGGTTCGGAAGGCGTTCCGCTGGCCGACATCATGGCGGCACGCAAGAATGTTGCGGCTTCGACGGTGCGCCTTGCGCGGGAAGGCGCGTTCGAACTGCCGGCAGCGCAGAGCGCTGCCGATGCAGCCTGACCAACGCTAGTCCGGCGGGCGCGGCATGGCGGAAGCCGACGACAAGGATTCCAAAACAGAGGAACCCACAGAGAAGAAGATCCGCGACACGATGGAGAAGGGCAAGTTGCCTCACTCCAAAGAGGCGGCGCTGCTAACTTCCTTTGTGGCGATCCTGGTTTTTGCGATCTTTTACGCACGTGAGGCGACGGTAAACCTCAGCGTCTTCCTGGCATCGTTTCTCGAGAGGCCAGAATCCTGGTCGATCGACACCGAGACTGACGTCATCCATCTCTATGGAATGGTGATGGTCGAAATCGGCCGCGCGGTGGTCGCACTGCTGGTGCTGCTGGTGATTGCAGGCGTCGGTGCGTCGGTATTCCAGAATGTTCCGCAGTTCGTCGGCGAGCGGATTCGGCCGCAATGGTCGCGTATTTCGCTCGCCCAGGGCTGGAAGCGACTGTTTGGCCTGCAGGGTTTCGTCGAGTTCCTGAAATCGCTGGCCAAGCTCGGCTTCGTCATGGCGGTACTGGTTTTCACCCTGTCGCAGGACCATCGTAGGCTGCTCAACGGCATGATCACCGGTCCCGTCGAGTTCGGTCTGGTCATACGCTCGATCGCCATCCAGATCCTTGTGGCAATCGTCTTTGTCATGACAGTCATCGCTGCCGCCGACTTTGTCTGGTCGCGGTTCCATTGGCGGCGAGACCTGAGGATGAGCAAGCAGGAAGTGAAGGATGAGCTGAAGCAGTCAGAAGGTGACCCGATCGTCAAGTCGAGGCTGCGCTCTCTGGCCCGCGACAGGGCAAGGCGGCGCATGATGACGGCGGTGCCCAATGCCACACTGGTCATTGCCAACCCGACCCATTTCTCGATCGCGCTGCGTTACGTCCGCGATCAGGATGCCGCGCCGGTGGTGCTTGCCAAGGGACAGGACCTGGTGGCGTTGCGTATTCGCGAAATCGCGCGCGAGCACAATATTCCCGTGTTCGAGGACGTTGCGCTTGCTCGCTCCATGTACAAGCAAGTTTCGGTTGATAGCGTCATCCCGTCACAATTTTACCAGGCAGTGGCAGAGCTGGTACGCATCGTTTACTCGAAAAAGGCAGAGCGCCGACGGACCTCATGAATCGACAGCCGCACACACTTTCGCGCGAAGTCATCGTAGCCCGTGCCATCGAACAGGTGGTGGCCGAACTCAGGCTCATCGATGTCGCCGACTATATCGCCTTCATCCGGCTCGAGCATTTCGCCTGCCTGTCGGACCTGGTGGATTCAGCATCCGAACTGTTCTTCGTGCCCGGCACACTGCGGCTTGGCAATGGCGGCGAGGCGCATGTCGACTGGAGCGGTTCGCCGCGCATCGTGCTCGACCTGGAATTGCGGCCGCGCGGCGTGACGGTCTATTTCCAGCTCACGCTGACGGAAAACGAAGCTTCGGTGGTCTTGAACTACATCTCGTTCGAGAAACCGGACGAAGATCCGACCCGCAACACCGAGTTGCTGGAGACCATGCTGGAAGGCTCCCGTATTCGGCGTCCCGAGCCGATAGGATAAGGCAGGTTCAGTCGATAAGGCCCAAACGCAAGGCCTTCGCAACCGCCTGCGTACGGTTCACCGCATCCAGTTTTTGCGCCGACTGGGTGAGATACTGGTTGGCGGTGTGGACCGACAGCTTCAAAAGCCGTGCGATTTCCTCACTGGTATAGCCGTTGGCGGTAAGCTTCAGGCATTCCAGTTCGCGCTTCGACATGGCTTTTGCCCGGCCGGTGTCTCCAGGCCGGATGCGAGACACGGCATCGAACAAGGTGAAGCAGCGAGCGTGGATGTCGTAGATGGTATCGCCTAGCCGAGGCGTGACGTTTGCGCCGAAGAATACCACCAGGCCGCTCTGGCTGCGCTCGGCATGAACCGGGAAGGCTATGCCGGTCGTATCCGGAACGAGGGCAGCTGTACGCTCGATCCAGGGGAAAGCGCGCGCAGCTTCAGGATTTTGGTCGATTTCGGCCGACCAGAATCGCGGGCCGGTGGAATGGCGCACGTGCTGGATTATGTCTTCGCTGGCCGCCGTGGAGATGTTGCGCGTTGCTCCGGCCATGCCTGGATAGTCGGAATCGAAACACGGCACCAAACGTGGCCGGTCGGCAGATGGCGAGACAAAATACAATCCGAATGCACCGGCATTGATGTCCATCGCGATCCAGCGGCAGCGGCGCACGGCATCGGGAATGGTGACGGTGAAGAGGTCGGAATTCGCTGCAGATGCGCCGAACGGATTGCGATATGCGAAGAATGGATCGTCGCCAGTTTCGTGTGCGCGAGCGTGTGTCAAATGATGCCGCTCCTGATCGCTGTCGCGATCGCCATTGCCCGGTTGGAAGCAGAGAACTTCTGGATGGCGTGGGTGATGTAGCTGTTGACCGTGTTGGCCGAGACCCCGAGGATGACGGCAACCTCCTCGGTCGTCTTGCCTTCCGAGACCCAGAACAGGCACTCGCGCTCACGGTCGGAAAGTGGATCCTGCAGTGCCGCGGTTGCGAGAAGCTGCGGTACTTGCGAAAGCGCGTAGCAGCACTTCAACTGAGCCCGGTTGAGGGCGTCCTGCTGGATGGTGCCGGCCTCGGCCGCAGAAAACAGCAGGAAAAGGCGCTGCCGGCCGACGTCGAGGCGCAGCGAATAGAGTTCCGCATGTCCCAGCACATCGAGCAGCTTGGCTTCCTCGCCGTTCAGCAGCCCTGCTGCCGTCTCTGCGTGAGATGCAACGAGTGCGCGCGGCCGATTGCCTGGAGGCGAGGTGAGGGGACCATGGGCCAGAGCGGCGATCAGGTGCTTGCCGATCAATTCGATCGCGTCGTAAAGCCAGTTCGACGCGACGATACGGGCATCGTTGCGTTCCTCGTCATGGATGATTGCCACCAGCATGTAGCTGTCGGCACCGATCTCGTCGGAGAGTTGGGTGAGAAACCCTGTCAGGTCCGCGCGAGAGGCCAGACGTGTTCCGATCATGTCGGAATCTATAGGCGCTGCAAAGGCTGTCATAGTCTTCGGGCCGGAATCGATTCTTATGCCCGGTGCTGGTTGAGCAGCGCCGGACGCGGGGTACGCGTCACATTCACCTAAAACACACTCTCGGCGCACAACGGCACCTATCGGCCGAATCGGGCAGGGGACGCGAAACCAATCGCGCCTTGTGCCGGAAAACTCCGGTACAACAGGACTTTGGATGGCTCGCCGTGCCCCCTTGGAACGGCTGATTCGGGTTTAATTTAGCGGTTGATGAATCCGACTTCAAACGGGAATTGACAGATCGGGATTCAGCGGACTCGCAGACGCGACTCAGGCCGCGCATTTGCTGGATTTCGAGCCACGAAAAAAAATGTCTGGCCGCCCCTGGAGTGTTTCCAGGGGCGGCGAGGCATAGCAGCTATCGCCCCTCGAAACCGGTCAGGACGCCAACTGCGTTCACGCCGATTTCGTCGACGGCATAGCCACCCTCCATCACGAACAAGGTCGGTAGCTTCAACCTGGCAATCCGGGCGCCGATCTTGGGATAGTCGCTGCTCTTGAGCTTGAACTGGCTGATCGGATCCTTCTCGAAGGTGTCAACGCCGAGCGAAACGACGACGACATCCGGGCCGTAGGCGGAGAGTTTTGCGCAGGCGTCGTCGAGGGCCGCGTTCCAGGCTTCCCAGGTTGTTCCGAAGGGGAGAGGATAGTTGAAATTGAAACCTTCGCCGGCGCCTTCTCCATGCTCGTCGGCATGGCCGAGGAAGTAGGGGTATTCGACCATCGGGTCACCATGCAGGTTCAGAACCTGCACGTCGGCCCGGGAGTAGAAGATCTCCTGTGTGCCGTTGCCGTGATGGTAGTCGACGTCGAGGATGGAGACGCGCTTGGCGCCCTGGTCGAGGAACCATTGCGCGGCCACCGCCGCGTTGTTGATGTAGCAGTAGCCGCCCATGAAACCGGCGCCGGCATGGTGGCCGGGTGGACGGCACAGCGCGAAGGCCGGCTCGCCATTCTTGACCAGCTTCGCGCCGGTCAGGGCAACGTCATAGGAGGATTTGATCGCTTCCCATGTGCCTTTGACGAAAGGCGCGCCGGCATCGAAGGAATAATATCCCAGCTTGGCGTCGATGGTGTCGGGCACGACATCGCCGCGCAGGCCGCGTGTCGGCCAGGTGTAGGGAATGGCCGATCCGGAGCGGCCAAGTGCTTCCCACTCGGGGTAAACGGTTGGCAGGAAGTCGATGTAGTCTGCCTTGTGGATGCGCTTGGCGGCAGCGAGGTCGTGGACCTCCGGAGGCAGAATCGGTCCGAGCTTCTCGCTCTCGACACGTGCCTTGATGATCTCTGCGCGGGACGGTTTCTCGAAGCCGGGCACGATCGCTCCCGACATCAGCTCCATCGTGCCGGCATGACCGGCATGAAGCGGCGAATAGACAGTCTTCATAAGGTTCCTTCCCTGGAATGGTTATTCGTTGAGGTCGAGATAGGGCGTGACGAGGGCGATCCACATGGTCTCGACATCGTCCTCGAGCAGATCGAAAGTCCTGCGGTCCTTCTTGAGGCCGACAAGGCGGCAGACGTGCCCGACCTCCATCATCACCACGCCCAAGCGGTTCGCGACGTCTTCCTGCAGGGCCGGATTCACATGCCGCAGCCAGGCGGCGTACAGTGCAATGATCTGCTCGTCATATTCGTTCTGGATGGGGCGTAGATCCGGGTTGCCGGTGATGGCCTCGATGACCGGCATCAGGCTGGCATTCTCGAGATAAAGTCTGGAGGTGTCGATGAACAGTTCCCGCACTTCGCGCTGAAATGCAGCGCGGGTCGTTGGGCGCGGAACTCTGGTGCGCTTCTCGATCACTTCAGGGAATGCTCCCAGCCAGCGGCGGGCGAGATCGAGAAGAATGGCTTCCTTGTTGGGGTAATATTGATAGACCGAGCCGACCGACAAGCCGGCGCGCTGCGCAATGGCGAGCGTTGTCGGTGTCCCTGTTCCCTGCTCTCGGGTCAGGATCAAGGCAGCATCGAGAATCCGATCGACGACCTTGCTCGAGCGCTCCTGTCGCGGCTGCTTGCGCGGCTCAAGCGCTATCTTGGTCTTCCGGTTGAGACTGCGATTCACTTACTGACTTCCTCGATCCCTGATTGCGGGCACCATATACGAGGGGCGTTCTTCGCAAAGCATTCCGAATCCTGCGTATTGACAAACGCGAATAAATAGTCGCATTTTTTCTCCACGCTGTCTTCAGGGAAACTAAGGGGAATTCCGGAGGCGGCAGACTGGCATCAATTTCTGTCCGATCACGCCGTTCCAGCGGAACGGTCGGGCGTGAGATGCAGGGTTGGGGCAGTCTTGGTCAGTCAAAAGCGCGGAGTCGCGATGTCTGTCACTGGTGCGGTTCATCAAGCCGATCTGATCGTCGTCAACGGCCGTGTATTGACCATGGATGACGACAGTCCCGTCGCCGAAGCCGTTGCCATCAAGGACGGGTCCATCCTCGCAGTCGGCAGCCGTGCCGCCGTGGAGACCTTTACAGGGTCTGCGACCAAAATCATCGACGCCAGAGGCGGTTCGGTGCTTCCCGGCTTCATCGAAGCGCATATGCATCTCTTCTCCGGCGCGGCCGAACTGGCGCATCTGCAGCTTGCCGGCGTGCAAGGGTTCGATGCCCTCAAGGATGCGGTCCTTGCCTATTCAGCCTCCCGGCCACGTGCACCAATGCTGGTTGCGCAGAGCGCCGACTACACCATCCTCGGCGAAGAGCGGGTGACGCGGCATCATCTCGACGCGATCCTGCCCGACCGTCCATTCTGCATGGCTGCCCCCGACCATCATACGATGTGGGCCAACACAAAGGCGCTCGAAGCCGCCGGCGTACTGCATGGCCGCACGCTCGGCCCTGGCAACGAGATCGTCATGGGCGAAGACGGACTGGCCGAAGGCGAATTGCGCGAAGGCGAAGCGTTCGGGCCTGTGCTGGCGCTGGCCGGCGAGGAGCGTGTGCGGCTTGGCCTGTCGACTGGCGGAGAGCCAGATCCCGCGCCGACACCACAGCAGCGTGCCGCCGACCGCGACATCATGCGGCGCGGCCTGGCCTGGTGTGCCCAACATGGCATCACGTCGATCCAGAACATGGACGGCAATCTCTATCAGCTCGAGCTGCTGGCCGAGATCGAAGCCGAGGAGGGACTTTCCTGCCGCGTGCAGATACCCTTCCACTTCAAGAACTTCATGAAACTCGATGCTCTGGAGAAAGCCTCGGTGATGGCCGAACGCTACGATAGCGAGTGGCTGTCGTCCGGCATCGTCAAGGTCTTCTACGACGGCGTGCTGGATTCGTGGACGGCTGTGATGATCGAGCCTTATGCCGATCGCCCGGACTGGGTTGGCGAGCCGCTGTTCACGCCTGACGAATTCAAGGTTTTGGCCGTGGCTGTCGATGCGCGTGGGTTGCAGATCGCGGTGCATTCGATTGGTGATGGTGCTGTGCAGGCCGTGCTAAACGGCTACGAAGCAGCGGCAAAGGCCAACGGAAAGCGCGAGAGCCGCCACCGCATCGAGCATATCGAGGTGGTCGCTGCTTCCGATGTTCCGCGATTTGCCGAACTTGGCGTGATTGCCTCGATGCAGCCTCCGCATCCGCCGGGTGCGATGGACTTCCCGCTGGAGCCGACAGTGTCGCGTATCGGCAAGGCGCGCTGGCCGTTGAGTTATGCCTGGCGTACGCTGAAGGATGCAGGCGCGCATGTCGTCTTCGCCTCAGACTGGCCGGTTTCGCCGATCGATCCAATCCTCGGCATCCAGGCGGCGGTGTTGCGCAAGCCTTGGGCGCAAGGCGATCCGGACCAGAGCTTCTCGCTGAGGGAGTCGATCGCGGCCTACACCGTGGAGGGCGCTTATGCCGAGTTCATGGAGCAGCGCAAGGGCAAGCTGAAGCCAGGGTTCATGGCCGATCTCGTCGTGCTTTCACAGGATGTCGAGGCGGTGGAGCCGCAGCGGCTGCATGAGGTGCGCCCCGTCACGACCATCTGCGGCGGCAAGGTTACCTATCAGTCCTGATGGTGAACATTCGTTTCGCCTGATGAACTGATATTCGATCCGATTGTTGCCAAGCGTGGCGGCTTGTGGTGACAATCTAAACCAGAAGAAAAGGCCTGTTTTCGAGGACGGGCCAAGAAAACAAGAGGGGCTTGAGTGCCGGAACAACCGGGTAAGAACGCGATCGAGGTCCGCGGTGTGCGGAAGGTCTTCGGTGCTGGGGACGCGGCGGTTGCCGCATTGGATACGGTCTCGGTTTCGATCCGGGAGAACGAGTTCTTCACGCTGCTGGGACCTTCCGGCTGCGGGAAGACAACGCTGCTGCGACTGATTGCCGGTTTCGATTATCCGAGCGCAGGCGAAATCCTGCTCTATGGCGACGATATCGCGGTGCTGCCGCCGTTCAAGCGGCCGGTCAATACCGTTTTCCAGAGTTATGCGCTGTTCCCGCACATGACGGTGGCGCAGAATATCGGCTTCGGTCTGGAAATGCTGGGCAAACCCAAGGCCGAGGTCAAGGCCCGTGTCGGCGAGATGCTGAAGCTGGTGCGTATGGAGCATCTGGCTTCCCGACGTACCAGTCAGATTTCCGGTGGCCAGCAACAGCGTGTTGCGCTGGCTCGTGCGCTGGCACCACAGCCGAAAGTGCTCCTGCTTGACGAACCATTGTCAGCGCTCGACTACAAGCTGCGCAAGGAAATGCAGATCGAACTGAAGCGGCTGCAGAACCAGACCGGCATCACCTTCATCTTCGTCACGCACGACCAGGAAGAGGCGCTTACGATGTCCGACCGCATCGCTGTGATGTCGTCGGGCAAGATCCTGCAGGTCGGCTCGCCTTGGGACATCTACGACAAACCGGCGGACCGGTTCGTCGCCGACTTCATCGGCGAGACCAATTTCCTGACAGCCTCCATCGCGGGTATCGAGAATGGCAAAGCGCGCGCCACGTTGAAATCGGGCGCCACCATCACCGCCAGCGTTGCCGACGGTTTCCAGCCGAAAGGCGAAGCCACCGTGGTGGTTCGACCCGAACACGCCAAGCTGGTCAAGGGCAAGGCAGAGCTTTCGGGCACGGTCGAGAATGTCGTCTATTTCGGCACCGACACGCATATCCATGTGCGGCTCGACGGCAGCGATGACCTCTTCATCGTGCGGCAGCAGAATGCACGCAGTGCCGGCTGTGGTTTTGAAACAGGCGACAAGGCCGGCATCGCGATCGGTGACGACGCAGCGCAAGTGTTGAGGGACTGATGGCTACCGCCGAGGAAATTGCCAGGGCTGCCGACCAGCGCGACATCCGTAACCGCTGGTACCTGTCCGCGCCCGCCATGCTCACCATCTTCTTCGCCGCAGTCGGTCCGCTGGCGATCGTGCTTGTCTATTCCTTCCTGACGCCCGGTTCCTATGGCGACGTGAAGTGGCAGTTTTCGCCCGAGGCCTGGGTCTCGGTGCTGTTCGAGCGCGACATCTTCGATGACACGCTGTCGCTGGCAAGTGCCCATATCAGCATTTTCTGGCGCTCGGTGAAGCTCGCGATCGTCACGACGATCATCACGTTGGCGATCGGCTTCCCGACTGCCTACTTCATGGCGACACGCAGCGAAAAGACACGCGATCTGTGGCTGTTCCTGATCACGATCCCGTTCTGGACGAACCTGCTCATCCGCACCTTCGCGGTTCTGCAGATCATCCGCAACGAAGGCATCGTCAACACCGTGCTGATGAAGCTCGGTATCGTCTCGGCGCCGATCCAGATCCTGTACACCGACGTCGCGATCCTGATCGGCATGGCCTATGTCTACCTGCCGCTGATGGTGCTGCCGGTCTATGCCTCGATGGAAAAGCTGGATTTCCGGCTGGTCGAGGCCGGTTACGATCTTTACGCCTCGCGCTGGCAGGTGCTGCGCCGCATCATCTTCCCACTGGTCAAACCCGGCGTCATCGCCGGCTCGATCCTGGTCTTTATCCCGGCTATCGGCGCCTATGTGACGCCGAGCGTGCTCGGCGGCGGCAAGAACATGATGCTGTCCAACCTGATCGAGCTGCAGTTCGGCCAGGGCCGCAACTGGCCACTGGGCTCGGCGCTATCGATCACCGTCATGCTCATCGTCATGGTGGCGCTGCTTGTCTATGTACGCAACGCCGGTTCGCAGGAGGTGCGGCATGGCTAAGAGTTTCTCCATTCGCCATCAGCCGGGCTTCACGACGATCGCCGCCGTGTGCTTTGTCGCGCTCTACATGCCGATCATCGTGCTCGTGGTCTATGCCTTCAATGAAGCGCCATCGACGTCGGAATGGGGCGGCTTTTCGTTGAAGTGGTTCCAGTCCGCCTCGCAGAACGCACAGGTCATCGACGCCACGCTGCGCTCGTTCCAGATCGCAGCGATCGCAGCGACGCTGGCGACCATCGCGGCCACGATGGCCGCGCTCGCGACGACCCGCACACCGCCCTATCCGGGTCTGACCTTCAAATATGCGATGATCAACCAGCCGCTGATGGTGCCGGAAATCGTTACCGGCGTGGCGCTGCTGATCTTCTTTTCGCGCATCAAGATCTTCACCGGCTATTCAGGCCTGGGTTACCTGATCGCCGCGCACACGGCCTTCTGCATCCCCTTCGCTTACCTGCCGATCCGTGCGCGGTTGGAGAACATGGACCTGTCGCTGGAGCGCGCGGCGGCCGATCTCTACGCCACGCCGTGGCGGGCGTTCCGCAGAGTGACGCTGCCATTGCTATGGCCCGGCATCCTTGCCGGACTGATGCTGGCTTTCGTGATTTCGCTGGATGACGTGGTCATCACCGAGTTCGTCAAGTCCGGCGGCCAGGACACGCTGCCAACCTACATGCTCGGTCAGATCCGCCGTGGCATCACCCCCGAGATCAACGCGATATCGACGGCGTTTCTGCTGCTGTCGGTCGTCATCGTCACGTTGTTTTTCTTCGTCAGCAAGAAACGCGACTGACGGTGTAAACCGGATGTCAAAAAACCAAAGCAATAATGGGAGAACAGAATGAACTGGAAGACCACCGCGACAGCCGCAGGGCTGGCGCTGCTCGCCTCGTCGGGCCTTGCCCGTGCCGAGGGTGCGCTCAACATCTACAACTGGGGCAATTACATCAGCCCCGACATGATCAAGAAGTTCGAGCAGAAATACAGCGTCAAGGTCACCGTCACCGACTACGATTCCAACGACACCGCACTCGCCAAGGTGCGTCAGGGCGGCACCGGTTTCGACATCGCCATCCCGTCGCAGACCTTCATTCCGGTCTGGATCAAGGAAGGTCTCATCCAGGAAACCAATCCTGGCAAGATGGAGAACTTCAAGAACGTTGCTCCGGAATGGGCCAATCCCGATTTCGATCCCGGCCGCAAATATACCGTGCCGTGGGCCTGGGGCACGATCGGCGTGGTCGTCAACACCGACGCCTACAAGGGACCGGCAAACAGCTGGGGCATCATCTTCAACACGCCTGACGAGTTGAAGGGCAAGGTCAATGTCGTTCCCGAGATGAACGACGTGATCTTCGCTGCCATCAAATATGTCGGCGGCCAGCAGTGCACGGACGACAAGGCGGTGCTGAAGAAGGTGCGCGACACGCTTGTTGCCGCCAAGCCGAACTGGATCGCGATGGAGTACAACACCATCGAGAAGATGGGCGCCGGCGACTTCAAGGCGACCAGCGACTGGAACGGCTCGGCGCTGCGCCAGCGGCTCGCCAACCCGGCTATCCACTACAACTATCCGAAGGAAGGCTACGGCCTCTGGAGCGACAACGTCGTCGTGCTCAAGGAAGCCAAGAACGTCGAGAACGCCAAGCTGTTCCAGAACTTCATGATGGATCCGGAAAACGCCGCGCTGAACTCGGCCTTCCACCGCTATGCCAACGGCATCGCGGGTTCGGAGAAGTTCATGCCCGCCGACATGAAGGACGCGCCGGAGGTGAACATCCCGGCCGACGTGAAGTCGCTCGGCGAATTGCAGCGGCTGTGCTCGCCGGAAATCCAGGAGATCTACAGCAAGATCTGGACCGAGCTGCAGAAGTAAGCACTCGAGCATTTTGTAGCCAAGTGGAATCACTTGGCGTTACAAAAATGCGGCGAAAACAAAAACTTAGAGCGTTTCCGCGTTTCCGTGAAAAACGGAAACGCTCTAGGACAGCCTGAAATGACGAAGCCGGGACCGACAAATCGGTCCCGGCCGTCACAAGCTTTTTGCCTGAAGCAGGCAGAAACATCGCAGATTGGAAGAAGGAGCCCTTGTCATGAACTCGAGATTGTTTGCCGCGACGGCGGCGCTGGCGCTGCTTGCAGCGACCGGCCTAGCCCGTGCTGAAGGGACGCTCAACATCTACAACTGGGGCAACTACACCAACCCCGATGTGATCAAGAAGTTCGAGGAAAAGTACAAGGTGAAGGTCACCATCACCGACTACGATTCCAACGACACGGCCCTGGCCAAGGTGCGTCAGGGCGGCTCCGGTTTCGACATCGTGGTGCCGTCACAGACGCACCTGCCGATCTGGATCCAGGAAGGCTTGCTGCTGGAGACCAATCCAGGCGGCATGGAGAACTTCAAGAACATCGCCCCCGAATGGGCCAATCCCGATTTCGACCCCGGTCGCAAATATTCGGTGCCATGGGCCTGGGGCACAGTCGGAGTGGTCGTCAACACCGATGTCTACAAGGGCGATATCAACACCTGGGACATCATCTTCAAGACGCCGGACGAACTGAAAGGCAAGGTCAACGTCGTTCCCGAGATGAAGGACGTGATGACCGCCGCCATCCGCTATGTCGGTGGCGAGCAGTGCACGGCCGACAAGGAAGTGCTGAAGAAGGTGCGCGACCTGCTGACGGCCGCCAAGCCCAACTGGATCGCCATGGAATATGGTGCTGTCGACAAGATGGGTGCCGGCGACTTCAAGGCCTCGTCGACCTGGAACGGCGCCGGCCTGCGCATCCGCCTCGCGCATCCGCAGGTCCACTACGGCTATCCGAAGGAAGGCTTCACCTACTGGTCCGACAATGTCGTGGTCCTGAAGGACGCCAAGAACGCGGAGAACGCCAAGCTGTTCCAGAACTTCATCATGGATCCCGAGGTGGCTGCCGGGCTTTCGGCCTTCCACCGCTACGCCAACGGCGTTGCGGGTTCGGAAAAGTTCATGCCGGCCGAAATGCGCGATGCGCCCGAGATTGTCGTTCCGGAAGAAGCCAAGCCGCATGGCACCATGGCGCTGATGTGCTCGGAAGAAGCTGACGCGCTTTACAAGAAGATCTGGACCGAACTGCGCAAGTAACAAACTGTCTTGTCGTCCGGCGGCAAGGGCTGCCGGACGACTTATCCGTGCTGGCGAACCGTCGTCGGTTGCACCAGACATTGTCCAAGCATTTTGAAATGTCGCAGGAGGCGCTTCTTATGCAGCCCTACCGCAACAGCGATCCCCGTCCGTCGATCATGCAAGGTTCGCCGCCAGCCCTGGTGCCGCCCCGGCTCGACTGGGACAGGGCCCCATGGAACCGCTGGGCTTTCCAGAACATGCGCCAGATCGTGCCGACCGTTGAGGTCTGGCGCGGCCCTGGTCCCGTGAGCGAATTGCCATACGCCGAGACAGATCTCGACGGTCTGCCGGTGACTGACAGCCTTGGCCGCGCCTCGACGCTCGCAGGTCTGCTCGACGAGACCTATACCGACGGCTTCCTGGTGCTGAAGGACGGCGCAATCGCCTATGAGCGGTATTTCAACGGCATGACGCCGCGCTCGCTGCATCTGTCACAGTCTATGGCCAAGTCGGTGACGGCAGCGGTCTGCGGTGTCCTTGTCGGCCGTGGCCAGATCGATCCGGAAAAGCCTGCCACGGTCTACCTTCCCGAACTTGCGGAGACCGGCTGGGCGGGCGCGACCGTCCAGCATGTCCTCGACATGACGACCGGTGTGAAGTTTTCGGAAGCCTATACCGATCGCTATTCCGACATCGGCCAGGTTGATGTCGCTTCCGGCTGGAAACCGGTGCCGCCCGGCAGCGATCCTGCTTTCCCGTGGCCTGCGCATGTATGGGAACTCATCGTGCGCCTGAAGGAAACCACGCGCCCGCACGGTGCTGCCTTCGAGTATCGGTCAATCGAGACGGACGTTCTGGCCTTCGTCATGGAGCGGGTGACCGGACGCAGGCTGGCAGAGCTTGTTTCGGAAGAGCTGTGGCAGAAGCTGGGTGTGGAGGAGAGCGCATGTTTCACCGTGGACAGCGCCGGCTATGCCCTGGCCGACGGCGGGTTCAACGCCACGCTTCGGGACTATGCTCGTTTCGGCCAGATGATCCTCGACAATGGTGCCGGAATCGTTCCCGCCGACTGGATCGAGGCCACCAGGAATGGTGTGCATGGCGGCAATTTCTCTGAGAGCCTGCCGGAAGGCAGCTATCGCAACCAGTTCTGGATCGAAGATCCGCGCTCGCGCGCACTCATGTGCCGTGGCGTTTTCGGTCAGCTCATCCATGTGGACTGGAACAGCCGGATGGTGACGGTGAAGCTGTCATCGTTCCCGGATTTCTCGAACACGCCTTATGCCATGGCGACGCTGAAGGCGATCGCGGCAATTGCGGCGGAGCTGGGCTCCGCCGCCGAATAAGGCGACTTCGAAGTCGCCTTGATCAATCGATGCAGAAAGATGGCACCGGCGATCGTGGATCGTCTTTGTCGTGCGTACCAGCCAGGAAGGACAAGACATGACCAACCCGACAGAATTCGATGAAGCATATGGCTTCCGTCGCAGTGATGTCGCCCTCGCGAACTGGCGCACGACGCCATTCAATCGCTGGTCGTTCCAGAATGTCGGCGAACTGGTGCCAAGTGCGCGCATTGAACGTTCAGCGGGTACAGAACCGGTCATGGCTGATTTCAGCGGGCTGGTCGGTGAAACGCTTTCGCTTTCCAAGGGAACCGAAACCGTCGCGGCATTCCTCGACCGCTCCAGCACCGATGCGCTGACGGTCATGAAGGGCGGAAGGTTTATCGGCGACTGGTTCGCGCCGCATATGCAGCCCGGCAATCGCCACATCATCTTTTCGATCAGCAAGTCGCTGACCGCGATCCTTGCCGGTATCCTGGAAGGCGAGGGGCGTTTCGATCCAGAGGCGCCGGTGACGGCCTATATTCCGGAGGCGACCGGTTCGGCCTATGGCGATGCCACCGTGCGCCATGTGCTCGACATGACAGTGAGCCTCGATTTCGAGGAAGCCTATCTTGATCCTGAAAGCTCTTTCGCCCGTTATCGGCGGGCGACGTTGTGGAACCCGGGCGGCGGCGATGAAGGGCTGGAAGAGTTCCTGTTGTCGATCAAGCGCAGGCCTGAACCGCATGGCGAGGTGTTCCGCTATCGCTCGCCGAATTCTGATCTGCTCGGCGTTCTGGTCGAGCGTGCTTCCGGCAAGCGTGTGCCAGAGCTGTTCGCCGAAAAACTATGGGCGCCGCTCGGCACCTGTGGGGAGGGCGCCATCACGGTCGATCGGTTCGGCACGGCACGCACCGCCGGCGGTGTCTCGATGACTCCGCGCGACCTTGGCCGGGTCGGCGAGATGATGCGCCAGGGTGGTGTCGCCAATGGCAAGCGTGTCGTCTCTGAGGCGTGGGTTCGCGACACGACGACCGCCGGCAGTCTCGACGCCTGGAAGCGCGGCGACTTCGCACCTCTGTTTGCCAAGGGGCGCTACCGCAACAAGTGGTATCAGAGTGGCAAGGGCTCCTATTGCGGCATCGGCATTCATGGGCAATGGCTGTTCGTCGATCCGGCAAGCGAGGTGGTTATCGCCAAGATGTCGTCGCAGCCGACGCCGGTCGACGATCCGCTTGATCATGACAATGTCGATTTCTTTGAAGCGCTCGTAAGGATGGTGTGACGCGCTTCTCAGTCGATCGTTTGCGGCCCGATCTGTCTTTCGGTTCGGAGTGCCCGATCGAGGATGCGAAGCAGTTCTCCCACGCGTCCTCCGCCCGGCGGTGCCAAAGGGTAGCGACATAGCACATCGATCACTGTCGGGTTCGCATACCGGGCGGCGTGTTCGAGATGGGTTGCAACATCTGCTGCATCTCCCGCCGCCAGCTCGGCTGCGTGGACGGCATGAGCAGCCGCACCGAGAATGTGCCTGACCTGAGTGGAGCGGGCCAGCGGATGAAGATAGGCCGCCGACGCGGTGCACATGGCGGCTCGTGCAGCCTGGCTAGCGTCAGCATCCTGGCACTGCTGCGCAGCCTTGAGGGCATTCCAGGCTGCATCCCGCAATAATTTGGTGCGCCTGGCCCCCTGCGCGAATGTCCGGGCGATATCAATGGCGTCGCGGGGACGGCTGTCCGAAGGGTGTGATGCCTCGAAGATTTCCAGCACCTCGGCGGCACTTACGGCGGCAAAGGCAGTGACCGCGCGCAGATCATCCATGCTGAGGGTGACGTTGCCCGTCATCGTTCAGCCGTCGTGCCCTGCGGCAGTTTGGTGAGCAGCCAGTTGCGGAAACTGGCGACTGGCGGGTAGAGCCGCTTTTCATTGGGTACCACCAGATAGTAGGCGCTGCGGCTCTGCATGGCGAGACCGGGCGCTGGCACCAGCTGGCCACGCTGCAACTCGCCCGTGATCAGAAACAGTGGCAACAGCGCAATGCCGAGACCGGCGATGCAGGCCTGGGCAGCGGTCGAGAACTGCTCGAACTGCATGCCCGGGCCAGTTGGGGTGGCAAGCCCCTGGTATTCGAACCATTCGGCCCAGCCGCCGGGGCGCGAGGCCATGTGCAACAGCGGCAGGCGGCCGAGGTCACGCGGTTCGGCCACCGCGTTTGCCTTCAGGAATTCGGGCGCGGCGACCGGTGCCACTTCCTCGCGCATCAGAAGGGTCGACGTCGCGCCCGGCCAGTCTGGCTGGCCGACATGGATGGCCGCGTCCAGCCGCTCGCGAGCGAAATCGAAACGGCCAATGCGGGTGGCGAAGTTAATGGTGATGTCCGGGTTCTGTTCGACGAATTCCGGGATCAGCGGCATCAGCCAGCGTGTGCCGAAGGTGGGCAGGATGGCGAGATTCAGCACACCACCATGCCGATTGCTCATCAATCCAAGTGCTGCCTCGCGAAGCTGACCGAGCGCCGCGCGCACCGTTTCGGCATAGATCTCACCCTCGGGCGAGAGCTGGACATTGCGGCTGTCGCGCTCGATCAGCCGCTTGCCGAACTGATCCTCCAACAGCTTGATCTGCCTGCTGATGGCACCCTGCGTCAGCGCCAGTTCCTGGGCCGCCGCCGTGAAGGAGCCCAAGCGGGCTACCGCCTCAAACGCGGCTAGTGCTCCGGTGGTTGGCAAAAGGCGGCGTTGTACACTCATGATCCATTACTAATCGTTATTGATATCCGAGGCAATTTCATTTGCTTTTTTTTAGGCAGGGGTCGATAAGCCGGGCATTCTGCGCATCCTGGGAGAAATACGTATGGCTGCCGACAAGAATTCCTTCGTCTGGGACGATCCGTTCCTCATCGAGGACCAGCTTTCGGAAGACGAACGCATGATCCGCGATGGTGCGGCGGCATTCGCCGCTGACAAGCTCGCGCCGCGCATCGAAGACGCCTACATGGAAGAAAAGACCGATCCGGCGATCTTCCGCGAGATGGGAGAGGCCGGTCTGCTCGGCATCACCGTTCCGGAAGAGTATGGCGGACTTGGCGCCAACTACGTCACCTATGGCCTCGTCGCCCGCGAAGTGGAGCGCATCGACAGCGGTTACCGCTCGATGATGAGCGTGCAGTCGTCGCTGGTCATGTATCCGATCCATGCCTACGGCTCGGAAGAACAGCGCAAGAAGTACCTGCCGAAGCTCGCCTCCGGCGAATGGATCGGCTGTTTTGGGCTGACCGAGCCGGATGCCGGTTCCGATCCGGGCGGCATGAAGACCCGTGCCGAAAAGACGGCGAATGGCTATCGCATTTCCGGCTCGAAGATGTGGATTTCCAACGCGCCGATCGCCGACGTTTTCGTGGTCTGGGCAAAGTCTGCCGCGCATGACAACCAGATCCGCGGTTTCGTGCTGGAGAAGGGCATGAAGGGCCTGTCGGCGCCGAAGATCGGCGGCAAGTTGTCGCTGCGCGCCTCGATCACGGGTGAAATCGTGATGGAAGGTGTCGAGGTTGGCGAAGATGCGCTGCTGCCCAACGTTTCCGGCCTCAAGGGCCCGTTCGGTTGCTTGAACCGTGCACGCTACGGCATTTCCTGGGGTGCGTTGGGTGCCGCGGAAGACTGCTGGCACCGTGCCCGCCAGTATGGTCTCGACCGCAAACAATTCGGCAAGCCTCTGGCCGGCATGCAGCTCTATCAGAAGAAGCTTGCCGACATGCAGACCGACATCGCACTCGGCCTGCAGGGTTCATTGCGCGTCGGCCGGCTGATGGACGAGGGCAAGATGGCGCCGGAGATGATCTCGATCGTCAAGCGCAACAATTGTGGCAAGGCGCTCGACATCGCTCGCATGGCGCGTGACATGCATGGCGGCAACGGCATCCAGATCGGCTATCACGTCATGCGCCATGCGCAGAACCTTGAGACGGTCAATACCTATGAGGGCGCGCACGATGTGCATGCGCTCATCCTTGGCCGCGCGCAGACCGGCCTGCAGGCGTTTTTCTGAGATGATGCTCAGCCTTCTCCCCGATGGCGGGGAGAAGGCATTTGTCGCTGGCGATGCTCAGGCGACGGTGATCGGGCGTTTGTCACTGCTGCTGAGAAAAGCAGCGTCGATCAGTTTCTGCATATCAGTGGCACGCCGAAACGACGGGTCGCCATTGACGCCGGAAAGCAGCGCGTCAACGAACCGGCGTGCATTGCGCTTGATCTGAGGCAGCTCGAGGTCGCGCCAGGTGACGGTGTCGATATCCTCGCCGAAACAACCCTTCAGCGATGAAGTCTTGCCGTTGGTCTGCACCCAAAGCGCGCCCTTGGTGCCGTGCAGCTTCAATTCGAGGTCATTGAGGTGGCCGGTGGCGTAGCGGGTGGCGAGAATGGTGGCTAACGCGCCGGAACGGAAGCGCGCGGTCATCGCCACGCTGTCATTGGCATCCAATCGATATTTGCCGATCTGATCCCCGGGAGCCTTGGGGAAGGTGACCAGTTCGGCGTTGAGGCTGGCGATGTCGTCGGCAGCGCCATAGGTCGCGAAATCGAGAATGTGGATGCCGACGTCGCCGAGCACGCCAGTCGAGCCATGTTCGCGCGATAGCCGCCAAAGCCATTGATCGGCCGTACGCCAGTCGCCCCACGCCCTGCCGACCAGCCAGCTCTGCCGGTAGCTTGCCTCAACATGGCGCAACTCGCCGAGTTCGCCTGCCTCAACCAGCTGGCGGGCACGTTGCAGGGCAGGCGAGTTGCGATAGGTCAGGTTGACCATGTTGACCAAGTCGGCGCATTCCGCGGCCTCGGTCATCTCCAGCGCATCGGCGTGGTTGGGCGCCAGCGGCTTCTCGCAGAACACATGCTTGTCGGCTGCAAGCAGTGTCAGCGTCGTTTCCCGATGCACGCCATCAGGCGTGGCGTTGATCGCGGCGTCGAAATCGCCCCAGGCAAGCGCGGCTTCCAGGCCGTCGAAGGCATGGGTGATGCCGTTCTTTTCCGCATAGGTGGCAGCCCTACCGGGCAGTGCGTCGGCGCAGGCAACGATCCGGCACTCCGGCACCTTGCCGAACTCCTCCATATGCTGGCCGGCGATGCCGCCGGTGCCGAGCAGAAGCAGTCGTTTCATCAGCGCAGGCCCTCGTCACCGTCCTTGTGCAGCCTGGGCCCCTTTTCGACCAGGGGTTCCTTGGCCGCCGAAATTGGCACGTTCGGCGCGGCTGCGATCGTCGCCCAGGCGGGCACCGGATTGTGTGCCCAATGCACGGCATTGCGCAGCACGGTATGCACATCGGGGTGGTGGTAGGTCGGATAGGTCTCGTGACCCGGGCGGAAATAGAAGATACGGCCGGCACCACGCTGATAGGTGAGGCCGGATCGGAACACTTCGCCGCCCTCGAACCAGGAGACAAAGACCGTCTCCATTGGCTCGGGCACGGTGAAGGGCTCGCCGTACATTTCCTCGTTCGGAAGTTCGATGCACTCGCCGAGGCCCTTGGCGATGGGGTGGTTGCGGTTGACCACCCAGATGCGCTCGCGCTCGCCGGCCTCACGCCATTTCAGGGAGCAGGGCGTGCCCATGAGCCGCTTGAATATCTTCGAGAAATGGCCGGAGTGCAGAACAATCAGGCCCATGCCTTCCCAGACGCGCTGCTGCACGCGTTCGACAATGGCATCGTCGACCTTGCCGTGAGCGGCATGACCCCACCAGACCAGCACATCGGTCTTCGCCAGGCGCTCTTCGGTCAGGCCGTGTTCGGGGTCCTGCAGCACGACCGTTTCCGCCGTGATGTCCTTGTCGTGGTTGAGGGCTGCCGCGATGGTGCCGTGCATGCCGAGCGGATAGATGCCTGCAACGACGGCACTCTCCTGTTCATGCACGTTTTCGCCCCACACCAGTGCTCTGATCGGCATGCTGCATCTCCCACGATCGATTTGATTGGATCGGTTCAATTACAGCATGAACACAGAGGACGGCAAGAGACAATCGAACATGGGAATGGCCGACCCCTTCGGGCCGGCCGGATGTTGGTCAGGCGAGGAACTTGGCGATGATGGCGTTGCCCATGGCAACGGTGCCGACCTCGATCTTGCCTTCGGACATGATGTCCTTGGTGCGCAGGCCGTCGTCCAGCACGGCAGCGATCGCCGCTTCGAGCCGATCGGCTTCGGCCACCATGTTGAAGGAGTAGCGCAGACACATGGCGAAGGAGGCGATCATGGCGATCGGGTTGGCGATGCCTCGGCCAGCGATGTCGGGGGCGGAGCCGTGAACCGGCTCGTAGAGCGCCTTGCGCTTGCCGGTCTTGGCGTCCGGTGCACCGAGCGAGGCCGATGGCAGCATGCCGAGCGAGCCCGTCAACATCGCGGCGACGTCCGACAGCATGTCGCCGAAAAGGTTGTCGGTGACGATGACGTCGAACTGCTTGGGCCAGCGCACCAGCTGCATGCCGCCAGCGTCGGCCAGCATGTGGTCGAGCTTGACGTCGGAATATTTCGCCTTGTGGGTCGCTGTCACGACTTCGTTCCACAGAACGCCCGACTTCATGACGTTGCGCTTTTCCATCGACGTCACATGGTTCTTGCGGGTGCGCGCAAGCTCGAACGCGACGCCGGAGATGCGCTCGATCTCGAAGGTGTCGTAGACCTGCGTGTCGATGCCGCGTTTCTGGCCGTTGCCGAGGTCGATGATCTGCTTGGGCTCGCCGAAATAGACGCCTCCGGTCAGTTCACGCACGATCAGGATGTCGAGGCCCTCGACCACTTCCTGCTTGAGCGAGGAAGAGGCGGCAAGCGCCGGATAGCAGATCGCCGGGCGCAGATTGGCAAACAGCTCCATGTCCTTGCGCAGGCGCAGCAGGCCGGCTTCCGGGCGGACTTCGTAAGGCACGCTGTCCCACTTAGGGCCACCGACCGCACCGAACAGTACGGCGTCCGCAGCCAGCGCCTTGCCCATATCCTCTTCGGAGATCGCCTGGCCGTGCGCGTCGTAGGCACTGCCGCCGACAAGGCCCTCGTCGAACGCAAACCCGGCTCCCTTCTCGTTCATCGCCGCGATCAGTTTCTTGACCTCGGCCATGGCCTCTGGGCCGATGCCGTCGCCAGCGAGCAGGAGAAGTTTTTTCGTTGCCATCTAAGGGACCTTCCACGGGTTCGGAGAATTGCAGCCTTGCTAACGGCAAGGCCGTTGTGGTGCAAGCCCGTTGCCACTGCGAAGTCCTTCGTGGACCGGACGAAGCGGGCGCCTGGATGGAAGCTTGGCGATATCGTGCGATGTAGTGATGTGTCGACAAAAAGGGCTTGGAGTTACCCAGCATGAGCAAGCGTATAGGTCTGGGTATTGTCGGTCTTGGAGCCATGGGAACCGAACTTCTTGAAGCGGCTGCAAGGCACGACGATTTCGAGGTGATGCTTTGCGCCGATGTCAATGAGGCAGCGGTTACGCGGGAGCGTCGCCGATACCCCGGCATCGGCTTTACCACCGAGCCGCGAACCGTTGTGGCCAGCGAAGGGGTCGACGCCGTCTACATCGCCACGCCGCCTAGGTTTCACGCTGCATATGCGATGGAAGCGATGCGCGCCGGCAAAGCCGTGTTCTGCGAGAAACCGCTGGCGGTTGATCTCGCTGAAGGGCAGGCGATGGCCGACCTTGCGGCCCAGACGGGCGTGGTGGCGGCCGTCAATTTCGCGCTGTCCGATCGTCACGCCACGCTGGAGATCGAACGCGCCCTTGCTGCAGGAGAACTCGGCAACGTGGGTGGCGCCGATATCAGGCTGGCCTTTCCGCAATGGCCGCGTGCGTTTCAGGCGGATGCCGGCTGGCTGTCAGGCCGGGCAGAGGGCGGGTTCGTCCGCGAAGTCTTCTCGCATTTTGCCTACCTGACCGACCGGCTCATCGGCGAACTCGAGCCGGTGTTCGCTACCCTGGATTTCCCACAGGGGGATGAGGCCAGCGAAATCTCGGCCTTCGGCCTGTTTCGTGCTGGCGGCATCCCGGTGCGCGTCTTCGGCCAGGCCGGCCTCGCGGTGCCCGAAAGCTACGAGTGGGTCATATCCGGCAGCCACCGTTCCTATCGCCTGCGCAACTGGGGCGAATTGCAGGTCTCCGACGGCAAGGCATGGCAAGACGTCACGCTTCTGAGCGAGCGCGGATCGGAATACACGCGGCTATCCGCATTCGCACGGGCGATCCGAGGTGAACCTCAAACCAATCTGGCGGACTTTGCTGCAGGTCTCAGGGTACAGCGTGCGGTGGAGGCATTTCACGCCAAGGCGAACTAAGTTCAGACCGATGCGCCAGCCCAGCAAACTGCGGCCGCACTGCCAGTTCGTCGCAGAAAAACGGATATCTGTGGGCATCACCGTCGACGAACCCCGCTTCGTGCCAGGCGGAAGACAACCCGGCGCTAACATCACCACACCTGACGATCGACGTCGCGCGGCCGACTTTCCTTAACCCACGGGTTAATAAAACACCGCAAAATATTATTTTTACCGCACCAAAACGTCATGCAATGTGGCTGATGAGGATCGAAGCCAACGTGGTTCGGCGGTATCGGCATCTGGTATCTGGTCAGGCTTGGCGCCACCGCGCTTGTCTTCTCGGTTTTCATGCCAAACGGTCTTTGGGGAACGCTGGAGGAGCGCTTTGACTGGCGCCTGCTTCTGTCGGTTATCGCGTCAGGCCTCCGCCTACCCAGGGAAATCGGCCGGCGGGACCGCCGCTCCGGGATCCACAACGACGCATCGGGAGAAAGCGTGAGCATGCTCTTCGGCAAAACGATCCTCATCACTGGCATCGCCTCGGGCATCGGCGCCCGGACCGCGGAACTGGCCGGCCAGCTCGGTGCCGACGTGATCGGCGTCGACCGGGACGAGCCGACCGGGCACCAAGGCGTCTTCGTCCAGGCCGATATCTCGTCCGAGGCCGGTGTCGATGATCTCGTTGCACGGCTGCCGCAGCGCATCGACGCGCTCTGCAATGTCGCGGGTCTCTCCGGCAACACCGGCGCTGCGCCGACGCTTGCAGTCAATTTCTATGGCCTGCGTGCGCTTTCCGAAGCTCTGGCGCCAAGAATTCGCGAAGGCGGCGCTATCGTCAACGTCGCCTCGATCGCAGGCTTCGGCTGGCGGGCCAACCTCAATCGGACGGCCTCGATGGTGAGCGTGGAAGGCTTCCCGGACGTGGCCAAGGTGATCGCCGACCACGCGGTGAAGAATGAGGAAGGCTATCCGGTCTCGAAGGAACTGTTGCTGCTTTGGACCTTTCGTGCCGCGCATCAGGAATTGTTCAAGAGCCGCGGCATCCGGCTCAATGCGGTAAGCCCCGGTCCAGTCGAGACGCCGATCCTGAAACAATTCCGCACGGTGCTCGGCGACGCCCGCGTTGACAGCGACATTTCGAGGGTCGGCCGCGCCGGAACCTCCGGCGACATCGCACCGGTCGTGCTGTTCCTGTGCTCGGACGGCGCTCGCTGGATCAACGGTGCCAATGTGCCGGTCGACGGCGGCCTTGAAGCGTCAATCAACGCCGAGGTGCTCGGCTTCTGACTTTGCAACGCTCCACCGCGAGCGAGGAGACAAACATGGATATCGGACTTCTGATCGATGGCGATGAACGGGCGGCGGCGGAAAAAGCGTCCTTTGAGCGGTTCGATCCATTCACCGGCAAGTTGGCGACCCGAGCCGCTGCCGCAAGCGTCACTGACGCCACCGCCGCCGTCGAGGCCGCCGCCGCGGCTTTCCCGGCCTGGTCGCGGATCGGTCCCGGCGAACGCCGCGCTTTGCTTTTAAAGGCGGCCGATGTCATGAGCTCCAAGGCCGATGAGTTCACCAAGCTGATGATGGAAGAGACCGGCGCGACCGGTCCCTGGGCGAAGTTCAACGTCATGCTGGCAGCGAACATGCTGCGCGAAGCGGCAGCGATGACGACGCAGATATCAGGCGAGATCATTCCCTCGGACAAGCCAGGCACGTTAGCCATGGCAATCCGCCAGCCGGCCGGCGTCTGCCTCGGTATCGCGCCATGGAATGCGCCGGTCATCCTCGGCACGCGCGCGCTGGCCATGCCGCTCGCCTGCGGTAACACAGTGGTGCTGAAAGCCTCGGAAATGTGCCCTGGCACACACCGGCTGATCGGTCAGGTGCTGGTCGAGGCCGGCCTGCCCAGGGGCGTTGTCAATGTTGTCACCAACGACCCGAAGGACGCGTCGGCAATCGTCAAGGCACTGATTGCGCATCCGGCGGTGAAGCGCGTCAACTTCACCGGTTCGACCAAGGTCGGCCGGATCATCGCCGAGCTCTCTGGCCAGCACCTCAAGCCGGCGCTGCTCGAACTCGGCGGCAAGGCGCCGCTCGTCGTACTGGACGACGCCGACGTCGATGCGGCGGTGAATGCAGCAGCCTTCGGCGCGTTCATGCATCAGGGCCAGATCTGCATGTCCACCGAACGCCTGGTCGTCGACGAAAAGATCGCGGACGAATTCGTCGCCAAGCTCGCTGCTCGCGCCTCGAAACTGCCGGCCGGAGATCCTCGCGGTCATGTCGTGCTGGGCTCTTTGATCAGCAGTCAGGCGGCCGACAAGATGGAAGAACTGGTGGCCGACGCTGTTGCCAAAGGTGCTACGCTGGCGGCTGGCGGCAAGCGGACGGGCACTGTCATGGAGGCAACGCTGCTCGACCATGTCACCCCAGCCATGCGCGTCTATTCGGAAGAGTCCTTCGGCCCCGTCAAGCCGGTCATCCGCGTCAAAGGCGCGGACGAGGCTGTGCGCGTCGCCAACGACACCGAATACGGACTTTCATCGGCCGTCTTCTCCCGTGACATCTGTCGCGCCATGGCCGTCGCGGCGCGCATCCAGGCCGGTATCTGCCACATCAACGGGCCTACCGTGGGCGACGAGGCGCAGATGCCATTCGGCGGCATGAAAGGGTCAGGTTACGGACGGTTCGGTGGCAAGGCATCGATCGCCGAATTCACTGACCTGCGCTGGCTGACGATAGAGGATCCGGGCCAGCCCTACCCGTTCTGATGAACCCGGCTGGTCGGTCAGCGCCGGCGTTCAGGCCAGTCTAGTCGTGCTGGAGGATATTGATCAGCTTGCCGAAGGGGTCGCGCACGAAAAAACGGCGTACGCCCCAGGGTTCGTCAGATGGGCCATATTCGATGGCGAAGCCGGCTTTCTTCATGCCGGCAAGGACGGCGTCGACATCATCGACCTCGATGGAGAGTTCGGGCACCGGCGTTTCGTTGCCACCCTGCTCCGCGAACGACACTTGCACCGTCATGCGTTCGCTGTTGCCATAGGTGGCGATCCAGCCATGGTCCATCAGGATGTCGAGGCCGAGCACGTCGCCGTAAAACCGCCTGGCCGCCGCGACATCGGTCGTGGCGACGTTGGCGACGATGCGTTTGACCGTCACAGGCCCGTTGCGCCGCGGCGTAGCGCGGTGACCTCGATTTCGATCTTCATTTCCGGCTTGTTCAGCAGGCAGGTGATCATCGTCGCGGCCGGGCGAATGTCGCCGAAAAATTCGCCGAGGATGGGGAAGACCTTCTCCACGTCGTTCTGGTCGGTGATGTAATAATTTGCGCGCACGACATCGGCCAGTTCGAAGCCGCCTTCCTTCAGCGCTTTGGTGATGGTCTCCATGCAATTGCGGGTCTGCGCCTCGACGCTGTCCGGCATGATCATGGTGGTATAGTCGTAGCCTGTGGTGCCGGCGACGAAGCACCAGTCGCCCTGCACGACGGCGCGCGAATAACCCGCGGTCTTTTCGAAGGGCGAGCCCGTCGAGATCAGTGTGCGCATCGATAGTCCTCCCGAGCGCCGCGACGGGCGCTACTGCGGTTGCTGAAATGCCTTCTTCAAGGCTTCCCTCATCTCCTCGGGCCAGTCCTTCAGCGCCGGCCAGGCATTCGGCTCCGGCTTGTCTGTCTGCTGGGCGAAGTAGAGCGCCTTGTTTTTGACGTCGACAGCCATGAAACCGTCGCTGCCGCCGCAGGCATGCGGCACGCAGCCGCTGGCGTAGAAGGCGCCGGATGGGGTTTTTTCCGTGCCGCCGCCGACCAAAAGGCTGGTCGCGACATTGCCCATCTGATCACCGAGCAGTTTCTCGGCTGCCTTGTAGACGGCCTCGTTGTGGAAGGCGTCGATGATGTTCTGGTATTTGGACGGATCGACGTCGTTCCAGCTGGTGTTGAGTTCGGGCGTGTAGGTCAGGCGGCCGGCGGTCTGCAGGCCATCCTGCGGTGACCATTGCAGGGCGTCCTTGGAGTCGCCCGGCATGAGATAGGGCACGAAATAGATGGCATTGTCGGCAACCGCCGTTGGCGGGGCGCCACAATCGTCCTGGTCGACGCGCACGCTCTGCAGTGTGGAACTGCCTTCCGGCTTCCAGGTTATCAAGGCCGAGGGCCCACACTGATTGCCGCCGGGGCCAACGGCGAACAGCGCGACATCGATGCCGGCAACTTTCACGATCTTGTCGAAGAAGACGTCGTAGTCACGGGCGATCTCCTTGCCATCGAAGGCCAGGATCTTGTCCATTTCCGGCTGTTCGGTGATGGTGAACGTACCGCCGGCGAAGGGTACCGGCGCCGGCTTTTCGTCGCCATCGGTTGCTGCGGGTGCGTTGGTGTCGGGAACAGTCGTCGCGGGGGCATCCTGCGGGGCAGGGGCTTGTTCCTGCGCAAGGGCAACACCAGACAAGCCGGTTGAAAGAAGGCCTGCCATCACAAGACGTGCAAACGGTGCCATTGCGGCCCTCCCTTTGTTACGACAGCAGCCATTGTCGCACTGCAGCCAACACCGCCACGCCCAAGCAGAGCGCGCCGGTGGATCACCGGAGCGCTGTTTCGACTATGGTCTCAGGCCCAGGGGCGCTGCTCGGCGTTGCGCTTCTCGAAGCTGGCGATGGCGTTGGATTTCTCCATCGTCAGGCCAATGTCGTCGAGGCCGTTGAGCAGGCAGTGACGCTTGAAATCGTCGAGGTCGAAGGTGACGACACCGCCGTCAGGCCCGCGGATTTCCTTGGCCTCCAGATCGACCGAGAGGGTGGCGTTGGCACCGCGCTCGGCATCGTCCATCAGCTTGTCGAGATCTTCCTGGCTGACGGTGATCGGCAGGATGCCGTTCTTGAAGCAGTTGTTGTAGAAGATGTCGGCGAAAGAGGTCGAGATCACACAACGGATGCCGAAGTCGAGAAGCGCCCAGGGGGCGTGTTCACGGCTGGAACCGCAGCCGAAATTGTCGCCGGCAACCAGGATCTGGGCCTTGCGGTAGGCCGGCTTGTTCAACACGAAATCCGGGTTCTCGGAACCATCTTCATTGAAGCGCATCTCGGCAAAAAGTCCCTTGCCAAGTCCGGTGCGCTTGATCGTCTTGAGATAATCCTTCGGGATGATCATGTCGGTATCGACGTTGACGATCGGCAGGGGAGCGGCGACGCCGGTGAGCTTGGTGAACTTGTCCATGGCTTTTGCCCGTCTTGGGAGTTTGCTGGCATCGCTTTACACAAGGAGACGGGCAAATGAAAGGCGACAGTTGCCGCATCGTTGGGGCCAGCCTGAGCTTGATGAGAGAAAATGCATGTTGGGACCTGACATCGACAAGGCTTGACCTTGTGGCACAAGCAACGTTCTAGATCACTTATGGCGAGCGGGAATCAGCAGCGATCGGAGCATGCCGGACAGGCGCGCGGCCTGCTGGAACATTATCGGCCGATCGACGGCGTCGTCGACGAGATGGTCGACGCGTCAGGCAATCCGCGTCCACTGTGGAAGCAGTTTATTGCATCGTTGCAGGCGCTCGGTCCGGAAAAACTGACGCAGCGCTTTGCCAGGGCAGACCAGTATCTGCGCGACGCCGGTGTCTACTACCGTGTCTACGACAATGCAGGCGCCAATGAGCGTGCCTGGCCGCTGGCGCATGTGCCGCTGCTGATCGACGAGAAGGAGTGGTCGGCCATCAGCGCCGGCCTGATCCAGCGGGCGGACCTGTTCGAACGGATCGCTGCCGATATCTACGGGCCCAACCGGCTGGTGGAAGCTGGATTGCTGCCGCCCGGCCTGATCGCAGGCAGCCCGGAATATCTGCGGCCATTGGCGGGAACGTTGCCGGCTGGGGGGCATTTCCTGCATTTCTGCGCTTTCGAGCTCGGCCGTGGTCCGGATGGACGCTGGTGGGTGCTGGGCGATCGCATGCAGGCGCCGTCGGGGGCCGGCTTCGCGCTGGAGAACCGCGTTGCCACCACACGTGCGCTGTCTGAACTCTATGGCGAGCTGCATGTGCATCGGCTGGCAGGGTTCTTCCGGCGTTTCCGTGATGCCCTGAATTCGTCGGCGGCAGCTTCGCGTGGGCGTGTCGCCATCCTGACACCGGGGCCGCTCAACGAGACCTATTACGAACACGCCTATATCGCGCGCTATCTTGGCATCATGCTGCTCGAGGGCGAGGACCTCGTCGTCTCCAAGGGGCGGCTGATGGTTCGTACCGTGGCCGGCCTGGTGCCGATCTCGGTGCTGTGGCGACGCCTTGACGCCGCCTTCGCTGATCCGCTGGAGCTGAGAACAGATTCACAGATCGGCACGCCTGGGCTGGTCGAGGTGGTTCGCCAGGGTGCGGTCATGGCGGTGAACGGTCTGGGTTCGGGATTGCTCGAAACGCGCGCCTTGCTCGCTTTCCTGCCGCGCATCAGCCAGGAGTTGTGCCAGGAAGATCTGCTTCTGCCCAGTGTCGCGACCTGGTGGTGCGGGCAGGAAGCCGAACGCAAGCATGTGCTGGCCAATCTCGACCGAACGATCGTCGGTCCTGCGCTGTCGACCCGCCTGGCCTTCGAGGATGATGGAGCCAGCGTTCTCGGAGCTTCGCTGTCTGCGGAAGCGCGGGCAGATCTGGTCGCGCGCATCGAGACTGACGGCAGCGCCTTCGTCGGACAGGAAGCGGTAACGCTGTCGACGACCCCGGTCTTTGTCGACGGGCGGCTGGAGCCGCGCCCGGCCAGTCTTCGTGTCTATCTGGCGCGCACGCCGGGCGGCTGGACGGTGATGCCCGGCGGGTTCGCGCGTGTCGGCTTCTCACTCGATCCGACGGCGATTGCCATGCAGCGTGGTGGTCAGGCGGCCGATGTCTGGGTGGTCAGCGACAGGCCGGTGGAGCGCGAGACACTGTTCCCGCGGGACAGCGAGGGCTTCGACCGCACGGTGCCAGGCAGCCTGCCGAGCCGGGCGGCGGAAAACCTGATGTGGTTGGGCCGCTATATCGAGCGCGCCGAAGATACCGCCCGTATCCTGCGCGCCTATCACGTGCGCCTGGCCGAGACCTCGGATCCGGCCATGCCGCTGCTGGCGGAACTGCGTGCTCATCTCGATCCGCTTGGCATCGATGTCACCGATCCGGTGCCTGCGGGCCTGCTCGACATGATGGACAGTGCTGTCTACAGCGCGGGTCAGGTGCGCGACCGGTTCTCGCCGGATGGCTGGCTGGCGCTGAAGGATTTGTCAAAGACGCTGCATCTGTTCGAAACGACAGTGTCGCGCGGCGACGATGCCACGCGCGCCATGACGGTGATCCTGCGCAAACTGGCCGGATTCTCGGGTCTCCTGCACGAGAACATGTACCGCTTCACGGGCTGGCGTTTCCTGGAGATCGGGCGGCGCCTGGAGCGCGGTATCCAGACTGCACGCATGCTGGCGCGGCTGACGCGCGTGGACGCACCGGAAGGCGCGCTCGACATGATGCTGGAGATCGGCGACAGCGTGATGACTCATCGTCGGCAATATCCAGTACAGGCGGGACGCAGCACGGTTGTCGATCTGCTGGTGCTGGATCCGCTCAATCCACGATCGATCTTTTTCCAGATCGAGCGGCTCAGAACGGAGATAGGGCTGCTGCCGGGAGAAAATGGTGTCGGGCACCTGTCGCCTGCGGCTAAGGACATCCTCAAGCTCAACACCGCGCTCGCGGTCAAGGAACCTTTGGACATGACAGCCACGGCGCTCGGTGCCCTGGCGGACGAGATTGGCGGGCTCTACAGCAGCCTGGCCAAGGCGTATTTCGGCTGAGGCGCTCGATGCTCTATGATATCCGCCTCAACCTGCACTACGACTACGAGGCAGCCGTCGGTGGTGGACGTCACCTGGTGCGGGTGCTTCCGGCCAATCTTGGCGACAGGCAACGTGTCGTGGCGGCATCATTGTCCTTTGCGCCCGGGCCGGGCGAACGATCGGACTTCCATGACTTCTTCGGTTCGAATGTAACCTCGATCGCGTTTCGCGAGGTACACCGGACACTCGACGTACGCATGAGCGCACGCGTTTCCGTCGCGCGGCCGGAAATCGGACTCGATGTGTCGCCTGACATCGTGGGGCTTGCCGGTGAAATCGCCGCCGTGCGATCGCTCCAACCTGATTCACCGCATCATTTTCTTGCCCCCACCGACTTTGCCGATCTCGATCCTGCCATCACCGCCTATGCCCGCGAGAGCAGCGACGGTTCCGTGGCGGCGATCGCGACAGGAATCTGCAACCGCATGCGGCGCGACTTCACCTATGACGGCACCGCAACCGACGTGCAGACGCGTGCTTCCGATGCTTTCGTGCTGAAGCGCGGCGTCTGCCAGGATTTCTCGCACGTCATGATTTCCGGCCTGCGCGGGCTGGGCATTCCCGCCGGCTATGTCAGCGGCTTCCTGCGCACCATTCCGCCCGCCGGACAGGAGCGGCTGGAAGGTGCGGATGCCATGCATGCCTGGGTTCGGGTATGGTGCGGACGCGAGGCCGGCTGGCAGGAATTCGATCCGACCAACGGCATGCGCGCTTCCAACGACCATATCACGGTCGGTTATGGCCGAGACTATGGTGACGTGGCGCCGATCGTGGGCGTGCTCAAGACCGCCGGCGGGCAGGCCGGCGCACAGGCCGTAGACGTCATTCCCGTGAGTTGAGCCCTCGCTGCGGACATCCGGAGAAATCGTGGATTTTTTATCGACGTGGTGTCGGGAAGCGCCTAACTCTTTCGTCCTCTGAGATAGAAAGGGCTCTCCATGCTTTACGCCGTTCTTTGCTACGCTTCCGAAGACGTCGTCGGTTCCTGGACCAAGGAACAGGACGATGCGGTCATGGGCAAGCTGCTCGATGTCCAGCAAAGATATGCGAATGCTGGCAAACTTGGCCCGGTGGCCCGTCTTCTGCCGACCACGGCTGCGACGACGCTGCGCAAGGTGAAGGGCGAATCCCTTGTCATCGACGGTCCCTTCGCCGAGACCAAGGAGCAATTCCTCGGCTTCTACACGGTCGACGTCGAAAATCTCGACGAAGCCTTGCAGTTCGCGCGCGAACTTTCCGAGGTCAACCCCAGCGGCGGCTCCTACGAGATCCGCCCTGTTTCCATATTCAGTCCTGCAACGGTAAAATCATGAGCGACCTGTCCTGGATCAGCAATGTCATCAGCGCTGCGCGGCCGCAGGCCATGGGAGCGTTGCTGCGCTACTTCCGCGATCTCGACACGGCGGAAGAAGCATTCCAGGACGCATGCCTGCGCGCGTTGAAGAACTGGCCGCAAAACGGGCCGCCGCGTGATCCCGCTGCCTGGCTGATCTTCGTCGGCCGCAACAGCGGCATCGACGCGGTGCGCAAGAGAAGCAAACAGACAGCGATGCCGGACGAAGATCAGGTGTCGGATCTGGAAGATGCAGAGTCCGACATCGCCGAGCGGCTGGATGGCGCGCATTATCGCGACGACATCCTGCGGCTGCTGTTCATCTGCTGTCATCCTGACCTGCCGCCGACGCAGCAGATCGCGGTGGCGCTGCGCATCGTTTCGGGCCTTTCGGTCAAGCAGATCGCCCGCGCCTTCCTGGTGGGTGAAAGCGCCATGGAACAACGCATCACCCGCGCCAAGGCGCGGATCGCAGACGCCGGCGTGCCGTTCGAAACGCCGGGCGCGGTCGAGCGGTCGGAACGACTGGCCGCAGTCATGGCGATGGTCTACCTGGTTTTCAACGAAGGTTATTCCACCAACAGCGGCGAAGCACAGGCACGGGAGCCCTTGTGCGAGGAGGCGATCCGGCTCGGCCGGCTGTTGCTGAGGCTGTTCCAGACGGAAGCGGAAGTCATGGGGCTTCTGGCCCTGATGCTGCTGCAGCATGCGCGCGCGCCAGCACGGTTCGATGGCAGTGGCGAAATCGTGCTGCTCGAAGACCAGAACAGGGAACTCTGGAGCGGCAAGATGATCGAGGAGGGCCTTGCGCTCGTCGACAAGGCTCTGCGCCATCGTAAACCCGGTCCGTATCAGGTGCAGGCGGCAGTCGCGGCCCTGCATGCCCGTGCAGCCAAGGCCGAAGACACCGACTGGCAGGAGATCGACCTGCTCTACAGCCTGCTTGAACGCATGCAGCCGTCACCGGTGGTGACGCTGAACCGTGCGGTGGCGGTCTCCAAAGTGCGCGGTCCGGAAGAGGCGCTCGCCATGATCGAGCCGCTGGCCGAGCGGCTTTCCGGCTATTTCCACTTCTTCGGCCTGAAGGGCGGGTTGTTGATGAAGCTTGGCCGCAACGACGAGGCACGCATTGCCTTCGACAGGGCAATCGCACTCGCGAATACGGCCGCCGAGGCTGCACATATCCGTATGCACATCGACCGGCTCAAGGCCGAGGCTGTACAAGGCAAGTCCGAAAAAGCAGGCTAGAGCATTTTGTAGCCAGGTGGAGTCACTTGGCGTCACAGAAATGCAGCGAGAACGAAAGCCTGGAGCGTTTCCGGGAAAACGGAAACGCTCCAGGTGGCTTCTGCGGATCGCTTTCCTTCTCACTGGATCAATGGCGAACACTGCCGGCTTGGACCATGCCGGGGTGGCGGATCTGACGCGAAACGGGTAATGCCACGCCAAGGGCCCGCCCGGTGAGCGGCGGGGTGGCAGATGGCCATGGCTGTCGCCATATCAGCACAAATTCGAAAGGGAAGACGATGACACTATCGACAGAAACTGCGGATCTGCTTGGGAAGCTTGGGGTTTCGCGTGATGTGCTTTCGAGCGGTGATCTGGTCGTGCGCAGCCCTGTGACGGGTGAGCAGCTGGCGGCGCTGAAGACGGTTTCGGCAGCCGATGCCGGCAAGACGATCGATGCCGCCCATGAGGCCTTCAAGGCCTGGCGCCTGGTG
>DASZAX010000029.1:0-79138 GCA_035944705.1 Mesorhizobium sp. | reverse complement strand
CGACAACATGGTTGGTTCGGGCGTGCACATCAACGCGGTCGGCGGCGACTGCCCGGGCAAGACCGAGCTGCATCGCGACATCCTGCTGCGCTCCGACATCTTCGTGGAGTTCCCGCCGCAGACGCGCATCGAGGGCGAGATCCAGCAGCTGGATGGCGATCATCCGGTGATCGAGCTGTGGCAGGTGATGGCGGGCAAGGCAGCCGGCCGCACCAGCGACAAGCAGATCACGCTGTTCGATTCGGTCGGCTTCGCCACCGAGGACTTCTCGGCGCTGCGTTACGTGCGCGACCAGCTGCAGGCAACCGGCCTCTATGAAGAGCTCGACCTGCTCGCCGATCCCGACGAACCGCGTGACCTCTTCGGCATGCTGCTCAGGGCCGGCGCCAAGGAAGGCATTCCAGCCTAGGTCCTAACAATGAGTGGGTGCCGGCTCGCCCCGCACGCCTTTCAACATCTGGGCCAGCGCCATGCATTCCGCCTGGCGGTGGCCATTGCGGCGCCAGGCGAGCGCCACGGTGCGGGAAGGCATCGGTTCGGCGAAAGGCACGACGCGAAGATCGGGTAGCGCCGCCGTCGGGGCCACGGCCATCTCCGGCACCAGGGTCACGCCGAAGCCATGCCCGACCATCTGCAGAAGCGTGGTCAGGCTGGTCGCGCCGTAGTTCGCCATGGCGGTCGGGCGCACGCTGCCGCACAGCTGCAACGCCTGCTCGCGCAGGCAGTGGCCTTCCTCGAGCAGCATCAGTCTTTCCAGCACCGGGCTCTCCGGCGGCACTGGCGGCGCCACCAGGTCCGGCTCTGCGCGCGGCACCGCCAGGAAGAAGCGGTCCTCGAACAGGGCCTCGGTCGTCAGTCCGGGCTGGTCGAGCGGCAATGCCGCTATGAAGGCGTCGAGGCTGCCGAGCGTTGCTTCCTCGGCGAGCGTGTCGGTCACCGCCTCGCGCAGCTCCAGCCGCAGCTCGGGATAACGCTGTCGCAGTTCCGGCAGGATCGAAGGCAACAGATAAGGCGCCACCGTCGGAATGATGCCGAGCCGGAAGCGGCCCTCCAGTGCTTTGCGTCCCGCGACGGCGACCTCTTCCACGTCGCGCGCTGCTGCCAGCGCCCGCGTGATCAAGGGCAGCAGCGTTGCTGCTTCCGGCGTCAGGATGGCGGCACGGCCGGAGCGGTCGAACAGCTTGCAGCCGAGTTTTTCCTCCATGTCGGCGATCTGCGCGGAAAGTGCCGGCTGGCTGATGCCGCATAGCGCTGCGGCCCTGCCGAAATGCAGTGTCTGCACCAGCGTCTCGAAATACTGCATCTGCCGCAGTGTCAATTTGATCATAAGAAAAAACTATCGAAAAAAACAGAAAAGGCAATTTGCTTTTATAGAATGGAGCTTTTAGGCTGCCGTTGTTCCACAATTCGGCGGGCGCCTTTGGGCAGCTCTTCGGCAACCCACCCATTCATGAGGGAGGCAGCCATCACCAGCCTCTCTCCAGACCAAAGTCTGCTGTACCCCTTGGGGTCTATGGGACTTGGCATCGTTTGAAAGATCAGCGTTGGAGAAAGAAATGGACGCAAAGACCGACGACAAAAGCGCAGGCAAATGCCCGTTCAGCGGCCATGGACCGAAGAACCAGACCTGGTGGCCGAACCAGCTGGACATCCAGATCCTGCATAGACATTCCAAACTGTCCGACCCGATGGGCGAAGCATTTGACTACGCCAAGGAATTCGAGAGCCTTGATCTCGATGCGGTCATTGCCGACCTGAAGGCGCTGATGACGGACTCGCAGGATTGGTGGCCGGCCGACTTCGGCCACTATGGGCCGCTGTTCATCCGCATGGCCTGGCACAGCGCGGGTACCTACCGCATCGGTGACGGCCGTGGTGGCGCAGGCGCCGGCCAGCAGCGGTTTGCCCCGCTGAATTCCTGGCCGGACAACGTCAACCTCGACAAGGCCCGCCGCTTGCTGTGGCCGATCAAGCAGAAATACGGCCGCAGGCTATCCTGGGCTGACCTGCTCATCCTGACGGGCAACGTTGCGCTGGAATCGATGGGCTTCAAGACCTTCGGTTTCGCCGGTGGCCGTGCCGACGTCTGGGAACCGGAAGAACTCTACTGGGGCCCCGAAGGCGTCTGGCTCGCCGACGAGCGCTACACCGGCGATCGCGACCTGCAGAACCCGCTCGGCGCCGTGCAGATGGGCCTGATCTACGTGAACCCGGAAGGGCCAAACGGCCGGCCGGACCCGCTGGCCGCCGCACGTGACATCCGCGAGACCTTTGCGCGCATGGCGATGAATGACGAGGAGACCGTTGCGTTGATCGCCGGCGGTCATACCTTCGGCAAGACGCATGGCGCCGGCGATGCGAAGCTGGTCGGAGTGGAGCCGGAAGCAGCCGGCATCGAGCAGCAGGGCCTGGGCTGGGCCAATGCTTTCGGCACCGGCAAGGGTGGCGACGCCATCGGCAGCGGCCTGGAGGTCATCTGGACGACGACGCCGACCAAGTGGACGAACAATTTCTTCTGGAACCTGTTCGGCTACGAATGGGAGCTGACCAAGAGCCCAGCCGGCGCCCACCAGTGGACGCCGAAGCACGGCATGGGCGCCAACACGGTGCCGGATGCGCATGACAAGTCCAAGCGCCACGCGCCGTCGATGCTGACCACCGACCTCGCGCTGCGCGTCGACCCGGCCTACGAGAAGATCTCGCGGCGCTTCTACGAGGATCCGGACGCGTTTGCCGATGCCTTCGCGCGCGCCTGGTACAAGCTGACACACCGCGACATGGGTCCGCGCGCCCGTTACCTCGGCAAGCTCGTACCGGAGGAAGTGCTGCCCTGGCAGGATCCGATCCCGGCCGTGGATCATGGCCTGGTCGACCAGGCCGATATCGCCGCGCTGAAGGCAAAGATCCTGGCTTCGGGCCTGTCCGTGTCGCAGCTGGTGTCGACCGCCTGGGCTTCGGCCTCAACCTTCCGGGGTTCCGACAAGCGCGGCGGCGCCAACGGCGCTCGCATCCGTCTTGCGCCGCAGAAGGACTGGGCGATCAACCAGCCGAGCGAACTGAATGCGGTGCTGCAGAAGCTGGAAGCGATCCAGGTCGAGTTCAACGCCGCGCAGCCTGGCGGGAAGAAAGTGTCGCTCGCCGACCTGATCGTGCTCGGCGGTGCCGCTGCGGTCGAGAAGGCGGCCAAGGATGCCGGCCAGTCCGTGAACGTGCCGTTCACGCCCGGCCGCATGGATGCTTCGCAGGAAGACACGGATGTCGCCTCGTTCGCACCGCTTGAGCCAGTCGCTGACGGTTTCCGCAACTATCTCCGCGGTGCCCAGCGCCTGTCGGCGGAGACATTGCTGGTGGACAAGGCCCAGCTGCTGAACCTGACGGCTCCGGAGATGACTGTGCTGCTCGGCGGCTTGCGTGTCCTCGGCGCCAATACGGGCCAGTCAACGCATGGCGTGTTCACCGAACGGCCGGAAACGCTGAGCAACGACTTCTTTGTGAACCTGCTCGACATGCGCACCGAGTGGCGGCCTTCCGCCACGGAGGGCGTGTTCGAAGGACGCGACCGCAGCACTGGCGAGGCACGCTGGACCGGCACGCGTGTCGACCTGATCTTCGGTTCGCACGCCCAGCTGCGCGCGCTTGCCGAGGTCTACGGCAGCTCCGACGCGCAGGCGACCTTCGTGAAGGATTTCGTCGCGGCCTGGAACAAGGTCATGAATGCCGATCGCTTCGACCTCGTCTGAGTTCAGGCTGGTCATAAACAAAACAGGCGCGGAGCGATCCGCGCCTGTTTTTTATTGTCTGAAGATCGGCAAGGCGCCTGGTCAAGCGCCTTGCTTGGGTGTTGCTCAGTCCTTTTCGAACACGCCGGTCTTGGCAACGACGCCGGCAATGGCGCCGCCGATCAGCGGAGCGACGATGAACAGCCAGAGCTGGCTGATCGCAGCGCTGCCGCTGAACAGAGCCGGGCCGATCGAGCGGGCCGGGTTGAGCGAAGTTCCAGTCACCGGAATGATGGCGAAGTGCAGACCCGCCAGCGTCAGGCCGATGACGAGGCCTGCGAAGGCCGTCGTGTGCTTGCCGCTGGTGACGCCGAGGATGACCGTCACGAAGGTGAAGGTGCCGATCAGTTCCCAAAGGAACGCGGAGCTGACGCCCCATTTCGTTTCGTCCCAGCCATTGGCGCCGAAGCCACCGGTATGGCCGCCGGTCTGTCCCGAAACGATGACCCACAGCGCCAGCGACGCGATGATGGCGCCGATGATCTGCGCGATCCAGTAGGGGATCACGTCCTTGGCCGGCAAGCGTCCGGCCAGGAAGACGCCCAGCGTCACCGCCGGATTGAGATGCGCGCCGGAAATCGGCCCGATCGCGTAGGCAGCGGCGATGAGGCCGATGCCGAAAGCAAGGCCGATGCCTTCTTGGCCCAGCGGCAGGGCGCCGCCGAACCCTCCGGTCACCACCGAGGCAGTGCCGATGAACACCAACAGAAATGTACCCAGAACTTCAGCCAGATAAGATTTCATAGTCCCTCTCCTCGAAAGGGCTCTGCCAGGCTCTGGCAAGAGCCGCGAATCGCAAGAGGGAGCGTATGCTTAAGCCGAACCGTTTTAAAGCAGTGGATATTACGCCAGTTCAACAGCTTGTGCATTCGGTTTGCGCCCATTACAGCAGGGACGAAATCAATCCTTTGCGGCGGACGAATGCGACTGGGCGGAAGGCTGGCGGCAGCCATCGAAGTTTTGGAGGACATCAACCGCCGGCATCGTCCGGCGGCGGATGCGTTGCGCGACTGGGGTCTGTCGCATCGCTTTGCCGGTGGCGGCGACCGCGCCGCAATCGGCAACATCGTCTATGATGCCTTGCGCCGCAGACGCAGCGCCGGCTGGCTTTTCGATGACGAGACGCCACGCGCCGTCGGCTTCGGTGCGCTCCTGCTGGAATGGGGGCAGACGGCGCAGTCACTGAACGCCGCGCTGGAAGGCGACAAATTCGCCCCGCCTTTGCTGAGCGATGCTGAACTGGCCACCGTTGCCGGGCGACGGCTCGCCGATGCCCCGGACGAGGTGCGGGCCGATTGCCCCGACTGGTGCGTGCCGCTGCTGAAGGAAGCTTTCGGCGAGGCGTGGGTGGAGGAAGGGGCTGCGCTTGCTGCCCGTCCGCCGCTCGACCTGCGCACGAACACCTTGCAGGCCGATCGCGCCAAGGTGCTGGCGGAACTTGCCGAGACAGGCGCCGAACCTGCCCGTCTCGCCACCCAGGGCATTCGCATCGCGCCTATCGCCGGAGACGGCCGCCATCCGAATGTCCAGGCCGAACCGGCTTTCCAGAAGGGCTGGTTCGAGGTGCAGGACGAAGGTTCGCAGATTGCTGCTGAACTCGCCGACGCAAAGCCCGGCATGCAGGTCCTCGACTACTGCGCCGGCGCCGGTGGCAAATCGCTGGCCTTGTCGGCAGCGATGCAGAACAAGGGGCAGGTCTTTGCGCATGACGCCGAAAAGCAGCGTCTGGCGCCGATCTTCGACCGCATGCGCCGCTCCGAAAACCGCAACATCCAGGTCGTCGCGCGCGAACAGGAACTGGCACCTCTGGCCGGTCACATGGATATCGTTCTGGTCGATGCGCCCTGCACCGGCTCCGGCACCTGGCGGCGCCGGCCAGATGCCAAATGGCGGCTGACCAGCCGTCAGCTCGATGCGCGCAAGGCCGAACAGTCGGCCATCCTGGATGTGGCCAAGGGTTTCGTGAAACCCGGCGGCCTGCTGGTCTACGTCACCTGTTCGGTCTTTCCGGACGAGAATGGCGAGCAGGTGTCGGCTTTCCTGGCACGCCACAAGGGTTTTGCGCCGATCGATCATGCCGCACTGTGGCAGGCGCGGTTTCCAGGCCATGACGCTGCGGCCCGCATCGGCGCGCAATTCGGCATCTCGTTGTCGCCGGCGCTGAGCGGTACCGACGGTTTCTATTTCTGCGCCCTGCGCAAGGTTGCGTGATGCTCTGGCCTATGCTGCAATGCAGCATGGGCATTGCCTGCCTGCCGGCTCTGCTGTAAGCCGGCTAGAGCACAATCCCGGAGGTTTCAGGCTTTTGGGCAATGAGCGGACCGCAATCCGCTGACAGCTTGGGGGCAAACGCCATGGCAGCCAAGATCGTACCGGCCCCGAATTACGAGGAGCGCGTCAGGACCTCGTTCTCGCGCCAGCAGGCCATGGCCACGATCGGCGCGGAACTGACGCTGGTCACGCCGGGCATCATCGAAATCGAGATGCTGTATTCGACGGCACTGACCCAGCAGCATGGCTTTCTGCACGCCGGCGTGATTTCCACGGCACTGGATTCTGCCTGTGGTTACGCCGCTTATTCGCTGATGCCGGAAAATTCCGGTGTGCTCACCATCGAATTCAAGGTGAACCTCCTGGCACCGGGCAAGGGCGAACGCTTTCTGTTCCGTGGCTCGGTCACCAAGCCCGGCCGCACCATCATCGTTGCCGACGGCCAGGCCTATGCCTTTGCCGCCGACGGCGAGGCCAAGCTGATCGCCACCATGACCGGCACGATGATGACGGTGACCGGGCGCGAAGGCATCGAGGGGTGAGCAACCGGTTCGCGAAGTCGTTCGTCGCGCAACTGACACGACGAGACGTTACGCAGGCCGGAACCACCCTGTAGTGCCCAAGGTATCGAAGTCGATGAGCCCCAGTTCCGCAGACCTGCTTGTCGACCTCGCCGGCCGCAAGGTCCTGTTCGTCATGGCAGCGGACGCGGAATACGGTCCGCATCTGCAGCGCCTGTTCAAGCCATTGATGACCGGCGTCGGTCCGGTCGAGGCCGGAGTGCGGCTCGGGGCCGAGTTCGCGCGCCTGCAGGTCGCCGGCCGATTGCCTGATTTGATCGTCTCGCTCGGCTCCGCCGGTTCGCGCCGTCTCGAGCAGACCGGCATCTACCAGGCGACCTCGGTATCCTACCGCGACATGGATGCCTCTGCCCTCGGCTTCGAGAAAGGCGTAACGCCTTTTCTCGACCTGCCGGCTATCCTGCCGCTTGGCCATCGTATCGCCGGCATCGAAGGCGCTTCGCTCTCCACCGGCGCCAACATCGTGTCGGGAGCGGCCTATGATGCCATCGCCGAGGACATGGTCGATATGGAGACCTTCGCGGTGCTGCGTGCCTGCCAGCTGTTCTCGTTGCCCCTGATCGCGCTACGCGGCATCTCCGATGGTGCGGCAGAGCTGAAGCATGTCGGCGACTGGACCGAATATCTCCACGTCATCGACGAAAAGCTGGCGCTGGCAGTTGAACGGCTGAGGGCCGCGATCGCCCCCGGCGGAGCGCTGTAGAGCGACCGCTGCCCGAGAGAAACGATTTTATGGCTGTGTTGAAATGTCCCGTTGCGCGCGGGGACCCAGCAGCGGCGCAATTGCGGTTTTCAAGAGCGCCACGGCTACGAGCAGCCACATAGCAGAAGAGAAGTCGCCGAAGGTGTCGCGCAACGTGCCTACGAGAATCGGGCCGGTCGCGGCGACAAGATACCCAAACGTCAAGACAAGAGCGGTCCACGCTGCCGCCTCATCAGCATCATCTGCGTAGTCCAGCGGCAATATCGTCGCGAGCGTAAAACCGCCGCCAATGCCGAGTGCAACAATAGCTGACGAGATGGGGGGCCATACCGAGGGGACCCACCCGATCAAGATGAGACCGGTTAGTACGAGCACGGCGCAGAGTACCAGATAGGCTCGCCGATCGGCCGATCGGCTCAGCATTCCAAACGAGATGCTGCCTGCCATCGCGCCGCCGGTGAGCGCCGCGAGGACGAAACTTGCGTCGGTCAGGGATACTCCGCGCTCTGTATAGATCGATACGAGCGACGACAGCAGGGCATAGAACAGGAAGTTGTTGCAGGCAAAATAGATCGCGATGAGCCAAGCCGTCGGGACGCCGAACGGGATCCCTCGGCGCTGGCCGACGGCCAGATTTTCTGTCTGCCCCTTTGTCCTGCCCATGAGGATGAGCCAAGCGACGACCGCAAATGCCGCCACAAGAGACCAGATCCCTGCAGCGATGCGCCAGCTACCTGTCCACGCGGCAATCGGTCCTGTAAGTGCCGCCGACATCGTGCTGCCACCACCGATCCATGTCGCATAGATGGCGAAAACGAAGCCTGCTCTGATCGGAAAATTGCCTTTGACGAAACCAGCTATCAACGCGCCTGACACCGCGATGCCCGCCCCGATTCCCGATGTTGTCAGCATCAGGAATGTGGTGTTCGTTGCGAAGGCACGTCCTGCAGTGGAGAGCAACAAGAGGCACAGGGCCAACAGGATCACGCGATCGCGACCGTATTGGCGAGCTAACCATGGAGAGGGCAACGCCAACGCTCCCATCAGGAAATCGGGGATCGCAACAAGAAGAGAGACGATTGCATGCGAAAGCCCAAATTCCTGTTGCAAGGCTGGGATCAGCGATCCGATTGAAACGATACCCGGTCGCAGGCTGATGGCGACAACGACGAGGCAGGCGATCGCCAAAGCGAGGGAGATCGGCTTGGAGTGAGCCACAACCGCCTGATCGCCCGTTCCGGTCTTTATGTGAAGGTCCATGCCGGAGCTCATCCGCGCCCGCCCGCAGGAAACCACTCCCCTTCGGGAGGCAGGTAGGGCCGCACACCGGACTTCTCAGCTCGGCTTTTGAAGCGGCTGATATGGTTCTCGGTTTCCTCGTAGGCATTTGGGACTTTTATGTCGCCGTAGTGGATAGGCACGACTGTGCTGGCGCCTAGGATCGTTGCTGCGACCACCGCCTCCTCGGGTGACATCACCGCGTGAAAGGGACTTGGCGGCTGAAGGTGCGGCAGGTTCACCACCGGGGCATTGATCGGCATGAAAGCGACGTCGATCGGACCTGCCTGTTGAGCAATCGCCCACCAGTATCCGTGGTTCATCGTGTCCCCGGCATGGAGAATACGGAAGCCACCCGCTTCAACGATGTACGTACGTTGTGGATCGCCAACGCCGTCGACGGCTGGCGCGGCGGTAATTCGAAATGGCCCGATCTGGCGCTCCGTCCATGGCTCCAGGATGTGCGTCAGAAGCCCGGAGCTGCGGAAGGCGTCTTCCACCGGCCTGGTCCAACTTTGAATTTCAGCGGTGCCCGGGGTCGGTTCCGGTCGAAAAACCGGTGCACCTTCAGCGAGAGCTTTCTTCAAGACGGCTGGATCGGCATGATCGCAGTGGAGATGAGTCACCAGAGCCGCGATGCTTCCGCCAGTTTTGCTTGGCTGGGCAAAACGCCTGTCCAAGAAAATTGCAGCTCCGTCTTCGATGTAGTCGATCAGAATTGTTTGGCCATCATGCTCGACCTCAACGCCGGACCACCCGAGATACCTTAGTTTCATTCATAATCTCGCATTCACTCGGGCAATCGCGACGCGCTTCTGCCAGCATCAATCCCGGCTCAACTAGGATGTGACCGTCCAGGCGATAACCTTCCGGATACGGAAATGACCTCTCCAGAAACTGGAAGAGTGATGGGATCGGATTGATGCTGGTGGCCTGTAAACCTGGACTAGCGCGGCAGACTGCGCGAATTGCCGAATTCGATGCTTGAGACGTCCGCCCGGCGGGTGCCGGTGCTGTCGAGATAAGCGATTGAACCGGCCTGATGGTCGAGCTTCCAGCTGCCGCTTGGACCATCGGTCCAGTCAACGGCATAACAATCGTCAAGCAGTCTCCATTTGCCGCTATAGGCTGTGCCGTCGGGCAAAAGCATGTGGGCATCGCTTTCGCTCTGATAGTAGATAATGGCCTGCTTCCCGGCCATGTCGAGAACATGCGTGGTCCCGGTCATGATGACGCCGAGTGTATCTTTCTTGAGGATGGCCATGTTTTCTCCAGACTCCATAATTGTGAGGAACACTCGACCGACGCGATTTGGTCAAGTATCTTGACTATACAAAGGTTGTGAAAATGGTCAAGAAGCTTGACGAAATGACGAATATGTTGCCTGACCATGTCGGCTGGCGTCTGTGGAGTGCCAGCCGTGCCTGGCAGGCGGAGTTCGCCGCCGCCATGCGTGCTTCCGGCCATGTCTGGTTCAGCGAAGGGCGTGCCGCGCTTCTTGGTCACGTTGCGCGAAACGGAACCCGGCAGTCGACGCTTATCGAGCGGGCCGGAATTTCCAAACAGGCGGTGCAGCAGCTGCTCGACGGGCTGGAAGAGGAGGGGATTGTCGAGCGCATCGCTGACGCCAGCGATCGGCGTGGCAAGTTTGTACGCTACACCCAAAAAGGTCTTGCCGCCCTGCGGGACGGCGACCGCATCAAGCAGGAAATCGAGAAGCGGTATCGCCTGCATATCGGGGAACGCAGGTTTGCTGCCTTGATGGACGCCCTGCGGGCGCTCGAGGCCAACGACGGGCAGCATTCGGAGCGGCAAGCCGATTCAAGTCAATAAAGGGAGCCCGCGAACCCATTGCGTCGAATCGGTTCTTTCTTTAAAGGCTCGCCATGACGACACATCCCCAGACAGTTCTCATCATCGACTTCGGCAGCCAGGTCACGCAGCTGATCGCCAGGCGCTTGCGCGAAGCCGGCGTCTATTGCGAAATCGTGCCGTTCCAGTCGGCTGACGAAGCCTTCAGGCGGATCAATCCCAAGGCGGTCATCCTCTCGGGCAGCCCGCATTCTACCGTCGACATAGGCAGCCCGCGTGCCCCCGACGCCGTCTTCAAGGCGGGCATTCCGGTGCTTGGCATCTGCTACGGCGAACAGACCATGTGCGCCCAGCTCGGCGGCAAGGTCGAGAGCGGCCATCACCGCGAATTCGGCCGCGCCTTCCTCGACGTCGAGCAGGATTGCGCGCTCTTCGATGACGTCTGGGCAAAGGGCACCCGCCACCAGGTGTGGATGAGCCACGGTGATCGCGTTACCGCCATTCCGCCGGGCTTCAAGGTCGTCGGCACCTCGACCGGCGCACCGTTCGCGGCGATCGCCGACGAAGAGCGCAAGTTCTATGCCGTCCAGTTCCATCCGGAAGTCGTGCACACGCCCGACGGCGCCAAGCTCTTGCGCAATTTCGTGCACAGGATCGCCGGCATCGAAGGCGACTGGACCATGAAGGCCTATCGCGAGCACGCCGTTGAGGCGATCCGCAAGCAGGTCGGCAAGGGCAAGGTGATCTGCGCGCTTTCGGGCGGTGTCGATTCCTCCGTCGCCGCGCTGCTGATCCACGAGGCAGTTGGCGACCAGCTCACCTGTATCCTCGTCGACCACGGCCTGATGCGCAAGAACGAGGCGGCGGACGTCGTCGCCATGTTCCGCGAGCACTACAACCTGCCGCTGATCCTGGTCGATGCCTCGGACCGTTTCATCTCCGCGCTGGAAGGCGAGAGCGATCCGGAAAAGAAGCGCAAGACCATCGGTCGGCTGTTCATCGAGGTGTTCGAGGAAGAGGCCAAGAAACTCGGCGGCGCCGAATTCCTGGCACAGGGAACGCTTTATCCCGACGTCATCGAGAGCGTGTCCTTCACCGGCGCCACCTCATCGACCATCAAGTCGCACCACAATGTAGGCGGGCTGCCCGAGCGCATGAACATGCAGCTCGTCGAGCCGCTGCGTGAACTGTTCAAGGACGAGGTCCGCGTGCTTGGCCGCGAGCTCGGCCTGCCCGACAGCTTCATCGGCCGCCATCCCTTCCCGGGTCCGGGCCTTGCAATCCGCTGCCCGGGCGGCATCACCCGCGAGAAGCTGGAGATCCTGCGCGATGCCGATGCCATCTATCTCGACGAGATCCGCAAGGCCGGCCTCTACGATGCCATCTGGCAGGCTTTCGCAGTGCTGCTGCCGGTGCAGACAGTTGGCGTGATGGGCGACGGCCGCACCTACGAATTCGTCTGCGCCTTGCGTGCCGTCACCTCGGTGGACGGCATGACCGCCGATTTCTACCACTACGACATGGAGTTCCTCGGCCGCGCCGCCACCCGCATCATCAACGAAGTGCGCGGCATCAACCGTGTCGTCTATGATGTGACCAGCAAGCCGCCGGGCACGATCGAGTGGGAATGATACCGCCGCCAATGCGGTGACGATCAGTCGCGCGAACGCTGTTTGAGGAAAGCATGTCGATCTTCGAAGACTTCGAGGTCCAGTTCTTCTTCGCCAAGAACAAGCAACTTTTCGCTCGCTGTCCCTGTCGCCAAGCACTCCCTCATCTGCATGAGTTTGATGAGGCGTCGGCCCATCATATGCTGTGCCACATGTTGGGCCATTTCTTGGATATCAAGACTGGTCAGCCGGCTCTCAACGACGCCAATGAAGCCATATCGGCGATCAATCAAGACGATCTCGAAGATGAGCTTCGTTACGTCTACAACGACTTGCAGAATCTCGATCTGAAAGCAGCGAGACGGATTGATGGCAATGTCGATCCGAACGAGAGGCCCGAATTTCGGAACTTCGGACCCGAACAGCAGGACTGTTACGGTGCCGATGCGCGGGCAGAGCTGATGGCTGAGGCCATTCGGGCGTACTTGGTGAATCCAAACTACCTGAAGACCGTGGCGCCGAATGTGGCTGCTCGCATCCGCGCCGCGGTGAATCCAAATCCCGAAGTCAATCGGATCCTTCAATTCAACTGACGACTGGCGCGGATCGCTGTCGTCGTGGTGCCACGCCCTTGGTGTCGATCGCCATCCGATGCGGATTTTTTCTGTGTTTGGCGTCGTGCGGGGCGTTCGACTGCGTTCCTCTGCTTCGTTAAGCGATTACGCGTCCGACGTCATGACCTTCTGCGCGATTTTCCAGCTCCCATTCACCTTCAGGCATGACAGCAGGTCAATGAAGGAGCCGGCGGCACGCGTAGCTTCAACTTGAGAAGCGCGAGATCGCTTTCAGCGTCGATCGAGAGGAGCTGATCTTCGCGCTGGAAGCCCTGTTGCTGCGGAGCCTGCGCGTTGCGCACCGCTGCCAGCCACGCCGCAATCGGCGTCACGCTCAAACTGCCATCCTCGGCAACCTTCGTCACGGAACTCGAAGGGTGAAAGATGGACGCGAATTTTTCCGCATCCATCTCATAGGCGGCGTCGAAATACGTCTGCGCCAGCGCGCGCAGAGCTGACACGTCCGTGTCCTGCAAAGTTGGCATGTCGATCCCTGTCAATTCATGTCCACATCGAGCGTCGGCACTGCCGGGTAAATTGCGGCTGGCCATCTCGTTGCTACAACCTATGGCAAGGTTGATCATGAGTGTAGCTGTATTGTATTGCATGGCTTTATGACTGGCTTTCATGATCGATGACAAACCCGCTCGACGAACTTGCAACGTTTGCGACTGTTGCCGCGGAGCGAAGCTTCACACGAGCCGCTGCAAAGCTGGGGGTGTCGCAGTCTGCCTTGAGCCATACGATCCGGAGGCTTGAGCAGCGCCTTGACGTGCAGTTGCTTGCCCGGACGACCAAGAGCGTGGCGCCAACGGCTGCAGGTGCGGCACTTCTGAAAGAGCTGGCGCCGGCACTTGAGCAGATCGGTCGCGCCCTCGACAGCGCGCGCAGCAAACGCCACCAGCCCGCAGGGCGTCTTCGGGTCGTCATGTCGCGTTCAGCGGCTGAGATGGTGTTGTTGCCGCGGCTCGCGACATTCGCGGAAACCTATCCCGACATCGTGCTGGATGTTGCCACCGCTACCGGCCCCATCGACCTTGTGGCTGGTGAGTTCGATGCGGGTATCCAGCTCGGCGAATACATTCAAAAAGACATGATCGCCATTCGTGTGACATCCCAATTGCGATTGGCGGTGGTCGGGTCGCCTCTCTATTTCGCGTCCATGCAGATTCCGCAGACACCAAACGATCTCAAGGATCATCGCTGCATCACCCTGCGGTTTGCCGGGAGGCTATACCGATGGGAGTTCGAGAAGCGAGGTAAGTCGACAACGATAGGTGCGAACGGCCCGCTTGTGGTCGACGATACCCATCTGGTGATTCAGGCGGCGCTCGCCGGCGTCGGGCTCGGGCTTGCCTATGAGGAACAGGTCGCGGACGATATCGCGAAGGGCCGTCTCCTGCGCGTGCTGGAAGACTGGACGCCGCCCATTCCGGGCTTCTTCCTTTACTATCCCAGCCGTCAGCATCAGCCGGCCGCGCTGGCCGCGCTCGTGAAAACGCTGCGGTTTTCCGGCTAGCGCGAGCCTGCGCGATCACTCGTTTCGTTTCTCGGTCCAGTCGCGGCGAGGGGTCAGCAGAGACTTCCGGCATTTCCTGGGAAGCTCGCACTCATCTCTGCTTCAGCATGCCAGGCACAGAAATGTCCTCGCTGACCCGCGCTTGAGGAGAACTCAACCAGCCGCTTTGTTTAGTCGTTTGACGGACTCCCTGGCCGGGATCAGGTTTTCCCAGCCGCTGGAGGGGCGGAGAGGGAGCAAGACCACACGAATTGCCGATCGCGAGCCGCGCGTCTCGAACGCGCCGGCATGGGCGTGGCTGGGAAAATGGGAGAACGGAATGTTGCAGGCGAAATTGTGGATGGCGGTGATCGTTGCCGCACTGTCCTTGTCGGGTGCAGGCGCGCGGGCCGAATCCGACCCGGCATTGATTGAAGCAGCCAAGGCGGAAGGCACCGTTACCTGGGCGAGCGGCCTCATCGTCAATCAGGCCGTCCGGCCCGTTGCCGCCGCTTTCGAGAAGAAATACGGCATCCATGTCGAGATCGCCACGGCCGACAACCTCCTGCTGCGCATGACCAATGAGGCAAGCGCGGGCAAACCGACGATCGATATTTTCGACAATGCCGGCGATACCATCTCGGCCATGCGTGCGGCCGATCTGATCGTTCCTTATGCCTCTCCGGAAACAGCCAGGTATCGCCCGGAGCACAAGGACGCCGAGAACTACTGGGCCTCGTGCTGCGTGTTCTTCTACACGGTGGCGATCAACACGGACATGGTGAAGCCGGAGGACGAGCCGAAGAGCTACGAGGACCTGCTTGATCCGAAATGGAAGGACAAGATGGTCTGGCAAAACAACGAGAACTTTGCCGGTCCTCCGAGCTTCATCGGCGCAAGGCTGATCTCGATGGGAGAAGAGGCCGGAACGGCCTATCTCGAAAAACTGGCGCAGCAGAACATCACCCGCGTTCCCGGCAATGCGCGCAAGGCTCTCGACCAGGTCATTCTCGGTCAATACCCCCTGGCGATAACGGCGCTCAACCATCACGTCGTCATCAGCGCCAGCCAGGGTGCTCCGATCAAATGGCTGAAGATCGGACCCGTGGCCAGCACCGCTGAGACGGTCGGTCTGGTGAAAGGCGCGGCACATCCGAACGCCGCGAAACTGCTTTTCGACTACTTGCTGTCGACTGAAGGGCAGAATGTGCTGCGGGAAGCCAATTACCTGCCGGCCGATCCGAACGTGCCGGCAAAGGTGCCGGAACTGAAACCCGAACAGGGAGGCTTCACGGCGGTCCCGATCCTGCCTTCGATGAACCAGGAATCGCTGCCGAAATGGCTCGAAATCTACAAGCGCCTGTTCGTCGCCGGCTAGTTCTTGCGTGAAATCACAACGGAGCCGCTCGGCGGCTCCGTGACAAGCCTTCACGAGGAACGGCAGATGCGGGCATATCGATGAGGCGCGACGATGGGCGATGACATTATGGCCGCACGGCCGCTCGACAAGCCGCCCACAGGGAGCTTGCCCGGCATCCTCAAATCGCTCCGGGCCAGACCGACCTCTGTCATCAGCGCGGTGATGGTGGCGGTCATGACGGTGCTGATGCTGCCGCCTCTGGTCATCCTGCTGCGCAACAGCCTGACGGTGGCCAATCCTGACGGCTCCCGCGGCTCCTTCACGTTCGAGAACTATTCCCGGATACTGTCGCAGCCGGATCTCTATATCAGCGCCTGGAACACGGTTCAGTTCGCCGGGCTGTCGACGGTGATGGTGCTGATCATCGGTGCATTCCTGGCCTGGCTCGTCGAGCGGACCAATGCGCCATTCAAGGGGCTTGCCTACCTCACCACCATCATATCGCTGGGTACGCCATTCATCCTCTACACCGCCGCGTGGCTCTACGTGCTCGGACGAGCAGGCCCGCTCAACGATCTCTACCGGACGCTGACCGGCAGTGGCGGCATGCTGTTCAACGTCAATTCGATCTGGGGCATGGCGCTGATCGAGACCTTCGTGTGGATGCCGCTGGTCTTCCTGATGTTCTCCGCCGCGTTCCGCGCCGCGAATGCCGAGATGGAGGAAGCCGCCCGGATGAGCGGCGCGTCGGTCTTCGACATGTTCTGGCGGGTTTCGATACCGCTGGTCTGGCCAGCACTGGCCGCGGTCGCGATGTTTGTCTTCATCAACACGCTGCAGGCATTCGACGTGCCTATTCTCGTCGGGGTCCCGAGCAACATCAATGTCCTGAGCAGCGACATCTATTTCAGCATACGCGAAGTGCCGCCGAAGCTCGACCATGCCAGCGCCTTCTCCATACTGCTGATCCTGGCAATATCCTGCCTGATGCTCTGGTACGGTCGCCTGTCGCGCAATGCCGATCGGTTTGCCAGCGTGACCGGCAAGGGATACCGGCCGCGCCCGATCGATCTGGGCCGCCTGCGCTGGCTTGGCGGCGCGTTCATCCTGGTCGATTTCTTCGTCGTGCTGCTGGTGCCGATCGCGGCGCTGATCTGGATAGCCGCCACGCCGTTCATGGCGCCGATGCGCTGGTCGAACCTGAAGCTCTTGACGATGAAGAACTTCACGGCGGTTTTCGGGGAGGCGTCCTACCTCGAATACGCCACCAACACGATCACCATCGCAGCCGTTGCCGCCTCCGTGGCTGTGCTGCTGACGACCATCATCGGATGGCTGACGGCGCGTCGGGCCCCCGGCAGCACCATCCTCGACCAGCTCTGCACCGTGCCGATGCTGTTTCCCGGCATCGTGATGGGCGCTGCGGTTATGCAGATCGGGCTGCAGCTGCCGTTCGCGATCTATGGCACCATCTGGCTGCTGGCCTTTGCCTTTGTGATCCGGGCGGTACCGTTCAGCCTGCGTTACACCTATACCGGCGTGCTGCAGATCCATCGCGAGCTCGAGGAGGCGGCCGCCATCTCCGGCGCTTCTCCGCTCCAGCTCATTCGCCGCATCGTCGTGCCGCTGCTGTCGCCGGCCATCGTCTCGGCCTGGCTTTTCGTCTTCCTCAGCGTCGGCAAGGAACTGGCGATTTCCGTGCTGCTGTCGGGGCCGCGCTCGCAGACGATCGCCGTCGCGATGTTCGACAAGGCCACCAACGGCCAGGAAGGAGAACTGGCGGCGTTCGGACTGGTCTGGGCTGGCCTGATGACCGTCGTCGCCGGCGTTGCCTACGTCTTCATACGTCGCAATTCGGGAGCCGCATTCGGCCGATGAAGGTTGATGCACGCTGGCGGCCATAGTGCAGCGCTCCCACCTTCTGCGTCCGCTTTACAAGAAACTGGCCTGGAAGCTTGTTGCCATCAACGAAACATGGGCACCCAATGGCGGCTGCAGTTCAAAGGCTCGCGGCTCTCGCGCGAAGTTCCACAGCCGCACCAGCCGCCAGTCCTCGCGGCGTTGTTCGGCGACCGCCAGTTCATTGCGCGTGATGTGAAACGGCGTGCGCTCCCAGCCATTGGTCGTCTTCACCTCGATCAGCCGGTCGCTGCCATTGGCATCGAAGCTGTGGATGTCGAATCCGGCACCATCACCATCAAGATGCGACACCCAGCGGATGCGCTCGGCAAGGTCGGTCCGGCCGGCGGCGAGCAAGCTGGCGCGCTCATGGGCGAGGACGCGCTCTTCGCCGGCTCGACCCAGCGCCCGATTGCGGGCATCACGTTCCGCGACATTGTATTTTCGGGCAATGGCGGTCATTTGCTCGAGTTCCTCGGGCGCCGGCGCATTGCTGTGCGTGGGTGGTGGGCCAATCCACAGGGTGGCTCCTTCCTGCAATGCCGCGGCCGACGGGGCCATGGCGGTCCGTATGGCGGAAGCAAGCCAGTCCGGATGGCGATGAAGCCAGCGCATGACCGCGTCTTCGAGAGAGCCCTGGTAGTTGAATGCGGGTTTGTAGCCCGGGATCCAAGCCTCCCCGAGGCCTTTCAGCACGGCGCTGATGTTCTGATGTTTGTATTCGATCGAACCGCGCTGGCGATTGATCGCAGGCTGCAGAAGGCGATTGTGCTCGGCCTTGCTGTAGGGACGCCCGCCGATGTCGGCGGTCAGCATCGCGAAATAATCCGCGACGATCGCATCATTCTGCGCGTCGGTCCAGTCAGCGGCCATGGGCGCTCCAGACAAGCCTGGCAGCGGGAGAGAGAGCCCGGTTCATGACAGCAATTGCGTCGGCACGCCGAGCGCCGGCCCGGCTTCGGCAAGCCGCTGGTCGAGCGTGTGCAGGGTGGCGCCGTGCTCCGATGCGATGGCAAGGTGCAGTGCATCGCCTGCGCGGAGCCCGAGCTGATGCTGATCGACGAACCGCGCCGCCGCGCGGAACTGGCTACCCGTCACCGTCAGCAAGGTGAAACTCTCGCTGACCAGCCTGTTGAACATGGCAAGCACGGCCGCCCGCTGTTCCAGGTTTATCTGCCCAGTTCGCAGCTTGATGGCCAAGGCTGAGGACATCTCGGTGATGGTCCAATCGCTGATCAGAAGCTGTTCCGGCTCCTGTTCGGCCAGCCATGCCTGGATGGATGGTGTCGTTGCTTCGTTCGAGAGGGCCGCGACGATGAGCGACGTGTCGAGATAGAGCATCAGTAGCGATCGCCATCGCGCATCGACCGCACCAGATTGCTGGCGGGCGAGACATCTGGGGGCATCGTCGCGCTCAATGCTTGAAGTTGGGCAGCATCGATCCGGCGGCGGGGTTTGGCCGCAGCGGTGAGCCGGGCGACAGGCTTGCCGCGACGCGTGATGTCGATCGAGTCACCGGCCTCCACCCGGTCGACCAGCTCGCTCAGATGGGCTTTGGCATCTGCCAGATTGATTTCGGCCATCGGATTTTCCTGACCATGTAGTTGGTCATGTAGCATGTCAGACCAAAGAGTTCCAGCGCTGGGCTTACGGTGCCTGCCGATGCGGCAGCCTGTCCCCTGGGCGACCTCCAGAACCCAAAACTGACCAGGACCCAGACGCCGCGCCGTCAAACGTCTTTGTCAAGAAACGCCGTTCAACGCCTCAGGGCCATAGGCTCGCACCGGCTCAGGTCTCGCGGCGGCAGGACGATGTTCGCGGAAAGCCGCGGCAAGGGTCCTGAGGGCCGCGCGGGATCTCGCGTCCGAAAGCGTCGACAGCAGGATGATTTCCGATGAGGGAAGCGCGGGCAGCCCGAACCGCCGACTGACCTCCATCGTGCCGCGAGGCGCCAGCCGGCAGGAAAACACCGAGGTCGCAAGGCCAGCGGCGACGGCTTCGGCGACAGCGAACGTCCCGCAGCCGAGGAACACTTCGGTCCAGGCTATGCCGGCGTCGTCCAGTGCGCCTGTGGTGAGATTACGGATGGCGCAGCTCGGCGAGGAGGCCGCCAGCCGCAAGGGCTCGCCGGCGCGATGCTCGAAATCCGGGGTGGCGAACCAGCCGAAATGTTCCTGCGCGAGCACTTCGCCATCGCGCCGGTCATCTTCCCTGCGGATGATCGCGGCATCGATTTCGCCGCGATCGAATGCGGCGAGCAGGTCGCGGGAGTCGTCCAGCCTCACTTCGATGGTGAGCGCGGGATCGTGGGCGTTCAGCCGCGCCAGCAAGGTCGGGAGCTCCGGACCTCCGACATGGGTCGCGATGCCGAGCGCGAAGCGGCGCCGGGCCGACACAAGCGCACCCATCGCCCGGTCATGGGCAGCAAGAAACTCCCGGGCTGCTTCGATGAAAAGGGCGCCCTGGGCCGAGAGGCGTACCTGTCGTGGCGTCCGCTCGACCAGCTTTTGACCAACCTGATCTTCCAGCCTCTTCAACTTCACGCTGATCGCGCCCTGCGTGGTGCCAAGCGTTGCGGCAGCACGCGTGAAGCTCCGGAAGTCGGCGATGGCGAGGAATGCCTTTACGGCGTCGACATCCAGGGAGGTCATGTGATCCATCCAGATTTGTTGTCACTGAAATATGGAACCATCCAATTCTAAAATCATCCGGCGGCGCCTACTTTTTTCCAACGCGCAACATGCGGCGGGCCTGCGCTCCTTTCCTGCAATTTTTAGACCGCTGGCTGCCGTCCCAGGATGTCGAAAGGCTCAACCATGCCCAATGCTTTGACTCATCGAGGCGTCGTCGTCCTTTCCGCTGTTTGTCTCTCGTGCCTGATGTTCGGGCTGGAGATCTCCAGCGTTCCGACGATCCTGCCGACATTGGAACAGGTGCTGCACGCAGACTTCAAACAACTCCAGTGGGTGATGAACGCCTATACGCTCGCGGTCACGACCGTGCTCATGGCGGTCGGCGCGCTGGCGGATCGCTATGGGCGCAAGCGCATCTTTCTCATTTCCATCGCTGTCTTCGGCATCGCATCGTTGATCTGCGGCATGGCCGGGAATGTTCAGACCCTTATCGCCGCGCGGTTCCTTCAGGGCATGAGCGGCGGCGCCCTGCTGATCTGCCAGATCGCGGTGCTCTCGCACACGTTTCAGGAAGGCCGGGAACGCGCCATCGCCTGGGGCTGGTGGGGCGTCATCTTCGGCATCGGGCTGGGCTTCGGACCGATCATCGGCGGCGGCATCGTCGCGGTCTCAAGCTGGCAGTGGGTGTTCCTCATCCATGTGTTGCTGGCGATGGTGGCTTTCCTGCTCACGCTGTCTGGCGTGCAGGAATCGAAGGACCCGCAGGCAGGCCGGCTCGACATCGCAGGCATCCTCACGCTGTCGCTGGCGGTCTTCTGTCTCGCCTTCTACATCACGCAGGGACCGGATTTCGGTTTTGCCAGCGCCGCAGGCCTTGCGACACTCGGCGCATCGGTGGCGAGCTTCATCGCATTCGTCATTGCCGAGAAGGTCAGTGCCCGTCCGATGTTCGATTTCTCGGTGTTCGGCATTCGCCCTTTTTCCGGTGCGATCCTCAGTTCGTCGGCGATGAACACGAGTTTCTGGCCGTTCATGATCTATCTCCCGATCTGGATGCAGGCCGGCCTCGGCTATGACAGTGTCACGGCAGGCCTGTCCCTGCTTGCCTACACGGTGCCGACATTGGTCATGCCGCCGTTCGCCGAGCGCCTGTCGCTTCGCTATCGGCCCAGCCTCGTCATTCCGGCCGGTCTGTTCATGATTGGTGTCGGGTTTTTCCTGATGCGGTCTGGCATCGCGTCGACGCACCCGAGCTGGCTGACGATGCTGCCCGGATGCTTGATCGCCGGCATCGGTCTCGGGATCGCCAACACCCCCGTTACCAACACGACGACGGGCTCGGTTTCCAGCGATCGAGCCGGTATGGCGTCTGGCATAGACATGAGCGCGCGCATGGTTTCGCTGGCACTCAACATCGCAATTATGGGCTTCATTTTGGTGAGTGGTGTCGCCTCATATCTCAAGGAGACATTGCCCGATCTGGACGTCACCAGAATTCAGCTGCTTGCCGAGAGAATTTCCGCCGGCGAAAGCGTTTCCATTCCAGGGTTGACAGGCTCTGTCGTGCATGAAGCGCTGGCAGCCGGCTTTGGATGGGTGACGCTATATGGCGGGCTTGGGGTCTGGATTATGGCTGCGTTGAGCTTTCTGACCTTCAATGCGGGAGTGCCTGGCAAGGCTGCAGCTTCGGAATCCAAGCGGTCGCGATGATCTCGCCAGGAAAAGCCTTCGCAATGGGTTGAGCCATCTCTTCCACGCACTCGGTCAGCGTTGCACGTCTTCGCGGCCAGGCGTTTCAACGCAAAATGAGATCGCGCAATGTTGCGAGGTCGATGCGCTCTGGTATAGACTGACGTCTGGAATTGAACCGCAACGCGAGCAGAAGAGGAGTTGCTACATGATTGTGCTTGTCGCCAACGCGCTCCGCTGCGCCGCCGTTCGGCTGCCCTGACGACAGGGGTTTGACCAGCTTTTCGGCCGGCGCCTGATATGGCATTCCGACCGAAAGACTTATCCAAGTGCTAGAAACCTATGGCTGGAGCGAAACGCTCCAAAATGCATTCCTGCCGCATGCCGCGTCGGGGCTCGTCCCTGGCCGCGTGATCGTTCAGCAGCGCGGCCTGTACCGGCTGATCACACCCTTCGGCGAATTGAACGCCGGCCTTGCCGGCCGCTTTGCCTTCACCGCGGGTGAGGCCGAGCATCCCGTCGCCGGCGACTGGGTGGCAGCCGCCGCGCGGCCAGACGAGGGTGCTGCGACGATCCACCATCTGCTGCCGCGCGCCACCTGCTTCCGGCGCAAGGCAGCCGGTACCGGCGAGACCGCCCAGGTCATTGCCGCCAATGTCGATGTCGCGCTGCTCGTGGCTTCCTTGAACGCCGATTTCAATCCGCGGCGGCTCGAGCGCTACCTCGCGGTGACCCGGGAGAGCGGCGCCACGCCGGTGATCGTTCTGACCAAGGCGGACGCCTGCGATGACCCTGCCGGTCCCATCGCTGCCGCCGAGGCCGTGGCTCTCGGGGCCGAGGTGATCGCCATGTCGTCGCTGACGGGGCAGGGGCTCGATACCGTGCGCCGGCTGATCCTGCCGGGCCGCACCGCGGTGCTGCTCGGCAGTTCCGGCGTTGGTAAATCGACCCTGCTCAATGCGCTTGCCGGCCAGGCTCTCATGGCGACCCAGGCCATTCGCGAGGACGATGCGCGCGGAAGGCATACCACCACCCATCGCGAGCTCGTGCTGCTGCCCGGGGGAGGGTTGGTGCTCGACACGCCCGGCATGCGCGAGCTCGGGCTGTGGGACACGGGTGCCGGCTTGTCGGCAACCTTTGCGGATGTCGAGGAACTGGCGAGCCGATGCCGGTTCCGCGATTGCAGCCATGGCGGCGAGCCGGGCTGCGCCATCGAAGCGGCCCTGCAGGACGGCAGCCTGCCAGAGGACCGCTGGCTGAGCTACGGCAAGCTGCAGCGCGAGCAGGCATATCTAGACCGCCGGGACGATCCCGTGGCGCAGGGGGAGGAGCGCCGCAAATGGGTCCGGCTCAACAAGGACTACCGCAGCCGCAAGCGTGAGAAGGGCAGGGGTTGGGCCGACGAATAGGGAGATCCGCGCGCCTCTGTGCCCTGCGGTCGTGGTGCTGCAGGGCATGCAGGCCGAAAAGCTCCTGACGGTAGACCGGTCCCGGCGATGGCTGGCCTAGCTGTGGTTCACGGTCGTTCTGCCTTGCCTTGCCAGGGTGATGATCTGGGCTGCCAGACCAAACACAAGGATGACCAGCAGACCGCCCTGGGCGCCGAGAAGCAGCGGCGACTTCAGGTCGGTCACGAAGGGATGGCCGTCCGGAACGCGACGCAGGACCTCGGTTATGGTCGGCAGCATCAGAAGAAATGCGCTTACGCTGAGGCAGATGGTTTCGATATATCGGGCAAGGCGCGTTGGACCCAGGATGCGTTCGACCCCGTAGCCGGCAAGCAGGAACAGGAGGGTCAAGGCGCCGATGGCGTAGCTGACCGCTTGATGCGCGACGAGGAAGGCCGTTGCGGCGCCGACAAGCATGGAAACGAAGTAGACCCATCCCGGCCCGGATCGGGGAACGATCCGGCCATGACGGGCAAACATGTAGAGCGCTACGGGGATGGCTGGCAGGCTACCGAGTGTATGGACCCAGCCGAGTGGGGAAATTCCGAACATGAGAGGTCACCTCTTCAAACAAGACTTGATCGGGCAGATTGCCGACGACAGATCTGCGAGAACGGTTTAGCTATCTACTGGTTGGTAGGCATTTCGGGCGTGCGTCCACCTTTTCGGCAATGTCCTTCCTTTCAAGCAGCGATGCGGTTCAGCAAGGGGCGGGTTATGGCGCCGAAGGTGCTGGCATCACCGTAAGCGCGCGCTGAAAGCATCGCGCCATGCACGGTGGCCATGAACAGCTCGGCGTTGGCGTGGGCAGTGCCTGTCAGGGTGAGGCGGCCTTGCGCGTCGCCGCGCTCCAGGACGGAGGCAAGCCAGTCGCAAAGACCTCGAAAATGCGCGCGCACTTCGAGGACGACGGCTTCGGGGAGAACTGGAATCTCGCCGGCGAGCAAGGCGCAGACGCAGAAGGAATGGGTCGCGTCAGCGATGCAGCTTTCCCAGTAGCCGACATAGGCGCGAAGCTGTTCGAGCGGATCGGAGACATTTCGCTCCAGTTCGGCAAGGCCGGCGGCAGCCTCCTCGCGGTATTGTGCGACCAGCTTGCGAACGAGGTCCGATTTGCTGGGGAAATGGTGGTGAATGCTCGCATTGCGGATGCCGACGACGTTGGAGATGTCGGCGTAACTGAAACTGTTGTAGCCGCCCCGGATGATGAGGGTGCGCGCGCAGCGCAGAATTTCATCGGCCTTGGATTGAGGATGTTCCATAGCGTCACCTACCAACTAGTAGGAAGGATATCAATCATCGATGCGTTGCGCGCACATGGAGTTGATTGGCGCTCGCTGTACTTTCGAAGGAATGCGGTTGGCGGCAGGGAGCGTAATCGTGTCCAGGCCTGTCGGTCCGGTTGTGTTTCCACACCCGCCATGCACGAATAAGACAGTACAGGTGCTGGTATCGACCGATGCGCGATACCAGCACCTGGCAATGTTGTCTTTCAGTGGAGCGAAGTTGCCATGACCCAAGCCCCCGACGCCAACAGGACATTCACGGTGGAGAACGACACCACCGCGGAATACTGGCACCACCGCGCGGAAAACACCCTGCCGCCGCCCGACATGATGGGTGCCTACATGCGCAACCGGCCGGTGCCTGGAAACCAGGTCAAGGGCCGCAAGGCGTGGATCATCGGCAGTGGCATCGCCGGTCTCGCAGCCGCGTTCTACATGATCCGCGACGGCGGCATGGCGGGCAAGGACATCACCATCCTCGACGCGATGCAGATCGAGGGCGGATCGCTCGACGGCGCCGGCAATCCCGAGGAAGGCTACATCATCCGCGGCGGTCGCGAGATGAACTGGAACTACGACAATCTGTGGGACATGTTCCAGGACGTCCAGGCTCTCGAACTGCCGCAGGGATACAGCGTGCTCGACGAGTACCGCCTCGTCAACGACAACGACCCCAACTATTCGAAATCCCGCCTGATGCACAAAAGAGGTCAGATACGTGACTTCTCGACACTTGGCCTTTCGCGCTCGCAGCAATGGGAGCTGATCCGGCTGCTGTTGAAGCGCAAGGAAGATCTGGACGACGTCACCATCGAGCAATATTTCAGCCCAGGCTTCCTCGAGACCAACTTCTGGTACCTCTGGCGCTCCATGTTCGCCTTCGAGAACTGGCAGAGCCTGCTGGAAATGAAGCTCTACATGCATCGGTTCCTCGATGCGATCGACGGGCTGACCGATCTTTCCGCGCTCGTTTTCCCGAAATACAACCAGTACGACAGTTTCGTGCGCCCGCTGGTGAACCATCTCAAGGAACGCGGGGTGGTCGTGCAGTTCGACACGCGCGCCTTCGATCTCGACATGGCGGTCAAGGGCGAAAGTCGCACCGTCACCGCGATCCATGCAAAAGTGAAGGGCAAGGACACCTCGATCCCGGTCGGGCCGAACGACGTCGTATTCGCCTTGACGGGATCGATGACCGAAGGCACCGCCTACGGCGACATGGACAATGTGCCGGTGCTGGAGCGCGGCAGGCATGAACCCGGCGAAACGAGCGACTGGGCCCTGTGGAAGAACCTGGCGAAGAAATCGCCGATCTTCGGCAAGCCGGAGAAATTCTACGGCAACGTCGACGGCTCGATGTGGGAATCGGTCACGCTCACCTGCAAGCCGTCACCTCTTGTCGAAAAGCTGAAGGAACTCTCGGTCAACGATCCGTATTCGGGCAGGACGGTGACTGGTGGCATCATCACCTTCACCGATTCCAACTGGGTGCTGAGCTTCACCTGCAACCGGCAGCCGCATTTCCCGGATCAGCCGGGCGATGTCCTGGTCCTGTGGGTCTACGCCTTGCTGATGGACAAGGACGGCAACTATGTGAAGAAGCCGATGCCGGCCTGCACCGGCAAGGAGATCATCGCCGAGCTCTGCTATCACCTGGGGATCGAGGACCAGGTCGACGCCGTCGTCGCCAACACCAAGGCGCGCCTGGCGCTGATGCCCTACATCACCGCCATGTTCATGCCGCGCGCTGCTGGAGACAGGCCGCATGTCGTGCCGGCGGGATGCACCAACCTGGCGCTGATGGGGCAGTTCGTCGAAACCGCGAACGACATCATCTTCACCATGGACAGTTCGATCCGCACCGCACGCGTCGGCGTCTACACGCTTCTGGGCTTGCGCAAGCAGGTCCCGGATATCAGCCCGGTCCAATACGACATCCGCACGCTCCTCAAGGCCGCGCGGGCGCTCAACAATGACGAGCCGTTTCCGGGCGAGCGGCTGCTGCACCGCTTGCTGGACAAGACCTATTTCGCGCACATCCTGCCACCGCTGCCGGATCAGGAATCCGCCTGGCGTGAGAAGGCAGAAGGAGAGCTGGCGGAATTACTTGGCGCGGGAGGCCAGGCGTTCGGCCGGATCGCCGGTTGGCTGGAAACGATGCGGGAAAACCTGGCCTCGCGCAGAAAACGTCCATAGCTCAGGTCATGTGTCGCGGCGTTGGCGCGTTCATCCTCCGCGCGAAAGTCTCGGCGATCGCCAGGACGGCAGCGTGGATCGGCCCAGCCGTGAGGCTGGGCATGACCGAAGCGTCGACGACGAAGAGATTGTCGAGCGCCTTGAGCCGCAGGTCCGTGTCGACGACGGCGTCCGTGTCCTTGCCCATCCTGCATGTGCCGCAGGGATGGTGGTGGGTGATGACCGCCCGCGCGATGAAAGCGTCGATATCGGCCTTGGTTTCCAGGGCTTCGGGCAGAAGTTCGCGCTCCCGCCACTCGGCGAGTTCGCCGTGCTGGCCGATCTCTCTGGCCGCTGCAAGTGCCCGGCGGAACAGGGCACGATCCCGCTCGGTCTGCAGATAGGCGGGGTCTATGATCAGCCGGTCGCCCAGTTCCGGCCCGCTGATGCGCAGGTTGCCGCGGCTGGTCGGGTGGGTGATGCCGAACAGCAGCGAATAGGCCGTGCCTGCGGCGGGAGCCTGAAAACACTCTGATACGATCGGCGCTACGCCGCAACCGACGACGACCTCGGGTTGTCCCGTGGCGGTGAAGTCGCCGGCACGCATGTAGGCCATCGATTCCGAATGCTGGAGGCGCGATGGCGCAACGGGCTTGCGGGCCGCGTAAAGGTTTCCGGCGCCCAGCAGGTGATCCTGGAGGTTGCGACCGATCTCCGGCACATCGATCAGGCAATCGACATTGGCCGCGGAGAGTGTGTCGCGTGGACCGATGCCGGAGCGCATCAGCAGGGCCGGGCTTTCCAGCGCGCCGGCGCACAGCACAACCCGGTCTGCAAGGATCGCCTCGATGTTGCCTTGTCGCTGCACGATTTCGAGACCGCGAACCCGATTGCCGGCCATGGTGAGCCGCCGCACCCGCGATCCCGTCAGGATAGTCAGGTTGGCGCGGCTGCGGACAGCCGGGGTCAGCCAGGCGTCAGCCACCGTGACCCGTCGCCCGTCGCGAATATTCAACGAATTCGGCGTGACGCCGATCATCTGTCCGCTGTTGTGACCTTCAAGACGTGGCAGGCCCAGCGAAGCGCCGGCTTCGATGAAGGCGCGCGCGACCGGGCTGACTTCTTCCGAAGGCAGATGAACGGGCATCGGCCCGCCTTTGCCATAAAGGCCGTTGCCGCCGAGCGGATGGTCCTCGATGGCCTGGAACGCAGGCAGCAATTCATCCCAGCTCCACCGGCGGTCCCCGGTGGCGTCGACCCACGCCTGGAAGTCGGCGGGATGGCCGCGCATATAGCCCATGGCGTGCAGGCAGCTGGAGCCGCCGATCAGCCGGCCCCGAGCCCAGCGATGCACCCGCCCTGCGGTTCCGGCCTGTGGCTCGGTGCGATAGTCCCAATCGTAGCTGCGGCCCTGCAGTGCCGGCCAGGCGGCCGGATTGCGGATGTCAGGGTCATTCTCCTCTTCGCCCGCCTCGATCAGCAGGACGCGGCGGGTCGGATCCTCGCTGAGGCGCGCAGCAAGCAAGGCGCCGGCGGAACCACCTCCGACAACAACGACATCGGCATTCCGTTCGTGTTCGAGAGTCGCTCTGGTCATCACCACCCCATCTTGCGCGGGCCGGCCTCGACAGCCGGCATTGCCCACGCCGAAGCGGTCAAGCTCCGGCGCGCTGATCTGCGTTCTGCGGATACCGAAACGTGATCAGGGATTTCTGGATCTCGGAAGAGACCTGCCGAGGAAACTCAGATCCCGCTGTCCATCGATATCTTCGCCGCCGCCTTCGCCTTCAGAAGATGCTTCTTCGAGGCCTTGCGGGCGGCTTTCTCGTCGCCGGCGGCGATGGATTCATAGATCTCCCTCATCTCCGCCAGGCTGCTTTGCGCCCTGCCTTCCAATGACATCGACCGCCCTCGGAAGAAGCTGATCCTGGCCACCAGGCCGCGATGGACTTCCTCCAGGATCGGGTTGCCGCAATTGGCGAGTATGATCGAGTAGAAATCCGCAGCGGTCGTGACCTGCGCCATGCTGTCATGGCTGGCCGCTGCCTCCTCGAAGGCGAGAAGCGACTTCTCGAGCTCCTGCACCTGCTCGGCGGCAATTCGTGACGCGCATCGTCCCGCCGCCTCGACTTCCAGCAGCTCTCGAACCTCGTAGATGGCGGTTGCCTCTTCCCATGAAAGCGCGGGTACAGCCGGGCCGCGGTTGGGCACGATCTCGATCAGCCGTTCGGCCTCGAGACTGCGCAACGCTTCCCTCAGCGAAGGACGGCTGATGCCGAGCTGGGCGCACAGCTGGCTTTCGATCAGGCGGCTTCCCGGCTGGAACAGCCCGGACAGGATGGCGAGCCGCAACTTGTCGACAGTCTCCTGCTGCACTGTTCGTGGGGAAATCCGCAAATTCAGATCTGCCGGCATTGATGACGTCTCTTGGGCTCGGGGTCACGATCGGACGCATCATATGCGACGCGGCCGACATTGGACAGCAGGAATAGCCAGATTGTCAATTATCAAGATTGCAAGAATGTCTGACAATCTGGTTGACGAGCCATTTCTAATATGATCCTCTTGAGTGAGACGGGCCGCAACAAAAAGGATCCAGAACATGGCGGCAGGCACACGCTCCGACCAGCTGATTTCGCGACGCATCGAGACGGGGGGCATCGCCCTGAATGTGCGCGAGGGAGGCTGCGGCCCGTCGCTGCTTTTCTTCCACGGCATCACCTCCAATTCGGCAGTCTTTGCTCCATTGATGGCCAGGCTTTCGGATCGCTTCACGACCATTGCCGTCGACCAGCGCGGGCACGGCCTCAGCGACAAGCCGGAAAGCGGCTACGAGGCAAATGACTATGCGGATGACATCGCCGCGCTGATCCGCACGCTCGATCGCGGGCCTGCGATTCTGGTCGGGCATTCGCTTGGCGCCAGAAACTCCGTCACCGCCGCCGCGCGCTATCCGGACCTGGTGCGGTCGGTCATTGCGATCGACTTCACGCCCTATATCGAGACCGAGGCGCTCGACGCGCTGGAAACCCGGGTGAACGCGGGCAGCCGGCTTTTCGACGACCTCAAGTCTGTCGAAGCATATCTGGCGGCCCGCTACCCCAACATTCCCGCCGAAGCCATCAGGATCAGGGCCGAAAGCGGCTATGAGAAAGTCGACGGTGGTTTCCGTCCGCTGGCGTCGCCCTCGGCCATGGCCCAGACCGCCAAGGGCCTGCGCGCAGACCTGACCCAGGCCTATCGGGACGTCACGAAACCCGTGCTCATCGTTCGCGGCGAACAAAGCAAGCTGGTTTCGCCGGCGGCGCTGGCAAAGACGAGCCGGCTGCGGCCGGACCTGCCGGTGGTCGTTGTCCCTGACGCCGATCACTACGTCAACGAGACGGCTCCCGAAATCACGCTGAAAGCCATCACCAATTTCATCGACGCCTGACGGCCAGCACGCCGTCTTCTTGTACCCAGCATCAGGATAGAAAATGGCCAATGTAAACAAAACTCAGGGCAAGGCGCGTCGTGCCGAGGTTGCTGGTGGTGGCTTTGCCGGCCTGACGGCTGCCATCGCCCTGAAGCAGAACGGTTGGGATGTCAGGCTGCACGAGAAGAGCTCCGAGCTGCGGGCCTTCGGCGCGGGTATCTATCTCTGGCACAACGGCCTTCGCGTCCTCGAGGGACTGGGCGCACTGGATGATGTCCTCCAGGGTTCACACACGCCGCCGACCTACGAAACCTGGATGCATAACAAGTCCGTCTCGAAGGAGACGTTCAACGGTCTGCCGTGGCGCATCATGACCCGCAGCCATCTGCATGATGCACTGGTCAAGCGAGCCCGTGCTCTGGGCATCGACATACGCGTCAATTCCGAGGCGGTCGCTGCCGATCCGGAAGGCCGCCTGACCCTTCAGACCGGCGAGATCCTTGAAGCCGACCTGATCGTCGGCGCCGATGGCGTGGGTTCCAAGGTGAGGGATTCGATCGGCTTCAAGCAGGATCGGTGGATCTCGAAAGATGGCCTGATCCGACTGATCGTCCCGCGCATGAAGAAGGAACTCGGCCATGGCGAGTGGGACAACACCATCGACATGTGGAATTTCTGGCCGCGCGTCCAGCGTATCCTCTACTCGCCCTGCAACGAGAATGAGCTTTATCTCGGCCTGATGGCGCCGGCCGCCGACCCGCGTGGATCGGCGGTGCCGATCGATCTTGAGGTCTGGGTCGAGATGTTCCCCTTCCTGGAGCCGTGCCTGGTCGAGGCGGCGAAGCTGAAAACCGCCCGGTACGACAAATACGAGACGACGAAACTGGACAGCTGGACACGAGGCAAGGTCGCGCTCGTCGGCGATGCCGCACACGCCATGTGCCCGGCTCTCGCCCAGGGCGCCGGCTGTTCGATGGTCAACGCCTTCAGCCTGTCGCAGGATCTGGAAACGGGCTCCTCCATCGAAGACGCGCTCGTCGATTGGGAGAAGCGCATTCGCCCGATCACCGATCGCTGCCAGGCCCTTTCCGGAGACTATGCGGCCAATCGCTCGCTCTCGAAGGGCAACATGTTCACCCCGGCCGCCCTGGAGGCGGCCCGCTACGACCCGCTGCGCCGGGTCTTCTCATGGCCGCAGTGATTTCGAATGGACGGCGGGCAACAGATCAATTGGTGCGGCGGAAGCTGTGCTCTCCTCGGGAGAAATAAATGAACTATTCGGCAGAAGTTGAGAAACACTACGAGGTGCGCGGTTGGTACTCCACCGTCCATGAGATCCGGCATGATGGCGGAGAACCCGGCGACACGCTGGTCAAGGTCGCGGTGGGCGTGGTCATCCGCAACCCATTTGCCGGCAAGTTTGTCGCCGATCTCTCCGATATCGTGAACCCCAGCCCGGCCATTGGTCACGCGCTCGGCGAGCGGGCCGCGTCGCTGCTCGGCAATCGGCCGGTCAACAGCTACGGCAAGGGTGGCATCGCCGGCACGGCCGGTGAACAGGAACATGTCGTTGCCTGCATCACCACGCTGTTCGGCGACCCGCTGCGCGAACAGGTGGGCGGCGGCAGGGCCTGGATCTCGTCGGTCAGCAAGGTCGCTGCTGCCGGCACCGCCATCGATATCCCGCTCGCCCACAAGGACGAGCTCTACATCCGTTCCCACTACGATGCCGTCACCTTCTCCGTGCCGGATGGCCCGCGCCCGGACGAGCTTCTGATCTGCGTCGCCGTCGCCTCGGGACCACGCGTGCATCAGCGCGTCGGCGGCAAAACCGTCGCCGACCTCGAGGCCACCGTTTAGTTCGATCGAACAAGGACACATTGCATGCCCCTGAACATCAAGGACCTGAAGATCACCTCGGCGGATTTCCACCCGCTCGGCCGGCTGCGCGACGAGCATGCCGGCGACAAGGGCAACGTGTTGCCCAGGCTGACCGTCAGCGGCGTCCCCGCAGGCACGAAAGAACTCGCGGTCATCTGCCATGATCCGGACGCACCGCTGGCCAATGGCTTCACCCACTGGGTCGTCTACGGCATCGATCCGTCGACCACCGATCTTTCCGATGCTCAGGAAAAGTTCCGCGTCGGACCCAACGGCGCCGGCCACATGCAGTATTACGGACCGCAGCCGCCGGCTGGCCATGGCGAACATCACTACTATTTCTGGGTGTACGCCCTCGACACGAAGGTCGAAGGAACGCCCAACCGGGAGGAGTTCCTCCAGACATATGCCGGCAACATCATCGAGCAGAACCGGATCGTCGGCATCTACGAAAACAGGTGAACAGCGCGACCTTGGCGATCGACAACAACAATAACAAGAACGATCGCGGTCGCTGTGTAATGGGAGAATTCGAGAATGACAGACAGCAACGCCACGCGCCAGAAGGTCTTCCAGGAGCTGGTCACGGCGACCAAGATCCTTCTGAACGAAGGCATCCTGGATACGTTCGGGCACATCAGTGCCCGTGACCCGGAGGATCCCCAAAGCTTCTTCCTCGCCCAGAAGCTCGCGCCGAGCCTGATAACGACCGGCGACATCCTGCGTTTCAATCTCGACGGCGAAACGTCCGACAATCGGCCGTCCTACTTGGAGCGCTACATTCACAGCGAAATCTACAAGGCGCGGCCGGACGTTCAGTGCGTGCTTCACAGCCATTCGCCGGCCGTGCTCCCATACTGCTTTACCGACACGCCGCTGCGCCCAGTCACGCATATGGGTGCATTCATGGGCGAGGCTGTGCCTGTGTATGAGATCCGCGACAAGCAGGGTGACGAGACCGATCTCTTCGGCGGCGGCCACGACGTCTGCGCGGACATCGCCGAAAGCCTTGGCGACCAGACAGTGGTCCTCATGGCACGCCATGGCGTGGTGAACGTCGGCAGTTCTGTCCGCGAGGTCGTGTTCCGCGCTTTCTATCTCGAGCAGGAAGCCAAGGCGCTCACGACCGGACTCCAGATAGGGAAGGTCAAGTACCTGACGCCCGGCGAGGTGAAGACGGCGGGCGCGCTTGTCGGCAAACAGATCGACCGGGGATGGGATCACTGGTCGCAACGTCTCAAGGAAAAGGGCCTGGTCTAGCGCCAGCAGGTCTTTGAACATTCCCTGAAGGAGCTCGGTCTCCCTCAGGGTAGCAGGCCCCGATCTTGAAATTCCTCCGGGGCCAGAGCGTCAGGCGAAAGCAGTGGAACCATGCCGCACGCACAGAGCTACGACTACATCATCGTTGGGGCCGGATCGGCCGGTTGCGTGCTCGCCAACCGGCTGAGCGCCGATCCGCGATGTTCTGTGCTGCTGCTCGAAGCCGGCGGCTGGGATCGCGACCCGATGATCCACATCCCGCTCGGATGGGGCAAGATCCTGACCGAGCGCCGCCATGACTGGATGTATTTCTGCGAGCCGGAGGACAATGTCGGCGGACGCCGCGTCGAGTGCGCGCGCGGCAAGGTCATCGGCGGGTCTTCCTCGACCAATGCCATGGCCTATGTGCGGGGCAACCGCGGAGACTACGACCGCTGGGCCGCTGGCGGGCTGACCGAATGGTCCTATGAAAAGGTGCTGCCTTACTTCCAGAAGCAGGAAAGCTGGGAGAAGGGCGGAAGCCGCTTCCGGGGCGGCAGTGGCCCGCTCAGCACTCAGTTCTGCCGCTACAAGGACACGCTGATCGAAGCCTTCGCACAGGCCAGCGTCGACGCGGGCTATCCGCAGACAAACGACTACAATGGCGAACGGCAGGAAGGTTTCGGCCGCCTCCAGATGACGATCTCGAAAGGTCGCCGCAGCTCGACGGCATCGGCCTATCTGCGCCCGGCCATGGCGCGGCCCAATTTGACCGTGCTGACCGGAGCGATGGCAACCAAGCTCGCCATGGAGGGCACGCGCGCCACCGGGGTGACAATAAACCATCGCGGCAGCGAACGGACGGTTCTCGCCCGCAGGGAAGTCCTGCTCGCGGGCGGTGTGATCAACACGCCGCAATTGCTGATGCTGTCCGGCATCGGCGCATCGGACGAACTGGCGGCGCACGGCATCCAGACGCGGGTCGACCTGCCGGCGGTCGGCAAGAACCTGCAGGACCACGTCTCCGTCATCCTCATGTACCGGCGCCGGACCCCAGGGCCGTTCCTGCACAAGATGCGCGCGGACCGCATCGGCTTCGATTTCCTCAAGACCTATCTGACGGGAAGCGGTTTTTCGGGCGATGTGCCCGGCGGCGTCGTGGCATTCCTGAAAAGCGGCCCGGAGCGGCCGCTACCGGATGTGCAGTTGCTGTTCACTGCGGCCCCGCTCGCCGCGTGGCCGTATTTCAAGCCGTTCAAGGCGCCCTTCGCCGATGGCTTCGCGACGCGGATCGTGGCGACGCAGCCGGAGAGCCGGGGAACCGTGAAACTGGCCTCGGCCGATCCGTTTGCCGCGCCGTTGATCCATCAGAACTTCCTCGCCTCACCGAAGGACTGGAAATCGCTGCGCGCCGGCTTCCGGGTGGCAAGGAACCTTGCCGCTCAGCCCTCCATGCAGCCTTTCATCGAGGCCGAGTTCTTCCCCGGTCCGAAATGCCAGAGCGACGACGAGATCGACGAGCATATCCGCAAGACCTCCATCACCGTGCATCACCCGGCCGGCACCTGCCGGATGGGTGCTGATGCGGCTTCGGTCGTCGACCCGGAACTGCGCCTCCGCGGCGTCGACGGCCTGCGCGTGGTCGATGCTTCCGTCATGCCCGACCTGGTCTGCGGCAACATCAATGCGGCGGTGATCATGATTGCCGAGAAGGCCGCCGACCTCATCGCGGCATCAAGAGCAGAAACGGAAAGCAGGGCAGCGTGATGATCCAACGTATCGCCATCATCGGTCTGGGCACGATGGGGCCGGGCATGGCCGCAAGGCTCGCCAGGGGCGGCCTGCAGGTGACCGCCTACGATGTCGCCCCGGCCGCGATCGAACGCGCACGCGTCATGCTGGAAACGGCCGAGGGCGTCCTCGATGCCCTGGGCATCGCGGCACCGGCGGCAGGTGCCGGAACCGTGCGCTTCACCGACGATCTCGCCGGGGCCGTATCGGGCGCCGACCTCGTCATCGAGAACGTTCCTGAAAACGTCGCGATCAAGGCTGAGGTCTATCGCGCCATCGATGGCCTGATCCCGTCGGACACGATCGTGGCATCGGATACGTCGGGCATCCCGATCACCCAGCTGCAGGCGCATATCTCGCACCCCGAGCGGATGGTGGGCATGCACTGGTCGAATCCGCCGCACATCATCCCGATGATCGAGGTGATCGGCGGCGAGAAGACCGCGCCGCAGACCGTGGCGACCATCCGTGAACTCATCCGTTCGATCGGCCTGCTGCCGGTTGTGGTGAAGAAGGACGTCCCGGGTTTTGTCGAGAACCGCGTGCTTTATGCCCTGCTGCGCGAAGCGGTTGATCTCGTCGAACGCGGTGTCATCGAGCCGGAAGACCTCGACACCTGCGTGTCCTGGGGCATCGGCTACAAGATCGCCGTCGTCGGTCCGATGGCGCTGCTCGATATGGCAGGCCTCGACATCTACAAGTCCGTCTCTTCCTTCCTGAACGCCGACCTTTCCAATCGTGACGATGTCGCCCCGATGGTGCTGGAGAAGACCGGTGCCGCGAAGCTCGGCATCAAGTCGGGCGAGGGCATGTTCTCCTACACGCCCGAGCAGACAAAGGCGCTGCAGGCCGAGCGGGCGCGCAAGCTCGTCGCGGTGCGGCGCATCCTGGAAGGCCGGGAGTAGCCGATGCATCGCACCATGCAAAGAAGCGGCTGGATCGGAACGCACGGAGGAACAAACCATGCGCATTGACACGATCCGGGCAGACGGCGGCAAGCCGGCCCACATCCGCCACGACGACCTCATCTCCGTCAAAGGCGTCTCGGTGGTCTACGCTCGCCAGCTGGTTCTCCAGAACATCGATCTTGCGGTGCCGAAGGGCTCCTTCGTCTCGCTCATCGGCCCTTCCGGTTGCGGCAAGAGCACCTTGCTCAAGGTGCTGGCCGGACTGGTCGAGCCGACAAGCGGCAGCGTTTCGATCGGCGGGCTCTCGCCGGTCGAGGCGGCGCGCAAGCGCATGATCGGCGTCGTCTTCCAGGATGCCAACCTTTTGCCGTGGAAGAATGCCGTCGACAACGCCTCCATGCTGCTTTCCATCGCCGACAGATCGCTGTCGCGCGCCGAACTTCGGGCGCGCGGACAGGAGATGCTGGAGCTGGTGGGGCTTGGCGATGCCGCCCACAAGCGGCCGAACGAACTGTCGGGCGGCATGCGGCAGCGCGTCGCCATCGCCCGGGCGCTGGCGCTCGATCCGGCTGTGCTGTTGATGGACGAGCCATTTGGCGCCCTCGATGCCATAACCCGCGATTCGATGGGCCAGTCGCTGCTGGAGATCTGGCAGCGCACCGGCAAGACGATCGTGCTCGTCACCCATTCGATCGACGAGGCCATTCATTTGTCGCGCCATGTCCACGCGCTCGGCATCAAGCCCGGGCGCATCACTGGCAGCATAGACATCGGCCTGCCGTACCCGCGCGACCTGGCGGTGACGGAAGATCCGGAATTCGTGCGCCTCGTCGTGCAGCTGCGCACCATGCTGCGCGCCAGCCATCAACCGGGAGCCGCATCATGAGCGATCAACCCATGACCGCCGAGCCTCGTTCGGCTTCAGGCTTTGCCGCCGCGACAAGCAGCTGGCTGCCTGCCGTCATTCTCCTGCTGGCCACGATCGTGGCCTGGGAAGCTGTCGTGCGGATCTTCGCCATTTCGTCCTTCATCATCCCGGCTCCGACGGAGATCGGGCGATCGCTGGTCGCGCAATGGGAAACGCTGATGCAGGCCACGCTGGTGACGGCGGCCGAGATCCTGCTCGGCTTCGTCGTCTCGGTCGTGGTCGGGGTCGCCATCGCGCTGGTCATCGTGCGGTTCGACTGGCTGGGCCGGGCGCTCTACCCGCTGGTGGTCTTGTTCCAGAACGTGCCGAAGGTGGCGCTGGCGCCGATATTCATCCTCTGGTTCGGTTATGGGCTGGCACCCAAGATCGGCCTGATCCTGGTCATCGCCTTCTTCCCGGTGACGCTGTCGATGCTGGCTGGCATGCAGTCGGTGGACCGCTCGCTGCTGTCGCTGATGAATTCGGTCGGCGCCAGCCGCACGCAGATCCTGTTCCGGATCCGGGTGCCGCATTCGCTGCCCAACCTGATGGCGGGCACCAAGATCGCCGCCACGCTGAGCGTCATCGGCGCCATCGTCGGCGAATTCGCCGGCGCCTCGGACGGGCTGGGCTACGTCATCCAGTTCGCCTCGACCCAGCTCGACACCGCACTGGTCTTCGCGGCGCTGCTGCTCGTCTCCGTTCTCGGCATCGCCTTCTATTACGCGGCCGAGATCCTCGAACGCATCGTGGTGCCGTGGGCACCGAAATTCAGCCACGCCTAGGGTTTCGGGCGGTCAACGACAGGGAAGGATCGAACAATGCTGAGACGCTCACTCATCAAGGCGGCCACGCTTGCAGCGTTTGCCGGCGCGCTTGGCTTCTCCGGCGCAGCGCTTGCCGCCGACACCGTCAACGTCCAGCTCGACTGGGTGGTGCGCGGCAATCACGCCATGTTCTTCGTGGCCAAGGAAAAGGGTTTCTTCGCCAAGAACGACATCGACCTCGCAGAGATCCGCAAGGGCTCGGGTTCACCGGACGCCATGCGGCTGGTGGGCAGCGAGAACGCCGATTTCGGCTTTGGCGACCTGCCCACGCTCGCCGTCGCGCGGTCGCAGAAGGTTCCGGTGGTGGCGCTCGCCGCCGTCAACCAGCGCTCGCCGCTCGCGATCATCTCGCTGGCCAAGACCTTGAAGCTCACCAAGCCGGAAGACCTCAAGGGGCTGACCATCGGCATCCATCCGGCGGGCTCGACCTACATCTTCTTCCGCGGCTTCCTTTCGGCCAACGGCCTGACCGAGAAGGACATGACGCTGAACAGCGTTTCGCCGCCCTATGAAAGCTATCTGCTGCTCGGACGCGTCCAGACGGTGGTCGGCTATGTCGACGCCGAGGTTCCCGAGCTTGAAGCCAAGGCCGGCGGTCCGGGTTCGCTCAGCATCATGATGGGCGCGGACCATGGCTGGAAGGCCTACGGCTCCGGCCTGTTCACCTCGGAAAAGATGATCAAGGACAAGCCCGACGTCGTGCGTCGCTTCGTCAAGGCCTATCGCGAAGCCTTCGACTATGTCGTTGCCCATCCGGAAGAGGCTGCCGAGATCACCGCCAAAGCAGCACCGGGCTATGCGGACAAGAAGGACGTGCTGCTGGCGCAGATCAACGCCGACATCGCCTCGACGTTCACCAGCGCTGAAACCAAGGAGCACGGCCTCGGCTGGATGAGCAAGACGCAGTGGGAAGAGACGCTGAAGACGCTCAGCGACCAGGGCGTGCTCAAGGCGCCGCTGTCGGCGGACGAGACCTTCACCGACAAATTCCTGGCGAAGGAATAGGCACGATGCTGGAGGGGCACGGCTCGATCAGCGCCTACCGGCAGAGCAGGCTGTCCTGCTCCATGCCACAGGCCACGGCGCGCGTGCCCCTTTCCGCATCGGTGCGGTCGAGTGTGATCTGCACGCGGGTCGCGTATGCGCGGCCCGAGAGACCGCACCACAGGCGCTCGACCGGCAGGTTTTCGCGCTTGTCGTTGAGGATGGTGAAGGTGCCGGTCGCGGCGTCGAACCAGAGTTCGATACGGGTGCTCCTGCCCGGTTCGACCGTCGCGATCCCGGCCGAATACCAGTGGGCGAAGTCGGCGTTGCAGGACAGGCCGTCCTTGCCGGAATTCGAGATCGTCAACGGCACCATGGCGAGCCCATCGGTGCCGGTGCGGACGGTGACGTGGTGCAACTCAACGGCGTTGGCAAAGGGTGCGAACGCCAGCGCTAGAGGGAGGACATAACGGATCTTCACTTCGAATAGGCTCCGGATGCAGTTTATTCCGAAAGTCTATCTCTCTTCTGCGTAATGACAATAAGAATATTAACCGGAAGGCAACAAAAGAGGGTAACATGTTAAAGCTTCTGAAAAGCAGTGTAAGTGCAGTTATACTAAGTGGCGTCTTGATGGGTGGCGCTTTTGCTGGTGAAGTCAAGTCCATCGCCATCCTGACGCCCGAAGAGGGCACGGACTACGGCTGGAACCAGCAGGGCATCGATGCCGCCAAGGCGGCCGGCAAGGCCGCCGGCGTCGAAGTGGTCGTGGCCCAGGGCCTTGGCTATGGCGACGTTCGTCCGACGTTGCGGGAACTCGCCTCCGACGGTGCCAGCCTGCTGATCGCACATGCCAGCGGCTACAACACCTCGGCGCCGGAGATCGCCAAGGAAACCAAGGTTCCGGTGGCGATCGTCGACACGCCGAACGGTCTGGAAAAAGGCCTCGTTGCCGACTACACGCTGAGCGGCCATGAGGGCGCCTATCTGGCTGGCCGTCTCGCCGCCAAGATGTCGCGCTCGAAGTCGGTCGGCATCGTCGTCTCCGGCGAGCCACCATCCTGGAACTCGCAGTCGGCGGCTTTCGCGCAGGGCGTGAAGGCGGAGAACCCGGACGTCAAGATCACCTATGCGGTGATCGGGCCCGCCGCCTACAGCGATGCGGCCGGCGGCAAGCGCGTCGCCGAAAGCGTGATCGCCTCGGGCGCGGACATCATCTTCGGCCAGGGCAACGGTTCCAGCTTCGGCATGCTGCAGGCGGTCGAGACGACCAAGGCAGCCGATGGCGGCAAGGTCTATTTCATCGACGTCATTGGCGACAAGTCGCCGATCGACAAGGGCTTCCTGCTGTCGTCGGTGGTGTGGAACATCGAGCCGGTCTACGCCGCGATGATCGCCGACCTCAAGGCCGACACGTTCGGCAGCAAGCACTACACGATCGGCCTCAAGGACGATTCCGTGAAACTGCTGAAGACCGCCGCGATCCCGGACAAGGTCTGGTCCGAAGTCCAGGCGGTGCGCGAGGACGTCATCTCCGGCAAGATCAAGGTCGAGCCGGTCTATGATGCCGCCGCCGTCAGGGCGCTGATGACAAGCGTCGCCCAGTAAGGCGGCCAGACCTCAGCTACCGAAGGGGCGGTCCATTCGCCCCTTCGGACCAATCCCCGTTTTCAGGGCCGGGCTTTCATGAGCAATGCTTCCTCGTCACCCGCTGACGACATCGTCACACTCGAAGGCGTCACCAAACGCTTTCCCGGCATCGTCGCCAATGACAGCATCGACCTGTCGATCCGTCCGGGCGAAGTGCATGTGCTGCTCGGCGAGAACGGGGCAGGCAAGTCCACCCTGATCGGCATGCTGTCCGGTCTGCAGCAGCCGGATGAAGGCCGCATCCTGGTCGACGGCAGGCCGATGCCGATCGCCTCGCCGCGCCAGGCGCTGGCGCTCGGCATCGGAACGGTGTTCCAGCACATGATGCTGGTGCCGACGCTCACCGTGGCGGAAAACCTTTTGCTGGGCGGCCCCTGGTGGCAACGACCCAGAACCGAGGAACTCGAGGCGCGTGTCGCCGAGATCAGCAAGAGCCTCGGCATCGCGGTCAAGCTGCATGCCAGGGTTTCCGAGCTTTCGCTCGGAGAACAGCAACAGGTCGAGATCGTGCGCGCCATGGTGCGCAACAGCCGGCTGCTGATCCTCGACGAATCCACCTCGATGCTGACTCCGCAAGGCATCGAAGAGCTAGGCGCGCTGATGCGCCGCCTTGTCGAACAGGGGCTTGCGATCGTCTTCATTACCCACAAGCTCAAGGAGGCCGCCGCCTTCGGTGACCGCATCTCGGTGCTGAAGCTCGGCCGCAAGGTCGGCGAGATCCCGCCCGAGCGTTTTCGAGCGCTCGGCGAACAGGAGATCATCTCCGAGATCGTGGAGCTGATGTTCGGCAGGCAGAAGGATGATCCGGAAGCGGCGGAGCGTCCCGTTGCTTCAGTTCACGCGGAGGCCGCGCCGCTGCTTCAGGTCACCGACCTTACGGTGGCAGCGACCGACAATGCGCCCGGCCTGTCGTCGATCTCCTTCGACATCCGGCCAGGCGAGATCCTCGGCATTGCCGGCATCGACGGCAACGGCCAGAAACAGCTGGCGGAGGCGCTTTCCGGCCAGCGCGCGGCGGCCGGCGGTTCGGTCCGGCTGGAAGGTACGGCCATCGAGGCGCTGAGCGTCGGCGAGCGCAGCCGGCGCGGCCTGCGCTATCTCACCGATGACCGGCTGGGCGAAGGCACCGTCGGCACCTTCCCGGTCTCGATCAACTTCTTCCTCAAGCAGGTCGGTGCGGCGCCGTTCTGGCGCGGCGGCGTCGAACAGCGCGCCGAGATCGACCGGCGCGCCGCCGAACTGGTTCGCGAATACGATGTTCGCACGCCGAGCCTGAAGACGCCGGTGGCGCGGCTGTCGGGCGGCAACATCCAGAAAGTGCTCCTGGCACGCGAACTGGCGGAAGGCGCCAAGGTGGTGATCTTCAACAAGCCCACCTACGGGCTCGATCTCGCCAACACGCTGGCATCGCGCCAACGCATTCGCGACGCTGCCCAAAGCGGCCTCGCCGTGCTGCTGATCTCCACCGACCTCGAGGAGTTGCTCAGCATCTGCAACCGCATTGCCGTCATGGCCAACGGAGCGCTGGTCGGAACCGTCGCCAATGCCGAAGACGCCCGCACCCGGGTCGGCCGCCTGATGATCGGACTAGCCGCATGAGCATCGACACCGCCCCCACCGTCAACGCCACCGCACTCGACGCCACCAGCGGCGTTGCGGCGCGCCGTGACATCCTGCGCCGGCTGCTGATGACGCTCGGCCCGATCCTTGCCGCGCTCGTCATCGCCGGCTGCATCCTGCTTGCCGTCGGCGTCGACCCGCTCGCCTATTACGGCTACGTGCTGGAGAAGGGGCTGTTCTCGCCGCTCGGCATCCAGCAGACGCTGACGCGCATGGCGCCGCTGCTGTTCCTTGCCGCCGGGCTGATCGTGGCCTTTCGCGCCGGCATGTGGAACCTCGGCGGCGACGGCCAGTTCCTGCTCGGCGCCGTCACGGCAGCGGCCAGCGCGCCGTTCTTCGTCGGGATCATGCCGGCATGGCTCGCCTTGTTCTGCGCCTTCGTCATCGCCACGCTTGTCGCGATGGCCTGGTCGCTGGTGCCAGCACTGCTGCGCGCCTATCAGGGCGTCAACGAAATCATCACCACGCTGATGATGACATTCCTCGGTACCTCGCTCGCCAATGTGCTTGTCAAACTCTTCTTCCGCGACCCCGGCACGACCGTGCCGCAGACCCGCACCCTGCCGGTGGAGGACCGGCTGCCGCGCCTGTTCGACACCACCATCACCAGTGGCCTGCTGTTCGGTCTGGCCGCGATCATCATCGTGCACCTGGTGATGACGCGCACGGCATTCGGGCTGAAGCTGCGGATCGTCGGCGCCAATCCGAGAGCCGCCGTCCATGCCGGGCTCGGCGTGCCCGGCCTGACCATTGCCGTCTTCGCCATTTCGGCCGGTCTGGCCGGCCTTGCCGGCGCCGTCGACATCATCGGCGTGCAAGGCAATGTCCGCGCCGACTGGAACCCTGCCTATGGGCTGGCGGTCATCCCGGCGGTGTTCCTTGCCCGCATGAACGGCTTTGCCGCCATCGGCTTCGTCTTCCTGCTTTCGGTGCTGTCGATCGGCGGGGAAAGCGCGGCACGGCGGCTCGGCGTGCCCAATCATTTCACGCTGGTGCTGGTCTCGATCGTGCTGATCGTGCTCGCGCTCGCCGAATATGTCGACCACCGCCACAACCAGTCGAGAAAGGCCTGACGCATGACCGGGCTGTTCAGCGAAGTCTTTCTCAGCGCGCTGCTGTTCGGCGCGGTCACCGCTGCCATCCCGCTTCTGCTTGCGGGGCTTGGCGAGCAGATGTCGGAAAAGGCCGGCGTGCTCAACATCGGCATCGAAGGCATGATGCTGGCCGGCGCCTATCTGGGTTTCGTCGGCGCCTTTTATTCCGGCTCGCTGTGGCTGGGCTTCCTCACCGGTGCCGCCGGTGGCGTCGCGGTGGCGCTGGTCATGGCGCTTCTGTGCGTGCGCATCGGCCTGAACCAGATCGTCATCGGCATCGCGCTGACGCTCGGCCTCGAAGGCCTGACGGCGCTGCTACACCACTTCCAGTTCTCGCGCAGCTATCCCCGTTTGCCGGCTCCGAATCCTACCGTAATTCCGACGTTGGCGGATATTCCGGTGATCGGGCCGGCCTTTTTCAAACATCACCTGATCGTCTATCTGGCTGTCGCCCTGGTGTTCGCCATGGGCTACCTCTACCGGCGCACGCAGCTCGGCCTCAACCTGCAGGCCGCCGGCGACAAGCCGGCTGCGCTCGATGTCGCCGGCATCGACGTCATCAGGACCCGTACCATCGCCGTGCTGTCCACCGGCGCGCTGGCCGGGCTCGGCGGCGCCTATCTCGCCAATGTCGGAGCAGGGCTGTTCATTCCCTTCATCACCAACGGTGCCGGTTTCCTCGGCATCGTGCTGGCCATGCTGGCGCGCGGCCGCCCGGTCTGGGTGCTGTTCGGCGCGCTGCTGTTCGGCGTCTGCCTGTCGCTGACGACGGCCATGCAGGTGGCGGGCATCAACATCCCGACCGACGTCATCCAGATGCTGCCGTTCCTGGCGGTGATGATCATGCTGGTGCTGTTCGGACGACGGGCCAGCCTGCCGGCGGCACTCGGAATTCCCTATGAGCGCGGCGCGCGCTGACCACAACCGATGCGCGGACGGGAGCCGCGCCAAACAGGAGGCAAGAATGTCGGATACCAAGGTCTACCTGCTCGACGGCGGCTCGCTCGTCCTCGACGGCTATCATGTGTTCTGGAACCGTGGCCCGGGCGGTGAAGTCCGCTTCCCGGTCTATTCGATCCTGGTCGAGCATGCCGAAGGCCGCTTCCTCATCGACACCGGCTTCGACTACGACCATGTCATGAAGGTGCTGCCCTTCGAAAAGCCGATCCAGGAAAAGCACCAGACCATCCCGGGTGCGCTGGCATTGCTCGGGCTGGAGCCGAAGGACATTGACGTCGTGGTCAATTCGCATTTCCATTTCGACCACTGCGGCGGCAACAAATATTTCCCGCACGCCAAGAAGATCTGCCATCGCACGGAAGTGCCGCAGGCCTGCAATCCGCAGCCCTTTGAACATCTCGGCTATTCGGACCTGAGCTTCTCGGCCGAGGCGGCGGAAGCGCGCGGCGCGACAGCGCAGCTGCTGGCAGGCACCACGCGCGCCAACTCGACCTTCGAGGGGATCGATGGCGACATCGAGCTCGCGAAAGGCGTCAGGCTGATCTCGACGCCGGGTCATTCGATCGGCCACTACAGTCTTCTGGTCGAATTTCCCAAGCGCCAGCCGATCCTGTTCACGATCGACGCCGCCTACACCCAGAAGAGCCTCGAGACGCTGTGCCAGGCGGCCTTCCACATCGACCCGGTTGCCGGCGTCAATTCGATGCGCAAGGTGCAGAAGCTGGCGCAGGACCATGGTGCGGAGCTGATGTACTCGCACGACATGGACAACTTCAAAACCTACAGGACCGGCACGCAGTTCTACGGCTGAGCGGCAACCACAGCGTTTCCGCTTTTCGCGGAACGCTCCAACCTTTTGTTTTTACGCAATTCCGGACGCAAAACCGATACGCGCTCTCTCGCTGGAATTGCTCCAAACCGGAGACGAAAAAATGCGCTACCTCGAACACGCCGATCCGGTGATCACGCTGACCGCGGGGCCGGTGGACGCTTATGCCAAGGTGCTGCGCGGCCTTGGCCGCACGGTGCTCTACGACTACGATCCGGCGTTCCAGATCTTCTACGAGAAGGTCATCGACAAGGCGCAGAAGGCGATGCGGCTGTCGAACAAACCGCTCATCCTGCATGGCGAACCGGTCCTGGGTCTTGAAGCCGCGGCGGCATCGCTGATCACGCCCGACGACGTGGTGCTGAACCTGGCCTCCGGCGTCTACGGCAAGGGTTTCGGCTACTGGGCGAAACGCTACTCGCCCAACCTGCTTGAGATCGAAGTGCCCTACAACGAGGCGATCGATCCGCAGGCGGTTGCCGACATGCTGAAGAAGCATCCGGAAATCACCATCGTCTCGGTCTGTCATCACGATACGCCGTCGGGCACCATCAACCCGATCGACGCTATCGGCGCGCTGGTGTCGGCGCATGGCGCCTATCTGATCGTCGATGCCGTTTCATCCTTCGGCGGCATGAAGACGCACCCGGAAGACTGCAAGGCCGACATCTATGTCACCGGCCCGAACAAATGCCTGGGAGCGCCTCCCGGCCTGACGCTGATGGCTGTCAGTGAGCGCGGCTGGGCCAGGATGAAGGCCAACAAGGCGGCCCCGCGCGCCTCGATGCTGAGCATTGTCGACTGGGAAAACGCATGGTCACGCGAGCAGCCTTTCCCGTTCACGCCATCGGTGGCGGAGGTCAACGGGCTCGACGCCGCGCTTGACCTCTATCTCGAGGAGGGGCCGGAAGCGGTATGGGCGCGTCACGCGCTGACGGCAAAGGCCATGCGCGCCGGCGTTGCCGCGATGGGCCTGTCGATCTGGGCGGCCAGCGAGGCCATCGCGTCGCCGACCACCACCGCCGTACGCACGCCTGAAGGCATCGACGAGAAGGCGCTGCGCCAGGCCGCGCGTGCCCGCTATGGCGTGGTGTTCTCGTCGGGCCGCGGCGAAACGCTGGGCAGGCTGACACGCATCGGCCACATGGGCCCGACGGCGCAGCCGATCTATGCGATCGCGGCGCTGACGGCGCTGGGCGGCGCCATGAACGCCGCCGGCCAGAAGCTTGCAATCGGCAAGGGCATCGACGCGGCGTTGGCCGTCATCGATGCCGACGCCTGAACATACATCACAAGACTTTGGGAGAGATTTTCATGACTGAACGGCTTTTGGGAAAGACGGCTCTGGTGACGGGTGCCGCACAGGGCATCGGCAAGGCAATCGCGGCGCGCCTGGCCGCCGACGGCGCGACCGTCATCGTCAGCGATATCAACGCCGAGGGCGCCAAAGCCGCCGCCGTTGCGATCGGCGGAAAAGCGAAGGCGATTGCCGCCGACATTTCAGACCCGGTATCGGTCAAGGCGCTGTTTGCCGAAATCCAGGCGCTGTCCGGCGGCGTCGACATCCTCGTCAACAACGCCAGCATCGTGCCCTTCATCGCCTGGGACGATGTCGACCTCGACCACTGGCGCAAGATCATCGACGTCAATCTGACCGGCACCTTCATCGTCACCCGCGCGGCGACCGACCAGATGCGGGCGACGGACAAGGCCGGGCGCGTGATCAGCATCGCTTCCAACACCTTCTTCGCCGGCACGCCTAATATGGCGGCCTATGTCGCGGCCAAGGGCGGCGTCATCGGTTTCACCCGGGCATTGGCGACAGAGCTCGGCAAATACAACATCACCGCCAATGCGGTGACGCCGGGGCTGATCGAGAGCGACGGCGTCAAGGCGAGCCCGCACAACGAGGCATTCGGTTTCGTCGAAATGCTGCAGGCGATGAAAGGCAAGGGCCAGCCCGAACACATCGCCGACGTCGTGTCGTTCCTCGCCTCCGACGACGCGCGCTGGATCACCGGCCAGACGCTGAACGTCGATGCCGGCATGGTCCGGCACTAGCGCCACCGTCGCGGCGCAACAGGTGCACGCACGATGTGCGGGAATCGACCGAGCGCGAAAGCGCGTTCGGTCGATTCTATTTAACTAACTGAAAACGAATATAATTTCGGTGGATGGCGCAGGCGCTGGTTTGAAGGTCGCCTTGGGGGCCGCGGCTCCAGGGTGTGCCGGAGCCTTGATTGACCGACCGCATCTGCGGACATCAGATTTTCAAAAAAATTGTTTGATTAAAAAAAATTTGACGAAGAAGTTTTGAGGCGATAGAAGCCCTCCCAACCTCGGGAGGAGGAGCAAATTGCTGCAGGCGCGCAAGGCGGGGTCACAAGCGACCTCGGTCTCGATTGAAATCCAGAATGTCGAAAAGCGGTATCCGGCCACAAGCAACGGTCCCGGCACGCATGCGCTGCGCGACGTGTCGCTTTCGGTCCGCAAGGGCGAGGTTGTGGTCATCATCGGACCGTCTGGATCCGGCAAGAGCACGCTGCTTCGAACGATCAACGCGCTTGAGACGGTCGACGGCGGCTCGATCGTGGTGGACGGTGTCTCGGTTACCGGCAAGGCGACTAACCTGCCGGCGTTCCGCACCAAGGTTGGAATGGTGTTCCAGCACTTCAACCTCTTCCTTCACATGACCGCCTTCCGCAATGTCGTGCTGCCGCCGATGGCCGTGAAGGGCGTCAGCAAGACCGATGCCGAAGCCGCAGCCAACAAATATCTTGCCAGGGTGGGCATGCTGGACCGGGCGCATGCCTATCCGGCGCAGCTCTCCGGCGGCCAGCAGCAGCGCATCGCCATTGCACGTGCGCTGGCGATGGAGCCGCAGGTGATGCTGTTCGACGAGGCCACGTCCGCCCTCGACCCGGAGGCGGTCGGCGGTGTCCTGGATTTGATGCGCGAACTGGCCGGCGAGGGCATGACGATGGTCGTCGTCACGCATGAGATGAGCTTCGCGCGCGAAGTGGCCGACCGTGTCGTGTTCATGGACGCCGGTGCCATCGTCGAGACCGGCACGCCCGAAGAGATCTTCCAGAACGCAAGAAGTGAGCGGACGCAAAGGTTCCTTTCACTCGTTGGGTCGGCGTGAGCGATCACGCCGGATTTGTTTGTTCACAAAAAAGGGGAACGTCATGAAGCAACTTATCAAGTCACTTGCCGTCGCGGCAGTCGCACTGGTGTCTGCCGTCACAGCACAGGTCGCGCATGCCGAAGATGTCATGGACCGCATCCTGCAGCGCGGCGAACTGCGCGTCGGCGTGCAGACCCAGGGCGAGCCTGTCAGCTTTGTTGACAAGAACGGCGCGCGCACCGGCCTCGCCATCGAAATCGTGCAAATGATGGCCGCCGATCTCAACGTCAAGCTCGTCATTCAGGACTACGACTGGAAGGGCCTCATCCCGGCGCTTCTTGCCGACAAGTTCGACATCCTGGCCGCCGACATGACGCCGACACCGCAACGCACGGCGCAGCTTCTGTTTTCGCGGCCGTTCTTCTACCAGGACACCGTCGCCTTCGTGAAGAAGGACAGCCCCTACAAGACCTGGCAGGAGTTGAATGCCAGCGGTCTCAACGTCGGCGGCGTTCAGGGCGGCACCTACATCACCACCATCAAGGATTACCTGCCGCAGGCAACGGTGAAGGAATTCGCGAGCGGACCGGCAAGCGCCCAGGCCGTTTCGGTGGGACGCATCGATGGTGCTATTTCCAGCGCTGGAAACGTTGCCGCTTACGCCACCAGTTTCGACAATTTGCGCATGCTCGAAGGCAACATCACCCGCGAGCCGCTGGCGTTTGCCACCCGCAAGGACAACATCCAGCTGAAATTCTGGATGGACAACTGGATCGAACTGAAGACCGCGGACAGGAAGCTCGACAATCTGGTCGACTACTGGTGGACGAGCATGAAGTGGGAAAAGGACCACAAGTAAAAATCTACTGCTTCCCCGGTGTCCAAACCACCGGGGAAGCACGTGTCTCCACTGGAGCAATTCCAGGAAAAGTGCGTAGCGGTTTTCCGTCCAGAATTGTTCAAAAACAAAGAGTTAGAGTGTTTCCGCGTTTCCGGTAAAACCCGAAACGCTCTAGGGAAAAAGCGATGTCCGAATTCTGGAGCGCCGTGCAATCTGTATTCAACTATCGGTTTGTGCTCCAGTACCAGGACCAGTTCCTGCTGGGCATCTACAACACGATCATTGCCGCGGGGCTGAGCCTGATCCTGTCCCTGGCTTTTGGTTTCGTTGTTGCGCTGATGCGAATTTCGGGCCGCAAGCCTCTCGTTTATGCGGCAAGCGCGTACATCCAGATCATCCGGTCGACGCCGCTGCTGCTGCAGATCTACATCGTCTATTTCGGGCTCCCGAGCCTGATCCCGGCCATGGGGAGAATGCCCGAGATCGTACTTGGTACGATCGCGCTTACCCTTCACACCACCGCCTATATGTCCGAGATCATCCGCTCGGGTATCCTGTCGGTTCCGCGTGGCCAGCGCGAAGGTGCCATCGCCGTCGGCATGACGACCCTCCAGCAATATCGCTACGTCATCCTCCCGCAAGGCATCGTCAACGTCATACCGGCACTGCTTGGCCAGACCGCCATCCTCATCAAGGATACCTCGCTGCTGTCGCTGATTACCGTCTTCGACATCGTGAGCGCGGGAATGCTGCTCAACAGCGACCTTGTTCGCCCCAATGAAGGTTTCCTGACCGTCGCCGCGATCTTCTTCGCGTTTTACCTGGTGATGGTGTTCGTCTCGCACCTTGTCGAGTCTCGCCTCGCGGGGCGTGGCTGGAGGAGTGTGGCATGAGCCATTCCGTCGACATCTTCCTGGCCGTGCTGCCTGCCCTGTTCTCGGGTTTCATCGAGACCCTGAAACTTGCGCTCGCCGGCATCGTATGGGGCTCGATCCTCGGCGTCGGGCTTGGCACCTTGCGCGGGCAATATGTGAGGATCGCAACCCCGATCATCGGCGGTTATCTCCACATCCTGCGCGGCACCCCCTTCCTCGTTCAGCTCTACATCATCTACTTTGTGCTGCCGAACACCGGATGGCCGCTGCTTCAGTTCGATTCCTCGACGGCGGCAACGATCGGGCTTGGCATCTATACCTCGAGCTATGTCACCGAGATCGTAAGCGGTGCCATTCGCGCAATCCCGCGCGGACAATGGGAGGCGGCGTTCGCACTTGGCTTCACCCGCCTCAAGACGCTGCGCCTCATCATCCTGCCTCAAAGTGTCGGCCTGATGCTGCCTTCGCTCGGCGGCGTCTACGTGACCTTGATCAAGGCAACGTCGATTGTCTCCGTCGTCGGGATTGCCGAACTCATGCGGCAGGCTGAAATTCAGATCGTCCGGTTTCCCGGCGACATCCTCTTTATCTACGCAATTGCCGGCGCGCTCTATTTCGCCTTCTGTTTTCCGGTACTCATACTGGTCGGGAGGCTCGAGAAGAGGGCCACGCGAGGACTGCAGGTCAGGGTCTAGAGCGTTTCCGGTTTTTCGGAAACGCTCTAACTCTTTGTTTTCGCAATTCCGGACGGAAAACCGCAACGCACTTTTCCTGGAATTGCTCTAGAAAGGAATGAATCCGGTGCCGAAATCCAAACAGCAGGTCAGTGCGCCAGGAACAGGACCCGACAGGTTTCGGTTCGAGACCGCCATGAACATCATGACGACGCTGGTCGCCCAGTTCGGTTCGAATTGCCAGGCCTCGCTCTATGAAGTCCACGAAGGGGTTGCTCAGCTGCGCGCCTCCGTCGGAACGGTCATGGATGTGCCGCAAGGCTCGCGCCTGTCCGCCGCCCTGCTCGATAAATTCCGCCAGGCATCGCTGAATCGCGCGCCGCGCATGCAGTTCACCGGCGCCACGCCCGACGGCCGGCGGCTGAGCTCTTCGCTGACAGCGATATCCGACACCTCGACCGGCGAAGAGATCGGCCTGCTGAAGATCGACTTCTGCATCGAGCATCTCATCTCCAGCATCGATGTGCTCCAGACCTATTGCGGCATCGACGAGCAGGTGAGGACGGAGGAGCCGAGCGCGGATGACGATATCGGCAGGCGTGTCGACGGCATCATCGCGGAAGCGTTCAACAACGGTAGCCGGGAAAGATTGTCCGGCAAGGAATACCGCCTGGATATCGTGCGGCGCCTCGAGGAGAAGGATGTCTTCCGCGTGAAGGGCGCCGTCGAGATCGTCTCGGGCCGGCTCAATGTCTCGAAATATTCGATCTACAACTATCTCGACCAGGTGCGTCGAGCCCGTCCTTCCAAATGATCCTGAAGACTGAACCGGAATACAGCATGCTCACTCGGACTTTGCCTTTCACAGCACCCAGACAGATCGTCCTTGAGAGCGCGACGCCATTCCGGCGCCTGAAGAACCTTGAAAGGGCACTAGGCCGCGAAGGCCTCTTCATAAAGCGCGACGACCACATGGAAATCGCGCTGGGCGGCAACAAGCTGCGAAGCCTCGAATTCTGGCTTGGGGCTGCCGCGCAGGCGGACGCCGACATTCTCCTGGTCGCCGGCGGTCCCATGTCGAACCTGTGCCGTCTCACGGCCGCGGCCGCGGCAATGCACGGGTTCGATTGCATCGTGTTTCACAACGCGGAAATGTCGGAGACCGCCAAGCAGAAGTCCTTTCTCAACAAGGTGTTCGGCGCCGAGGTCCGTTATCTCGGCAATGTGGGTGAAGAGCTGCGGGGAAAAGCGGTCACGCAGGCTGCAGAAGACCTCAAGACGGCCGGCAGAAAACCATACATCGTCGGAGACGCGATCGTCGGCGCAATGGGATACGCCGTCGCGGCCTACGAACTCCACCAGCAGGCGCAAGCCGATGACATCAATCTGCGGCATGTTTTCCTGAGCGGTTCCATGGGGCCGACCGAAGCCGGTTTCATCTTTGGCAATGCGCTTCTCGGCAATCCGTTCACGGTGCATCTGGTCAGCGTCGAATACGGTCAGGCCGAACTCGCCGCACGTGTTGCACGGATCTATGACGGCCTGAAAGCGACCACGCAATTGGCGGTGCCCTCTGTCGAGGATCTCCCGATCCACTACCACATGGATTATCTCGGCGATGGCTATGGACGTCCGACGCCGGAAGCAGAGCGTGCCTTGCTCATGCTTGCGCGGGCAGAGGGGATACTCACCGAATATGTCTACACCGCCAAGACCCTGGCGGGGTTCATCGATTTTGCAAATTCCATCCCCGCCGGGGAAGCCAGCTGCGTCCTGCATACCGGCGGCGTGCCGTCCCTGTTCTCGCAATTCGATCTGTTTCGATCGCTGCACTGACGCGGGGCCAGACAAGCCATCCTGAGCTTCACTCCTGGGATAGCCTGTCGGGCTGCGGACAGTTCCTAGCGAACGGACTTGAGGAACGCGCCGAGGCGGGGGCTGCGAGGCTGGCGCAGCACTTCGGCCGGCGGGCCTTCTTCCTCGATGCGGCCGTCATGAAAGAACACGACCTTGTCGCAGACCTCGCGGGCGAAGCTCATCTCGTGCGTCACCACGAGCATGGTGCGGCCTTCCTTCGCCAGCGAGCGGATCACGGCCAGCACCTCGCCCACCAGTTCGGGATCGAGCGCCGAGGTCGGTTCGTCGAACAGCAGGAGTTCCGGCTCGACGGCAAGGGCCCGTGCGATGGCGACACGCTGCTGCTGGCCGCCGGATAGCGAAGTCGGATAGGCGTTGACCTTTTCCTGCAGACCGACCTTTGCCAGCAGCTCCATGGCCTTCTCGACCGCCTGCTGACGCGGCACGCCATGGACGTGGACGGGTACCTTGATGATGTTCTCCAGCACGGTCCAGTGCGACCAGAGATTGAACTGCTGGAACACCATGCCGGTGCGGCGGCGCAGGCGCTCGACATCCGACTGGGCAGGCGCCTTGCCGCCGCCGATTTCCAGGCTTTGACCCTTGAAGTCTATTTCGCCGGAGGTTGGCGTTTCGAGGAAATTCAGGCAACGCAGGAACGTGCTTTTGCCCGATCCGCTCGCGCCGATGATGGAAACCACCTGGTGCTCGTAGGCCTTGAAGGAAACGCCCTTGAGCACCTCGACGGCGCCGAAGTTCTTGCGCAGGTCGCGTGACTCGATGGTCGGCACCGCGGACGCGGATTTGCCGGCAGGCAGGTCGATCACACTCATCATTTCCTCCGGTGGTGTTCTTGCGGCGGCACAAGGAATCCCGCCTGGCACGCCATTGCTGGAATGCGCATTCTTGTCATTGTCTTGTCGGGTCGCCTTGCGGGGCAGGGATCGGCTTGCGCCTCAGCCTTCCATCGCCAGGCCTCCGCTGCGCCTGATCCGGCCTTCGAGCAGCCGCACCCCGAAACTGAGCGCCATGTTGAGCGCGAGATAGACCGCTCCCGCCGCCGCGAAGACTTCGATCGGGGCATAGGTCTCGGAGGCCAGGATACGCGCCTGTCCGGTCAGCTCGATGATCGTGATGGTGCTGGCCAGTGACGTGCCCTTGAGGATCAGGATCAGTTCGTTGCCATAGGCCGGCAACATGGTGCGCAGGGCCTGAGGAAAGACCACCAGGCGGAACCGCTGAGTGGCGGTGAGCCCGAACGCCTTGGCGGCCTCGATCTGCCCGCGCGGAACCGCAAGCAACCCGCCACGGATGATCTCGCTGCCATACGCCGCCGTATTCAGCGACAGGGCAAGGAGAGCGCAGGCATAGGCTTCCCGGAAGATCGGCCACAGGATGGAGTTGCGCATCGCATCGAGTTGGCGCCAAGCCCATAATAGACGAAGAAAACCTGCGCCAGCAGCGGGGTGCCGCGAATGACGTAGACAAAGGCATAAGCGAGCGCGGATAGTGCGCGAACACCCGAAAGTCTCGCCGTCGCCAGCAGCACCGCCAGCATGAAACCGAGCGCGATCGACGTCAGCGCCAGTTCCAGCGTCAGCGGCAGTGCCGACAGCAGTGCTGGAAACGAGCCGAAAAGCACATCCCATCTCATTTGCCGTATCCCCCGATGATGGAGCGGCTGAAATGACGTTCGGCGCCTTCGAACATCTTGTTCGAGACGGAGGTGAAGAAGAGAAAGATGACGATGGCGACCATGTAGAACAGGAACGGACTGCGCGTGGAGCCCGCCGCGACGTCAATGGTGCGCATCAGTTCAACCAGGCCGGTGACCGAGATCAGCGCCGTGTCCTTCAGCACCAACTGCCAGACATTGGCGATGGAGGGCAAGGCATAGCGCAGCATCTGCGGCAGCTTGATGCGTAAAAACAGGGTGGACCGCCTCATGCCGAAAGCGTTCGCGGCTTCGATCTGTCCTTTTGGAATGGCCTGGAAAGCGCCGCGGAACACCTCGGCGCTGTAGGCGGCGCAGATCAGGACAATGGCGAGGACACCGGCGCTGAAAGCATCGGCGGCGACGGCGCCGGAGTAGCCCATCGCATCGGCGATATGGCGGTAGAACTGACCGCCGCCGAAAAACAGCAGATAGATCACCAGGAGTTCAGGCACGCCGCGGACAACCGTGACGTAGATGCCGGATACGGTACGCAGCAGGATGTTCGGGGAGAGGCGGGCTGCCGCGATCGGCAGCCCGACGACAAGACCCCCGGCAAAGCCCAGGACTGCAATGACCAGGGTCATTGCAGCGCCGTACGCCAGTTCGTCGCCCCAGCCGGTCGGGCCGAAAGCGAGAAGGTCTAGGGTCTTCATTTGGTGGCGTTTTCCGGGATCGAACCGTCGACACCGATCCACTTCACGCTCATCTTCGAAATGCTGCCATCCGTGGTCGCCGCGCGGATCGCCTTGTCGAACTGCTCGCGCAGTTCCGTTTCCTCGCCCTTGCGGAACGCCAGAGCCACGCCCTTGCCGAGCGCGCCGCCTTTGAGGGCAGGACCGAAGGCGACGAAATTCTTGCCCGCCTTTTTCTGCTCGCCGATGAAGTTGAGCGTCGAGCCGGCGCCGTCGACGGCGGCATCGATGCGGCCGGCGACGAGGTCTAGCAGCATGTTCTCGCCCTTGTCGTAGATCTTCACCTTGACGCCCGGAAAGGTCTCCTCGAAAAACTTCGCATGGGTCGAGGCGCGTTCCACGCCGACGGTTGCCTCTTTGAGGGCTGTCGCGACATCACCGATGACGGCCTTGTCCTTGTCGCTCATCGTGCCCAGCAGGATGGTCGTGCCTTCACCGCTCTTGAACTGGCCAAGCGTGCTGTCGCCGGAGGCAATGAGGCGCGTCGGGCCGGCATAATAGGGGATCGAGAAGTCGACGGCCTTGGCGCGTTCGTCGGTGATGGACAGTGAAGCGAGGATGGCATCGAACCGCTTCTCGTTGAGGGCAGGCATCATGCCGTCGAAATTCTGGATGACCCACTCGCATTTGACGTTCATGCGCTTGCAGATGTCGTCGACCAGATCGACTTCGAAGCCGATCAGCTTGCCTGAAGGATCCGTATAGTTGAATGGCGCGTAGGTGCCGTCGGTTGCGAGTTTCACCACCCGCTGCTCGGCCGCATGAACGGTGCCGGCCCCGGCGACAAGCATCGCCACGGAGACCAGCAGCATTCGTCTCTTCATGTTCATTTCGCTCACCCTCTGTTCTTGTTCACGCCGCCCTGGAGCGTCCGGAACGGACGCCTTGCGCGGAGCCCTGTCGAGAGTAGGCCGAAAGACAGCCACGTTTGGTCAAACGAACATCGGCGGGCGGCAAAAAATGTCCGGTTTGGCGCCTTGCCCGGCAGTTTATTTTGCCAACTCCATCTGGGTCCCCTGGTTCTTCAGCCAGGCGACGAAGGCCTCTGGAACCCGCCCCGGAGTATGGATGACGGCATAGTAGGCTCCGAGCACCACCTCGACCGACGGGCACAGCTGTATGATGGTGCCGGATTCCAGCAGGGATGAGACGAAGACAGTGTTGGCCTGGGCGACGCCGAGGCCCGAAAGGCAGGCATCGATCGATGCTTCGTCAGTGTCGAAGACCATGCTGCGCCCCTGCGGCTTGAAAGGGATGGCTGCGCCCTTGCACCATTGCCGCCAGGACCACGCATCCGCCGTGTCCTGCAGGATCGGCAGCGCGAGCACCTGAGCCGGATCGATATCGGCGGTCGATCCAGCCAGAAGTTGCGGTCGGCAAATGGGCGCGGTGGTGTCGGCAAGAAACATCTCGCCCTCAGCATCGGTCGCCGGCAAGCCGCGCGCATATCTGATTTCGATGTCGACCCGATCGCTGCCTGCCGCTCCGATGGTGCGAAAGCGCAGATCGACCCCCGGATGGCCGAGATGGTAATGCTCGATCCTTGGGATCAACCAGCGCTGCGTCAACGTCAGCGGTGCCCTTATGGTCAGCTTGGCGGCCTCGCCTGAAACCTCGCGCACGCCCTTGCGCACTTCGGCGAGCCCATTCCTGACATGGCCGAGGAAAGCTTTGCCCGTGTCGGTCAGTTCGATGGCGTTGTGGCTGCGCTGGAACAGCGTCACATCGAGGGACTGCTCCAGAAGCTTGATCTGCCGGCTCACCGCGCCGGGCGTCAGGTTCAACTCCGAGGCCGCCAGCGTCAGGCTGCCGAGACGCGATGCAGCTTCGAATGCGACCAGTGTGTTGAGCCAGGGCAGCCTGACGGTCTCTGCATGTCTGCCACTCATTCAGGCGTTACCATTTTTCGATTGCAAGCCCAGGGCGTCCTCTCATTCTGGCAGAGCCCCAGCAGACTGACTGGCCGGCAGCACCGTGCAGCCCCAGTTGAGCCTCGTCAGGAGAAAAACACAATGAACATGGTGCCTTTGAAACCGGAATTCGCCGGCCTGCCCGGCAAGGTCGACCGCATCGATCTGCGCATTCTCACCGAACTGCAGAAGAACGGCCGGATCACGAATTTCAAACTGTCCTCGATTGTCGGCATTTCCGCCAGTCCATGCCACAAGCGTGTGCGCCGGCTGGAAAAGATGGGACTGATCAGCGGCTACCGGGCCCAGATCTATTGGTCTCGGCTTTACTCGAACGTCGTTGTCTTCGCCGCGGTGTCGCTCAAGAACCACGGCTCGGCCGACTTCCAGACCTTCGAGCGTCGCATCAGGCACCATCCCGAAATCACCAACTGCTTCGGACTGTGCGGACCTTACGACTATATGTTGCGCTTCGACTGCCGCGATATCGCCGCTTATGAAGCCATCTCGCGCGAGCTTCTCGACGGTGACGTCTCCTTCTCGCGTTTCGACAGCTTCGTGGTGCTGCGCGAGATCAAGAACGAGCCGCTGTCTCCGGCCGTCGCCTCGCTGCAGGGACCGCAGGACGAATTGCGGCGGGTCGCCTGATCCTTGGCCGTGTTCAGGCCGCCTTGTTTCAGGCGGTCTGGGCCTGCATTGGCTTGCTCGGGACTTCAAACCGGTATGGGTCGAAGCCCTCGATCTGCGTGGACGTCCGTCCGTCGAGCACCAGTTCGGCAACCACTTCGCCGATGCCGGGTCCGAGCTGAAAGCCGTGTCCTGAAAAGCCGAAGGCATGGATCAATCCGCCGACGGCGCGGCTCCTGCCCAGGAATGGCAGAGAATCCGGGGACTTGCCTTCGACGCCGGCCCAGCTACGGATGAAATTGCGGCCACGCAGGAAGGGCAGCACGTCGACGGCGATGCGCGACGCGTCGAACAGGTTCTGTGGAACATACTTTGCCCGGCCGGTGTCCAGGTCGGCGCGGCCGGGACCGCGGCCGAACAGGAGATTGCCCCGTCCGATCTGCCGTGCGTAGAAGAAACGTCCGTTGACCGGATAGTCCACCGTCGACGTGACCATGCGTGGAAATGGTTCGCTGACCACCATTTGCGGCGCCATCACATCGAGGGGAAATATCTCCGAGAACTGCGCCGCGAGACGTGCGCCCCAGGCGCCGGCGGCATTGATCAGGATGGGGGCGCGGGCTTTTGTTCCGGATTCGGTTTCGATCTGGAAGCACGTTCCATCATGGCGGGCAGTCCGCACCGCGTCGTATTCGTATATGCCGGCGCCGAGCCTGCGCGCGGCAATGGCAAATACCGGCGTGACCAGCCGTGGATTGGCCGCGCCATCACCGGCGACGAAGCATCCGCCGAGCACCTTGGTGCCGATCCAGGGGAAGCGTCTGGCGACCTCGGCTCCCGTCAGCATTTGTACACCGACGCCATGATGTTCAGCCATGACCGACCATTGCTCGACGGCCGCTAGATGCTCGGGCCGGTCACAGATCTCGACATGTCCGGTGATTTCCGTCTCGCAGCTGTCGCCGACGAGAGCTTCTATCTTTTGCCACTGCCTGCGGGCACGCAGGCTGAGCGGCAGTTCAGGCTCGGCGCGGCCGTTGGTGCGCAGGCCGCCGAAATTCACGCCGCTGGCCTGGGTGCCGACCGCGCCGCGTTCGAACAGGCTGACCCGAGCGCCCCGCCGCGCCAGATAATAGGCCGAACAGACGCCGGCTATGCCGCCGCCGATGATGATGACGTCTGTTTCAAAAACCCTGGTCATCGCCATCACGCTTTTCGCCGGCACGCATCCAGGCGTCGACCTGAGGGTCGGCCTGGCCGCAGGTGCGTCCATAAGAGATCGGTTTCACGGGCCCTTGTCCGCGCAGCTTGCCGACCTGGTCCAGCGCTTTTCCGGTTGTTGCCGAAAGCAGCTCGGCCAGGACGGGTCCGCAGACACGGCCCTGGCAGCGGCCCATGCCCGGACGGGCAAGCGCCTTCAGCCTGTTGACCTCCTGCGGTTCGAACCGATCGATGGCGGCCCGGACCTCGCCGAAGGTGACATTCTCGCAGCGGCAGAGGATGGTTTCGTCAGGCGCCTCGCCGATCCAGCCGGCAGGAAAGGGAAAACTCGTCTCGACGCCCTTTCGGAATGCGGCCAGCTGGCCGAGATCACGCTCGATCTGGCGCAGCCGCGCCTTCGGCCCTGGCAGGCCGATATCGGCAAGCAGCGCCAGTGCCGCACGCTCGCCGGCCAGCTCGGCGACATCGGCGCCACCGATCGCGCTGCCGTCGCCCGCGACATAGATGCCGTCACCCGCGCGGCCCTGTCCGTCATGAGCGACGACCCATTGCCGGTTGTCCGCGTCGAAGCGGGTCCTGCATCCGGCGATCTCGGCAAGCTGCATCTCGGGGCTCAGTCCGAAGCCGAGGCCAACGGCATCGCACGGCACGAACGCGTCCCGGCCTCCGGCACTGAAGTGGATGCCTTGCACGCTGTCGCCACCTTCGATCGAGCGCAGCCGAACGCCTTCGCGCAGCATGATGCGCTTGCGCGAAAGATAGCGGCGATAGGCGAGGCCGCGCAGCAGCATTCGAGGCATGCGGGCCATGCGCGCGGCACCACGGACCTTGTCGGCATAGGAGGCGGAGTCGAGCACCGCCACGACATTGGCGCCGGCCTTGGCGTATTGGTAGGCGACGAGATAGAGCAGTGGCCCGGTACCGGCGAAGACCACGGCGCGACCGATGGAACAGGCCTGGTTCTTGAGGGCGATCTGCGAGCCGCCGAGCGTGAAGACACCGGGTAGGGTCCATCCCGGTATCGGGATGATGCGGTCCATCGCACCTGTGCTCAGCACCAGTCGGTCGAACTCCACCCTGTCCGTGCCGGATGCGTCGCTGGTGTGCACGGCGCCCTCGAAGATGTTCCAGACCAGCGTGTTGGGTCGATAGTCGATCTCGCCGGCCAGGGCATCGAACGCATCGTGCAGGCGCAGCGCCTTCGCCGCATCGTCGCCATAGAGGCTGGCCGGCGGGCGCTTGAAGCCAGCGGGCTGGCGCCTGTAGATCTGGCCGCCGCTCGCCGGCGCCTCGCTGATCAACGTGAGGTTGCGGCAGCCTGCGCGATAGAGCGTTTCCGCTGCCCGTGAACCTGCTGGTCCGCTGCCCACCACGACGATGCGGTCATTGCCGGCCATGATCACCTCGCCTCGCGCGTCACGACGTCCATGCCGTCGCGGACCTCGGTGGTGCAGGCGCGAACCCGCTCTCCCGAGGAAAGCAGCAGCCAGCAATCCTGGCAGGCTCCCATATTGCAGAAGCCGGCGCGCGGTCCGTCGCCGAATTCGGAATGACGCAGCCGCCGACCGTTCAGGAGCATCGCGGTCAGGAGCGTGTCACCGGCAAGGCAAGAGATGCTCTCGCCATCGATGTGGATCTCGACCGGTGCCCGTTGGGTCTCCCCCAGGCGGATGAACTGTCCTGCACTACTGCCTGTCATCGGATCGCAACTCTGAAATACCAGCACCAGACTAGCGGCGGCCGGCCCGCAGACTTTCCCAAATGGCATGTCGCAACGGACAGATTCTTCCAAAGATCGGATGCCTGCCGCATCAGTTTGACGAGGCCACTTGCCGGAGCTTTTCGAGCTGTGCGACCAGCCGCTCGCGTGCCGATGCGAGATGCGCGTGATGCGCGCCGAGCCTGGCCCGATCGCGATCCATCTCGACCAGGGCCGCCATTATCATGGTCCGTGTCTCGGCTGGCGAGGCGGCGCCCGCCGATCGTCGCGCCTCGATCGAACGGTCTGGATCGAGGGCGTGGAGGACGGCTTCATTCGGCAGGTCGATTGTCTGGCCGAGCACCCGCGCGATCGCGTCACGCACGTCGCCATGCCCGATCTCGTCCGTGCTCATGCCGCGGCCTAGAGCATCCCTTACCAGGTCGGCCACGACGTGATGGGCCTCGCGGAACGACAGGCCCCCTTCGCGCACCAGGCAATCGGCAAGGTCGGTCGCCGTGGAGAAGCCAGCACCGGCGCGCTGCCGCATCGTCTCGACATTGGGCTCGATCTTTTCGGCAACGAGACGGGTTATCGTCAAAGCATTGCCGGCGAGGCGCAACGATGGCCAGAGCGGCGCCAGCGATGAACGACCGGTGTCGCCGGCATGGCTGAAATGGCCGCCCTTGAGTATCGAGAATGTCGCGGTGAGGCCGCCGATCACTTCCCCGGAACTGGCCTTCAGATATTCGACCGCCACCGGGTTCTTCTTCTGTGGCATGATGCTCGATGTGCCGGCGATGCTGTCGGGAAAACGAACAAGGCCGAATTCCTGCGTGCCCCAGACATACATGTCCTGCGCGAAGCGCCCCCAATTGGCTGCCATGGCCAGAACGGCGGTGCCTGCATCCCAGGCATAGTCGCGCGACGCAACCGCATCCTGGGCATGGATGTGGATGTCGCCAAAGCCCAGCAGGTCGGCAACCTGCTGCCTGTCGATCGGGAAGGAGGTGCCGGCAAAGGCGCAGGCCCCGAGCGGGCAGGAGTCGGCTGCGTGATAGGCATTGAACAGGCGCGAGGTATCGCGTGACAATGCCTGCGCGATGCCTGTCAGATAGAAGCCGAACGTCGCCGGCTGTGCCGGCTGCATATGCGTGTAGCCCGGCATGATGGTGTCGGCGAACTGGCGTGCCCGATGCAGCAGCGCCTGGCGCAGCGCGATGGTTTTCGCCAGGAGGTCGAGAACCACCCGCCGCATTGCCAGCCGGTCGAGTGTTGCATTGATATCGTTGCGGCTGCGCGCGACGTGCAGCCGCCCACCCGCGTCCGTTCCGGCGCGGTCCATGAGCAGCGCCTCGAAATTGAAGTAGCCGTCCTCGCGGCCTGGATCACGCGGAACTGCAAGATCGCCGTCGTCCCGTATGCCGGACAGTGCTTCGGCAAGCTCGCGCGCCACCGCCGGCTCGATCAGCCCGGTGCTGGCCAGCATGACGAGATGAGCCTCGTTGACCGCGCACAGGTCGTCGATGCCGAATGCCAGCTCGCGCTCGATGCGCGGCTGGAAGACGAGCTCGAGAATTTCGGGAGCCAGTGGCTCGGCGAGACGCGGCGAAACCTTCGATTGCATGGTGGCGGGTCTCAATAGGGGGTGCCGTCCTTGCGCACGAAGCGGCGGCTGCGGCCGTCAGGTATCTGCAGCAGGTCGTCGTCCGGATAGGTCGACACATTGGCTTCGGCAAAACTTGCCACCTCGACGAACACGACAGGTGTTTCGCCTCGGTTCACAATCTGATGGCCATTGGCCTCGCCTGCCGGGAAACCGATGGCCTGGCCGGCACGCACCAGTTGCTCGCCCTCGTCGGTTACCAGCGTCGCTTCGCCCTTCAGGACGATGATGAGTTCGTCTTCGTGGCTGTGCCAGACCCTGAGCGACGAGGCGCAACCCGCAGGCAGTTCGACATGGACCGCCGACAAATTGCCGAGACCTGCGAGCGAGCCAAGCCGTCGCTTGCGACGCCCCTTCACCGGCTCCTGCAAATGCACCGGATAGGTCGATCTTGTATCTGGCTCGATGCTTTCGGGATCGATCACGCGCGGCGAATTGGACATCATGGCTCCTTTCAAGCGCCGGCCTGCTGGCCGGTGTCAGAAGCCGACGATAGGCTGTCGGCCGGAACACAAGTTTTCGTTTCCTTCGCCGCGGAGAGCGGTTTTTGTCGCCTTGCCCGGGTTCGTGACAGAAGGTGTCGCGCTACGTTGCGGGCAAGCGGAGCCTAGTCCGCGATGTAGGCAGTCTTGGTCTGGGTGAAGAATTCGATCGCGCCCAGCCCCATTTCCTTCGGCCCATAAGCTGAGGCACCCCGGCCGCCAAACGGCACGTGATAGTCAGAACCGACGGTGGGCAGATTGACCATCACCATGCCGCTGTTGCTGGCGCGGATGAAGGCGCGGGCTTTCGCGTGCGAGGATGTGAAGATGCCGGCGCTGAGGCCGAATTCAGTGGCGTTGGCCAGGCGCACCGCATCCTCGAAATCGCTAGCCTTGAACACCGAGACGATCGGTCCGAAGACTTCCTCCCGGTTGATGTTCTGGTGCATGGTGCCGTCCAGGAAGATCGCCGGCTCGAAGTAGTAACCGTTGGCGGGCGCCGCCAGCACGCGACCGCCGAACGCATGCCGCGCACCGTCGGACGGCGCGGCCTCGGCATAACGGGACACGCGCTGCAATTGTGCGGCGCTGACCAGGGGGCCGATGTCGGACGCACTATCCAGTGCATGGCCGACGCGCAGCCTGGCGGTGCGTTCCACCAGCCGTTCGACAAAGCCGTCATGGACGGTGGCGTCAACGATGATGCGGCTCGATGCCGTGCAGCGTTGCCCGGTCGAATAGAAAGCGCCGCGTACCGCCGCGTCGACGGCCTTGTCCAGGTCGGCGTCGTCGGCAACGACAAGCGGATTCTTGCCACCCAGTTCGAGCTGCAGCTTGGCACCGCGGCCAACGACCTGTGCCGCGATCATGGCGCCGACAGCGCCCGAGCCGGTGAAGCTGACAGCATCGACATCGCGATTGGAGACCAGCGCCGCACCAACGTCGCCGCCGCCCATGAGCATCTGGAAGACGCCGCGCGGAATGCCGGCGTCGTGCAGGATGCTGGCCAGTTCCCAGGCGATGGCATTGGTCAGCTCCGACGGCTTGAGGATGACACAGTTGCCATAGGCCAGCGCCGGAGCGCTCTTCCAGGCGGGTATCGAGAACGGGAAGTTCCAGGGCGTGATCAGGCCGACGACGCCGACCGCCTCACGCCGGACATCGACGTCGACGGCCTTTCGCACCGAGCGCAGGCTGGAGCCGGCGAGACGCACGGCTTCGCCGGCGAAATACTTGAACGTATGTGCCGCCTTGGTCACCTCGGCGGCGGCCTCCGGCAAGGTCTTGCCTTCTTCCCGCGACAGCAGCGTCGCCAGGTCCTGCGTTCGCCCGGCAATCTTGTCGGCCGCCCGGTCGAGAATATCGAACCGCTGCTGGGGAGATGTTTCCTTCCAGTCGGCGAAGGCCTTGCGCGCAGCCTCCACGGCGTCGCGGACATCGGCGGTGCCGGCAATCGCGTAGCGGCCAATCAACTCGCTGGTGTCGGAAGGGTTGTAACTCTCGCTGCAATGCTCGGCCGGACGCCATGCACCGTCGATGTAGTTGTTCCTGACCTGTTGCATGCCATGTCCTCGCTGTGAACAGCGGCATGTCCTGAATGTGAATGCCGCGCGCCCCGGTATGGCGCGGGTGGGGTAGAATATGCTGTCATTGCCGGGCGCGGCGTGGACACATTCTGCCACGGTCAAGGAAGCTTCAGCCGAACCTTGCGAAGGCTGACACTAGCCTCGCGTTCTCGATACATCGCGCCGACCGGCCGATGACGCACTCTCGATGGGAAGTGACATGCGCATTGATCTTTTCGAACTCGAACGCAGCCAGTCGATCTGGGAAAACACGGTCGAGTACAATCTGACCGAGAGCGGGCTGCATCCTTTCACGCTGCGCGAACTGCTCGATACGCAGGAGATCGAAGCGCTGCTCGGACTGCCGCTGGGCTATGGCCATACCGAAGGCGAGCCGGCGCTGCGCGATGCGATCGCTGCGCTCTATCCCGGTGCAACCGCCGACAACGTCCTGGTCACGACCGGATCGTCGGAGGCCAACATGCTGGCGATCATGAGTCTGCTCGACAGCAGCGACGAAGCCATCATCGTCACGCCCAATTTCATGCAGTTGCCGGGATTGGCAAAGGCACTCGGTGCGAAGGTGCACCAGGTGCCCTTGCGATTGTCGGGAAGCCGCTGGATGCTCGACCTCGACGAGGTGGCGGGAGCGATCACACCGAAAACCAGGCTGATCTCGGTCTGCAATCCCAACAACCCGACTGGCGGCGTGCTTTCCCCTGAGGAGCGGTCAGGATTGGCTTCCCTTGCCGCGCGCCACGGCATTGCCCTCCATGCCGACGAGATCTATCGCGGCGCCGAGCTTGCGGGAGCCGAGACCGAAACACTTTTCGCGACAGCGCCGACCTCCGTGATAACCGGCGGTACGGCGAAGGCCATGGCGCTGGCGGGGCTGCGCATCGGCTGGATCGTGTCGTCGCAGGAGATCATCGAGAAGGCGATGCAGCGGCAGGACTACACGACCATCGGCAGCAACACGCTCGGGCAACGGATTGCGCTGTATGCCCTGCAACCGGAAAAGCGTGCCCGGATCGTCGCCCGTAACCGCCGCCTTCTCGCCCGCAACCTCGACCAGCTCTCGCGCTGGATAGCGACGCACCCCGGGATTTTCAGCTGGGTGCCGCCGCAGGCCGGTGCGATGGCTTTCCTGAGCTACGACCTTCCCGTTTCTTCGGAAGAGCTTTGCCGCAGGTTGCGCGAGACGCAGAGCGTTTTCGCGGTCGCCGGCAGCTGGTTCGGAATGGAGGGGCATCTCCGCCTTGGCATCGGTGGCGAGCCGGAGCACCTCGGCGATGCCTTGCTGCGGGTGGATCGGTTCCTTCAGGACGAATTCCCCGGTCGCGTCGCTTCGTGAACGGGGGAACGTTCAATCCAGGAGACCGAGCTTCCGGCACACCGCCTTGGCCAGCACGATATCCTGAACCGCAACGCCGGTAAGGTCGACGAGGGAGATCTCGTCGGCCTGCCGTTGATGCCGATCCCCTCTGGAAATGAACTCCCCGAGTTCGACAACGCGTTCCGGAGCAAGCAGGCCCCGGGCGATGGCGTGATGGATTTCGCCACGTTCGAAACATTGCGAGCGGCTGTCGGCGACGACGGTTGCTGCCCTGCCGAGCAGGGTGGCATCGATTTCTGATTTCTCGGGCGTGTCCGAACCCATCGCCACGATGAGCGTTCCCGGCTGGACGTGATCATTCATCAGATATGGCGTCTTCGATGCGGTGGTGGTCACGATCAGACGCGCATGCCTGGCAAGTTCCGCCGGCGACGCGACAGCAATGGCTTCGAAGCCGAGCGCGGCGATATCGGCAGCGCAGCTTTTGGCCTTTTCCGAATTGCGCGCCCAGACCATCACGTTCCTGCAGGGGGTCACTTCGTGCAGAAACCGCGCCTGCAGCCGTGCCTGGCTGCCGGAGCCGCAGATGCCGATGCAGTCGAGGCCGGTTGGCATCAGCCATCTGGCGGCAACCGCGCCGGCAGCAGCGGTGCGGATGTCGGTGAGGTGGCCTTCATCCTGCAGGATTGCCACAAGCCTGCCGTCGCTGGCGCTGAAAACCAGCACCACGCCTCCCGAGGAGGGTAGGCCGATGGACGGGTTCTCGTAGAAGCCGGTGGCGATCTTGACGACAAAGACCCCGTCGCCGCGCACCGCGCCGTATTTGATATGCATCTCGCCAGGTGGCTGCTCGAACAGCAATTCGCCGACCGGCGGAACTGTCGCCAGGCCTTGCGAATACAGGCTGAACGCGGTCTCCATCTCCGCGACGACGTCGACACCGGAGAGGGCATGCTTGATCTGGGAAAGATTTACGACAGCGGTCACGCCAACCTCCTGAACCCGACGACCCGTCATAGTCACCGGTGGCGCTATTTTCTGCCAAAAGCGTCGGGGCTGTAGAATCTTGTGCGATGCAGCAGGGATACTGCGGCTTATGTCCCCTCGGAATCGTCTCTCAGGCCTGCGACAGCACCTGCGGATGCAGCGTCACCGACACCGAGAGGTTGACCGGCCGGTTGGCATCGTCATAAGCGATCTGGTCGATGATCAGGGCAGCCGCGGGCGGATCGACCTGTAGCAGCGTCACTTCCTCACTGGTCAGCAACCGCGCGCTGACGATTGTCTCTCCGCGTACCGGCACGACTGAATAACGTTCGCGCAGCTCGCCATAGAGCGAGCGGTTGCCGCTCGACCAGTCGAGGTCGAGCAGGCCGGGAGCGGTCGCTGGCGACAGCCAGTCCTCCTGCACGGTGACAGGCACGTCGTCGAGGAAGCGCAGGCGCCTGAGATAGACGACATCCGCGCCATCCGGCAGGAAAAGCGGCCGGGTGATCTCGCGGTCGGCCTTGCCGACCCAGCCTGCGATCAGGCGGCTGCCCGGTTTGCGGTTGGTGGTGATCGCCGTCGATGTGAAGCTCTTCAGCAGATCGAGTTCGAAGGGCTTGGTCTTGCCGCCGGTGACATAGAAGCCCTTGCCGGGGTGGCTGGCGATATAGCCGTCATGCTCCAGATCCTTCAGTGCCTGGCGCACGGTTATACGGCTCACGCCGAGCAGTTCGACCAGCTCGCGCTCCGATGACAGTTTAGAATTGAGAGGCTGCCGTCCGTTCTCGATCAGGTTCATGATGTGCCGTCGAACCTGCATGTAAAGCGGTGCCGGATCGTTGCGGTCGAGTGGCTGGATGGGACGGGCGTCCTTCAACGATGATCTCCGGTTGGGCGGCTGCCGTTATCGCCGGAACCGGCGCAAGGCATCGCGAAAATCTTCTGGCATGCCGGGCTGCATTTAAGCAACAAATGTTCATTGACATTACTGGTTATATCCAGTTCTAATTGGCTTGTCACGGCACAGCATGAGGGACAGATGAAGCTGACATTGATCGGTGGTGGAGGCGTTCGCGCGCCATTGTTCGTAGGGTCGGCCCTGCGGCGTGCCGAACGAAGCGGGCTGACGGAAATCTGCCTTCACGACATCAATGCCGAGAAGCTCGAAATCTTCGGGACGCTGAGTTCCGAGCTCGCCACGCGCACGCAGTCGCGGGTGCGCATATCGACAGCCTCGGACACCGAGCGGGCACTCGATGGTGCCTCCTACGTGGTCACCACGGTTCGTCCCGGCGACGAGGAAGGCCGCATCAAGGACGAACGCATCGCGCTCGCCCACGATGTGCTCGGCCAGGAGACGACAGGCCCCGGCGGTTTCGCCATGGCGCTGCGCAGCATTCCCGTCATTCTCGATTATGCCGCGCAGTTGCAGCGGGTCAGCCCCAAGGCCTGGCTGTTCAATTTCACCAACCCGGCCGGCCTCGTCACGCAGGCCCTGCAGGATGCGGGTTTCGATCGTGCCATCGGTATCTGCGACGGTGCCAACGGCGCACAGGAGGCGATCGCCTCGCGCTTTCACGTGCCGCAGAACGATGTCCGTACCGAGGTCTTCGGCCTCAACCACCTGTCGTTCACACGCGCAGCCTATGTGAACGGCAAGGAAGTGCTGCAGGACCTGCTCGACGACGACGATTTCCTGGCATCGACCTCGCAGCGCATGTTTTCGCCGTCGGTCGTGCGCCGTCATCGTCTGTGGATCAACGAGTATCTCTACTATTACTACTACGCGGAAAAGGCGGTTGCCGCCGTGCAGAACGACAAGCGCACCCGTGGCGAGGAAGTGCGCGATCTCAACCGCTCGCTGATGGCCCGGCTGAAGGAGATCGGCGTCACGGAGAATGCCGACGAGGCACTGTCTGCCTATTTCGCCTATGAGCAGCGCCGTAACGCCACCTACATGCATTATGCCCGTGGGGATGCGCCGAGCATGGAGGAAGCCGATCAGACCACCGGCCTGCCGGAGGAAACGACCGGCCACGAAGGGGAAGGTTATGCGGGCGTCGCCCTCAATCTCGTCGATGCCCTGCAAACCGGTGTGCCCTGCTACAGCGGACTCAACGTTCGCAACGGCGACGCCATTGACGGCCTGCGCGCGGACGATGTCGTGGAGGTAAGCTGCGTCATCGACCAGAACGGCATAAGCCCGACAAAGATCGGCGCCATGCCTGCCGCGCAATCCCAACTCGTCCAGAACGTGAAGCACTATGAAAGGCTCGCGGTGGCGGCGATCCGCGAACGGCGCCGCGATATTGCGGTGGAGGCACTGGCAGCGCACCCGCTCGTGCTGTCTTATTCGCGCGCCGAGCCTCTGGTGGATGAATATCTCAAGGCGCATGCCGCCTATGTCGGTGAGTGGCGCTGATGACGGAACCCGCGCCGGCCAATCGCTATGACGTCATGGTTGTGGGGGAATATTACTACGACCTGATCTTCACCGACCTGCCCACGCTGCCGCGCCTGGGAACCGACATCTGGGCGAAGAGCTTCGACGACCTGCCCGGCGCCAGCTACACGACGGCCCTGGCGCTGACGCGGCTCGGCCTGAAGGCCGGCTGGTGGTGCGGTTTCGGCACCGACATCTTCAGCCGCATGGTGCTGGACGAGGTACGACGCGAAGGCATCGACGAAGGGCTGTTCCAGTGGCATGACGGTCCGCTGCGCCGGGTCAGCGCCGCTTTCTCCTTTCAGCAGGATCGCGGCTTCATCAGCTATGTCGACGAACATGACCGCGATCCCACGGCGGAAGATGTCGAGGTCGCGCAGCCGCTTGTGCTGATGCTTCAGGGTTTTTCCAGGAGTGCCGAGCGGCTCGCCCTGATCAGGGGTGCGCGTCGGAACGGCGTTCTGGTCTGCGGCGAGTGCCAGCATCTCGATTTCGGCATCGAGGCCGAAGGTGTTGTCGATGTCCTGCAGGCGATGGACATGTTCGTGCCCAACGAGAGCGAAGCCATCCAGTTCACGGGAGCGGCGGATGCTGAGGCCGCACTCGACATTCTGGAGCGTCACGTGCCGACAGTGGTGATCAAGCGCGGTGCCAATGGCGCCATCGCCAGCCATGAAGGGCGCCGCTACACTGTGCCGGCTCCAAAGGTAGAGGTCGTCGACACCACCGGGGCTGGCGATTCCTTCAACGCCGGTCTGATCTATGGCGTGCTGCGCGGTGCGCCATTCGAAGAGGCGCTTCGCTATGCCGTCATCTGCGGCTCACTGTCCACCACCGACTACGGCGGTCGCGCCCTGCCGCGCGAAGCCGATCTGCTCGCGTATGTTCTGCAAGACGGGAAGGAGAAGCACGCGCGATAGCCAGTCACCGACATCATCCGAAACAACAACAGAGGGAACGAGACAATGATGATGAGATCCATCACGCTTGGCGCGGCCATGCTTTTCTCCGCAGCGGCGACGCCGGCCTGGGCGGACAGCGTTTCGATGTTCTGCGGCGCCAGCGAATACGAGCTTTGCGCCAAGGCAGCTGCCGGCTTCAAGGAAAAGACCGGCAACGAGGTGAAGATCACGAAGATGCCGGCGCTGCTCGACGACGCCATTCCGATCTACCAGCAGCTGCTGGCGGCCCAGTCCACCGATGCCGACGTGCTGTTCATCGACGTCATCTGGATCGGCATGCTCCAGCGCAACATGCTGGACTTGAAGCCGCTGGTTCCGGCCGAAGAAGTGGCACAGCATTTCCAGTCGACCATCGACGCGGCCACCACCCAGGACGGCCGGCTGGTGGCGCTGCCCTGGTACATGGACACCGGGCTGATGTATTACCGCAAGGATCTGCTCGAGAAATACGGCAAGCAGCCGCCGAAGACCTGGGACGAGCTGACCGAAACGGCCAAGCTGATCCAGGAGAAGGAACGAGCGGCCGGCAGCCCCGACCTCTGGGGTTTCACCTGGCAGGGCAAGAGCTATGAAGGCCTGACCTGCGATGCCATCGAATGGGTTGCCTCCAGCGGTGGCGGGACCATCATCGAGCCGGACGGCAAGGTTTCGATCAACAATCCAGCGGCCGCCAAGGCGCTGACGCGCGCCAAGGACTGGGTCAAGACGATCAGCCCTGAAGGCGTGCTCGGCTATGACGAGGAAACCTCGCGCGCGGTGTTCGAAGCCGGCAACGCCGTCTTCCACCGCAACTGGCCCTATGTCTGGGGCACTTCGCAGGCCGACGGTTCCAAGGTCGCCGGCAAGGTCGGCATGATGGCGCTGCCTGTCGGCGCCGACGGCCAGAAATCGAGCGGTTGCCTTGGGCCGATGTATCTTGGCATTTCGAAATACACGGCCAAGCCCGAACTCGCGACGCAGCTGCTGCGCTATCTCGTCGGGCCTGAAGTGCAGAAGATGCGCGCCATCGAAGGCGCCTACAACCCGACGCAGAAGTCGCTCTACAGTGACAAGGACGTGCTGGCGAAACTGCCGTTCCTTGCCGACGCGCAGGCTGCCTTCGACGGTTCGGTGGCGCGTCCGTCCGGCTATACCGGCTCGAGCTACAACCGCGTCTCGCAGGCCTTCTACCGCGCCGTCCACGAGATCATCGCCGATGGCGCGGATGTCGACAAGACGCTGACCGATCTTTCCGGTCGGCTGGAGAAGCTGAAGGAAAGCCGTTAGCTTTCGCGACTGGTTCCGGCGTCGGACGGCGCCGGAACCATCCATTTGTCTTTCCAACTCTTTTTTGACGCATGATCTTGTCCGAAAAGTCTGCAACTTTTTGCTGCGCTGACCTTCGGTTCGGGATCATGCTCTAGCCAGAGGATGCCATGGCATCAGTCGCCTTGCGCTCAGTGTCCAAGTCGTTTGGCCATGTTCCGGTCATCACCGACGTCAATCTCGAAATCGCCGATGGTGAACTCGTCGTCTTCGTCGGGCCTTCGGGTTGCGGCAAGTCGACCCTGTTGCGCCTGATTGCGGGACTGGTGCCGGTCGGCGCCGGCGACGTCGTCATCGACGGCGAGGTGGTGACGGATATCCCCGCTTCGAAACGCGGCATTGCCTTCGTCTTCCAGAGCTATGCACTCTACCCGCACATGACGATAGCCCGCAACATCGGCTTCGCACTGGAGACGCTCGGCCTGTCGCGGCAGCAGATTGATGCCAAGGTGACGGAAGTCGCGGCAACGCTGAAGATCGATCACCTGTTGTCACGGCGTCCGCGCGAACTCTCCGGCGGGCAGCGCCAGCGTGTCGCTATCGGCCGCGCCCTCGTGCGTCAGCCCGAAGTGTTCCTGTTCGACGAACCGCTGTCCAACCTCGATTCCGACCTGCGCATGGAAATGCGCATGGAGATCGCCAAGCTGCACGCCAGTCTGGCGGCGACGATGATCTATGTCACCCACGACCAGGTCGAGGCGATGACGCTGGCCGATCGCATCGTGGTCCTGAACAAGGGGCGCATCGAGCAGATCGGCACGCCGCAGCAGCTCTATCATGCGCCGCAGAACCGTTTCGTCGCCGGTTTCATCGGCAGCCCACGCATGAACTTCATGGCCGTTTCGGCAAACGCTTCCGGTGCCGATTGCAGCGTGCAGGGGCCGGGAAATCTGTCGCTGGACGTTACGCTTTCGGGGCCTGGTTTGCCGACGGAGATCGGCATCCGGCCCGAGGCCTTGTCGATTGCGATACAGGGGCAGGGCAAGGTCACAGGCACGCTGGAACGGCTGGAAGACCTCGGTCACGAACATCTCGCTTACGTCCGCATTGCGCCCGACATTGCCTGGTCTGTCAGGTTGCCAAATGCGCTGGGCAAGGTCGCGACCGGCACATCGGTCGGCCTGGACTGGCGCTTCGAGGATCTCTTCCTGTTCGACAGGGACGGCCACCGGCTCGACCATTCCATGAGCCATGAGCGCTCCGCCGCAGCCAATGAGGTGCGGGCGTGAAGACAAGGCTCGAACGGCGTGAACATCTTTCGGGGCTGCTGTTCGTAGCGCCGCTGATCGCCGTCCTCGTCCTGGTGGCCGGCTGGCCGCTTGCGCGCACGCTCTATTTTTCCCTCACCGATGCCTATCTCGACGACAGCGCCAACCACGTCCTGGTCGGCTTCGGAAATTTCGTCGAGGTTGCCAGCGATCCGGTCTGGTGGCGGGCGGTCCGCAATACGGCAATCTTCACCACGATCTCTGTCGCCATCGAGACCGTGCTCGGGCTGGCGATCGCGCTTCTGGTGCATGGCGCCATTCCCGGGCGCGGACTGGTGCGTGCGGCGATCCTGGTGCCGTGGGCAATGCCGGTGGTCGTCTCGACCAAGATCTGGGAATGGATGCTCAACGACCAGTTCGGCGTGGTCAACCGCGCGATCGTTGGGCTGGGCCTTGCCGATCACGGCGTTGCCTGGGTGGCGAACGGTTCCCTGCTGCTCGGCGTCGTCATCTTCATCGACGTCTGGATGACGACGCCGTTCATGGTGCTGCTCATCCTCGCCGGCCTGCAGATCCTGCCCGAGGAGATCTTCGAGGCGGCGGAAGTAGACGGCATTCCATGGTGGAAGCGGCTGTGGTCGATCACCTTGCCGCTGCTGGCCCCGACCATCGGTGTCGCGGTGCTGTTTCGCGTGCTTGATGCCTTGCGCATGTTCGACCTTGCCTATGTGCTGGCCGGCGCCAACGTCAACGCCATGACGATGTCGATCTATGCGCGCGACCGGCTGATCAACAACCAGGAACTCGGCGTCGGCTCGGCCGCCTCGACCATGGTGTTCCTGCTGATCGCTTTCGTGGCGATCTTCATCGTCGGTGCGCTGCGGCTCGATCGCTCGGGAGCGGCTGAACGATGAGCACGCGTATCAAACGGCGCTCGGGCGCCTATTACAGGGCGATGCGCCGGGTACGCCAGGTCGCGCTTGGCTGCGTCACGGCACTGCTGCTCTTCTACGTGCTGTTCCCTTACTACTGGGCGATCGTCTCCTCGACCAAGCAGGGGGCTCAACTCTACGAATCGGTACTGCTGCCGGCGCTGGATTTCAGGCACTACAAGGAGCTGTTCCGCGACGCTAATTTTGCCACCTCGATCTTCAATTCGCTCTGTGTCGCCATCTCGACGACCGCGCTGTCGCTGGGGCTCGGCACGCTTGCGGCCTATGCGCTCGGCCGCCTCAGTTTCCCGGAACGGCGTTCACTGCTTCTGACCGTGCTGATGATCTCGATCTTTCCGCAAGTTGTGGTTTTGTCGGGCATGTTCGAACTGATCCGCTGGTTCGGCCTCTACAACCGCGTCTGGTCGCTGGTCTTCGCTTATCTCATTTTCACTTTGCCTTTCACCACCTGGGTGCTGACCAGCTTCATCCGCGAGTTCCCGCGCGAACTGGAAGAGGCGGCAATCATGGATGGATGCTCGCACTGGCGCATCCTCACCTGCATCCTGCTGCCGCTGATGGGGCCGGCGCTGGTCAGCACGGGCCTGCTTGCCTTCATCCTCGCCTGGAACGAGTTCCTGTTCGCGCTCACCTTCACCTTGACCGAGGGAAGCCGCACCGTGCCGGTGGCGATCGGGCTGTTGGCCGGCAACTCGCGCTATGAATATCCATTCGGTCCGATCATGGCTGCCTCGGTCACCGTCACCCTGCCGCTGATCGTCCTGGTGCTGTTCTTCCAGCGCAAGATCGTCGCCGGGCTGACCGCCGGTGCCGTCAAGGGGTGACCATGCTCAGGCTGAGGATGGTTTCGAGCGGACCTGCGCTTCCAGGCCGAGGATGAGGGTCTCGACCAGGAAGTCGTAGCCTTCGGTAAGTGGGGCGACGTCGCCGCTCTTCCAGCGCATGACGAAGGAGCGGTTGTACATCTGCGGCAGGTGCTGCCTAACGAGCGGAAAGCGTGAGGCTTCCAGCGTATCGAGACCCGCATCGAAAGCCTGCACCCACTCGGACCCTTCCGTCGCGCCATCGGCGGCCAGTTCCATGGTGATGTAGCCCTCCAATGCGCCGACCACGGCGTTGAAGGCATCGATCAGCGGCTGCCCCTCGAACCCGGCCTGCGTCAGGGCCTTCAGGATGACCTCGACCCAGGGTGCATTCGGTGCGCCGTTCGAGCGGATATGCGGGCCGAGCAACGGGGCCGCGCGCGGATGCTGGTGGACGCTGGCCCGGAAGCGTCGGAACAGGATGCGGATGGTGTCGCGCCAGTCGTCGGGCAGGTCCTCGGGGCGCATCAGGCTGGCGATCAGCGAGCCCGAGATCTCGGCGAGCAGGTTGGTCTTGTCGCCGCCGACATGCCAGTAGAGCGCGGCCGGATAGACATTGAGCCGGCGGGCCAGTGCGCGCACCGAGAAGCCCGCGAGGCCCTCGTCGTCGATCAGGGCAATCGCCGCCTCGACGACGCGCTGCCTGGTCAGGCCGATGGCGGCGGCGCGGCCGACATAACGTTTTTCCGACGCCGGTTTCCGGGCCGCCCTGTCTTGGCCGTCTGGTGATGGTGCACTGGAGTTCTTCGGCAAACCGCTCATTGGCTCCTGTTGTTTCGACACTCTCGCTCCGTCCCTGTCAGTCGCCGGTGAAGCCGATGAACTTCCCGTGCAATGCGGCGACCCTGTTCATGCGCTCTTCGACCGAAGCATCCAGTTCATTGAAGACGCCGTTGATCAGCAGATTGCCGAGGCTGGCCATCTGCGCGGTCGAATCCCAGAACATGCCGAGCTCCGTCGGCACCACGAACATCTCGTCGGCCAGATCGCGGCCCCAGTCGCAGAAGGCATCGGTGACCAGGGTGATCGGTATTCCGGCCTGGTGTGCCTCCTGCGCCAGCAGGAATGTCAGCCGCGAATAACGTCGTGCCTCGAACAGCACCAGTGCCGTCGTCTTCGGCGCTGCCAGCAGAATCTCGCTGAAATTGCCGCCGGCAACATCCGCCAGCTGAACGCCAGACCGCAGATATTGCATCTGGGTGGCGAAATATTGCGCCATGCCGCGCTCGGTCTGGAAGCCGGCGACGAAGAGCTGAGGCACTGTCGCCAGGCGTTTGACCGCGCGCTCCCATTCAGGGGTCTTGGCGATCTCGTATATCCTGAGCAATGCGGCGATCTCGAGATCGAGACTGCGGGCGAGCGCGTCGCCCTTGTGGCTACGCTCGCGGAATTCCTTTAGGCGCTCGCCGGCCAGCCAGGGCTTGTCGCCGATTCCGTCCCTGAGGTCCTCCTTCAATTCCTTGAAATGCGCATAGCCGAGCGAGCGGCAGAAGCGTCCCACGGTTGGCTCGCTCACGCCGACCTTGGCAGCCAGTGTCGCCGACGTCTCGAAAGGCAGGCCGCCGAGGTTCGCCAGCATGTAGGTGGCAAGCGCCTTGTTCGCGCTGGTGGCGCTGGCGAGACTTTCGGTCAGTCGCTGGCGAACGGATTCGGTCATTTCCATCTCGCATCGAAGTTTTTCAGGTGTGAAATATTTCTAACACAATCATGCTTGACGTTTGTTTTCTGTCAAAATAGCTTGACCTCACCATAGGGCAGGGCACAAGCCGCCTTGGGCATCACAGGGCACAATCGGGCACACACGGCAAGAACCGGCCCTGTTTCAACCGCAAAAAAGCACGATTGACACCGGGAAAAGTATATACATAATGTTTATTGTCCACTGAACAAAAAGTTCGGGACAAGGGTTGCCAAGATCGACCATGCTGCTTGGGAGCAGTCGTCTTTGGAGGTGCGCCCGCCGGGTGGAGGCTCGGTACAGACGGACATCAAGGCCGCGCCCGGGGTGGGGAACTCCGGCAATCAAGGGAAGAGATCATGATGATGATGCAAAAGATCACCTGTCGTTCGCGTCGCCTGTTCGCGGGCGCGGCAGTATCTGCACTGCTGATGGGGGTGGTCCCGGCATTTGCGGCAACGCCTGCCGATACGCTGGTCGAGGCTTATGCCCTCGACGAGATGATCACCATGGATCCGGGCGAGGCGTTCGAGCTCTCGACTGCCGAAGTCAACGCCAACATCTACGATCTGCTCGTGCGCTTCGACCTTGCCGACACCACCAAGGTGACCAGCGACCTGGCCGAAAGCTGGACCGTTTCCGACGACAGACTGACCTATACCTTCAAGCTCAAGCCCAACCTGAAATTTGCCTCCGGCAATCCGCTCACCGCCGAGGATGTGGCTTATTCATTCGAGCGCGTCATCAAGCTCGACAAGAGCCCGGCCTTCATCCTTGGCCAGTTCGGATTGACCGGCGACAATGTCGCCGAGAAGGCCAAGGCTGCCAGCCCGGACACCTTCGTCTTCACCGTCGACAAACCCTATGCCCCTAGCTTCGTGCTGAACTGCCTGGCCTCGAGCGTCGGTGCGGTGGTCGACAAGAAGCTGGTATCCGAAAACGCCAAGGCGATGACGCCGGGCGACGACTACAAATACGACAATGATTTCGGCAATGACTGGCTGAAGACACATTCGGCCGGCTCGGGCGTGTTCAAGCTGCGCGAATGGCGCGCCAGCGAGGCGGTTGTCATGGATCGCAACGACAATTATTGGGGCGACAAGGCCAAGCTTGCGCGGGTCATCTATCGCCACATGAAGGAAAGCTCTGCCCAGCGGCTGGCGCTGGAAGCAGGCGACATCGACATCGCCCGCAATCTCGAGCCGAACGATCTCGACGCGGTGGCCAGGAACGGCGACATCGCGCTCACCAGCGCGCCGAAGGGCACGGTCTATTACATCAGTCTCAACCAGAAGAACCCGAACCTCGCCAAGCCCGAGGTGCGGGAGGCCTTCAAATATCTGATCGACTACAGCGCCATCGGCGATACGCTGATCAAGGGCATCGGCAATGTCCACCAGACCTTCCTGCCAAAGGGCGTGCTGGGTGAGCTGGACGAGACCCCGTTCAAGCTGGATGTGGCCAAGGCCAAGGCGCTCCTGGAGAAAGCCGGCCTGAAGGACGGGTTCTCCGTCACCATGGATACACGCAACAGCCAGCCGGTGACCGGCATCGCCGAAGCCGTCCAGCAGACGGCAGCGGAAGCCGGCATCAAGATCGACATCATCCCGGGCGACGACAAGCAGACGCTGACCAAATACCGTGCCCGCAACCACGACATCTATATCGGCCAGTGGGGGCAGGACTATTTCGACCCCAACTCCAACGCCCAGACCTTTGCATCCAATCCCAACAATGCCGATGACAGCAGCAACCAGACGCTGGCCTGGCGCAATGCCTGGGACGTGCCGGAGCTGAGCAAGGAAACGGAAGCAGCACTTCTGGAGAGCGATCCCGCCAAGCGCGTCGAGATGTATCGGCACTTGCAGAAGGAAGTGCTCGAAAAGAGCCCGTTTGCGATCATCTACCAGCAGATCGAGGTCGCCGGCGTGCGCAACGCCGTGAAGAGCTTCAAGCTGGGGCCTAGCCCCGACACCAATTTCGTCGGCGCCGTCACAAAGGAATAACCGGTGGAAACCCGTGGCTTGAATGCAGCCGAAGCGCAAGCAGAGGCTGACGGCACCCGTGCGTTTGCGCTTATGGCGCCTGTCGCTCGCTTCCTTGTCATTGCCGTCATGACCTATCTCGGCCTTCTGGCTGTGACATTCTTCATCGGCCGGGTCATCCCGATCGATCCCGCGCTCGCGATCGTTGGCGACCGCGCCCCCGCAGCGGTGGTCGAGCGCACACGGCGCGAAATGGGTCTCGATCTGCCGTTGATCCAGCAGTTCTATATCTACATCAAGGGTGTGCTTTCGGGTGATTTCGGCAGGTCGGTGCTGACCTCCAACCCGGTCATGGACGACATCCGCCGGGTCTTCCCGGCCACCATCGAACTGGCGACGATCGGCACGCTCATTGGCGCATTTGTCGGCATTCCACTCGGCGTGCTGGCTGCGGTGAGGCGCGGCAGCCTGATCGACCAGGTGGTGCGTGTCATCGGCCTGATAGGCTATTCGGTACCGATCTTCTGGCTGGGCCTGCTGTCGCTGGTGCTGTTCTACGCCAAGCTGCGCTGGGCGGCATTCCCCGGCCGTCTCGACATCGCCTTCGAATATTCCTTCACCCCGACCACCGGCTTCTATCTGCTGGACTCGGCCATGCAGGGGCAGTGGGATGTGTTCTGGGACGTCATGCGGCACATCTTCCTGCCTTCAGCGCTGCTCGGCTATTTCTCGCTGGCCTATATCAGCGGCCTGACACGTTCCTTCATGCTGAACGAACTGTCCCAGGAATATGTCATCGCGGCACGCGCCAAGGGCGTTTCGGAAACGCGCATCATCTGGGGGCATGCGCTGCGCAATGCCGCCGTGCCGCTGGTGACGGTGATTGCGCTGTCCTATGCCGGGCTGCTGGAAGGTTCGGTTCTGACGGAGACGGTGTTCTCCTGGCCGGGCATCGGCCTCTACATCACCAATTCGCTGCAGAACGCCGACATGAATGCGGTGCTTGGCGGCACGGTCATCATCGGCTCGGTGTTCATCGCCATCAACCTGATCTCGGACCAGCTCTATCGGCTGCTCGATCCAAGAACCAAGGCGCAGTAGCCGGCTGGCCGCTGCCACATCTTCATCCCTGATTTCGGCCCGCGACGAGGAGAAGAACCCGTGCACGCCATCCATTGGACCTTCCTGTCATGAGCACGGCACAAGCAACGGCGCTCTCCCGCCGTGAGTGGCTGCTGTCGGATCAGCCCGCCTCGCGCTGGCAGGCCAGGCTCGGCCGCACCTACGCAACCTGGCGGCGCTTTGTCGCCAACAAGCCAGGCATGCTGGGGCTTTTCATCATCCTGGCACTGGTGTTCGTCGCCGCCTTCGCCAACCAGCTGACCGCCTATTCGCCAGTGGTTGGGGACCTGAAAGGCGCTCGCCTGCTGCCACCGTCCGCTCAGCATTGGCTCGGCACCGATGATCTCGGCCGCGATATCTATTCGCGCATTGTCTATGGTTCACGGCTGACCCTGTTCGTGGTGGTGCTGGTCGCCGTCATCTCGGCTCCTGTCGGCCTGCTGGTCGGTGCGGTAGCGGGTTATGCCGGCGGCTGGACCGATGCGATCCTGATGCGCATCACCGACATCTTCCTGGCCTTCCCGAAGCTGATCCTGGCGCTGGCCTTCGTGGCGGCACTCGGGCCCGGCATCGAGAACGCGATCATTGCCATTGCCATCACC
>DASZAX010000028.1:0-1591 GCA_035944705.1 Mesorhizobium sp. | reverse complement strand
GTGCCGCCGCCGCGTCAAGCGTTGTCCTCGCTACGCTGCGGGAACGCTTGACCCGGACGTCTGAAGAGCTTCACCGGAGCCGTGGTGAGGCGCCTCCAATGCATGATTCTGAGACAGGATCACAGAGTCAGGATAAGGCGATCAGCTCCTCGAAGGCATATTTCTTCGTGCCGAAGGAGGAGGAGAAATCGCGGTTCAGCCGGCTGCGATGGCCGCTGGCGTGACCCAGCTCGTGCAGGGCCGTCCGGTGCCAGTTGATCGGCTCGAAATAGGCTTGCGGCGGCGGCACGACCACATAGTCGTCGGCCGGCACATAGAATGCCCTGTCGCCGCCGATGCGGAAGTCGACGCCCGTCGCCCTGATCAGCGCCTCGACCCTCGGCTCGATCAGGCCAGGGAGCGGCGGCGGAACCGCGACGGTGATGTCGTCGGGCAGCCGTTCGCATTGCGCTGCATTGAAGACGGTGAAGCGCTTGAGGAAGGGGATGGCCTGGGCTTCCTCGCCGGTCTCACGCGCCCGGCGCTTCTCGTCCTCCGGGACGAAGCGGTCGGCATAGACGACGGTGGTGCCCTGCTCGCCCTTGCGGACGTTGCCGCCGAGCGCGGCGGCCTGCCTGTAGGTGAGCCAGCCCTGACCGGGAAAGCCGTGCTGCACGACGGCTCCCCAGAGGATCAGGATGTTGATGCCGCTGTAGCTGCGGCCGGTGGCGGCGTTCCTCGGCAGGCCGAGCGGCGCTTTCGCCGACGCCGTGCCCCAGGGCTGGACCCAGGGGAAGCGGCCGGCCTCGAGCTCGGCGATGATCTTGCCGGTGATCTCGTCATAGAGGTTCGTCCGGTCCGAGCCGGCGCGAGGGGTGCGGTCGTGTCTTGACATCGCGGTTCTCCGCGACGGGCGCCGGGAGCCTCTCTCCCAGCCCTCAACCCGTCACGGCAAACCCCGTCCGCACTCTCACTCTCGGGGGGCGTTGCGGGGTCTCCCCGCAGAAGGGGGTGCGTCGGCAACGAAGTGCCGACCAGGGGGAATGCTTTCCCCCGCAAGCCCGTAAAACCGTAGAAGCGTATAAATGCAAAAGCGTAGATACGGACTGCCGGAAATCGCGAAAGACCATCAGCCTCGAAATCGCTCCGGTCCCGCCCTATCTTGCCATCCATGTGCAACGCCTATGAACAGCATGTGAAGTGGGTCGAGTATTGCAGGATGATGCAGGCGCTGGAGCTTGGGATTCCGACGCAACAAAGCGACCTTGACCTTCCCGAACATGACGACATCCGCATCAACCAGATGGGTCCGGTGATGCGGGCGACGGCGAACGACCGCGAGGTCGAGCTGGAGCCGATGAATTTCGGATTGCCGTCGAACCGGCTCACGGGCGGCCCGGTGTTCAACTTCCGTTCGGAAGGGCGCGATTTCTCCAACACCCATCGCTGCCTCGTCCCGGCCTCGGCCTTCTTCGAGTTTATGTGGACACTTATCGATGATGCGATTTGGAAGGCTCGAGAATGCGCGTTGTCCGGGTGCGATCGGAGGCTGGCGATCGCTTTGAGCTGATCGACGAACATGGTGTGGTCGACGGGCACGCGGCGAGTTTCG